>CAYVFC010000025.1:0-69262 GCA_964450715.1 uncultured Sandaracinaceae bacterium | reverse complement strand
CGCCCGCCCACGCGGCCGCAACCGGATCGTTTATTTTGCGGTGCCTCCTAAGGCGAAGATTCTCGCGATACCGTAGTACAACCCTCCACCCCGCCGATCAGAAGCACATCCCTGTCGCGGAAATTATACTCGTGATCGTAATCGAAATACTCGTCGGCGGTTGCGACCTCCGGTAATCGCGACCTTACCGTCCACCATCAGATTCTTGTTGTGCATGCGCTGGTTTGCCCCCCTGAAGTCAGTCGTAAGCTTGAGCAATTTCTGGCGCCAATTGCTCGGAAAGGGTCGCCGTCCGGTCACGCTTCACCTCGGCGCAGTAGTTCTTGCCCTGGTAGGATCCCAGGTAGGTCGGCACCTGTTGCGCACAGGCCAGTAGCATCGCGGCAGTCGTTACGACAGAGTACTTCGAAAACGCTCTCTTCATATCTGAAATAGATGGGTAGCGGAGAGACCGGCCGGCGTGCCACCAAAATCGTTTCGGCCAGGCGAAAAAACGAATTATCTCATTCGTCGTCCGTTCGCGATCCAGTGGGCAAAGGCCAGGCCGAAATTGACCGGGAGAAGCAGAGCCATCGGCAAGAGCGTATCCTGATCGAAGTCGGGCAGCGCCTTCAGCAACAGCAGTATCCCCGAGCTCGCCGCCAAGAATAGAAAGGCGTACCGCATCCAGCGAAAGGCCCAGGCGCGGCCCAGAGCGAGGAAAAAACCCAGCGGAAACGCCAGCAAGGTCACCGGATTGGCCAGGAACAGATTCTCGTTCCGCTGCGTTACCAGGTGATCGGTAAAGCTAGCCATATAGAAGAGCACCGCGCCCGAAAGCCCGAAAATCAGCCCCACGGCAATGTGGAGCAACCCGAAGCCAAACCGCGGCAGCGCCCCGCGGCCGGTGCGGACCAGATAGCCGAGAACGATTGCCACCGAGCCGACCAGTAGTCCGATAAAAAGGGTCCAGGGCCAGATTGGCCGCGGTCGATCGGGAACCGACTCGCGGCCAGCGGCCTCGAATACCGTCGTTGACCTGGTCACCAGCGGAAGGCTCTTTCCCTGCTGATTGCGATAGGTCAAGGCCGCGACCTGTTTCTCCAGCTCGGCCGGAAGAAACGTCTCGTCGCACCGGGTGACCGGCCGGTCCACCTGGTCATTAAGCAGGAAATCCATCACCAGCGCCGCGGACGGAGCGACCTGCGCGTGGCGCCGCGTATGTTGCCGTAGATCGAGGCGACCCGGCCCGGAACAGGCCCGTTCGAGTTGCCCCTCGACCGCGTCGTTGATGATATCCCGCAAGCGTGTCGAGCAGTTGTCGTAATAGTGATGGTAAAGGTAGAAACGGTTCTGCGGTTGAACGTCGTGAAATAACCGGGTCGCCACCATCCGGGTCTGCCGGGCGTCGAAATTCAGCTCCTGCAGCCTCACCGACCGATTGGCCTCGATATACCGACGAAAGGTCTCCTCGGCCGGCGCGATGCTGACCCAGAAGCGCAGCCTACCCTGGATGAATTCGGGCAACATACGCCGATCAAAGGCGAACGTCCCGTAGTTGACCACCCATGAGACCTGTAGCCTTCGGTTCGTCAACATCAAGGCGTTATGCCCGAAATAGTTCTGGATATCGTCCCCCGGTCCCACGGTGACCAGTGCAAGGGAGAGATGGCTCCCCACCTCCTGTTGCCGATCCGGGAATTGTTGCTGGGCGCTGGCCCCCTGGGCGAGCCAGCAGCACAAGACGAACCAGGGAACGGGATTGAGTCGTCGAGACATGGACAGGAAACCAACCGCGCAGTAATCGGGGTAACTTCAGTAGACCTTGTAGCGTTCCTCGGCCCCGTGATCCAGGTAGTAGTCGGCGAGGATGGTGGTCAGCACCTCCTCGCCCTCGAAGTAACGCCAGACCGGATCCCCCTTGAGCCCGGTCCGGCGGCAGATCCCACGAACCGCCTCCCGGTCCGGCGGTTTATAGGTTCTGATGATCGGTTCCTGGGTCACGGGGCGTGATGATACCCCATTCTGTCAGCCGCTTCGATGACGCCCGACAACCGCAACCGGTTATGACGGGAGGAACAGGTCTCTTGTCGGACGACGCGTGTCAACCTCGATCGATCGGTTTTTCGGGGAAGCGCGGATTTGCTGGCTACTCGAACCGCAACCTTTAGAAGCGGCCGCGATATCTTCGGCCATCGACTGACCAGGATCCGGTTTCCGGCGGGGGTTGCTATGTGCTATCGTCATTCCGCAAAGCGCAAACAGAACAACCCCCTGACCAGCTCGACTCCGGGAATCTAGAACCATGACGAAGCTCCCTGTTTTATTGCTGCTGATTTTTTCGGTGCTCGAAGGCTGTGTTCCTGGTGACGACGACCGCTGCCCGGCCGGGTACCGTTACTTGCCCCGACTTCGGGTGTGCGACAAACAACCGGTCGCCGACGGCGGCGCGGGCGACCGACCGGACGCCGGCGCGACTACCGACTCTGGAAGCGACGACGATGCTGGAGCCGAGGATGTGGACGACAACCGACCGCCGGGGCTCGGTGAACCGTGCACCGAGGACGCTCAATGCGAGAGATTTCAGGCCGACTTCTGTGCGGTCAATCCGCTTTCGAGCACGGGGTACTGCACCTTTACCAATTGCGCGGCCGACAGCTGTCCGGCGCAATATCTATGCTGCGACTGTCAATACGAGGCGATGGAAGCCGTGCTGTGTCTTTCGGAGGCCGAAGCCGGACCGGCGGACGAGTACGGTATTTGTACCTGCCTGTAACTTGGCCCTTATCGAACAAGCCCATGGCGGCGGACCGATTCCGCTCGGAAAAGAGATCCCATGCGCGGCGTAATAAAACACAAGCCGAATAGGTTCCGAAAAGAGGTAGCGAAAACGGTCTGTTTCGTCTGGGCGCTCGCCGCGCTCTGCTGGCCCCTGGCAACCGCCGCCCAGCCGGTCCCGCCGGCCTCACCGGAATCGGACGCGGCGTCACCTGACGACCCCGGTTCCGATGCGGAGACGGAAATCCGAACGCAAGCGCCCGCCGCCTCGGAAGAGGGCCAGACGCTGGAGGCGCTCCGAGAGAAGGTACGAGAGCTCGATGAACGCGACCGGGCCACCCAACAGAACGTCGAGGAGCTGCGCCAAGAGATAAAGACTTTGCGGAAAGAAAACGAGGCCGACGAGTTAGAAGAGATGATGGAGATCGATACCGAGGTCAACAAACTTCTCCGCGTCTACGGCTTCTTTGATCTAAACTTCGCCCGCAACTTCTACAAAGAAGATTCCGTGCTGGCGCTCTATCGGTCGGACAAGAGCACCTTTTATTCCAACCTACACCTCTATATCGCTAGTCAGATGACCGACAGCCTGGGGCTGCTGGCTGAGATTCGATTCAGCTTCCTGCCTCTCGGGCAGGAAACGAGTTACGGCATCAAGGGGCTGCCCGGCGACCAGTACGAACGGGTGGACACCACCATGGTTGATCCAGCCAGTCGCTCGACTTCGGGAGAGGGGCTTCGCTACGGCAGCGTGATCATCGAGCGCGCGCACCTCAAGTACGAACCCCATGACTCCTTCAATCTGCTGGCCGGACGCTTTCTTACCCCTTACGGCATCTGGAACATCGATCACGGCTCTCCGGTCGTGATCCCGATCAACCTGCCCTATGTACAGCGCGATCAACTGGTTCCCTGGGCGCAAACCGGTCTTCAGGTCTACGGACGCTTTTTTCCCTCGACCCGGGTCTTTTTCGACTATGCCGCCACCGTGTCCAACGGCCGCGGACCCACGGAAAGCGTCCTGGACCTCAACGAGAACAAGGGAGTCGGGGTTCGTCTCAAGCTGACCTACGAGGGACCGGAGGTCAGCGTGGCGTTCGGTAGCTACGGCTACTACGACCAGTACGCCGACATCAAGAAATCGATCGGCGTGGCCGGGATCTCCCCGGGTACCGAGGAGCACGAAAAACAGTTCTGGGCCGAGGTCGAGGAGACCGAGTCGTACCACGAATACGCGATCGCGAACGACTTTCTGCTGGAATTATACGACTTTCGGTTGCAGGCGGAGTACATCTACCGTTATGTCGACTATACGCATCCCACGCTCATCGACATGGAGACCCTTATATTGACAGGTTTATCCTTTACCGATGAGTATTATTCGCCCAGCCATATCAATCACGGCGGCTACCTGCTTCTCGCCTACCGGCTTCCACTGGATGAATGGATCGCTCCGCTCAGCGTGTTGCCATATCTCATGAGCGAGTACTACCTTTACAACGATACGATTCCGGACAGCGAGGCCGTCATCTTTGTAGGCGGACTGAATCTTCGTCCTTCGCCGTTTCTCGCGGTCAAGTTGGAAGGCCTATACGTCCGTACCGCCAAAAAGATTACCGGTTCGGATATCAGAGGCGTCAGAGCCCAGCTAGCGGTTTCGTTTTAGGCCCGTGAGTACGGCAGGGCAGAACATAAAAATGCCATATGGCTCGGGCTGCCGTTGTTGGTCTGGATGGTCGGCCGGGGCATTACCTCGCAGGGAGCCGCCCATAGCGACGAAGACATCCTGATCACCGTCATCAAGTCGCTTCCCGCTAAGGAGGCACACGGTCTCGAAGAGAGGGGCGAGAGAGACCGGGGGTGGCTGCGCCGGAGGGGATCTCGAGGTAGGTTACGGAGGTCGGCAGTATATACGGCAACGCGGGGCGGTCTAGATCGATGACCTTGAGGTACATAGAAAAGAGGGGCTATTTCGCTCTGATCTGCCTGTCGGCCTGTTTCGGGCGTTCGGACGATGGCCGGGCCGAGCCCGATTTAGGCGGAGTGGAAAGCTGCGGTCGGCTGGTGGTACCCGGCACGGTGTTAGGGCGTCCCTGTCCGGTTTCAGGACAAGATACCGGATGCGACGTCACAGCCGATGTCTGCCTGACCGATGCGGCCGATGACATGCCGGGTTTCTGCAGCGTATCCTGCGATCCCGCGGCGCAGGACCCCTGCCCGGGAGGCGAGCGCTGCGCGCTGGTAACGGGCATCGGCGAAGCGTACTGTTTGCCCGAAGCGTGCCTCTGTCTGGCCATCCCGGATCTGGACGTGGGCGAGCAGGACGTCGTGCAGAGCGCGCTCGATGCCCTGGAGCTCACCCGTTGTGACATCGCCTATACCCTGGCCCAGCGCCAGGCGGCGGGGGCCGCGGTAGCTAACGATCCCTTCCGTTTGGCCGTCGCCGGCCAGGTACGCAACGAAGCGCTGTCGGGCGCGCGAATGGTCGTCCGGCAGTTCGATACGCTGGCAGCGGATAGCTCGCTGGGCAACGTCATCCGCTTGGCCGCGGCCGAGCTCGGCCGCACCAGCGAGCTCGCCCCGCCGGATTTCGCCAGCATGACCTTCTGCCAGGCGGTGGTCTCGCTATACGCGGGCTCGCAAGAAATGCCGCCCACCTGCGGCGAGCTCGGCCCTGTCGGCGGTTCGATGAATGCGAGAGCCGCTGGTGCGACTACTCTACCGAAACCTGCGCGGAACCGTGTCTGTAGACCCTGGTAGCGTCGGGCGATATCGGATCCCCTCTGTCTTCTGTTCGCATCATCTTTTCTCCAGTTCGTAAACTGCGTTATGCTCTCCCCGTGAAGAAGGTAACCAAACCGGAAGACAGGATCCCGAAAAAGGGATCGACGAGTAAGGTGAATAGAAACAATAAATATCCCGGAAGCGCGAACGACCATCTAGTCATCGCGACACAAAACTTCCCACCGGCTCTGGGCGGGATCGAGCGATTCAGCGAAGACCTCGCGCGGGCGCTGAGCGCCAGATGGCCACGGCTTACCGTATTCGCGCCGGCGCTGCCCGGTGCCGACGCTCACGACAACCAGGCCAACTACCGGGTCGTACGCTATCCGGGCTGGCCGGCACGCGAGCTCGGGCTGGCCAAAGCGTTATGGCCGCGACTCGACACCGTCCGTGCGATCTTATGCATGCAGTGGACTTCCGCCATCGTCCCCGCCATCCGCCCCGCCGCGCTCGGAGGTCGACCGCTGGCGATCGTGGGTCACGGTAACGAGTTAATGCCCGCCGCGAAGAGCGTCTTGCCGAGGCGACTCAATGCGCTGGTGCGTTCCCGGGTGCTACGGGCGGCCACCCGCGTGCTCGTCAACAGCGCTCACACTTCAACGCTCGCCGTACGGGCGGGCGCTTTTCCACAACGGGTTGCGGTTCTACATCCGGGTGTGGATGTTACGCGCTTTCGGCCCCGACGCTCGGCCGGGGAGATGGAGCATTATCGCGACCAGGTCGCGTCGCCTTGCCTGTTGACCGTTTCCCGTCTGGTTCCCCGCAAGGGCATCGATACCGTGATCGAAGCTCTACCGAGGCTGCGAACGCGCTTTCCGAATCTACGCTATCTCGTCGCGGGTGAAGGGCCCGACCGCCCGCGGCTCGAAACGCAAGCCAGGCGGCTCGGCGTGGCGGGCTGCGTACGCTTTCTCGGACGAGTTGCGGAAGAGGAGCTGCCGAGCCTATATTCGGCTGCGGATCTATTCGTACTGGTCAGCCGGATCGATGACCAACGGGGCGATGTGGAGGGCTTCGGAATGGTGTTGCTCGAGGCTCAAGCCTGCGCGACCCCGGTCGTTACCACCGGCTCGGGCGGTATGCCCGATGCGATAGTACCGGGCGAAAGCGGAGAGATCGTCCCGGCTTCCGATCCGGAAGCGCTGGCGGATGTTTTAACCAAACTGCTACTCGATCCGGAACGTCTGGCCCGCATGGGGCGGCGGGCCCGTCAGAACGCCGAGAGTCATACCTGGAGCGCCGTGGCCGACCGACTGCTGTCGATTTTACAGCTGGTCGACGACGCTTAGGCCCAACGGTCGAACCGTGCTCAAGCTGCTGCGAGAAGACCGGGTTGTGGGGCGAATCGTGGTGATCTTCGCCTGTGCGCAGCTACTCGCCGCCGCCTGGGACCTACCGAGCTCTTTCGGATGGGAAAACGACGGTATCGCGCCTCGCGATCTCTTCGGTGGACTCAAGTTCAATCTGACGCCGGGACAGGGGCACCGCTATCCTTTGCTACACTACGTTATCGTGGCGGTTGGCAGCCTGCCTTTTCTATTGCTCGGGGTCTTCCGGGCGTCGTCCTGGCAGTACGGGATTATCGAGCGGCAGATCCTCTCGATCGAGGTGATGACCGGCGTGTCGGCGGTCGCGAAGTTAATCTCTATCGCCTTTGCTTGCCTGGCCGTGCTGATTCTAGCACGCATGGCGCGTCGGATAGCATCGATCCGCGCCGGGCGTCTGTGCGCGCTATACGCCGTCACCTGCCTCTCGTTCAGCTACTACGGTCGCACCAGCAATCTCGACGGGCCGGCGCTGATGTGGATCGCGCTGGCGCTCGATCGACTCTGGGCGATCGTCGAGCAGGGCAGGAGGCGCGACTTTTTACTGTTCTCACTATTTGCGGCCGCCGCCGTTGCTACCAAGGACCAGGCCTACGCCGCCTTTACGCTGACCGCGCCGATCTACCTGGTAGTTCTGCCCCTGTTGCGTAAAGACAAGCCGGCAGCCCCGGGCCACTTTCGCAATCTGGCGCTCGGCGCCGGCACCGGCGCGCTCGCTCTCGGCCTGCTCGGTGGCGGGCTGTTGAACCCTACCGGGTTTGCCGCCCGCCTCGGCATGCTCACCGGCGAAAACAGTCAAAGCTGGCGCGCCTACCAGTCCGGAATCGTCGGCCTGGCGGCGAACCTAGGCGACGCGGCGCTGTTACAGGCGGAGTACTTCTGGCCCTGGCCGCTGGTCGCCGGCGCCTGGACGGGCGTTGTTCTCTGCCTGTTGCGGCCCGACCGAGCGCTCGCCATGCTCCCGCTGGTCGCGGCATTGAGCAGCCTGCTGACCTTTACCTTGGTGGTGGGACGCGCCGGGCAGCGCTTCCTGCTACCGCTGGGCTTTTTGCTGTCGGTGTACGGAGGCGTTGCCGGCGACAAGCTGTGCGCGGCCGGGCAAAAGATCGGGGGCGCACGCGGCTTACGGGTCGCGTACGCGCTTTTGATCGCTCTACTCGTCTGCGCGGGATTCCGCTGTCTGACCCTGATATTGACCCAGTTCGGCGATGCGCGGCGTCAGGTGGAGACCTTTCTTGCCGAGCTACCGCCCGATGCACGTGTAGAGACCTACGGCCCGCTCGTCTACCAACCCCGTTTTCAGGGCGACCGTTACCGGGTGCGGCACGTGGGCAAGCGCGATATCAAGCTACCCGGCGTCGAGCACCTCCGGGCGCCCTACGGCCGCGTCCGGGAACGGGCCCCGGACTTTCTTGTGATCCCGGAGAGCTATGCCGTGCGTTACCTTCCGCGCGAGCACAGCAGCGGTCAGGCGGCATCGCTCCGGGACCAGCGCAGTCTGGCCGACTCCGACGCCGTGGCTTTCTTTCGCGCGGCGCTGGCCGACCGGTTGCCCGGTTACCGCCTGGTATTGCCCGCCCAGCCGCTACTGCCCTCCTGGGCGCGCCTTCTGGGCGCACGACCCATCCGTATTCACGGCAGTACCGGCGCCCGCGTCTGGGTCTTGGCCCGGGAAAGTCGCCTTTCACCGCCTTAGCGCTGCCTCGAGCATGGCGCGTACTTTGGGCCGTTGGGCTCGAGAGGAAAAATGGTTTTCGAACACCACGCGCGCGCCGCGGCCAAGACGGGCTCTCAGGTCGGCGTCGGCCCCTAGCGTTACCACGGCCTCGGCGATCGCCGCACCGTCCGCCGCCTCGACCAAAAAGGCGCTCCGATTGTGAACGAAGTACTGGCCGACGGCCCGAGAGCTCCGCGTGATGATCGCCTTGGCCGCGGCCGCGCATTGTACGACCTTGTTCGGCACCACCCGCTCGGACTTCTCGCCTTCGCCGAAGATACCCAGACACAGATCGGCGCGTTGGATTCGCTCGGCCAGCTGCGGCTCCGGCATCGGGTCCAGAAAGCAGAGATTCGGGACGCGAAGTCGCTCGGCGCGCGCGCGCACCTCCGAGAAAGTCTGCCCATGGCCGATCATGGTGAAACGGATCTCCTTCCGGTCTCGCAAGCGATCCGCGGCTTGAACGATGTACTCGGCGCCGTGCAGCGGTATGAAGGTCCCGTAAAAGAGCACATCGAAGCCTCTGTCCGCATCGGCCTCGATAACCGGCTCGCCCGCCGCCTCGTTCGGAGCGGGGCGAAAGATCTCCTCGTCTACGCCGACCTCGATCACCCAGGCCGGTTTTTTTAGCCCGTAGCGGCTGAAGAAATAGTCCCGGTGCGCTTCGGTATCGAAAACCAACAGGTCGGCCGCGTGGCAGGCGGCCCAATCCTGCCACGCCGCCCGGTAGGCTTGCGGACTGTTCGGCGCGTACAGCCCGCGATCCTCCACCCGGGTGTTATAGCGCGAAAGGAACGGGTCGAAGATGAGCGGACGCCGTGTCAGCCAGGTTGCCGCTTTGAGATAGGGCACGTGCGGATGTCCGCCCTCGGTGACGAATACAGCGTGTATACGATGCGCCACCTTCAAATACGAGGCCACCAGCAAGAGCGTACGCCAGGGAAAAGGGGCGCGATGGTGACATAATACGAGCTCGAAACCCTCCTCGCGCATCCACGCCTGGATCGATCGATTGCGCGGATAGTCGAGCTCGTGATGTCCGACTATGCAAACCGTTCCGCGCATTTTTGCCTCGCTCATCTCGCCTCTGGCTTTCGCATCATGCCGGCTTTCCAGAAGCGATGGGTCCCCAAACCGTAAATGGCCAAGAACACCGCAAAGGTCACGACGCGGTTCACCAGCGCCGGATAGGCGTTCGGGGGCAGAAGGGAGAGACCGCCCGCGGTCAGCGCCATACCGCCCACCGAGACGACGCCGAGAACCAGCGCGGCGAGCACCCGCCCGTCGAAATTCCAGCCGCCTGTGACCCGGCGCATTTGCAGCATCGCCAAACCGCCCTGGGCCAGATAACCGAATCCCACCGCAAAGGCCGCGCCGGTGATCCCGAAGCGAGGGACCAGTACCAGCAAGAATACGCCCTGGACCGCGATAGCGAGAAGAACCGTATACAACGACAGGCGGCTGTAACCGCAAGCCGAAACCACGATGCCGGCCAGATTGGCGGGGCTGACGATGAGCCAGAAGCCGCACAGCACTACCAGCGGACGCGCACCAGCGGTAAAGCCCTCGCCGTATAGCCACATGAGATCCTCACTGAAGACCAGCATAAAGACGAACACGGGCACCTGAGTGAGAGAAACGAGAAAGGTCGACGAGGAGAAGGCGGCTTTCAGCCGCTCGCGCGCTCGTGCGCGCCCGACCTCGGCCACGATCGCCAGCACGATGGGGTCAAAGGAGCGACGAATGGCCCGTACGGCGTTGGCGAAGGTCAGCACCACCGCGTAGATGCCGACCAGCGCGAAGTCTCCGGTGATCAGGGTTACGGCGTAGGTGTCCATGCGCTGCAGAAAGGAGTTGCTCAACTCGGCGAGCCACATGGGAATGGCGTAGCGGACCAGCTCGCGAGGAGGCCTGAACTCGCCCGTGTCCCTGAGCGGCGAACCGCCCCAGGAGCGTGCCAGCACCACGTAGGCGGCGACGGCGCCGATGATCTGCGAGAGCAAGAAGGCGATCGGCAGCCCCAGCTCCAACAGGTCCAGCGCGTACCCTACCAGCGCCAGCACCACCAAGCTGATCGGGACCAGCGTCTCCTTGATGAAGACCATCGGCTCCATCCTGCGTAAGCCCATGGCCGCGTGCACGAATAGATCGCTCCAGATGATGACGACGATTGCCAGGACCATCAGGCGCGCCGGCTGCGATACGGCCGGATCGGCGCCGAACAGCTCCAGTATCTGGGGGCTGCCTAACAAGAGCAGCAGGCCGCTGATCGTGACGGCGAGCCCGCTGGCGAGCAGCAGCGCGCCGCGCAGGCCGGATTGCTCGCGCGCCCGCCCCGGCACCCACCAGAGCAGCCCCTTGTCCAGCCCGAGGATGGCCAAGCGAGCGGCGAACAGCACGATGGCCTGCGCAAAGGTGAAAAGCCCGAACCGCTCGGCGCCGTACGCGCGTACGACCAGTACCAGCAGCAGGGGATGAGAGAGCTTGATCAGGTAACCCAAAAAGTTGACCGCCACGCCACGATGCAGGTCCCGCGCGTCGCGTTCGATTTCGGCCTCGGTATTACCTGTAGGATTCATCTGCTCAGGTCAGCGTAAAGCTGTTCGTACCGCGACGCCACGCGATCCCAGGTAAAGGTCTCGCGTACCCGTTTCCGGCCCGCGGCCGCCATCCGTTCGGCCACTTCGGGATCTCGAATCAAGGCGGTGATGGCATCCGCCAGCGCCGATGGATCCTCGGGCGGCACCAGCAGAGCATTGCCATCGTCGCCGACCAGCTCGGGAATGGAGCCTACCCGCGTGGTGACCAGCGGCACCCCGGCGGCCATCGCCTCGGCCATGGCGTTGCCGAAGCTTTCCTCCATGGAAGGCAGCACGGCCAGCGCGGCCCTCGACAGCAGGGCGGCGAGCGCCGACGGGTCGAGCCAGGGCTCGAAGCGGACGCGCTCGGCAAGCCCCAGCTGGCGCAGGCGGTTACCGACGGTATCCTTCAGCGGCCCGCTGCCTACGAAACAGCATTCCGGAGCCGATACGCCCATCAAACCCAACGCCTCGACCAGCGTATGCAACCCTTTTTCTCTCACCATCCGGCCGAAGAACACAAGAGGACCGGTAACCGCCCGCGAATCCCGTTGTACGGATAGAAACTCCCCGGCGACGCCATTGGGAATCACCTGGCAACGCTCGAGCTCGAGCCCATACGCGCGCTGCACCGCGTTCGCCGATGCCTGACTGGTCGGGCACCACGCGTCCGCGTTGCGGAGCGCGGACCAGAGAATTAGGTAGCGCGACGAGCGGATGAGCAGTCCCATACGTCTCGGGCTTTGGCGCCAGCTGCCGTCGCGCATGGCCTCGGGAAAGGAGGGATAGCGCGGCGTGACGACAAAGGCGAATCGATGCGGCCGATATGCAGCGCGCAATCGCGGAATCAGCGCCCCTTCCTCGCCATTGGCGTGAACGACCGTAGCCTCCTCGCCGCCGGAGCGACCGAAAGGGCCCCCCTCGCCACCGGTGCGAACACGCGCCGCCTCCCGGTTCAGCAACCGCTGAACCGTCCGTGCCACCGTCAGGGTCGTCAGCGGCCGCAGTATCGCGCCCGAGGCGCTCCTGCGCGCCCACAGCTGCGCCCAGTGAATCCGGAAGGGCAGACCCTCGGGCGCGCGCACCCGCTCCCACGGAGGGCGGGTGAAGACCGCATCGACCTCGTGTCCGCGCTGTGCCAGCGCCGTGGCAAGCTCGTAAGTGGAGCGCTGCCCGCCCCCGCTATAGCTCGACCAAGGCGAGAAATTGCATGTAAGAATAATACGCACCGGTTGGCCGAGAGACTACGCCAGTTCACCGCGGTGTGCCACCGCCGTCAGTACCCGTTGCATGGGAACCGAGTCAGGATCACGCCGCTGATGGCGCCGTCGACAAAGGCGCGGCCGAGGCCCATGGTGGGCAAGTCGCCGTCCCGGCCCCAGTCGCGACAGGCATTCTCGAACTCGGTGACCGCCGAGAAATCGACGGTACCGGGCGAAGCGTCGCGGTAAAGGTGTGCTCTTTCTCGTCGAACTCCGGCACGACAAGGCTCCGGCGACCGGCCCTGACCTCGGCCATGCCCACCGATGGCTATCCTGTAGAAATCGGGGAACCGAAATCACCGGATCGATCGCTGGCGGGCGCCCCGAAGATCGCGACCTCGCTTTTAGTGCAACTGTGTATCGTGGTCACCGGCTCGTGCTCCCCTCGCTGCTCAACCACGTTGAATTGTCGGGAGCGCTCCGGTTGAACGAGGTGTTTCGGATGTTTGGCGCGATGATGCCGCCGGTCGTGGGTTCGAAGAGCCGGGCAAGCCGCACCGCATTCCTGGCAGCAGCAGCCGCAGGCGGGCGGTCTCCCCTCTCCCGCGGACGACGCGGCCCCGAACGCCATCCGCAAGCGCCGGACCAGCGCGTATAGCGCGGTGAAAACGACGATGGCGACGACCAGGGCTTCCATTCTCTACGCCTCCTCAGAAGAAGAGTCGGCCCACCTGAAAGACGACCAGCGAGATCAGGTAGGCCACGACGGTCAGACCGCCCAGCTGTAGAAGGGCCCACTTCCAGCTTCCCGACTCGCGGCGGGTAACCGCGATGGTGGCCATGCAGGGCGTGGCTATTAAAAGGAAGAGCATGAGCGAGAGCCCGGTAAGCGGCGAGTAGTCCCGCCGCAAGGCCTCGCGCAGGCCTCCGTCCTCAGCGCCGGTCTCTCCCAGCGCGTAGACGATGCCCATCTGGCTGACGAAAACCTCCTTGGCGGCAAAGGCGCCGATCATTCCGGTGACGATCTTCCAGTCGAATCCCAGGGGTCTGAAGAGGGGCTCGAACGTTCCGCCCACCCGTCCGGCGATGGAGTGGCGCAGCTGAAGCGCGGCCTGCAGGTTCTCGACCTGCCCCGGTGTGGACTCGCCGCTGCTGCCGGTCTTCTGCGCCGAGGCGACGGCCTGCCCGAGCTCGGCCTCGTCCATCTTCGGATAGGCGGTACAGAGCCACATCAGGATGGACAGGGCCAGGATGACGGTGCCGGCCTTGCGCAGGTACAGCCAGCCGCTCTCGAACATCTTGATAAGCACCCCCCTGGGGGTGGGCAACCGGTAGGGCGGAAGCTCCATGACAAAGGGGGCGTCCTCTCCCCGCAGCACGGTCTTGCGCAGGGCAAGCGCCAGGCCCAGCGCCAGCGCGATGCCGAACATATAGATGAACCAGAGCGCCGGGGCGCGCAGCCAGGGGGCGAAGAAGGCCGGGATGAGCAGCATCCAGATGGGCAGCCGCGCCCCGCACGACATCAGCGGCAGCACCAGCATGGTGGTCAGCCGGTCGCGCTCGTTCTCCAGGGTGCGGGTGGCCATGATGCCCGGGATAGAGCAACCGAAACCGGTGAGCATGGGGATGAAGCTCTTGCCGTGCAGCCCGAAGCGGTGCATGAAGCGGTCGACCAGAAAGGCCACGCGGGCCAGGTAACCGGTGTCTTCCAGCACGGCCAGCCCCAGAAACAGCAGCAGGATATTGGGCAGAAATACCATCACCCCGCCCACGCCGGCGATCACGCCGTCGACCAGCAGGGAGTGCAGCGCCGACTCTGTGCCGGCCGGCCAGAGCGAGGACAGAGCGGCGCCCAGCAGAGCGACGGCGCTCTCGATCCAGCCCATGGGATACTCGCCCACGGTGAAGGTCAGCCAGAAAATGAAGTACATGGTGGCCAGGAAGAAGGGCAGGCCGAAGAAGCGGTGGGCCAGCACGGAATCGATGCGGTCGGATACGGCGCGCGCGTCGGCGCGGGGCGGGCTCTGTACCACCTCGCGCAACAGCCCGTCCACGAAACCGTAGAAGCGATCGGTGACGAAGAGCGTGATCTCCATGCCGGTGTCGGCCTCGATGCGCTCGCGCCAGCGGCGCGCCTCCTGCAGCGCCCGCTCGCCAGCCGAGCCCTCGTCGCCAACCCTCCGCTCGATCTCGCGGTTCTCGGTTAGAAGAGCGGTAGCCACCCAGGGCAGCGAACGCCGGTGCAACGACGTATACCCGAGCTCCACCATCACCCGCGCGATCGCCTCATCGAGGCGCCGTCCCAGCACCAGCCGGCTCCCCGCGGGCGGCTGTTCGATGGCGCGCTCGACCGCGTCGCGTAGCCGGTCGATACCGTCGGCGCGGTGCCCGACCGTCTCCACCACCGGGATGCCCAGCAGCGCCTCGAGCTGCCCGATATCCAGACGCTGCCCGGCCTTGCGGGCCTCGTCGGACATGTTGAGGCAGAGCACCGGGCTGATGCCGAGCTGCATGATCTGCCCGAGCAGCACCAGGCTGCGCTTGAGCGCGGTCGAGTCGACCACCACCACCACCGCGTCGATGTCGGTCTGCAGAAGCTGCTGCTCGGCCACCCGTTCCTCGGGCGAGAAAGAGGCCAGGCTGTAGGTGCCGGGCAGATCGAGCACCTCGACCCGCAACCCGTTGCGCCGGTACTTTCCCTCGCGTTTCTCCACCGTCACGCCCGGGTAGTTGCCCACGTGCTGGCGCGAGCCGGTTAGCGCGTTGAAGATGGTGGTCTTGCCCGAGTTGGGATTTCCGGCCAGGGCCACCCGCGCCTCTCGGGCGACCTCGCGCAGAGCCGGTAGCGCTCCGGAGCCTATGCTGCGGCCGGTCGATCGCCGGCCGGAGGATCCGCCGGCCCTGGCGGGCAACTGCTCGATGAAAGCGCTCTTTTTCATAGTCGTGCCCATATTTGTTAGACGGAACTAATAAAGTCGCCAAAAAAAATCAGGCCGGCGCCACCGTGACCGACTCGGCCTCCTTCTTGCGCAGAGAGAGCTGGAAGCCTCCCAGCCGGATCCAGATCGGGTCCCCGGCCGGAGCGACCCTTTCCAGCTCGATGATCGCGTCCGGCAGTATTCCCATGTCGAGCATGCGGCGCCGGATGGCGCCCTTGCCGTTGATCTGCGTGACCCGGCCCTTCTCGCCCGGCTTGAGATCGCGCAGCAACTTGGAGGCAGCCTGGCGCTTGCGCCTGACGCCTGTCCTGGCCTCGCAGTCCAGCTCGCACCGACAGTCGTCGCCGTGTACCTCGGGGCAGTTGCGGAACAGGTCCAGCGACCCCCTTCCCTCGGGACAGAGGGTTAAAAACTCGTAAAGCCTCACGAAGCGCTCCCGCGCCTCCCCGGTCAGGCTGTGTTCCATGGCGCAGGCGTTCTGTTCGGCCGCGGCGGCCGACAGCCCCAGAAAATCCTGGAAGAAACGCTTGAGGATCTGGTGCCCGGCGTAGATGCGGCGCGCCTGGCTTTCGCCCTGTTCGGTCAGCTCGATGAACTCGCGCCGGCCGTATTTAATGAGCCCCGCTTCCTCCAGCCGCCGCATGGCCGGGGTGACGCTGCTGGCCTTCACCTTCCTGGCCTCGGCGATATCCCGCACCCGGGCCACCTTGTGGTCTCGCACCAGCTCGTAAACCGTCTCCAGGTAGTCCTCGAGCGAGGCGGTCAGCGGTGCGGCGGCTGTGGGGTTTTGGCTCATGTCCGGTCCTTATCAATTTAGTCATATGAAATTAATTATGAGTTGTCAATCAATATTAGACAAATCTAACACAAATCCGGCCGGGCGGAAAAAAGAGGGGAGAAAACCCGATCCCGCGGCGCGGCCGGCACCATGACGCGCCGTTCGCCGGGCGCACTTGACCGGACAATTGCCCGTTGGCACCGTCTTTCCATGCCTACCCGCGAAACAGCGAGGAAAACCCCGTATCTCCTGGGCGCCGCGTTCGTCATCGCCGCCGGTTACGCGCTGGGCTGCTCGACGCCTGCCGGGAAGAAACCCGGGCAGGACGAGCTCGCGCAGCAGGCGCCGCCACCGGCCGAGCAACCGAAGCAGCCCGAAAAACCCGCCGAGCCCCGCGCGCCGGCCGAAGAGCTTCCCGCGGCCGACAAAACGCTACCGGACGAGTCTCGACCGGACGAGTCGCTGCCGGACGAGTCTCGACCGGACGAGTCTCGACCGGAAGCCGCGCCAGCCGAGGACCCGCCGGGGCCTTCGGAGCCGACAACCGCAACGACGCCCAGCACCCCGGCGGCTCTGGCGCCAGAGCCGGCAGCAGAGCCGGCGCCGGGCGACCCGCTGCAAGACCACTACCTGGGCACGCTCCGGCTGGGAGTCAATCGCGTGACCGACGGCCGCAGGACCGGCATTGCCACCATCTCCAAAGCCGACGACGACCGGCTGCGTCTACAGGGCAGCGTGCGCAAGGGCCGCTATAGTCTGAAGATCTCCGGTACGGTCGAGCCGGTAAGCGAGCGCAAATTCCACCTGCAAGGCCAGATCTCGGGTGTCCCCGATCTATCCTGGCGGGACGAAGCCCCCCGCGCCCGCAAGACGGTCGGCCGCTTCACCTTCGAAGCCACCAAGGGACGCCGCTACTGGCGTATGTACAAGGTCAACGGTCGCGACTGCGTCTGCCACGACGGTTGCGGCAACGACTTCTGTTATATCGACCTCGAGTTCCCGGAAAGGTGAGCGCGGCTGCCGGCCTCGCTCGCACGTATCGTCCGTTACGACTCGGTCTCGATCACCGTCGACACGAGTGAGCGGTGGGGTTAAGCTGGGCAACATGGCGGGTACGGTTTTCTCCAAGATCATCGCGGGCGAGATCCCGTGTCACAAGGTCTACGAGGACGACGAGGTTTTGGCCTTTCTGGACGTCGGTCCTTTGAGCGAGGGGCACACGCTGGTGATTCCCAAGGAGCAGGCGGCCACGCTTGACCAGCTGTCGGACCAGAGCGCGGCGGCCATCGGACGCGTGTTGCCCCGCATATCGCGGGCGGTGCTCGCGGCCACCGGCGCCACCGAGTTCAACATCTTGCAGAACAACGGCCCCGGCGCGCATCAGGCGGTCTTCCACGTACACTTCCACATCATCCCCAAGTTCCCCGACGGTCGCGGATTGGCAATCGGCTGGCCCGCCACCGGCCTCGATCCGCAGCAGGGCGCGCAGCTGGCGGTAAAAATCGCCGCCGCGCTGAAGGGATGACGGTGCGATGGAGATGAAGGGGAGGTTGTGAACGGTCGCGGTGCTCAGCAGAAGAGCTTATCGGACCTGTTTTCTGCACCGGAGCGGAGAAGCGCCCGCCCGCAGCACAGCGAGGAAGCCCATGAAACCGTTGCAGGAGCTGGTGGTCATCGATCTGACGCGGATCCTGGCGGGCCCCTTCTGCACCATGATCCTGGCCGATTTCGGGGCCGAGGTGATCAAGATCGAGCGGCCCGACCAGGGAGATGAATCCAGGTGGCTGGGGCCCCACGTCAACGGGGAGAGCACCTATTTCATGAGCGTAAACCGGGGAAAGCAGTCGGTGACGCTGGACCTGAAGAGCGAGCAAGGCAGAGGGATACTGAAAGAGTTGATCGCGAAGGCGGACGTCCTGGTCGAGAACTACCGGCCCGGGGTGATGGAGAATTGGGGGCTGGGCTACCAGGCGGTGAAAAACCTCAATCCCCGCCTGATCTACGCCTCGGTCTCCGGTTTCGGTCAGGACGGACCTTACGCGAAATATCCCGCCTACGACATCATCATCCAGGCCATGAGCGGGCTGATGAGCATTACCGGACAAGAGGACGGGGTTCCGACCCGGGTGGGGACCTCGATCGGCGACATCGTGCCGGGCCTGTTCGCCACGGTAGGCATCATGATGGCGCTGTTTCACAGGTCGCAGACCGGCGAGGGCCAGCGGCTGGACGTGGCCATGTTCGATTCCCTGGTGGCGATCCTGGAAAACGCCATCGCTCGCTCTCAGGTGCAGAGGGAGGTTCCCCGGCCCATCGGCAACCGGCATCCCGCCATTACGCCCTTCGATTCCTTTGCCACCAAGCACGGCCATATCATCATCGCGGCCGGCAACCCCAAGCTGTTCGAGCAGCTCTGTATCGTTCTCGGTATCCCGGAGGTATTGACGGACGAGCGTTTCGCGGAGTACAAAACACGCCACCGGAACGAGGCGGAACTCAAGCGGATACTCGAGGAGGCGCTGTCCCGTTTTAGGCCTGAAGAGGCGCTCGACCTGCTCGGCAAGAGCGGTATCCCCTGCGCGCCGATCCAATCGGTCGATCAAATCCTCGCCGATCCGCAGGTGAAAGCCCGGAACATGTTGGTGCAGTTGGCGCATCCGGTAGCCGGCATCCTGCGCCTGGCCGGGATCCCCATCAAGATGTCCCTGACACCGGGAGCGGTGCAAAGACCGGCGCCGACATTCGGACAGCACACGGAAGAGGTGCTGAGCCGGTTTCTGGGCCTGAGTGCGGAGCAGATCGAACAGCTGCGCGAAAGCAAGGTCATCTGATCCCACAGCCGGCCGGTTGACCGAGACCTCGTCGCCTACCGCTTCCCGGTCGAGAAAAGCGTGGCCAGAATCTGCTGGACCAGCAGATGGGCCCGGGGCGTCATCTCGGGTAGCGCGAGCAGCGATCCGTTCTCTACCATGGTCCGGAATTCCTGTTCCACGTGTCGCCAGGTGTAGCGGCGGCTGCGGTTCGCGGTGAAACGGGAACGGGCCCATTTCTGGATGGCGAACCCGGCGCGGCCGAGCTCGCCGAAGGCAGTGGCCGACGGATCGCGGGCGTATTGCTCGTGCTCGAGCAATACGGCGGCCTCGGCGTAGCAGGGGAGCAGACCGGTGAAGAGCCGGCGAGGAATACGGCCCGGCAAGCCGTGCCGTTCTGCCGCCTGGCGGAAGCGTTCTTCGATGCGCCGGTAGTAGCGTCCGTCGGCGGCGCCCGAGGCGCGCCCGTGGCGATAGATGTGCCGGTAGCCGTCGAGATGTTCCGGATAGTGCCGCGCGATGAGGTCGAGATAGCCCTCTTTCTGTCTGCCGGGGCGCAGGGTAAGCCCCCCGAACAGGGCGAAATCCAGCCCCAGCCCGGCGATGCGGCCGACCAGAGCCTCGATCTCCTCGGCCCGGTCGGAGATGCCGGCAAGCACGGGCATGATCATCACGCCGGCGCCCAGGCCGAGCTGCTTGGCCGCGGATAGAAGCTGCAAACGCTCCTCGATGGGCGCGGCCCCGGGCTCGAAGCGCTCGCGTACCGCCTCGTCGAGCGTCTGGATGCTGAAGCAGAGGATGGCGCGGGATTGCGCGTTGATCTCCCCGAGCAGGGCCAGGTCGCGCTCGACCAAGGCGGACTTGGTTAACAGGTGGACCGGAAGCCGGTGAAGGCGAGCCAGCTCCAGAACGCCCCGAGCCAGACCGTAGCGGGCCTCGGCCGGCTGGTAGGCGTCGCAGACCCCGCCTCCCAGCAGCACGAAGCCGGGCTCGCGAATGCGCGCGAGCTCGCGACCCAGAACCTCCACGGCATTGGTTTTGACAGAGATATCCCGCTCAAAATCCCCCTCGACGTAGTAGCGCTCAGCCCGACCGTCGCAGTAGACGCAGCCGTGCTCGCAGCCGCGGTAGAGGTTCATGCCGTAGCGACCCAGAAACCAGGCGTCGGTATGGGCCGACAGTCGGGTGATGGACTTGGCTGTGATCTCTTTATAGCTGCTCTCGCCTGCCACGGCGCCCGGCTCCTCGGCAGCAGGTGTCACGCCGGCCTACCCCCAGGGCTGCTGCCGCGGGGTGCCTGGATCGAGCCCGCCGGCCTCGAGCACCAGGGGCAGCAGCCGGTCGAACAGGGGCGGATTGGCGGCCACCACCAGGGGCGCGGGTCCCTGATCGGGCTCGAGCACCATCACCCGGGCGCCGGCCGCCCGGGCGATGACGCCGCCAGCGGCAAAGTCCCAAGCTTTCATGCCGCACTCGTAATAAGCGTCGATCTGCCCCGCCGCGACCGAACACAGATCGATGGCGGCCGAGCCGCCGCGCCTGAGGTCGCGCACCCGGGGCACCACCCCTACCAGCTGCCGCGCCTGCCATTCGCGACCCCGGGCGTCGTAGCCGAAGCCGCTGGCCACCAGCGCCTGGGCCAGCTGCTCGCCCGCGTTGACCCGTAGCGGCTTGCCGTCGCAGGTGGCGCCGCCCCCCATGACCCCTGCATAAACGCGGTCCAGAGCGGTATCGTGCACCACGCCCACGCGATAGCACCCGTCGATCTCGACGCCGATGGAGACCGCATGAGCCGGGTAGCCGTACAGGTAGTTGACGCTCCCGTCCAGCGGATCGATTACCCATCGTACACCGGTGCTTCCCTCTTTCGAGCTTCCCTCCTCGCCCAGCATGGCGTCGTCGGGCCGCTCGGCGAGCAGCGCCTCCACGATGGCGCGCTCGGCATCCCGGTCCACCTCGGTCACCACGTCGGTGCGCGAGGACTTGGTGTCCACCCGGTGGGCGTGGCCCTGTCCCTGCCGGTGGATGGCCGCGGCCTGCGCCGCTAGCCTCTTGGCCAGCTCGAGTAGCTCGTTCAGATCAGGGGATGGCATCGCGGATGGTTCCGAATCTGGTATGGGCTGCCGCGGCGGTCGAAGGCCGCTCGGGCTTCGGAGCCCCGGGTCGAAGCGGAGCCAGGGCCGGGCGGTAGAACCTCACTCCACCACGGTCAGGATGTCGATCTGCGGCTCGCCGTCCAGCAGGGTCATGAGCTTGGCTATCCCCTCGGCGAAATGGGACGACGCCGAGTGATCCTTGAGCGCCTGCTTGTCCTGGTAGCGTTCCATGATCGTATAGTTGTTGGGCTCGCGTGCGCGGCAGATGTCGTACTGCAGGCAGCCGGGCTCCTCGGCCCGCACCTTGCCCTGTAGCTGCTTCATCACCGCCTCGAACTCGGCGTCTTTGCCCTCGGCAACCTTCATCCGTGCCACCACTGCTATCATTTCGATCTCCTCGTCTCTTTTAGCCCTACGCGTTTCTACGAGCCGGGCATCTCCATCTTCACCTTGCTCTCCAACATCGCCCGCTCCTCGGGCGAGAGCCCGAGCAGAGCGACGAGATGGTCAAGGATCTTCTGTTCCCCGGACCAGACCAGCCCGTCCAGGTAGGCGTAGTGAAGCGCCAGAAGGTATATCGCTTGCCGTTCCTTCTGGTTAAGCTCATCAAAAGCCACCTCCTCTAGCGAGGGGGCGGCCCCGAGATACCCCTCGAGCTCGGCTCTGCCCGCTTCGTCCAGCCCGAGCTTTTCGCCCAGCCTGCGCAGCTTGCCCTTCTCCTTATCGTCCAGATAGCCGTCGGACCAGGCAAGCGCCGCGATGGCTCTGACCACTTTCAACCGATTGTCGGACATGCGCCTTCCTTTCTCGCTGCTGGCCTGCTGGCCTGACTATGCCCGGTTCAGCGGGCGAGGTTAAGGGGGACGGAGCGCATTTTCCCTCCGTGCCCTACGGCTGCGGGTCCCCGCTGCGCTTCTGGCGCTCGCGGCGGTTGAGCTCCCGGGCACCCTGTTCGTAGATCCAGACATAGGTGATGCCATCCCGCTCAAAGGTCCAGGTGGGCTTGCGGAGCTGATCGTTCCTCCAGCGTTCGCGCCACTTCTCCCTGGGACGTCTGCGTTGCAGCACATCGAGGTAGTAGACGCGGTAGCGGGCCTTGTTCTGGTCGTGTTTCGGGCGCAGCGTCGCCCTGGGCAATATGCGCCGCACGATGGAGCGCCCCGGTCCGCAGACAGCCACCTTTCCCTGCTTCTCGGGCGGCAATCCGGCCAGAAAAGCGGCCGCGCTTTCCAGCCCCTCGCCCTGGTGCTGGATGGCGAACAGCTGCTTGGCCACCCTGGGGCCGCCCAGCAGAGCGTTGGCGTGCAGGCCGTAATGGGGATGGCGGGCCAGCACGAGCACGGCCGATAGGGCCAGCAAACCCAGAGCGGCGTAGTGAAAGCCGCGCTGCCACCACTGCCCCGGGCGACGCTCGGCAAACCATTGCACCGTGTGGTGAAGCCCCACCGCGGCCAGCAGGTCCAGCACGGGAAATACGGGCAGGACGTAACGCTGGCTCTTCTTGGCCGCGATGGACATCATCAGCAAGAACAGCGCGCCAAAGGCGATCGAGGTCCAGAGGCTGCGGCGGTAGGGCAGGCGCGGCCTCAGCGCCTGATCCAGGGCGACCACCAGGGCCGCCACCGCCATGGGCAACGAGAGCAGGGTGGTGCGCATGGCCACCGCAGCCAGGTAGTAGTAGCGCCCCGGGTCACCCACCAGATCCCCGAGCCAGTAGGTGTTGGTCCCGTGCGCGGTCTTCGTGTGATGTGTCACCGCGTGGATGATCTCCTGTACCACCCAGAGCGGTCGCACCCACATGGCCGGAAAGAGCAGGAAGCAGGTGGCGCAGATCACGCCGATCAATAGCGCGCCGCGCAGCACCACCGTTTGCAGTCGTTTCCCGAGAGGAGCCCGATCGCGCAGGTGCGCCAGCAGGATCAGCAGCGCCGCGAAGGGGCAGACGAACAGCGCCGGAGACTTGGTCAGCACCCCGAGCCCCATGAACACCCCCGCGCCGGCCAGCGCCCGCAGGCTGGGTCGCTCCTGGTAGTCGAGCAGAAACAGCAGCGATACCATCATGAAGCAGGCCAGCAACGCGTCCACGTGCAGGACCTTGCTGTAGGCCAGAAAGAAGGGGTCGATGGCCAGGAACAGGCCGCCGTACAGGGCGATACGATGGTTGAAGAGCCGGCGCATGAGCCAAACGGCCAGCACGATGCAGAGCGCCACGGCGATGGCCAGCGGCACCACGCCCCACTCGGTGGCGTCGGGGCGATGACCCATCACGGCCCGGTCGGTGACATCCCGCTGTACCTGGAAGAGCTTCATCCCGGCGCCGGACAGCCACATGGTGGTCACCCCCGGATGATGCTGCCGGTAGGTGGCGGCCCAGTCGAAATCGCCTAGCGCCGCGTAGAAATTGAACGCGCGCCTGTACCAGAGGTTCGCCCGCGAAATGGGATCGAACATCCGCGGCAGAGCGGCGAGCAAAAACAGCCCCGCGCCCAGCCCGATCATCCGCGCTCGGCTGAATGCTGATGGGGAATCGGTCACGGCGCTCACTCTACTACCAGACGGAGGATGCCATTGTCATCTCGAGCGCAGCGAGAGATCTCGAATTGCTGGAGCTTTTTCCCTGCGCTCGCAATGACAACGGAGAGGCAGACGACGTCCGGGTCGGTGAACTATCTCTCTACCCGTAGAGAAACTCAGTACAGCGTGTCGCAGCTCATCTCCCCGCAGTTGTCGGGCAGGTTCTGGCAGACCGCCGCGGTTCCGGGCGCGCCCTGGTAGATCAGCGCCTGCTCGAGCGCCACCGCCTCGCACCGGGGCAGAGCGCGATTCTCGGCGATGATCAAGATGACGCCGAAGACCGTGGCCTGGCCGCCCAGCTCGGCGCTACCGAGCGCGGAGACGTCGCTCAATCCGGGATTGCCGAAGACGATCAGAAAGCCATCGATGCGGGTGATCGCTTCCAGGCCCGACAGGCTCGGCAGCAGGTCGTTTTCCCAGATGATGAGGTTTCCCTCGACGGACCCGAGCGCGCCCAATCCCGATAGATCCATCAACGCGGCGTTGTTCTGGATACTGAGGTCGCCCTCGACCACGGTCAGAGCGCCCAGCCCGGATAGATCCGTCAATGTGGCGTTGTTCTCTACCAGGACCTCGCCCTCGACCGCGGTGACGGTGCCGAGCGAGGAGAGATCGACGAGCCGAGGGTTTCCGGAGAGCCAGAGATCGCCCCGGACGCGTTCGGCCGGGTGAATGCCCTGCAGGCTCACCAGGGAGGGATTGCCCAGGATCTCGACGGTTCCGCCGATATGGGCGCCGTTTCTCGGACCCGACAGATCGGCCAGGGCACCGTTGTCCCGGACGGACAGCCGGTCGCATACGGCGGCGAGGTTCCCCAGGCCCTCGAAATCCTCCAGGGCACCGTTGTCCCGGATCCGCAAGCTGCCGCCCACGGCGATGACCCCTCCCAGCCCGGCCAGCTCGCCGAGCGCCCCGTTGCCGCTGAGAACCAGATCCCCGCCTACCCAGTTGAGCTGCTGCAAACCGCTGATCGTTCCCAGAAGCGGATTGCCGCTATCGACCTCGATCACCTCCTGCAGGTCTACATCGCCAGCAGACTCGCCGAGGGCCAATAACTCATCGAACACGGACCAGCTGCCGATGATCAGGTGACCCGGCACCGCGCCCAGACCCTTCAGGCCGTCGATCTCGACCAGGCTCTGGTTGGCCCCGATGACCAGGCTGCCCCCCAGGCACTCGAGCGCGTTCAGGCCGCCGATCTGCCCGAGCGCCGGTTGATCGGCGATAACCAGGTCTTCACCGATCGAGGCGAGGCGGTCCAGACCGCCGAGGTCTTCGAGCCCGTTTTCCAAACAAGCGCTCGCGGTAAACGACACGGACGGCGAGGGCAACGGGTAGCATTTTTTCTCGAAACGCAGCGAGCCGCCCACGTGCCACAGGCTCCCCAGGGCCTCCAGGGTGCGCAGCAGCGGGTTGCCCGCGATGACCAGATCGCCCCGGACGATGCCCAGATCGCTGAGACCGTCCAGCGAGGCCAGCGCGACGGCGAGCCGGATCTCCAGGCCTCCCGCCGCTCTCAGGCCCCGTAGCGCTGACAGGTCGCTGAGCGCGCTATCCGCCTCGCATCCCGATGCCTCGGCCGCGCAGCCTTCGATACGCAGCGAGCCTCCGATGCAGGTCAGGCCCTGCAGACCCTCCAGGTCGGTGAGCTCGGATCCGGTGACGGTCAGGCTTCCGGTCATGTGCGTCTGGCCGTCGATGGCAACGGCGCGGATCGCCTCGCCGAGCTCCCGCAGGTCACTCGCGGTCTCTATTATATAGTCCCCGTCCAGCTCTCCTCCCGGGCAAGCGACCTCGACGGAAACGGTACAGCTGAGGAAGGAGGGCCCGGGCGGGCCGCACAGCGCCTCGGGCGGAAGCGCGTCGGCGTCTCCGATCGCCCCGTCCAGAGGCGGGGCGGCGGCATCCGCGCCGTTTGCAAAAAGGCCCCCGTCCTGGCCGCTGCCGGGCGCGCCCGCGTCTGCCAGTGGCGCGGGCTGCTCCCCGCCGCTGCTTCCGGGCCTGTCGTGAAACAGGTAGCACCCGCCCAGCAGAACCGAGAAGCCGCAAACGAGCGCGAGCGTTCGCATCCCCGTCATCCGCGTCAGAGTACTCGTTGCCCGAGCTTCCCGCTACTCCAGGCGGCCTTCTCACCCAGTAGCTCTTTCATGTGAGAACGGACCTTCGATAATCTAGATAAACCGAGACACGACGACGCTCGCGTCTCGCGACCCGGCCGCCGGAAGGCTGCCGGACGGGGGCCGACGCGGCGGGCTTGTGGCGTCGCGGGTCGAGGCTCCGAGACAGGCGAAACGCCCGGATCGATCCGGCCCACGCCGGTTGTCGGCAAGCCGGTCGAGCTCGCGGGCGAATCAGGGACCGCTCGGTTCACGCGCTTCCGCGCCGGGTCTAACGAAAGGAAGAGAAGATGATGGATTGGTTTTCGGCACTGACGGTTCTACAAAAGACCTTTGCCATCTGCGCCGGCGTGGGCGGGCTACTGTTCGCCGTCCGCCTGGTGCTGATGTTCGCGGGAGCCGACACCGGCGACGGGGGCGAGGTCGACTTGGACGCGGGCGACGACGACCTCGACGGGCACGACGGCTCGGACTCGGATGTGGCCTTCAAGCTGCTCTCCTTTCAGGGGTTTACTGTTTTTTTCATGATGTTCGGTCTGGTCGGGCTGGCCATGAGCCTGGACAGCGGCTACGGCCCCTTGCACTCGGTATCGGTCGCCACCGCCGCCGGGCTCGGCACCACCTGGTTGCTCGGCAAGCTCTTCGAAGCCTTCAACCGGGTGCAGCACAGCGGCACCATCAACCTGAGGCGGGCCATCGGGCAGCAGGGCACCGTCTATCTCACCATCCCTGCCGACGCACCGGGCAAGGTACGCCTGGTCGTGCAGGGGCGGCTCAAGGTGGTCGACGCCCTGAGCGAGGGCAAGACCCCCATCCCGACCGATACCCCGGTGCGGGTCACGGGCCTGGTCAACGAGAACGTCTTCGTGGTCAGGCCGTCCTGAACGGCACGACCGAAACAGCGCTTCGATATCCTTAATAAAGTGAAACGATAGTCAAACGATAGCTCAACCAAATTCCTTCGGGAATCCAACCAACCCGGAAGGGGGCTAAACGATGAACCTTTGGACAATCTCGGTACGGGCCGGCGTCGGCCTCTTTGTATTCTTCATGCTCTACCTGGCGGGCCGCTACCGGCGCTGCCCCTCGGACAAGATTCTGGTCATCTTCGGCAAGGTGGGCACCGGCCAGTCAGCCCGCTGCATCCCGGGCGGCGGCGAGAAAAGGTAGCTCGCGGAAAACGGCGGCTCCGGCCAGGCGACGTACGCCGCTAGAATCTGTAACACCCACTTCGCGAGCCAGCGGTCATCACCGACCGCTGGCTCTCTTCTTTAGCGACCTTCTACAGGGTTTGGTAGGGGTCCACGATCTCCGACACCCCTTCATCGAAGTAGCTTTGCAGGAAGTGCAGCGCCTGCTGGGCAAACTCGGGCGAGGTGGCCACGTTCGAGTGGGTGGCCGGCTCGCTCGCCCCGTCGGCTGTGGAGATCAGATCGTACTGAAACACGCCCGCGGTATGCGTCGCGTCCACGTTTCCCACCAGCGGCAGCGAGGGCACCTGCTCGACCGTACCGATGGGCAACAGCTCCGCGCCCACGTGGGGCGCGCCCAGGCAGCGGGCGTAGAACAGATTGGCGGAGTTGGGCACCACGGTGTCTCCTATCACCATGCTCATCAATACCTGCGGCGTAGCCTGGTCAAACCCCGGCAGGCGGTCGTAAACCACGTGCGCCAAATAGGCGCCCGGATCGCCGCGATCCACCAGGGTCTGCAGCAGGGGAAAAAAAACCGCGATCTCGCCCTCGGTGGACATGCCCTTCAGCGCCTCGACGATCAGGCTGAAATCCTGGCCGTCGCTGATGATGCTGGTCACCCGGGCGCCGGGCACCACCGGGAGCATCACCTCTATCTCTGGCGCGAGCGCGGCCAGCTCGGCCGCCATCAGCCCGCCCAGGCTGACGCCCAGGTAGGTCAGCCCCTCGATGCCCAGATCGGCGCTTCCGTCGCCGTCGATGTCGGGCGCCGAGCGGATGAGCTGCATCAGCTGCAGCTTGTCATAGGTGGACTGCCGGAAGTTGTCCCGCAGCTGAAGCCCGTCGATCCGCCAGTTCAATCCCCCGGTCAGGTCGGCCCAGATGCCGAAGAAGGCCGCTATGGGGGTAAGGGCCGTGAGCATGCCGCTGTCGCCCTGGTGCGGGTGCTCACCGTGGTTGACCGCGTCGATGGAGACCACGGCAAATCCCTCTGGCGAGGCCAGCTCGGCCAGCCTCTGGGCCTGGTAGCGGTCGCCGCCCAGACCGTGGCCGAAGATCAGGGTCCGGTAGGGCGGTTGCGCGGCGTCCGGCAGATAGGTCACCGTCTTCAGCGTGTAGGTCGACTGCACGGAGGGATTCGCCTCGTCCACGTACCGGCCGTTCACGCGGTAGTCATGGGCCTGGAACTCGCCCTCGCAGGTCCGGAATCCGGCCGAGCCGTCGACGCAATCGCCCACCGGGCCGTACGCATAGCTCCTGTCGCGAATATCGTCGGCCACGGCCACGCTGTCCTCGACCGTGTGCTGGGTGGTGAAGACCACCGCCGCGCTTATCTCCCCCGCATGGTCGATGGTGCCCGCCTCGGTGAGCACCTCGATCAGTTCGTCGAACCGCTCGTTCAGGCGCTGTAGCTCGGGCAGCTCGGCGGTGCGCGACAGCAACTGCCGGGTAGTCTCGGACGGCGCCAGGCAATCGCCGGCCATGTCCTTGACCCGGTTGGTCGCTACCAGACCATAAAGGGTGTTGGGCCGGAGCGCGCGCATGGGCAGCACGGTCAGCACGAAGTTGCCCGCCGCGTCGCCCGCGCTGACGAGCCTGTACTGGAAATCCTCGAAGACGACGGGCTCGCTCTGTAACTCGACCAGCACCAGGCTAGCCTCGGCCGCCCCGGAACCGTCCCCGGCCGCGGGCAGCGTTGTCGGATCGATCTCCCCCGAAGCGGTCAGGATGAGCCCGGCGGTGGTGCCGAATCCGTCCAGGGTGGATAGATCGTCGAACAGGTTGCCCATGTTCTGCGAGGCCTGGCTGAGCACGATGTTCTCTCCGGCCTTCATGTTAAGGCGCAGCCCGGTGAGCGCTGTGTTGTCATCTACGGTGAAGTAATCGTCGGGAAAGGCATGCAGCGCACCCGACTGCGGTTCATAGACGAACGCGGTCGAGCCCTGGCAGAAGTCGAGCTCCCGGACGGTCTGCTCCTGCCCGCTGCCGCCGTCGACGCCCCCGTCGACCGCGTCCGGCTCCGGGCTGCCGTCATCTTCCGAGCCGCAGCCGCCCGCAGGCATCACGCCCGACAGCAGCAATGCTATTAAAGCTATCCGGTATCGATCCACGCCTCGCCTCCTTATTCCGCTTCAGTTGAAGTCCAGCTGGCAGGTCCCCAGCGGACTGCCCTGGCACAGGGCGGTGTCGATAGCGGAATCGTCCGGGCAGATCCCGATGACCGCGCAGGTGGCCGGATCATTGAACGACTGCCACTCCGGATGGTCGTTGTAGACGTCCAAATATCTCTGGTTGATGGCGCTCTTGGTGGCGCCGCAGCAATGATCGTAAGGGACCACGACGCAATCACTGTCCTGCTGGCATAGGGCGAGGTCGCTCTGCGAAATGCGAGCGGGGTCGACCGTGGAAGAGCACTCGCCCGACTGGCATTCCGCTGTGAAAGCATCGGCGTCGACGGCCCGGGTGCCGTCCTCGGCCGCCGGGGGCTGCGACGGGCAGTCGCAGAGGGGAAAGGTGCTCGAGCACTGCGCCTCCGCGCTCTCGAAGCCGGCGCGGCTCGACGCGGCCACGCCGACCATCATCGCGTTGCCGCAACAGTCGGTCTGGTGCGCCAGCACCACGCAGTCGCCTTCATCGCCGCAGCTCTTGCTGAAGGCCGGAAACGGGCCTCCGGTGGAATCGCACTGCAGGTCGTAGCTGCTGCCTCCCGCGTCCGGGCACTCGTAGGGCCCGCAACCGCACGGCCCGGTCCCCACGCAATCAGGCGAGGGCGGCGGCACGCAGGGCGGGCAGCTGCCACCGACGCCCGCGGACGCGTCCACCCCTGCGTCCGGGCTGCCCCCGCTCTGACCGCCAACGCCAGCCGTTCCGCCCGTACCGCCGGAACCGGCAGCGCCGGCAGCGCCCGCGCCACCTGCCGCGCCAGAGCCGCCGAGCGCCCCGGCATCGTCAACAGCTCCGCGTCTATCGTCGGCGCAACCGCTCCCGACCAGCCCTAGCACCACCGTGACCAGTAGTATTCCTGCAAGGATTTTCGACATGCTCCTCCCCTTTCCTCTCCACACGAAGTGTATACGTCGAAGACAAGCTACTCCAGCAACAAGAAGATGGGGCTCGACCAAGCGGTCTCGCCGTCGTCCTGTACGACGCGTAGATAGTAATAAGTGGTGCGCCGCCCGCCGACCTCTCTGTGCATCGAGACGTCCAGAAGGCTCTCGGTATCGGTGACGCTGCCCTCGAGGTCTAGCTCGCCGACCTCGCGCTCGTGAAAGACCTGGTTGTTCCGGATGATGTAGAGATTGCGGATGGTCGAGGTCCCGTGAACCCTGAAGGAGATGGTGCGCCGGTCGGCCAGGGCGCTCGAGGGGCTGACCAGCTGCTCGTCTCCCATCGACAGCGAGTCGATGGCGAAATCGAGGATGATGCGGGCGCTGCTGGTGGCGTAGGCGTGGCGGGAAAGCAACGCTTCGAAGATGGCGTCCCTGGTCCTTTCCGGCGAATAGACCGCGGTGATCCCCCGGTTGGCCGGCAGATCGACGTGGTCGTCGCTGGCCACGAAACCCAGCCGCCGGCCGATCCCCAGCAGATCCTGAACGAATACGCGATCTCCCGGCTGGCCGTGCTTGACCTCGACCGTCTTGGAGTGGGGGAACGGCTGGGGATTGAGCCAGTATTCGTAGGCCCCATGCGCGGAGCGTATCTCCACCAACCGCTCGTGCTCGGAGGTTTGCAGGTAGTTATCGATCGAGCCGAGCGGATGAAGGTGGGGAATACTGAGCAGCTGCCCGGGCTCGGCATTGTCCCAGACCTGGTGGATATCGAGCCTTTCGCCGTTTTGAGCGAAATAGCTGCCGCGGTTTCGGAAGATCATGTTGGTGTCGCCCCGGTAATCTCGATGCTCGTAGCCGACCAGCGCGATGATGCCCTCGGACGGCGCCACCGACAGGATCTCGTCCTGATACGCCTCCCAGTCCTGCCGGGGCATGTCGGCCCGGGCGGCCAGGGGGTCGGCCTCCGGATCGGGAGTCGTGTCGTCGTGCTGTCCGTGGTCGGTTACGGCCATGAAATCCAGCAGGGACGCGTCGCGACCGAAGAGCACGGCTTGCCGGGCGTTCATGCAGGTCGGCTGGTGGTTTCTCGAATCCCAGGAGTAGTTGGTGTGCCAGTGCAGGGTTCCCCAGTAGATCGGCCGGTCGTGCGATCGGGCCACGATGATCGGGTTGCTCTGCGCGCTAAAACCGTTGTCCGCGCTGGCGGATAGGCGATAGATACCGGGTTCGGGAAAGGTCACGCCGACCAGGCGCACGCCGACGTCCTCGGGAACCAGCTCCAGGGTTCTTCCCGCGTCGATCTCGAAGCCCTCGCCCTGCAAGGCAATCTGTCCGCGGTAGGAAAAGGTGGGCGCGTCCCAACCCCGCATGCGGACCAGCATCCGCACCTGCTCGCCGGCGATCGCCTGCGACGGCAGGATCAGGTCCATCTGATAGGGGCTATCGGTATAAAAGGTCCATCCCGGGCAGGGGAGCTCTCGCAGCACCTCTGCGTCGCCCGACAGCAATCGGATGCGAAAGCTGACCGTGCAGGGCCCCTGCAGCGTATAGTGCGAGCGCCTCAGGTCGGTCGGCGTGATGTAATACTCTGCCGTCAACAGGTCGCCCGCTTCCATGCCGTCGGGCAGCTGAAACAGCAGCCGCGCCGGGCTGCCGGGCTCGTCATAGGAGAGCGAGGAATAGCCCTGATCGACGACGGTCTGCACGCTCCGGGACGCTTGCCCGGCCTGCAGCGATCCCGTGGCCGTGCCGACATTGCGATGGGGAAAGGGAACGATCTCGAGGGCCGTATCGGGATCGAGCCCGGAGAGGGGCGGCGAGTAGCGGAGCTGAAAACTGAAGCCGTCCGCGTCCACCATCACGTGATCCGAGCCCGGCGAGATCTCCACCGTGCCCAGATCGGTCTCGTACGCCTCGGTCGAACCGCCGGCGCCGGACCGCTCATCGTCCGCGGCGTCGTCGGCGCTCGTACAGGACAGGGCGACCAGAACAGAGAGAGCGGCAAGAACCGGAACGGACGCATTGATCTTCGCCGTCCGCCGGCGGGCGCCGCGAACACGAGCAACCGGGCCGGAACGGAAAAGGCACTTGATACGCGCTCGCACACAGCCTCCCGACGCTGAAAGTGGTCTTCCCCTCCGGGGATGATAGATCCGATTTCCGCAGCGCTACAACAGCGCGGTACCCCAGGCGCCCCGCGGGTTGCCGGCAAACAGGGGGGTGACTAGACTGCCCAGCCGGAGGCGCGAGCACGGGCGTGGTCATCTTTCTTCTGGCGGCGGCGGTTTTGATCGGCGGCTACTTCCTTTATGGGGGGCTGATCGACCGGAGCCTGGGGCTCGATGCGGACAGGCCCACGCCGGCGCTGTTGACGCCCGACGGGATGGACTACGTGGCCATGCCGACCTGGCGGGTCTTTTTGATCCAGCTGCTCAACATCGCCGGGCTGGGCCCCGTGTTCGGGCCCATCATGGGGGCGCTCTGGGGGCCGCAGGTGCTGCTCTGGGTGGTGCTGGGAGCGGTGCTGGGCGGGGCGGTGCACGACTACCTGGCCGGGTTTATGTCGCTGCGCAACGGGGGGCTGGGGCTGCCGGAGCTGATCGGCCGCTACCTAGGCCGCACGGTGCGACACCTGGCCGTCTTCTTCATCCTCATGCTCATGGTGCTGGTAGGCACGGTCTTCGTGAAGGGACCCGCCGCGCTCATCGTCAACCTGCTGCCGGCCGAGACGGTGGGCGGCTGGCTGGGCGGCGGGGCCGGCGCGGCGCTGGGGGCCGAGTACGGCGGCCTGTCGCTCTGGATGTGGACGGTGATGGGAGCTATCTTCGTCTACTACCTGCTGGCCACGCTGCTGCCCGTCGACAAGCTCATCGGCCGCTTCTACCCCTTCTTCGCCCTGGCGCTGCTGGTGATGGTGGCCGGCCTGGGCTTGGGCATCCTGGGCGGGCGGCTGGAGGTACCGGCCTTCACCCTGCAGAACCTGCACCCCAAGCAGACACCGGCCTGGCCCATCATTTTCATCACCGTATCCTGCGGCGCCATCAGCGGTTTTCACGCCACCCAGAGCCCGATGATGGCCCGCTGCCTGAAGAGCGAGCGCCACGCCCGGCTGGTCTTCTACGGCGCCATGATCGCCGAGGGGCTGATCGCGCTGATCTGGGCCACCGCCGCGCAGGGCTACTACGGCGGGGTCGGGGGTCTGGCCGAGGCGCTGGGGCCCGGGCTCAACCAGGCGGCGGTGGTGGTACACACCATCTGCACCGAGGTGATGGGGCCGGTGGGCGGAGCGCTGGCGCTGGTCGGGGTGGTGGTGCTGCCCATCACCAGCGGGGACACCGCCTTCCGGGTGGGCAGGCTCATCCTGGCCGACTACTTCCGCCTGCCGCAAAGCCGGGTGCTCAACCGCTACAAGCTGGCGCTGCCGCTTTTCGCCGCCTCGCTGGCGCTCAACCTCATCCCTTTCGGGGTAATCTGGCGTTACTTCGGCTGGCTCAACCAGACCCTGGCCGCGGTCACCCTCTGGAGCGCGGCGGTCTTTCTGGCCCGGCGGGGCCGGGCCTGGTACCTGGCCGGGCTTCCCGCCACCTTCATGACGGTGATGACCACGACCTACATACTGGTGGAGCGACGCGAGAACGGGTGCCTGGGCCTGGACCAGACGCTGGGCACGGGCCTGGGCCTGGCCGCCGGCGGATTGGCGTTGGGGGCGTTTCTCTGGGCTCGGGCGCGGCTGCAGCCCGAGAGCGACGCGCCGCAACCGCTGGCGGCAAGGGCGCCGTCGCCGGTGGAGGAGCACGGCGATAGCATCGCCTCTTAATGACTTCTAGTTTGGCGGACCGCGGTCAGGGGAGAAGCGCGTCTGTAGCACGCTGCCGACCAGGTAGCCGGCGATCAGGCTGCTGGGCACGCCCCAGATCAGCAGCGGCTCGGGGTCCACGAAGAGAAACAGTACCGGGAGCAAGACGGCGCTGCTGAAGAGCGGGACCAACAGTCGCTTGTCGGGCTCGGACTTCTTTCCGTCGGCGACCAGCAGCATCTCCTTGCGTACCAGCCCGATACCACCTGTAAAAGCCCCGGTGGTCGCGACCACCTGTAGGTAGAAGCCGGCCTTTCCGCTCAGCTGGTGCACGATGATGCCGACCAGCAGTAGCGCGAAGGAGACCAGGAAAGTGTAGGCCGCTACCCCCCAGGTCTGGATGGGCGAGTGATCGTAGGGCGAGGCGGACCAGGGCTCGTGCTGCAACCAAGTGGTCTGGCCGCAACCCGGACACCTGTAGCCGTGGGCCCAGAGCTTGCGGCCGGCATAGGCCCGGGCGTAGGGCTGGGACTGGTCCGTCTTGGGATTCCACTCCCCCGGACATTGCGGATTGTCGCACTGCAGCTGGAGCTTTCCCCAGTCCATTCGGCAGTGGTATGGTACCGTAAAAGGCAGATGGCGGGCAAATCGATCGATATGCAATCGCTATGCTCGATCCTGGTCGAGCAGGGGCTGATCGACAAGCCGCAGGCCAACCTCGCCCTCTCCCGGGAGGCCGATCAGCGGCTGCGGCTCTTACAGCGCTCGCCCGCCCCGCGCACCCCGGCCGGGCGCCCGCAGGAGATCAGCGCCGCCGAGATCCTGGCCTCGCTGGAGCTGCCGGTCAACAGCGACGGCGGCAAGAGCTCCCCGCTCGACGAGGACCGCATCGCCGAGGCGCTGGCCGCCAGCGCCGGGCTGGCCTACAAGAAGATCGACCCGCTCGAGCTCGACATGAAGCTCATCACCTCGGTGCTCTCGCGCCCCTTTGCCCGCAGCCACAACGTGCTGGTGCTGGGCCTACAGGGCAACACGCTGACGGTAGCGCTTTCCAACCCCTTCGACATCGAGCTGCTGGAAAACCTGCAGCGCATCACCGGCCACGAGATCGCCCCGGTGGTCTCCGCCCGCACCGACATCCAGCGCATCATCACCGAGGTCTACGGCCTGCGGGGCAGCGTCAAGGCCGCCGCCCAGACCATGGCCGAGGGGGTCGATATCGGCAACCTCGAGCAGCTGGTGCGGCTGAAGACCATCCAGGACCTGGAGGCCACGGACAAGCACATCGTCAACGCCGTGGAGTACATGCTGCACTACGCCTTCAACCAGCGGGCCTCGGACATCCACATCGAGCCCAAGCGGGAGGGCAGCCTGGTACGCGTCCGCATCGACGGGGTGCTGCACAACGTGACCACCCTGCCCAAGGTGGTGCACAAGGCGATCGTGTCGCGCATCAAGATGCTGGCCCGCCTGGACATCGCCGAGAAGCGCAAGCCGCAGGACGGTCGCATCAAGACCGGCAAGGAGGACGGCGAGAACGAGCTCAGGGTCTCGACCCTGCCGGTGGCCTTCGGGGAAAAGGTGGTCATCCGCATCTTCGATCCCTCCATCATCATGCAGGATCTCTCCTCGCTGGGCTTCTTCCCCCGCGAGTATGAGCTGTTCGAGGGCTTCATCAGCCGGCCGCACGGCATGATCCTGGTGACCGGACCCACCGGCAGCGGCAAGACCACCACCCTGTACTCCGCGCTGAAGACCATCAGCAGGCCCGATATCAACATCGTATCGATCGAGGACCCGATCGAGATGGTGGTGGAGGAGTTCAACCAGGTAGCCGTGCACCCGCAGATCGGGCTGAGCTTCGCCGCCGCGCTGCGCAACATCCTGCGGCAGGACCCGGACGTGATCATGGTAGGCGAGGTGCGGGACGGTGAGACGGCCTTCAACGCCGTACAGGCGGCGCTCACCGGCCACCTGGTCTTCGCCACGCTTCACACCAACGACTCGGGCACGGCGGTCAGCCGCATGTTCGACCTGGGCGTGGAGCCCTTCCTGCTCTCCTCCACGCTTTTGGGAGTGATAGCCCAGCGCTTGCTGCGTACCATCTGCCAGCATTGCCGCACCAGCACCTTCCTCACCGAGGAGCAGATCGAGGCGCTGCACATCAAGATGCCGGAAGGGAGCAGCAAGAAGCTGACCGTGCACTATGGCGAGGGGTGCCCGGCCTGCCGCGGGACCGGCTACTTCGGCCGCACGGCCATCTACGAGGTGCTGCCGGTGACGGACAAGGTCGTCCGGTTGATGAACGAGCGGTCCGACGCCAAGGAGATCGTCAAGGCGGCGCGGATCGACGGCATGACGACGCTCAGGGAGGCGGGTATCAAGAAGCTGGCGCAGGGCCACACCACCTTCGAGGAAGTACTGCGCGTCACCGCCGAGTAAGGACCCGAGAACGGGGGAAGGCCATGCATCCAGCGGCAGAAGAGCTCCGGCTTCTCATCTCATCCGGCTACCCGCTTCTGTACCTGGTCACCCACGAGGAGAGCCGGGCCCGGGCGCTGATCGCCGAGGCGGTTCGCTCGCTCGAGCTGAGTCTCGGCGAATGGAGCCTGACCGGCGGCCCGGACGCGGCCGGACGGCCCGGGTCGGCCGAGGCGCTGCTGCGCTCGCTCCGGCAGGCCGGGAAGGGGGTGACGCTGCTGGTCGATTTCCACCACTACCTGGCCGACCCGGAGGTGCTGCGGCTGCTCAGAGATCTGGCCGCCTGCTGGCCGCGCAACCGGCATACGGCGATCATACTGGCCCCGGTGCTCCATGTACCGCCCGACCTCGAGAAGGATATCGCGCTGGTCGAGCTCGCTCTGCCCACGCCGGCAGAGCTGGAGCCGCTGCTCGCCGAGACCTGCACCGCGCTGGGATTACGGATGGACGGCCGCACGGCCGAAGCGGTGCTGCGAGCCGCGCAGGGGCTGACGACCGATGAGGCGCGACGCGTTTTCAGCAAGGCGCTACAGGTGGCCGGACGGCTGGCGCGCGGCGCCGCCCAGGGGGGCGAGCGCGCGAGCGGCGCGGACGGCGGCAGCACTGAAGCGAACGCACCGGGCGTGGTCCTGGTCGAGCGGGTCTTGGAGGAAAAGCGGCAATCGGTCCGAAAAAGCGAGCTTCTGGACTACCTGCCGCTCGAGGAGGATCTGGGTCAGGTCGGCGGGCTCGGGGAGGTGAAGCGTTGGGTACAGGGACGCGCGCGCGCCTTTGATCCCGAGGCGGAGCGCTACGGGCTTCCGGCTCCCCGGGGGCTTTTGCTGATCGGCGTACAGGGGTGCGGCAAGAGCCTGATGGCCAAGGCCGTGGCCGCGGCCTGGCAGCTTCCGCTGACCCGGCTCGATCTGGCCTCGGTGTTCGGCTCGCCCTCGGCCGAGACGGCCATGCGCAAGGCCACCCGGCTGGCCGAGTCGCTGGCACCGGTGGTGCTCTGGATCGACGAGGTGGAAAAGGGCTTTTACGACGCGGAAGCCGGGGGCGCGACCAACGCGGGCCGGGTGTTCGGTTCCTTCGTCACCTGGCTGCAGGAGAAGCGGGTGGCGGTCTTCGTGGTGGCCACGGCCAACGAGGTCGCCACGCTGCCGCCGGAGCTGCTACGCAAGGGGCGTTTCGACGAGACCTTTTTCATCGATTTACCCGACGAGCACGAACGGCGCGACATCCTCGCCATCCACCTGTCCAAGCGCGGACGCGAGCCGGACCGCTTCGACCTGGAAGCGCTGGCGCGGCAGACCGACCACTTTTCCGGTGCCGAGCTGGAGCAGGGGGTGATCGCCGGCATGTACCGGGCCTTTGCCGAGAGCCGCGAGGTGACCGGGGAGGACATCGGCAAGGAGCTCGAGCAGATCGTGCCCCTGTACGAGACCTTCGAGGAGCGCATCAAGGCGCTGCGCCAATGGGCCAAGACTAGAGCCCGGCCGGCCAGCCGGGACCGGTCGCTGGCCGATTTATTCGAATAACACCCTCTCTTGTCCGCGAGAGACCTCTCGAAAAGACGCGACCCGTTTCGCTGACATCCGGATTTTCCGTTCGCCTTTGCTATGACTGCGGCCGCGTCTTTTCGAGACGCGGCGCCGGGCGCTCTCGCAGACCTCTAAGGTCGTACGCGGGGTCACCGGAAGCGCGCGGCTGTAACGTTCGGTGTAAGCAGTGCTCGGTGAGAGCTCAGGAAGATATTCGAGCGCGCGCTTCCGGTGACCCGGAGGGGGCACGAGGGGGGCAACGGGGAGAGGCGATCTGGAATTCACCAGATCCATTAATCCTCAGTAATTTTTTTCTTTGTGCGCTTGTCGAACAGCCCTGAGCCAGCACACCAATACATTGATATTATTGACATAAATGGCACGTGTTACCCGTACTCCACGTCTCCATTTTGTGACATGTCGTGCCCTATGCGTTTTTTCCTTACATCGGATCACAGAAAGGTGTACGGGCCGCATTAGTGGCAGTGGAAGTCGAGACCGGATATGGCACGGCCGGCTCGGAATTGACGGGTATTACGCAGCACCGCGGTATCCAACAAAGATAGATTTTTCTAGTTTTAACCAAATTCCAAGGAGATTGGCGATCATGAAAAAGGCTATGGTTCTCTGTTTTGCGACGTTCATGGCTCTACAGGTCGGCTGCGCGGCAAACGTGGCTGTTGACGAGGAGCCGGGTCTTACCACCCAGGCGATGACCCTCGCCCAGTGCGCCGACCAGCGCGATGCCTGTATCGACGACATGGGCCTTCTGGGCCTGATCTTCTGCAACATGGACTACACCCTGTGCACTGCCACCGCTGACAACGGGCTTCCGGCCGAGGTTATCCAGGCCGCGTCCGACGTCGCCCAGTGCACGGCCGAGCTCGACGACTGCGTGTTCGCCGCCGAGACGCCCACCCAGCTGGCCCTCTGCGCCGAGGCCGAGGCCCAGTGCGTGGCCGATATCCTGGACGTACAGCTTCCCACCATCGTCAGCGGCACCGCGGCCTGCGTGGACGGCGCGGTCGAGTGCATCAACGAGGCCCAGAGCGTCACCGATCTGACCGGCTGCGGCGAAACCATGGCGATCTGCGCCGTGGACGAGGCCGCCGGGGTCGTCATCCCGGACGAGGTCGCCGAGACGGTGGAGAACGTGCTCGCGTGCACCGCCGCTCTTGACGACTGCATCCTGACCGCCTCCACCCCGAGCGAGCTTACCGCCTGCGCCGAGCAGGAGGCCCTGTGCGTGAGCGAGAGCCTGGGCGTCGAGCTTCCCGAGGTGCCCGTCTCCGAGGTGGTGGGCTGCGCCGAGACGGCCGCCGACTGCACCCTGGAAACCGAGTCGGTTTCCGACCTGCTCGGCTGCACTGACGGTCTGATCGACTGCGCTCAGGCAGTGGCCGATTCCCTTGAGGTTCCCGAGATCATCGACTGTAACGTCGCCTGGACGACCTGCATGTTCCAGAACCCCTTCGCCTTCATTCAGTGCGCGAACGAGCTTCGCGAGTGCCAGCAGGGCTTGTAGCCAAACAGGCGACGATCTCGTAGTACCGGCCCCCCTCCTCCACCCCCGGGAGGGGGGTTTTTTTTAAATATCCGACGGCCGACGAAACCCGGGATTGCTCGCGACCGTACCGCTCCGCGACCGTACGGCTCCGTCGCTGTCATTTCCAGCAAATCGCTGTCATTTCGCACGAAGTGCGAAATCTCTTCCCTTGAGATCTCTCACTTCGTTCGAGATGACACTCTGCGTTCGAGATGACAACAGCCCGTTCTTTCTAACCCCGCGGACGCCGGTTATCATGCGACCGAGGGCCGTCGTCATCGGACGCTCGACGCGATCCGCGTATGAACAGAGAGAGAAGATCCCGGGTTTTCGTCTATTTGCTCTTATGGATCTTCATGTCCGCACCGCGGATCTGGTATCTGGCGCACCAGCATTACACGCCTGACCAGCGCTCCGTTCCCGCCTGGGCCGCGGCCCTGATGGTAGGTTTTTTTCGGGATGGGATCGTCGTGGGGGTGTTGCTCCTGCTCGCGGTCGTTCTACCCGCACGACTTCCCTCGCGGCTGCGAATCATCCGCCGGCCGCTGGCCGACAGGCTCGAGCTCGGTTTCTTCTCCTTATTCATCGCGGCCCTGATGGTCGATGCCCAGTTCTTTCTCTACTTCGGAGCCCACGCGACCTGGGCCCATATCGGTTTCCTCTTCGCGAACCTTTCCCGGTTGAACGCGGGTATGCTATCCGGCCCCGATAGCGGCACTCTGTTTCTCGCCATCGCTCTGGTCTCGGGTGCATTTGTTCTCTGCAGCCTCATCCCGGTTCCCGCTACCGCTCTGGAACGGACCGCCGGCCGCATAGGGATCGTCGCCGCTTGTCTGGTGCTGCTCGGATCGTTCGCCGGCCCCTTGGCCCCGAGCCTACCGACCGCGGCCGATCTGGCCGAAAACGCGCTCATCTCGCTGTCCGGCGAGCTGGTCGCGACCAGCCGGCTGGGAAGCCCGACCTTACGGCTCTCCGACGCGGGGCGCTATACGGCTCTTCCCCTGCCGCGACCGGGCCCGGCCGATCCGGGGTGGCGCTTCGTCGATCCCGAGTATCCCTTGATCAAGGCGACGCCGTTCCACCTGTGTCAGCTGGGCAAACACCCCCGCGCCTCTTGCCGGACGGATTTCGACGGCGACGGCTTCGCACAGGCCCAGGACTGTAACGACCGCGAGCGGTCCATCCATCCAGGGGCCGAGGACATTGCCGGCAACGGCATCGACGAGGACTGCTCCGGGCTGGACGCCGATCCGCCCAATATCATCTTCATCCACTGGGAGGGCGCCCGAGCCGTCAACATCGGCAGCATCGGATACCACCGGGCGGCTTCCAAGAACTTCGACCGCCTGGCGGCCGAGGGGACGAGCTTCCACAACGCGTACGCCAACGGCACCCAGACCCGCTGGTCACTGATCTCGATCTACTGTTCGCTCCTGCCCAGGCTCTCCTCCGAGTGGATCTTCCAGCACAACCCGGATCTCGCCCTGCTCTGCTTTCCCTCCATCCTCAGAAACCGGGGCTACCAGACCATCTACCTGCACGGCGGACACATCGCTTTCTCCAATAAGAAGCCGCGGCTCGAGCAATGGTTCGAGACCCTGTACGACGTGGACACTCCGCTGTTCGCCGGCCTCCCGGTGGTGAACTGGGGGATCCGGGATCACGATTTCTTTCCGGTGGTGGAGAGGTTTCTGGAAGAACGCACCGATCCGCGACCCTTTTTCCTCACCCTCGCCACCCTCTCGGCTCACTATCCATTCATCCTCCCGGACGAACGATTCGAGCTCGGCGACCACGAGGTTGCCGGCAACCAGATCCCCAATCTCATGAACTACACCGACAATGCCATCGGTAGGTTCGTCGACCGTCTGCACGCCAACCCGAAGTACGACAACACCCTGTTCATCATCGCCGGCGACCACGGCATCAACTGGTTCTCCCCCCACCAGGAGCGCGAACAGAACAAGCTCTGGGAGGATCTGGTCTGGGTACCGCTGGCCCTGATCGGTTCCGACTGGGGGGGAGCGCCGGGGCAGGTTTATAGCGAAATCCGCCAGCTGGCGGATATCGGGCCCACCATACTCGACCGGCTGGGGATCGAAACGCCCAATCCCTTCATCGGACAATCGTTGCTGCGGCGTTTCCCGCCGGGGACCGACCGGGCCTTCTTCTCCACCTCCAACGGCGGCGAATCGGCCGGGATACGCTCCGGCAAGTACAAGTACTTCAAGAACTACAAGTGGGACTGGGAGTACCTCTACGACCTGGCCGAGGATCGCGAGGAGACCCGGAACCTGGCCTCCCTGGACCGGTACCAGCAGATTACAAAGCGATACGAAGAAGTGGTCACCTCGGTCTACTCCCTGAATCGAGCGCTGATTCGAGACAACCGGGTTTGGAATCCTGATTACCTAGTGAAATAGAGGTGCCGTTGGGATCGAAGCTACCGGAAGATTCGAGGCTGTCGGCGGCACTGGCGGCCGCGGCCGTGCTCGGCTTCGCCGCCTTCTTTCCGGTCTGGACCAACGACACCTTCGGCCACCTGGCCGCGGGGCGGCAGATCTGGCAGCTCGGGCGCGTCCCCGGCCACGACACCTTTTCCTTTTACTTCGACAGCCCGCAACCCTGGCGCAACGCCAACTGGGCGACCGGGCTGCTGCTCTGGCTGCTGTTCGACCTGGGGGGCGCGCCGCTGTTGGTCGCGACCAAGGTGGCGGTGATCGCGGCCGTGGCCGTGGTGCTGGTTCGCACCTGCTACCGCCACCAGCTGGCGCCCTGGCTCTGCGCCCTGTTTTATCTGTGGGCGATCCCGGCGCTACGCATTCGCTTCAGCGTCCGGCCCCACCTGTTCGGTCTGCTGGCCTGCGCGGTGCTGTTCGAGCGCCTGCTCTATCTGGCCCGCCGCGAGGATGAGGATCCTCGCCTTCCCTGGGGCACGCTGGGCCTGCTCTGCGCCCTGCAAATCGCCTGGACCAACCTGCACGGTTCGGGACCGCTGGGCTTTCTAGTTACCGGCGCCTTTCTGGTCGGGCACCTGGGCGACCCGAAGCGGCAACGAGTTTATGGGGCGGTGCTGGCAGCGCTCGTCCTGGGCAGCTGCGTCTCCCCCTGGGGTCCGGCCATCATGCTGGAGACCGTGATGCACATCGGCAGCGAGGGCACGCGCTGGTTCATCGGCGAGTGGACCCCCCTCGCACAGCGGGGTGACGGCTGGGACATCGCCATCTTTCTCGCGGCGCTCGGCTTGCTGGCCTGGAGCATTGCCCCGCTGTGGCGAGCGGGACCCCCCGGCCGCTCCAGCCTGCTGATGGTCCTGGGAATGCTGATCATGGCCGGTCGCTCGACCCGCTTCATCGATCTGGCCCTGCTCTTCGGCGCTCCGGTAGTGGCCGAGGGCGTGGCGACGCGCCTGCACCCGTGGGCTCGCCGGCCGGGCTTGCGCCTGGCGTTGCCCGCCGTCGGTCTACTGGGCCTGCTCTGGCTGCCCTCGGTGGCGGAGGACCGAAAACCGTACCAGCAGCCGGGCTGGGGGATATCGGTCCGCAACCTTCCTGCGGCCCCGGGCCGCTGGCTCGCGCGGCACCGTCCGCGAGCGCGCATCGCCGCTCTGATGGAAGACAGCTGGTACCTGAGCTTCGCGGTCCCCAAGAGCCGGGTGCTGATCGACGGCCGCCAATCCGTCTATCCGCTCGATGTGTTACAAAGAGTATCGGGTGACCTGGCCGAGCCCGCACGGCTTCTGGCCCTGGCGGAGGAAAAGGGCGTGGACGCCATCGTGCTGCGCCACAACCGACCGGAGCATGCCGCCTCGATCGCGATGCTCGCGAAGCACCCCGGCTTCGGTCTGGCCACCATCGGCGACCGCCACCTGCTCTTCGTACGCGGCCTGCCCCGCGAGCGGTCCATCGAGGTGCTGGCGCCCAATCTGGCCATCCGGGTTTTTGGGCCGGACGAGCGAGAAAGGGCGCGAGCCGAGATCGGCCGGATCGGAGAGGGGCCGGGCGCCGAGGCCTACCTGGGATTGCAGCGAGCTCTGCTGCGGCTCTCACCCTACCTCAGGGACAACGGCACCGACGGCCTTGCGCCGGCGACCGACCCCGAGAGGCGCGAGAGCTACCGCCAGGCTTTACAGGATCTCGTACCGGCGCTCGAACGGAACATGAACCTCTCGACCGCGCAGATCCTAGCCGCGATGATCGGAATCCGTCTCTGCCGGCTCGCGGAAGCCGAGCGCGCCCTGCGGATAGCGCGGGCGGAAGGCGAGAACCGTCTCACCATCGCGCTCGGCATCGCGCTGGCCATCCAGCGCGGCCAGCCGGAGCGGGCCGGCCGCATGTTGTCCGAGATAGACGTCGACCCCACCCGAGACCGGTGGCTGTCCGAGCTCAGGCACGAGCTGGGCGCCCCGGCCGCCTGCGAGTAAAGGCGTATGACCGACCGCGACCCGTCCGACCGACCAGCTTTCGGCTCCCCCCTGCGGCTGCTGCTGGCGACGGGCATTCTGGCGGCTGTAGCGGTCAAGGCGGGCTTCGGCCTCTGGCTCATCGAGCACCACGATAGCGCCCCGTCCTGGCGCTTTTTGTGTGCGGACGTGGCTCCGTGGGCGGGGTTCATCCGGCGTATTCTCGACGACGGAAGAATCCCCTACGTCGATTTTTCCAGGGAGTATCCGGTGGGAGCCGGCCTGCTCTACGGGATTTTGGGCGCCGTATTCGGTGCGACGCGATTCGAGCAGACCCTGCGCCTGCAGGTCGGGCTCTCCTTTGTCGCCGATCTCGGCTCTGCCTATCTGCTCTACCGCCTCGCCCGCGGCGCGGGCGGTTTGCGGGCGAGCCTGATCGCACTGCTCTGGCTCGCGCTTCCCTCGGTGGTCATCCTCTCGCCGGTGCGCTTCGAGAGCACGGTTGCGCTTCTGCTGCTCGGCGGGTACGCGGCGCATCGGGCCGGAAAGCCCTTGCGGGCCGTGGCCATCTGGTCCCTGGGCGTCACCCTCAAGTGGTATCCAGCCATCGCCATCGCCGTACAGCAGCTCGGGCAGGAGCGGACCGAGATGCGGCGCAACGCGCTGAAAGCCTTCAAGGTGATGGCCCTGGTCCTGCTCTGGGTGAACGCACCCTTTGTGATCGCAAGCCTGATCCTGAAGGGAGACCTCTACTACTGGCTCAACACCTACCGGTTCCACTCCGATCGCCACCTGGCCCCGGACACCGTGCTCGGCGCCAGCGCCCTCTGGATCGGTGAGTTGCCCTGCGAGCGGTTCGCTTCCTGGCTGTCCCTGGCGGCCGCGGCCGCGGTGCTGCTAACCCGGCGCCAGATGCCCTGGGCAGCCAAGGTCGCGCTGGTCTGTATGGCGCTTCTGGTGCTCAACCGCGTCTACTCTCCCCAGTTCAACCTCTGGTTCTATCCGCCGCTGCTGCTGGCCATGGCCTCTGCCGACCGTCGGAACCTGGTCGCGCTTTGCGCGCTGCTGGTCGCGCTCGATCTATTCAACGCGGCTATCTTCCCCTTCGCCTATGCTGGCGTCGTCGATGAGCTCGGCCGCTTCAGGTGGGGGACCGCTGCGGCCGAGGGCGGCCCCTGGACGGTAGCTTTAACCCTGCTGGTCTGGCTTCGCGCCCTGGCGCTGCTCGCCATCGCCCTGCTGCTCTACCTCCTCCCCCCCCTCCGGGTCACCGGAACCGCGCGCCCGATTCTCCTGCCTAGCTCACGGGTACCGCCGGTTTCCGGAACGTCACCGCCGCGCGGTTCCGGTGACCCCGCGTAGGGTGCCAGGTAGGGTGCCAGGGACGGGGGTGCCAGGGACGTAGCTACATTATTTACATTAATGCGTGGACGGGTCCGGACGCGCATCCGAGAGCGAAATACTGTAAATAATGTAGCTACGTCCCTGTCTGTCGCACGGTGATGGTGCCCGAACGTTTCTCCCGCTCCTCCGCGTAGTCGAACCCGCTCCAGATGCCGATGGACTTCAACACCGAGTCCTGCGGGTGGTACCGCCGAAATATACGGTAGTAGTACGCGGCTTCCTTGCTGTTGATGACCGCCCCGGGGTTCTGCTCGCGTATGCGCTCCAGCTCGTCGTCCGAAATTTCGCTCTCGGCCAGACGCTCGCCCAGGGTCTCGCACCCCGCGCCCTGGGTGAATTGCAGCTTGTAGCGCCAGAGGATCTGGTCGGGCAGGTACCCGGTACCGGCAAAGGCCTGGCGCAGGATCCATTTCTCGATCTTGTCCCCGTCCCGCTCCCGGATCTTCAGCGCTGGCGAGACCTTCATGCCGAGCTCGATCAGATCGGTGTCGAAAAAGGGAACCCTGAGCTCCAGGCTGAAGAGCATGCCCATGCGGTCGGCTCTCTGTAGGTTGATGTTGTGCACCCCGGCGATCAGCCGTTGCGCTTCCCGGTTGACCTCTTCCCCCCTAAAACGCTTCATGTAGTGGTAACCCGCGAAGATCTCGTCCGCTCCCTCGCCGGTCAGCACCACCGTCACGTAATCGGCCGCCAGCCGGCAGGTGAAGTAACAGGGCACGGCGCAACGCACCAGCGACGGATCGTAGGTCTCCAGCTTCCGGATGACGTGCGGCAAGGCTTGGTAGTAGTCGTCCTCGCTGATCAGGTACTCGTGGTGCTCGGTGCCGATATACTCGGCCGCCAGCCGGGCGGCGATCAGATCGTCGCTCTCCCGGCCCGACGGGTCGCGCATACCGACAGCAAAGGTGTGTAAATGGGGCATCTCGCGGGCGGCGATGGCGGCGATCAAGCTGCTGTCCAGCCCGCCGCTGCAGAAGGCGCCCACCTGGATCTGCTTGTCGGCCAAAAGGCGCTTGCGGACCGAGTGCTCCAGGGTAGAACGGATGAGCCGCGCCGCGTGATCGACCTGGGTCAGGTGCCAGCCCCGCGGCCGCGGCACCTGGTAGTACCGCACGAACCCTTGCTCCGGCGTGTAATAGTGCCCGTGGGGGAACTCGTAGACCTCGGGCACGCCCGACAGGCTCATGGCCCCCAGCTCCGAGCTGAAGTAGAAGTTGCCGTCGCGATAGCCGTAATAAAGAGGCTTGATGCCGATGGGGTCGCGCGCCAGCATGAAGTCGTCGCCGCGATAGAGAGCAAAGGCGAACATGCCGTCCAGCTCGCGCACGCACTCCGGGCCCTTTTCCTGGTACAGATGTAGCACCACCTCGGAGTCGGAGTGGGTGGTAAAGGGATACCTGACGGCCAGGTCGTCGCGGATTGACTGATAGTTGTAGATCTCGCCGTTGCAGATGATGCCGCTGTTACCCCCGTTGGCCAGGATGGGCTGGTGGCCCTTGAGCACGTCGACGATGGAAAGCCGCGTATGGCCGAGCACGAACCGGCCGTGGGTATGGATGCCGCGATCGTCCGGGCCCCGGTGGGGCAACGCGTCCAACATCCGCTCGATCGTCTTGGTGTCCTGGACGCCGACGCATCCGGCAATTCCGCACATCCTCGCTACTCCCGTCTTTGTCCCATCCATCCGGCGAACGCCGGGTCGGCCCGCCGCGCTTCCGATCAGGGTCGATGACGACCGGTAGCGGTAAACGATAGCTGACGGACCTTACCTACGACCGATCGGGCGTAGGGGCAAGGTGGTCCGGTCCTCGCCTACATTTTTGTAGGAGCGCTATTTCGGCCTTTTTCAGAGCCAGACCATGCAGACCAGCTCGCGCACCTCGGGCAAGAGGCTGAGCGCACAGATCTCGGTCCACTGCTCGTCGGTTATATAGTAGTGTCCGTAGGCGGTATCACAGGTAGCCGCGTCGGTGCAGGACCAGCCCCCGTCGCCCGGGCAGGATACGCCGGGTAAGATCCCGCTGAACGCATCGCTCGCTGTCGGTTCGACGCAGACGAAGACCGTGTCGCACATCTGGTCGGGCGCCAGATCGCGCTTCATCAGCGATAGGTCGCAGCCACCGTTTGCCGCGCAAGCGGTGGCGCAGGAGATAGCGTCATCGTAGAAGTGATCGCAGTTGGGCTCGCAGTCGCACCCGCCGAAGCTCCGGCACTTCTCCCCGTCAAAGCCCCAGCCAATCAGCATCCGGCACAGGCCGTAGTCCACGCCGCTGACATCGACGCATCCGCCGCCGCCGCTGCCGGCTTGCGAGCCCCCGGTACCGCCGGCCGTGCCGCCCGCGGCGCCGGTATCGCTTCCTCCGCTGCCGGCCGCGGGCTGTGCGCCGGCCGTGCCGCCGTCCGGTAGCGGCTCCGAGCCCTGTCCGCTCGCTCCATCTCCTCCCGGCCCGGCTCCGCCGATACCCGAGCTGCCGGCACCGCCAGAGCCCGCCCCGCCGCTGCCGGCCGCGCCCGCGGCCGAGCCGCCGCTGTCCGAGCCCCGCTCGTCAGTGGCCTCGACGCAGCCGATCGCGCCGGGCGCGATCAGGAGCACGGCCAGAGCCAGCGCGGTAACGGTCCGCATGGTCGACCAGATTGCCGCGAAACAGCAGAAATGTCACTGCGCCCGAGGGGGAAGGGGTTAGAAGGTACCGCGTAAGCCCCAGCTCGGTACCAGCACGGGCGTGTCGAGGTCGATATCGCGGCCGCCGATGTCGCCGCCGCCCCAGCTGTACAGGGCCATTATCTCCGCGACGACGAACAGGTAGCGGAAACCCAGCGCTAGCCCGACGAAGCCGCCGAGGTAGTACGCCTGTCCGGTGACGCGAACATCGCCGGTATCGAGGATGTCGCCTTCGACGTCTACACGGTAGATGCTGTGCATGCCCTTGGCGCCGAACCACAACCGCCCCCACTCGCCCCACTCGCGGCCGACGGAGGCGAACAGCTGGCTGTCGAGGCGCTGCGTATCGGCGACGCTCAGCACGTCGTTGATGTCGTCGACGTAGGGGATGGTGCTGCTGCCGGTATTGTAGAGCAGGCGGGCGCCCAGGCTGCCGTCCCAGAGACCGAGGTCGAAGCCCCTGCGCACGGACAAGCCGTAGATGCCCGAGGCCAGGCGCGCCGAGACGTCGAAGCGGTAGCCGAGGCCGAGGCCGAATTGCAGCTGAGCGTCGTAGCCGGGCCCGTGCACGGCGCTGAGGACCGCGGCCCGGAGGATCGACCGGCGCTGCGCCTCGTCGACCTCTTCTCCCTGGGTGACGGCGCGGGCGCTCTGGTCGGCGGCGTCGATGGCTTGGGTGAAGAAGGCCGTCGGCAACACGACGCTCGAGACCTGACTGATCTCCATCTCGCCGCCGCGCAGCACTCGCGCTGGGCGGGCCTCGTTGAGATTCAGGGCGCACCCCCCCGCAAGGGCGGCCAGCGACAACAACAGTGGTGAGAGCCGGCGCATCAGATGTCCTGTCCGATCGGGGCCTGGGGCGGCGCGTGTAGGGTGATCGCGGGCAGACCACCGGGCTTGCCGTCCGCGGTGATGGAGCCGGTCTCCACGACCATCGAGGCATAGCGCCGCAGGTCGCGCCGGGTGTCGCGAAAGCCGACCTCGACCCGCACGATCCCGCCGGGGGCAATGCGGGGATCGGGTTCGTCGCGCACCCCGATCAGCGTCATCGCATCACCGGCGAGTTGCATCCCTTGCGCTATAAGACCGGGCCGCCCGACGATGCGCGTCCCGTCTGGAAGTACTAGGGTGAGCGGGCCTACTTCGATGAGAGTGGGCGTGTCGCGGCGGTTCATGACGTCCATCTCGAGCACGACGACGTCTCGCGTCACGCTCGCCCTGGGGTTGCCGATCCGCAGGGGCGCCTCGGCGGGCGCCTCGGTCATGTCCGCGGCAAAGTGCCACGTCCGCACCATCGCGGCGCAGCCGCTGTGCGTGACCAGCAGCGTCACCAGCAGCGTCGCCAAAAGCCCGCGCAGCAGCCACGGAATACGCCTCGATCCACCCATGGGGAGGTTAGGTAGCGGAAAAGTGGCGGTGAAAGCAAGGAGAGTAGACCGTTTAGGCGTATGCGATAATGTTCTCCGGGTGGGGCGTTTTAACCCCACCGCTTCTCATGATTGATCACATATCGGCCGGTTTTTCCCGCGGTTATCATCCCTACACCTAGAAGTGGTTTCAAAACCCCCGGACCGAGTATTTCGGAGCGCGGCGGCCCCAGCTGCAAGGCGCGACGACGAGGAATAGCGGGGCTATTTCGAGGAGGAGCAACGCAGCAGATGGGGCCGCCCCGCCCGAAAGACGACGGGAGGGGTTTTGAAACCACTTCTAGGGGTGGTTCGACCAAATTGCCGCTAGACGGCAAAATGGTCAGACCGGGGCCCACACCCGCTCCCGATCAGCCGATCCCCATCTGTTCTTCCAGCTCGCGGATCTGCCCCTCGAGCTCCCGGCGCTCTTCGTCGTCGATATCCGGGTCCTCGAGCCGGCGCTTGAGCCCCAGCAGGACCATCTCCTGCCGGTAGTCGTTACAGGTATATTGTTGCATGTTCTCTCTGCCGGCGAAGATCGCCGAACCTCGATCAACCCGGACGCTCACTGCACGGCGTCGAAGGCCTGCTCGACCAGCGGACGGATACGCGCTTGAAGAGCGGTGCCATCGACGAAGTTCGTTTCCAGCGAGATGTAGGCGCCGTAGCCCCGTTTCAGATCGATCCAGGGTACCGCGCCATACATGCCCGGATCGGTATATATCTCGTTTTCGGGCTCGATCCACCAGCCGAATCCATAGGCCTCGATGGGAACGCCCATCATAGTGGCGTCGGTCACCTCGGCCAGCCGGTCGACCCGCATCTGCTCCACCGCCTCCCTGGACAGCACCTGGGTGTCGCCGCACTTGCCGTCCCGGAGATGCATGAGCAGGATCGTCGCGTAGTCGTCCAGATTGCACATCGCCCCCCCCTCGATCTGCGGATTCTGGGTCTCGGGGATGTTGGCCGGATCGTTCTGGAAGAAGCTCGGGTAGTTGAGCAGGTCGCCGTTGAGAAAGGCCTCGGCGTAGTGGTTACCGTAGCGAAGGGTCCCCAGGCCGCAGGGCTCGATGAAGCGCTCGGTCAATAGCTGCTCGAAGGACTTACCGCTCAGCACCTCGGCCAACCCCCCGGCCAGCGTCCACTGCGCCCCGCCGTAGCGCACCGCGGTGCCCGGCGGTTGCAGGTCCCCGGCCAGATCGGCGCTGCAGATGGTCTTCGCGCAGTTCTGCAGGGTATCGGTCTGGTCGAACTGGCAGAGCAGCTTGGAACCGGCGAGGTTGGCGATGGTATCGATTAGCCCGGGCATACCCGAGGTGTTGGAGAGCAGGTGCGCGGCGGTGATACCGGGCCTGGCCTCGCATTCAGCGATATAGCTCGAAACCGGTTCCTCCAGGTCGAGCGTGCCGTCGTCATACTGGGTCATCAGCACGCCGGCGCTCAGCAGCTTACTGGCCGAGGCGATAAGCGCGATGGTGTCCAGGGTGTGATCGCCGAACGCCTCCTTGTGCACCGTCCCATAATCCCGGTGCACGACGATGATGGACGCTCCGGTGGCCGTGGCGCTCTGCTGCAGGAAGTCCTCCATTTCCGGACCGATGGCCGAGAAGTCGTAGTCCGGCACCTCGACCTGCTCTTCGTCGCCCCCGGTGTCCGCTTCGACCGCCGCGTCGCCCTGCTCGGACCCGCCTTCGTCCGAGGCGCAACCGATCAGCGCTGCCGCGAGTAGCAAGCCGGACAACCGGTACGTGGTACCCACCCGTTTCATCTTCACCTCCGTCTGCAGGCGCTCCGCGCATGGTTCTGGTCGCGGGCTACTATCAGGTTGCCACTGTACCGACTTTCGGACGGATAATTTCTGCCTGGGCTGGGAGGTGTACACGATGGAAGATAAGCGGGAGCGGCGCATGATCCTGGGCGCGCTGCAGCCCGCGTGACCCCGCGTGCGACCAACCAGGTCCGCGAAAGCAAGCCTGACCGCGTCCTGCCGCTCTTGCGTAGCGCGCCCTCCGGCAGGCAATTGACGCGCCTAGTCGCGTGGTTACCTTGAATTGAGAGACGCGAGAGCCGGCGGGGCGCGGATGTGCACCTGCGCGATCGGCGGCCGTAACCAACGGAGAGCGACCGTGAGACTGGACAGGCTGACCAACAAGACCCGAGATGCGCTGGTGCAGAGCCAGAGCCTGGCCGCCGAGCGCGGCAACCCCGAGCTCGGGACCGAGCACCTGCTGCTCGCATTGCTCGGGCAGGCCGACGGGGTGGCGCCCGCGTTGCTGCAGAAGGCCGGCGTCGATCCGGCCGGGCTGGCCGCCGAGCTCGAACGGCGGCTGCAAGCGCTGCCCCGCGTGCAGGGCGGAGCCGAGGCCGCGCTTTCGCGCGGGCTCAGAGAGGTGCTGACCCGCGCCTGGCAACAGACCGAGAAGCTCAAGGACGAGTACACCTCGGCCGAGCATATCCTGCTGGCCGCGCTCGAACAGAACGGTGAGATCGGCAAGGCGCTGGGGCGAGCCGGGCTGGATCGGGACAAGCTGCTGGGAGCTCTACAGGAGGTGCGCGGCTCGCAGCGGGTGACCGACCCCGATCCCGAGGGCAAGTTCCAGGCGCTCGAGAAGTACACGCGGGATATCACCCAGCTGGCGCGCGCGGGCAAGATCGACCCGGTGGTGGGCCGCGAGGAAGAGATCCGGCGGGTAATGCAGGTGCTGGCCCGGCGCACCAAGAACAACCCGGTGCTGATCGGCGAGCCCGGTGTGGGCAAGACCGCCATCGTGGAGGGCATCGGCCACCGGGTGGTCAACGGAGATGTGCCCGAGAGCCTGAAGGACAAGCGGATCCTGGCGCTGGACCTGGGCTCGCTGGTGGCGGGAACCAAGTACCGCGGCGAGTTCGAGGATCGGCTCAAGGCCGTTTTGAAGGAGATCGAGGCCGCGCAGGGCCAGGTGGTGCTCTTCATCGACGAGCTGCACACCCTGATGGGAGCGGGCGCGGCCGAGGGGGCCATGGACGCCAGCAACATGCTGAAACCCGCTCTGGCGCGCGGGCAGCTGAGGTGCATCGGCGCGACCACGCTCGACGAATACCGCAAGCACATCGAGAAGGACGGCGCCTTCGCCAGGCGCTTCCAGCCCGTGTTCACCGGCGAGCCCAGCGTACAGGAGACCATTACGATCCTGCGCGGGCTCAAGGATCGATACGAGGTTCACCACGGTATCCGCATCCGCGATACCGCGCTGGTGTCCGCAGCCGTTCTTTCCGACCGCTACATCAGCGACCGCTTCCTGCCCGACAAGGCCATCGACCTGGTGGACGAGGCAGCAGCGGAGCTCAAGATGCAGATCGATTCACTGCCACACGAGATCGACTCGGCCGGGCGGCGCGCCGCCGAGCTGGAGATCGAGCAGCAGGCGCTCAAGAAAGAGGGCGACCCGGCCAGCAAGCAGCGGCTCGGGGAGATCCAGCGGGAGCTGGGCGAGCTGGGCGACAAGCAGAAGGCCATGAAGGCCAAGTGGCTTCGAGAGAAGGAGCTCATCGACACCATCCGCAACAAGAAGGCCGAGGTCGAGCAGCTGAGGCTCGATCTGGAGCGCATGCAGCGGGTGGCCGATTACGAAGGCGCGGCCCGGCTGCGCTACGGGACCATCCCCGAGGCCGAGAAGTCCATCGAGCAGGCGCGGGCCGAGCTGGCGGAAGTACAGAAGGACGGCAGCTTCCTGCAGGAGGAGGTGACCGAAAACGACATCGCCGCGGTGGTGGCGCGCTGGACCGGCATCCCGGTGAGCAAGATGCTGCAGAGCGAAAAGGCCAAGCTCTTACAGGCCGAGGAGAAGCTGCGCGAACGGGTGATCGGCCAAGAAGAGGCGCTCGGGGCGGTAGCCAACAGCATCCGCCGCAGCCGGGCCGGCCTGGGCGAGAAGCACCACCCCATCGGCTCTTTTCTCTTTCTGGGACCCACGGGCGTGGGCAAGACCGAGCTCGCGCGCGCCATCGCCGAGTTCCTTTTCGACGACGAGGCCGCCATGGTGCGCATCGACATGAGCGAGTACATGGAAAAGCACTCGGTCTCGCGGCTGATCGGCGCCCCGCCCGGCTACGTGGGCTACGACGAGGGCGGCCAGCTGACCGAGCCGGTCCGGCGCCGGCCCTACTCGGTGATCCTGTTCGACGAGGTGGAAAAAGCGCACCCCGAGGTCTGGAACGCCCTGTTGCAGGTGCTCGACGACGGGCGGCTGACCGACGGCCAGGGCCGCACGGTCAACTTCCAGAACACGGTGATCGTGATGACCTCGAACGTGGGCTCGGCCCACCTGCAGGCGGGTGACCCGCACGAGGCCATCACGCGGCAGGTCATGCAAGAGCTCAAGCAGTCTTTCCGGCCCGAGTTCCTCAACCGGATCGACGAGATCGTGGTCTTCAACCCGCTCGGGCGCGACCAGCTCAGGGCCATCGTGGACATCCAGCTGGGGCGCTTTGCCGAACGGCTGAGCGAGCGCGAGCTATTGCTGCAGGTGAGCGACGCGGCCAAGGACCTGCTGGCCGAGCTCGGCTACGACCCGGTCTATGGCGCGCGTCCGCTTCGACGGGTGGTCCAGAAGCACCTGGAAAACGCGCTGGCCGAGCGCATCCTGGCCGGTGACTTCGCGCCCGGGGACACGGTCGTGGTCGACCGCACCGAGCACGACGCGCTCGAAATCGTTCGCCGCGCCGGCGAAAAGGCCCAACAGGCAGCCGGCGAGAAGCCCGGCGATGGTGTCGACGACCCGTCCGAGCCAGAGAACGGGCAACCGAGAGCTCAGGCCTGATCCAACCCACCCGTCGGGGCCGGCTGCGGGAGGGGCACGCCCTTCCCCTACCCATCTCCGTGCCCGCCCTCTGTAGCGGCGGGCCTTGCGCACGCCCCCGCTTGCAAGCCGGAAGGTTTAATGTAAGGTACGCTTCCCCATTCCGGAAATCGGGAAAAGAGGTCGAATGATCGGTGAATCAATCCAGTGCAGGCCCATCGAGGTCTCCGTGGGAGAAAAGGGCCTGGAGCGCGCCATCAAGCATCTGAAGCGCAAGATCGCCAACGAGGGCATCCTGCGGGAGCTCAAGCGTCGGCGACACCATATGAAGCCCTCCATCAAGCGCAGGAAGAAGATGGCCGAGGCCGCCCGGCGCCGCCGTAAGCGCACCCGGCAGATGATGGGCTTCGGCGCGATGGACGGGATCTAACGAGAACTAACCTGGAAGAGGTTTTAAGACCCCTTCTAGAAAGGCGAGCCGCATACGCTCGCGGCGCCTCTCGGGCCGGGCGCTTTCCTCGTACCGTTTTACCAGCCGCTTCTCTCAAATACAGCTCGACGGCACGCACCATTGCCATTCGTCTGCGGCCTCTCGGTCCGGATGCAAGACGATCAGGTAGCGGCGCCGCCCCAGCAGAGCGTCGCTGTCCGTTCTCTTGACGCCGAAGCTGAAAGGCAGGCCGCGCACGCAACCCGCCGGCTGCTGGTCGGTAAAGGTGAAACCGATGGCAAAGCTGAGCACGGTCTCTCCCTGCACGGCGCCGAAGCGCCCGGCCGCGGGTTGCAGATCGTACGCGTGATCCGCCGGATCGGCGGACACCGCCTCCACGTCCGGGCCCAGATCGGCCGCGGTCAATCCCTGCGCGGCGACCGCACCGAGGGAGACGACCTCACCGGTGAACGATTCGCCCTGCCCCTCCACCCGGACCTCGGCCAGGATCTGCGCGGAGGCGCCTACCGCTTCCGGCAGGAAAGCCTGCCGATCGAGGCCCGGGGAGTCCGGATCGAGCGGATCAAAGCCGGATCCTCGCTCGTTCATATCCGGTATACCGTCTCCGTCACTGTCGGTTCGTTCCGGATCGGTGCCCGCCGCTGCCTCGGTTTCGTCGCAGAGGCCATCGCCGTCGGTATCGATCGGGCCCGCGTCAATGCCGCCGTCCCCTTGAGCGTCGATCTCGGCGTCGCTATACCGGTCGATGACCCAGGCGTCGGGCTCGGTCCGCGGCACGACCTCGCCCTGGCATCCGAGCAGCGCGAGGGCCACGGGCCAGATCCGTACCGACGAGATGGGTCGCGCGAACATGGGTCAGTGACCGGTCGGGCGCCCCGGCTTGATGCCGGGAGCATTCGGATGGATTATCACCAGTTCCTTCCCGGGAAAACAGGACAGAGGTAATCGATGGCGCTGAATCCGCAATGCGTGGGTACTGTAACCGAGCCGGTAGTTCACAGGTACGAATGGAGAGACGTGGTGCTCTACGCCCTGGGCATCGGCGCTACGCTCGAAGAGCTGGACTTTCTGTACGAGGCGCGCGGGCCGCTGGTCTATCCGAGCTACGCGGTGATCCCGGCCTTCGAGGCCGCGCGGGCCGCTTACGGCCTGGTGGGGGGAAACGCGCTCGGCATCGTGCACCACGGCCAGAAGATCACACTGGCCGCTCCCCTGAAAAGCTCGGGCACCCTGGTCAGCCGCGCCCGGGTGGCCGGCGTCTACGACCTCAAGCGCATGGCCATGGTGATCATCGCCACCGAGACGCGTGACCGGTCCGAACAGGTCGTCTGCGAGACGGAGTTCTCCATCATCTTCCGGCTGGACGGCAACTTCGGGGGTGAAGCCCCGCCCCGCAGGCCCAAGTACAAGCCGCCGGACCGCGAGCCCGACCACTCGGTCGAGCAGGCGATCGGACGCGAGCAGGCGGCGCTATATCGGCTCTGCGGCGACGACAACCCGCTGCACATCGATCCTGAGGTCGCGCTCTCGGTCGGCTTTGACAGGCCGATCCTGCACGGCCTTTGCACCTTCGGCTACGTCTGTCGGGCGGTGCTGCGGGCGACGGCCGGCAACGATCCGAGCAGGCTCAAGGCGCTGGGCGGGGAGTTCCGCAAGCCGGTTTGGCCGGGAGACACCCTGGTCACCCAGATCTGGAAGCTCCCCGACCAGCTCGTGCTTCGCGCCAGCACCAGAGAGCACCCCGGAGACATCGCCTTTGGCAGCGCCTACGCGGAGTTGGTCTGACCCGGAAACGATCCGTCGGGGAAGGGCTTGCCCCCTCCCTTTTTCTTCGGTCGTATACTCGGGCGGGCGCAAGACCCGCCCCTACCGGATCGATTGAGGCCGTCGTTCGGCGGGCTCGCGGCCCGCGCCTGCCGGTCAGAAAACGTGGAACCGCACGCTCGCCATCACCCGGGTATCGCTTCCGCCGGCAACCTGCTGTCGCAGCGCCACATCGGCGCTGAACTGCTGGCTTATATAGCCGAGCCCGCCGGTCACCGCGTGGGTCTCGCGGCCCGAGTCAAAAGCGTAGCCCAACCTCAGCGGTAGCGTACCGCCCGATACATACTCTAGCCCGCCGCCCAACACGTACCGGGCCTTCTCATAGGTCGAGATGTCGACCAGACAGTCCGCGCCAACATTGAACGTGTCGCCCAGCACGACCGCCGTGCTGCCCCCGAGAAGGATGGGGACGTACTCGGAGTTGCGGTCGATCACGTTGTAGGCCAGGAAAGCCAGCTGCAGCGCCTCCACCGGCCGAACGCTCAACGAGGTGTCCATGGTCAGGCCCTTGACCAGGTGGTCCTCCTCGTCCCACAGGTTCACGTAGCGGCCGCTCACGCCGATCGCCACCTCGTCCGCAAACGGGAAGCCGAGGCCTAGAAGGAAATCAATGCCGTTGTAGCCCTGATCCGAGTTGGCGACGGTACCCCGGAAGGCGAGGCCGGCGGCCAGCCGGGTGGTAACCGAGTCGACCACGCCCGCGCCTAGTACCACCACCTCGTCGCTGGGTTGGTAGTCCACGTCTGCCTCGATGTGGTAGAGGCGCGCCGACGGTAGGCTCGCCGTATTGTAAGCCAGCGCCGAGGTGGAAATCGAAGATGCCCGATTTCCCGTTCCCAGTGCCAGCCCGCGGGCGGTTTCGAAGGCTGCCGGCCCCTCGCACGGCTCGCCAACTTCACAGTGAGGATCGGCCTGTACCGCGGTCGACGCCAAAAGCGCAAAAGCGAACACGAAGAACGAACCCGCGAGACTTTGGCCGCTTGTCGTAACGCGGCTGGTGATCGATCGAAGAAATTTTGTTAAACGTGAGCAATCCGTTTTCTCAACGCGACGACGCGCCATCGTAATCACCTCGAGGAGCGCAAGCGGGTGTCCGTACGGACCTCGAAAACCGCTCCTTTCGAACGACCAGTGCTGCTGCCAGAACCTACCAGCGTCGCGGGGTCGCGCCAAATTGTCGTCAAGCGCCGGTAGGCCAGGTCGCGCGAAACCGCGGTTCTACTTCGGAAGTGACAGGAAAAGGTCAATACTATTGATGCCTTGCGACAATTGCCTCGGTGCTCCTCCTTTTCGGCGAAATGATCACGTAGAACCTCCTCCGAAAAAATCTCCGGATGTCGATTACTTACGAATACGCGATTGAATATCCCCAGAACGTCGGTTAACTGTTCTCTCTTCGGGCTCTGGGATGAAATAACTCGTACAGATTTCGACGCGCTGCCGAAGCGGTGGATAATTCCGGTACGCGACGATTGGGAATATCGGAACATTTCTAGCTGAGTCATTGCTCCCGGGGTCTGGGCGGATCTCCGTCTTTTTTGGCCAAGCTGTTTGTCGGAATACGGAAAGAGTGAAACGTGCGAGGCGAGTTGTTCTTTTATGGCATCAGTAAATGCGGGTTGGGGATAGCTTGTGAATAACATGGGGCCAACCGGTGGGAATCCCGCCGATATTGATTCGATTGAGCGCGTACCGCAGCGCCAAGAGGACATCTGCCCGGCAGATCCCTGGAAGGTGGCGCTGTCCGAGATCCGGGGGAAGATCTCGGCGGAAAGCTACGAAACCTGGCTGGCGCCGATACAGTTCGGCGGCATCCAGGACAGTACCGTATTGTTGCGTATCCCGAACCGCTTCTACGCCGACTGGATCAGGGCGCACTACGTCGACCTGATAACCCAGTCGCTCTGTGGCCAGACCGGACAGCAGAGCCTGGAGGTAAAGTGGGAGGTCGACGAACGGCTCTCCGATCGGATAGAAACCCGTCCGGATCGCGCTCGGAAGCAGGTTTCCGAGCAGAGTGAAACGGTGGCGGTGAAGAGCTCGGAAAAGATGAGACGCGCTTTGGGGCTGAACCCGAAGTACGTCTTCGAGAACTTCGTGGTCGGTCCCTCAAACCAGCTGGCCCACGCGGCTTGCTTTGCCGCGGCCTCCAGCCCGGGCAAGCGCTATAATCCCCTCTTCATCTACGGCGGGGTCGGTCTGGGAAAGACCCATCTGGTCAATGCCATGGGCCACCGCATGCTGGAGTCCCGCCCCAACGCGCGAATACTGTACGTATCGGCGGAGCGTTTCACCAACGAGTTCATCGCCGCGCTTCAGAACCACAGAATAAACGAGTTCCGCGAGCGCTACCGGGTTCAGTGCGACGCCGTACTGATCGACGACATCCAGTTCCTGGCCACCCGCGAGCAAACCCAAGAAGAGTTCTTCCATACCTTCAACTCGCTCTACCACGCGGACAAGCAGATCGTGGTCTCCTGTGACGTGTTCCCCCAGCAGATTCGAGAAATGCAGGATCGATTGGTCAGCCGATTTCAGTGGGGCATGATCGCGGACATTCAACCTCCCGAGCTCGACACGCGCATTGCCATCGTCAGTAAAAAGGCCGAGCTGGAAGGCATCACCCTTCCCGCCGAGGTAGGGGCCTTCATCGCCGAGACGATCAAGAGCAACGTGAGAGAGCTGGAAGGCTCGCTTCTTCGCCTGGCGGTCAGGGCCGAGCTGCTGGATCGTCCCATCGATATTCAGCTGGCGCGGGAGTCGCTGCGCTTGGTCGCGGTTCCGACCGGCAACGTGAAGACGGTCGAGGACATCCAGCAAGCGGTTTGCGAGTACTTCAACGTCCGGCTGGCCCAGCTCAAGTCCCACGGTCGGCAGCGCTCGATCGCCAAGCCCCGAATGATCGCCATGTATCTCTGCCGCCAACGGCTGGGAACCAGCTACACCGAGCTCGGACTGCGTTTCGGCGGCAAGGATCACACGACCATCATCAACGCCGTGCGGAAAATCGATGGGCTCCTACAGGTCAACGACGCTTCCATCTGCGCTGTTATCGAAGCGATCGAAAGAAAGCTGGACGCCTAGCCCACGAGTGGGCGTTATAGTCGACAAATCGACACTACATCATATCTCACGGCACTACGCTTCCGCGTTCTGCACTACTGCCTGCCGAAGAGTAAGGTCGATTTGTCGACCATTACTCCTTGTTTGCCCTCTATAAGACGCTCTCTGTAATTATTCGTTAATTGTTTTTATTCCCCTTTTTACGTTTTTTTCTTTCTGTTGTTGGCTTGCGAACATCCGGTGCATTTCTTCGTGGATATCGGCCGGATCTCCCGCCTTTTGATCCTTCTTTCCGGTTTTCTACCCTTCCTTCCACAGCGCTCTGTACGTTTTTTTTTAGCAATTTCAACCTGTTGCGCCCTCCGGTCAACAATCCCCATCGATTAAGAAGATGACTGTTTTAATTAAAATACTTTTTAAGCCGCTTTTTGTTAGCTTGAGTCTTACGAACGGGTAGCGCTACGCGCGAAAGGCCTTTGCGTATGCAACTGGTTATCAAAAGAAAAGACTTGCTTAGAAGCCTGGCTAGAACACACACCATCGCGGACCGCAAGAGCTCGATGCCGATCCTGTCGAATGTGCTCATATCGACCGAAGGGCCCAAGACCGTACGGTTGGCGGCGACCGATCTGTACATCTCGGTCACCTCCATGGCGAACGCGGAGGTGAAAAAGGGCGGTACGGTAGCCGTACCGGCCAGGACGCTGTTCGAAATCGTTCGCAACCTGCCGGAAGGCGAGATGGCGATCAATGTGGTGGAGAACAACGCGTTCGAGATCCTATCGGGAAAGGTGAGGTTCAAGATACCCGGTATGCCGGGCGAAGATTTTCCCTCTTTGCCGATCGTGAAGGACGGCGAGTTCGTGAACCTCGCCATGGAAGTGATAGGGAAGCTGGTAACGCTGACCCATTACGCCATGTCAACCGACGAAACCCGGCCCCACCTCTCTGGGGCGATGTTCGAGGGTGATGGCAAGCAGGTTCGCATGGTGGCTACTGACGGACATCGGCTCTCCAAGGCCGAGCATAAGCTCTCGGATGGCGAGGGGTTGCTAAACTTCAAAATGCTGGTTCCGTCCAAGGGGATCAGCGAGCTTAAGCGAATGGTCGAGGAAGAGAGCCGGACCGATCGCGGCAAGGAAGAGGAGACAACAGGCCGTATCGGAGTGACGACATCTGGCGGCAATGCCTTTTTCAGGCGGGAGGATTTGACGCTCAGCATCCGGCTTTCCGAGGAGGATTTTCCGCCCTATGGGAAGGTCATTCCCCAGTCCAACGAGAAAAAAGTGTTCATCGCGCGTACGCTGATGATCGATGCGCTGCGTCGTATCAGCCTGTTAGCCAGGGAGAAGACAGGCGTCGTTCATTTCGTTCTGAGCTCGGGAAAGTTGGTAATCAAGAGCGAAAACCCTGAGCTCGGCGAGGGGCAGGAAGAAATCGACGTAGACTACGACGGAGACGATCTGGAGATCGGCTTCAACGCTCGCTACCTGATTGACGTCCTCTCAGCCGTTATCGAGGAAAACGTGGTTTTCGAGCTGAACGGGGAGCTTGATCCGGGCGTGGTCCGTCCAGATGGCGCCACCGATTTTGTAGGCGTGATCATGCCCATGCGCATATGAAGGCAGACGTAGAGGCGCCTGCCGCCGTCAAGCTGGTTCGCCTGCGCGCCAGGGACTTCCGCAACCTGGGCGAGCTGGATTTTTCGCCGGCTCCCAGGTTCAACGTGATTTCTGGCGAAAACGGGGAGGGCAAGAGCAACCTGCTGGAGCTGGTCGACTACCTGGGAGACTTGAAGAGCTTCAGAGGTGCCAAGGCCGAGGAGCTGGTACGAGACGGATGCGAGACGGCGGAGATCGAGGCCGTGGTCGCGGATGATAACGGGCAGAGAACCCACGGCCTGCACCTACCCCGTAAAGGAGCGCGCAAGCTGACGCTGAACGCGAAGAGGCCCCGCTCTCGATACGCATACCTGAGATCGTTTCAGACCGTGCTGTTCCATCCCGGCTCGCTTCAGCTGGTATCCGGTTCTCCTACGGTACGACGGGAGTACATGGACCGAGTGCTGGTAAAGATAGATCCGACCTACGGCTCGACCAGCTCGGCCTACCAGCGGGCTCTCAGAAGCCGAAATCGGCTTCTATCCAGCGCCAGTCCGGACAGAAAGGCCATCTCGGCCTATGACGAGCTTCTCGCCTCTGCTGGAGCAATCATCGGCCAGGCGCGCGGCGAAATCGTCAAGGCAATGGTGCCGCGGATACAGGAAGCGTTTCTAGAGTTCGCAGGCGCCAAGGGGACTCTTTCCGTTGTCTACCGGCGGCGTGTGCAGCCGCAGGTATCGACTCTGCGCCACGCGCTCGAGCAATCGCTTTCAAAGGACCTCGAGCGGGGCTACACCTCGGAGGGTCCGCACGCGGACGATCTGGAGATCGGTTTCAATGCCAGTCAGGCACGGCACCACGCCTCGCAGGGCCAGCAGCGCTCGATCGTTCTTTCGCTCAAGATCGCCGAGCTACTCGAGCTCGAAGCGCGCTCGGGAACGATTCCCATCTTGTTGCTGGACGACGTATCGAGCGAGCTCGACCGCAATACCAACCGCCGGCTTTTCGCCTATCTCGTCCAGATCGGAGCCCAGGTGTTCCTGACGACCACCCACCCGGAGTTCATCTTGCTCGAGAACGATCGCAGCGATTTCACCATCAGCAGCGGACGGCTGAGCGCGCAGTAACCAGCCGGGGGGCTAGGGGCTAGGGGTCGGACTTAACTAATTTACTTTTTCTGAGGCGACAAAGCGTTCGTTCGCTTCCGAATGGTAGCTGTCGGGTAGGGTGAAAAAGTAAATTAGTTAAGTCCGACCCCTTACGCATTACGCAAACGACGAGAGCCGCCGTACGGTCTCGGCGAAGTCGCTGTTCTCCCGCGGACCCTGGGTCAAAAATTCATCGATACCCCGGAGCCGCTCCAGCGCCCGGTCAAGCCTGGGGTCACTTCCCGCCCTATAGGCGCCCAATGCGACTAGATCCTGCTTGGCCTCGAAAACCGCTAGATGGGCCCTGACCCGCTGCGCAGTCTGCAGGTGTTGGTCATCCACGACTCTATCCATTACTCGCGACAGGCTGGCCAGCACATCGACAGCAGGCCATCGACCCCGTTCGCCCAGCTCTCGCCTGAGCACGATGTGACCATCTAGGATACCTCGTACTTCGTCGGCTACCGGTTCATCCATGTCTCCACCCTCGACCAGCACCGTGTAAAAAGCCGTGATCGATCCGAGCGCAGCCGGGCCGCTGCGCTCGAGAAGCGCGGGAAGAGCTGAAAACACGCTGGGCGGAAAACCGCGCCGGGTCGGCGCCTCACCGGCCGCCAGACCCACCTCGCGCGCCGCCCTGGCAAAACGGGTGACGCTGTCCAGCAGCAGCACCACGCGCTTGCCCTGGTCGCGAAATCCTTCGGCGATGGCCGTGGCCACGTGCGCGCACTTCATCCTGACCAGAGCCGGGCAATCGCTGGTCGAGCAGACCACCACACCGCGTCTGCGGCCCTGTTCGCCGAGCGCGTCCCGCAGGAAATCGCCGAGCTCCCTTCCCCGCTCGCCGACCAGACAGACGACGAACACGTCCGCGTCGGCCTGTCTGGCGATTTGGCCGATTAGCGTGCTCTTGCCCGCCCCGCTGCCGGAGAAGATACCCATCCGCTGGCCCTCCCCCACGGTTGCGAATGCATCCAACGCTCTAATCCCGAGCGGCAGCGGCCGCGCGATCCGCGGCCGGGACATGGGGTCGGGTGCCCGGCGCATTACCTCTAGACGCTCTCCCTCGATAGGCGGACCAGAGTCGATGGGATGGCCGAGGCCATCGAGCACCCGCCCGAGCAGAGCATCGCCGAACGCGATGGCCAGGCTCTGCCCGGTGGACGTTATGACGTCGCCTGGGCCCACGCCGTTGCACTCTCCCAGAGGAGCAAGCACGACCCGTTCCTGATCAAAGCCCACCACCTCGGCCATCAGCGGCTCTGCCGAGCGGCGGCCGATCTCGACGATCTCGCCGAGGCGCGCGCCAGGTATCACTCCAAAAACGCCCAGGCCGACCACCGCGTGTACCCGGCCCTGAACCCGAACCAGATCCGCTGAGCTCAGCTTGTCGTCCAGCGTACAGAGATCCAGGGGCAAGTTTCGCGTCCTCAGTCGAGAATCTCTTTCAGCTTTTCGAGAAAGCTCTTCTGCTTGGGGTGGCTGTCCGCCGTCATCTCCTCGGCGAGCTCGTTGATTAGGTCGCGTTGCCGGTTCGACACCTGTTCCGGCACCTCGACCACCGCCCGTACGAGCTGATCGCCCTTGCCGTACCCGCCGAACACGGGAAGGCCCTTGCCGCGCAGCCGGAAGACCTTTCCGGACTGGGTGCCGGCAGGGATCTTCATCTTGACCTTGCCGTGCAGCGTGGGGATCTCGATTTGCGCGCCGAGCGCGGCCTGGGGAAAGCTGATCGGCACCTCGCAAAGTATGTCCGCGCCCTTGCGCTCGAAAAGCGGATGGCTCTTGACGTGCACCTTGATGTGTAGGTTGCCCGCCCCGTCCGGCGTGCGCTCGCCCTCTCCGCGCAGCGTACGCAGCGCTCCGTCCTCCACGCCCGCGGGGATGCGTACTAGCAACGTTCTTTGGCGATTCACCGACCCGGTGCCCGTGCAGCCGGTGCACGGCTGCTCGATCCGGGTGCCACTACCCTCGCAGGCCGCGCAGGGTCTGGAGGTGGAGAAGATGCCGCGCTGTTGCCTGATCGAGCCCTTGCCGTTGCAGGCCGGGCAGAGTCCGGTCGTCGAGCCGGGCTCGGCTCGAGAACCCGCGCAGCGGTCGCACGGCTCGGCGCGGTCGAACTCGATGGTCTTCTCGGCGCCGAGAGCCGCTTCCTCGAAGGTGACGCGCAGGTCGTAGTTCAGGTCCCTCGGAGCCCGGCGCGCCGGTTCTTTGCGGACGAAGACCTCCCCCAAGATGTCCTCGAGCATCTCGCCCAGCCCTCCCAGATCGACCTGCTCGAACGGAGAGCCGCCCGACTTGCGTTCGTAAGCCTCGTGGCCCATCCGGTCGTAGCGCTGCCGCTTTTCGCCGTCGCCGAGCACGGCGTAGGCCTCGCTGATGCGCTTGAAGGTCTCCTCCGCCTTGGCGTCGTCGCGGTTACGATCGGGGTGAAACTGCACGGCCAGCTTCCGGTAGGCTCGCTTGATCTCATCGGCGCTGGCGTTGCGGCCCACGCCCAGCAACTCGTAGTAGTCGCGCTTTTGCTCAACTTTCATGCAAAAAGCCGTTTGAGGAGAACCCTGGGATATCCGTCCGTACCGGCGCCGGCCGGGTACCGGGCCGGCTCAGCGGACGGACCGGCGGTAGCCTAGCACGGCGGGCGAGCTATGGGGCGAGCCAGAGGCGCGTGGTAGACAATTGTTCGAACGCCCCGAACCCCTCTCGAGGAAACCTTGCTAACGATTACCGTACCAGAATCCGCCAGCGGCTCGAGGCTGGACGTGTTCATCGCCGGCGCGCTGGACGGCCTGAGCCGAGCCCGGGCACGAGCGCTCGTCGCCGACGGCAAGGTGCGGGTAAACGGCCATGTCGCGAGGAAGGGGAGCCGGCTGCGGGCTGGCGACCGGGTGCAACTGGAGGTGATGGGGCCGGAAGAGCTGGGGCCGGGCTCGCTCTTTGATCCAGAGCCCGATAACGAGCTCGATCTGCAGGTCGTCTTTCAGGACCGCTTCCTGGTGGTAGTGGAAAAGCCGGCAGGCGTGCCCTGCCATCCGTTACGGCCCACGGAGCGCCGCACCGTGTCAGGCGCGCTGCTGGCCCGCTTTCCAGAGATGGCCGGCATCGGGAACGATCGACGGGAGGCCGGGCTGGTGCACAGGCTCGACACCGAGACCTCGGGGCTGTTGATGGCGGCGCGGGATCCGGCCACCCTGGTACGGTTACGAGCGGCGTTGAAGTCGGGAGGGGTGGAGAAACGCTATCGAGCCCTTTGCGAGGGCACGGTCGATGCTCCGCAACGGATCGCCAACTGGCTGAAGAGCGATCGCGGAGATCGGCGCAGGGTCAAGGTCGTGCTCCGGTCGGGCAAGCGAACCCGCCCGGCCTTGACCCAGATCCTCGGAAGCGAGCCCATCGGCGGGCTCTCGCTGGTACGGCTCGGCCTGCGCGCGGCCATGCGTCACCAGATCCGCGCCCACCTGGCCTGGCTCGGCCACCCGCTGGCCGGGGACCGGCTCTACGGCGGTCCGGCTCTGCCGGGGCTCGATCGGCACTTCCTTCACGCGAGCGAGATCCGGCTCGAGCATCCGCACGGCTCCAAGCCTCTGCGGTTCACCTCGGAGCTGCCGGCCGACCTGCGGGAGGTGCTGGCGCGACTGGCGTGAGCGGAGAGATCAAGAGAGGTAGTTGCGGATGATGGGCAACAGCTCCGAAGGGAGGCCCGACTTGTGGATGAAACCATCGGCCCCGGATCGCTGCGCCAGCAGCTCCAGCTCCTCGGGTGGCTTGGAAGACCAGAGCAGCAGCGGACAGCAGTTGTCGCCGACCCGGTCGCGCACCTCCTGTACCAGCCTGTCGCCGGTCATCTTGGGCATGACGACGTCGATCAGAACGAGATCCGGGCACTCGCGTTGCACCGTCTCTGCGAAGCAGAGCGGGTCGCTGAAGGTCAAAACCTCGTAGCCCGCTTCGCGCAGAAACGAGCCGTAGGCGGCGGCGATCCGCTCGTCGTCGTCGATGATCAGTATCTTGGCCACTGCGGCGCTACCGGCAACGGTTGCGTTCCGTGGGAGGAACAAAAAAAAGGTGCCCGCGGACCCGCAAGAGGCTGTTGTTGCCAGACAAAAGCCAGGATACGGGCCCGCGGACGCAGAGGGGAGTCCCGCATATCTGCCTCGTCGGAACGGGTATCGGATACGGGCCCAAGGTCGCGGTACAGCCTCTATGTTATTGCCGTGCTTTGCTGCGACGGAACCGGGCCCCTGTCTGGCATTGACCAATCTACCCGATAGCTCGCGTATCGACAACAAGAACTGTCGTTAAGATGTGGATTTGATCCCGATATTTTCGCTATTTCCAACGGCGATCGCCCGGTAGGGAGCCGTACTCGGTGGACCAGTAACTCTTCGAAGCTCCTGCAGCGGATTTCAAAGATGAAAAAGTCGGGATACCAATTTCAAAATCGAAATGCCAGATCCGATGAAAAACACCGTTTTAGGTCAAGTAGTGGTAATCTAAAGCAAATTATCGGCCCCTCTCCTCGACGGAACGCGCTCCTGTCATTTCGACCGGAGGGAGAAATCTCTCGGGTAAGAGATCTCTCACTTCGTTCGAGATGACAAAGCCATCGTTCGAGATAACGTGGAGGGATTAGGGACGAAATCGATAGCCGAGCACCGGGAGGGGCCGATGCGTCAGCGCCGACGAGAAGACCGTGCGGACGTCTTCTTTTTCGGCGCAACGTTCCTTGCCTTGACGGGCTTGGTGCGGCCGCGACCGGAGCTTTCGCGCAGCGCGGCGATGCGGTTGCGCACTTCGGCCGCCTTCTCGAACTCGAGCTGCTCGGCAAAGAGCAGCATCTGGCTATGCAGCGCTTCGAGCAACGCCTCCGGCTCGGCGGCCGGCTCGGCCATCTCCTCGGCGGAGAGCCGCGGAACGGCGAGGTAATCGGAGCGGCCCGAATCGAGCAGCCCCTCGCGCAGCGACGTCTTGACCGTTTGCGGCGTGATGCCGTGGCGCCGGTTGAACTCGAGCTGGATCTCCCGTCGTCGCTCGGTCTCGTCGATGGCCTGCCGCATGGCCGCCGTGACGCGCTCGCCGTACATGATCACCCGGCCGTTCAGGTTGCGCGAGGCGCGACCGATGGTCTGGACGAGCGCGCGGGTCGAGCGCAGAAAGCCCTCCTTGTCGGCGTCCAGAATGGCGACCAGGGATACCTCGGGTAAATCGAGCCCCTCGCGCAGCAGGTTGATGCCGATCAACACGTCGAACACGCCGCGCCTGAGGTCGCGCAGAATTTCGGTCCGCTCCAGCGTCTCCACGTCGCTGTGCAGGTAGCGGCAGCGGACAGAAAGGTCGGTCAGGTACTCGGTCAGGTCCTCGGCCATGCGCTTGGTGAGCGTGGTCACCAGCACCCGCTCGTTCCGCTCTACCCGCAGGCGGATCTCGGCCAGCAGATCGTCCACCTGCTCGCGCGCGGGCCGAACCTCGATGGCTGGGTCGACCAGGCCCGTGGGGCGAACGAGCTGCTCGATCACCTCGCCTCCGGTCTGCTCGAGCTCCCAATCGCCCGGGGTAGCGCTGACAAAGACGGCTTGCCGGATGCGCTGCCAGAACTCCTCGCCCTTCAGCGGGCGGTTGTCCAAGGCCGAGGGCAGCCGGAAGCCGTGTTCCACCAGGGTCTGCTTGCGCGAGCGGTCGGCGCGATACATGGCGGCGAACTGCGGTACGGTCTGGTGCGACTCATCGACCACCAGGAAAAAATTTAGGGGCAGGTAGTCGATCAAAGTGGGCGGAGGCTCGCCCGGAGCGCGCAGGGAGAAGTGGCGCGAGTAGTTCTCGATGCCGTGGCAGAAGCCGGTCTGCTCCAGCATCTCCAGGTCGTACAAGGTGCGCTGCTGCAGCCGCTGCCTCTCCAACAGCTTGTTCTCCGCCTGAAGCTGCCTCAGGCGCTCGCGCAGCTCCTCGCGGATTGAGTCGGCCGCCCGGTTGCGGATCTCCTCGGGGGTGACGTAGTGGGAGCCGGGGAAGACCCCGTAGCGGTCGATCTCTCGCAGCACCCGACCGCGTAGCGGGTCGATCTCGCTGATGCGCTCCACCTCGTCGCCCCAGAGCTCGACCCGCACGGCCAGCTGCTCCTCGTAGGCCGGGAAGATCTCCACAACGTCGCCCCTTACGCGGAAGACCCCGCGGTGGAAGTCCGTGTCGTTGCGTTCGTACTGGATGTCCACGAGCTTTCGCAGCAGCTTGTCGCGTGAGATGCGTTCTCCGCGCTGCACCGTCACCGTCATCTCCCGGTAGGATTCGGCCGAGCCCATACCGTAGATGCAAGAGACGCTGGCCACGATGATCACGTCGCTGCGGGAGAGCAGCGAGCGGGTGGCGCTGTGGCGCAGCCGGTCGATGCGCTCGTTCATGATGGCGTCTTTTTCGATGTAGGTATCGGTGACCGGCAGATAGGCCTCGGGCTGGTAGTAGTCGTAGTAGCTGACGAAGTACTCGACGGCGTTTTCGGGAAACAGCGCGCTCATCTCGCCATAGAGTTGGGCGGCCAGGGTCTTGTTGGGGGCGATGACCAGGCAGGGGCGCTGCACCTGCTGGATGACATTGGCCACGCTGAAGGTCTTGCCGCTACCGGTGATGCCGAGCAGCGTCTGAAAGCTCCTCCCCTGCTCGAGGCCCTGGCTCAGGCTGGCAATCGCCGCCGGCTGGTCCCCGGCGGGCTTCATCTCGGAGACGATCCGGAAGCGCATCCCCCACCCTTAGCACGATTCCGGGAACGTATGAGCAGACGTTACGGTAGCAGGGCGGGTTGGCACGAGTGACGCCCCCGAGGGGCACCCCTGGTTACCCTCGCGCGGCCGGCGTTGCGGCGAGTATCCTGCCCCTGTCCCCCGGCGATACGCGACCGCGCCGCGAGCGACTCGAGAGAGCTAGAGAGAATTACGCGTGCGCACCGCAGGCAACCGAGAAAGCGTCCGAGCGGTCGGGGGTTCAGGTTTGCTAATTTTAAGAAGGCGACGCGCCTCTTTGATCTCCGTCAAGACAGAGCGAGGTGTCGAGGCTGCCCGGATCTGTCGGCGTTCTGGAAATTCGAGCGCTTGGCAGTCGAGCGTCGGGGCGGCATACCCGGAGCAGACGAAACGGAGCGATTACGAAAGAAGTCGGTCGATAGCGCGTCTAGGCGGGGGGGTAGGGGTCGGGTCGCGACTAAAAAAGAGGCTCTGTCCGGATTTCTCACCTCAAAATTCAGGATAATTGATACAAAACATTTT
>CAYVFC010000024.1:0-71205 GCA_964450715.1 uncultured Sandaracinaceae bacterium | reverse complement strand
CGAAATGACCGATCACGATGCCGGAATGGGTGATCACGATGGCCGAAATGCGCAATTACCTGGATTCTACGTATTTTCGTATTGGCTCAGGGGCTGGAACTGGGGAGGGGACCGGTTCGGGCGAGGGGGAATTTTTGGGGGGACGGCGCTGCGAGTTTGCTTGGCTGGCGTCGGCCTGGTCTCCCTATATATATGGAACGGATGAGGAATCCGGGTGGGCCATGAAGGATTCGAACCTTCGACCAATGGATTAAGAATGAGGCCCAAAAGGGCTCGAAAGGCGCAAAAATGGCGGTTTCTGCACGCTCATCGTGTCGAAACCCGCCGTTTCGAGCTCTGTTGGTCAGGTTGTTGGTCAGTTTTCTGCCGGCCACTAAGTATCCCTAGAAGGTTACACCTAGCCGTAGACCGGCTCTAGAAGACCAAGACGCCGCCGGCCCAAGAACCGCTTTATCTGATTACGGAATGGCCGGGTGTCCGCCCGTCTCATGCTTGATCCGTTTAAGCGGAACTGTCGGATTTTCGGGATGGACTGGCCGCCATCGTTTCACACACCGATATCCTCCCAGAATGGTTACCCGAGATGAGCGAACCGGCGAAGGCATCGAAGCGCACGGACACGCGCAAGGTCATCATGGGCAACCATGCCGTCTCGTACGGTGTCCGGCTCTCCCGCGTCCAGGTAACCGCCGCCTATCCCATCACCCCCGCAGACGCAGGTGGTGGAGATGCTCTCCGAGATGTGTGGCGACGGCACGCTGCCGGCGAGGTTCCGGTTTAATACGGCGTAGACACTCGAACCAGGTGGAAGAGGGGGGGCCAGACGCGCTACTTGCAGACCCCCAGGAACGGGAAGACGGTGTCGGGGTGCATGTATACGCATTCGACGAAGCCACATCCCAGAACACCGATCGCCATGCATTCGATGAAGTCATAGCAGGGTTGTTTTTCGCACATGGCGGGGTCGACTCCGCCAGCCCCTCCGCCTGCACCGCCGCCAACCCCCGAGCCGCCGAATCCCGCGACATTTCCTCCCGCACCGCCGTATCCGCCGGCCGCTCCCGTACCGCCGCGCCCGGCCTCGGCGCCTCCCGCCCCGGCTCCGGCTTGCCCGCCCGTACCGGCCTCGACGCCTCCCGCCCCGGCTCCGGCTTGCCCGCCCGTACCGGCCTCCGTGCCGGCGCCGCCCTCTTTCGGGTCGCCCTGCCCGGCCATACCACCGGTACCGCTCTGTTCCTGCTGGTATCCCGCCGCACCGAAGGTACCGCCCGTACCGCCGGTCATCGTCCCTGCGGGACCGGCCGCGTACTGCCCGCCGACCGCTGCGGTGCCACCGTATTCCTCCACGGCGTCCGAAGCCAGCGAGCCCACGGATTCCGAGGTGCATCCGTACCCGTGAATGCCTATCCCTATCGCGAGTGTTACCGAGATCACGCCTTTCGTCATGTCCGCTCCGTATTTCCGGGGCTGCTCCGGCCCGTTGCCCGCTGGCGGCCGCTTCTGCGTCACCCGGCGGTAACGGTACGCGGCCTGTATTGATGGTAGTGGGCCGCCTTACCGGCGCATTGATTCGTTGGGCCAAAGACTTGATTGGGGGTGAAGCCTCCCGGGCGTGACACGCGATCGGAACCCCGAGTCGGACGCTCGGGCCGGTCTCGACGTCGCCATGAAACCGGAAACCTGCCCCCCCCTTGATCCACGGGCTTTCCTTGATAGAAATTGCCGTAGTGCAATCACAACGACCCGGTCGGGAACCCTGTTTCTCCATGCGTCTGGTAAGACCGTTCCTGACGGTGCTGGAGAAGCACCCGGCCATTCCCCTCGAGTTGCTCAGCCCCTTGATGGACCTGGATCCGGACGAACGCTTTCCCGCGTCGGTCCTGATGGAGCTGTTGCGCGGCGCCATCGAGCTCACTGGCGACGAAAATCTCGGGCTGCACGCGGCCGAGGCGGCCACCCTGGGGGACTATGACGTGCTGGAGTACGCTGCCAGCTCCTGTGCCACCGGCCGGGAAGCGGTCGAGGTCATCGGCCGCTACATCGCCCTCGTCGACGAGTCCGCCGACTTCTCCGTGGAGGAACGGGACGGCAAGGGCTACTGCTGGATGCGGTCCCTGGTCCCGCTAACGCGGCCCGCGGCCGACTTCCAGATGGCGACCTTCTACCGGGCGGTGAATCTGTGGCTGGGCTCCGACCCGCCGTTCGAGATGGAGGTCTGGTTCGGGCACGAGGCGCCCGACGACCCCTCGGAATACGGACGCGTTTTCGCGGGCTCGAAGGTCATCTTCGGAGCGCCGGTCAACGCCTTCATCGTCGACGCCAGCCTTCTCGACATCGAGCTCGGCAGCGCCGACCCCAAGCTGAATACGGTTCTACGCCGCCACGCGGACCAGCTGCTGGCGGAGTTGCCCAGCGTGGACGAGCTATCCGGCAGCGTACGCCGCCTGGTGACCGAGATGCTGGCCGGGAGGAAGCTCTCCGCGGATCGGGTAGCCGGACGGTTGAATACCAGCCGCCGCACGCTGCACCGGCGCCTGAAAGTCGAGGGGACCACCTTCAGGGAGCTGGTGGACGATCAACGCCGGAGCCTCGCCATGCGTTACATGGAGAAGGGCAGTCTTAGCGTGGGCGAGATCTCGTTCCTGCTCGGGTTCTCCGACGTGGTTGCCTTTCATCGCGCCTTCAAGCGCTGGACCGGGTTGACGCCGCAGCAATACCGCCGAAGCCGCGTCCATGAGGAATAGCGCCGCGGTTTCTTATAACCTACGACAACAATGGCAACCGGCTTACCCGGGGAAGCGACTTCGGTCCCGACGCCACCCGGACGACCGCCATCTGGTGGCGGGCGCACAGGCCGACATCGCACAGAGGGGACGGACCGAAAAACCGTACTTACTCGCCGAGCCCCGTATAGGTGAATTTGGTCGCGGCTGCGATGCTCGTCGCCGAGGAGGTGACGATGGATCGATTCGTGCGAGAGTTCAGGGTAGCGGGGAAGAGGCGGCCGGGACGAGGTTACCAATCGGCCCTGCGGCAGCGTGCGGCGGAATATGCCCGAAAGCGGGCGGAGTCGGGCGACGGCGTTGCGAAGGTGTCCGCCGAACTGGGCGTTTCCGAGCAAACGCTGCGTAACTGGTTGGCGAAAGCGGGACCGGCGTTTCTGCGGGTGACCGTGGACGAGTCGGTTGGCCCACGGGAAGCGGTAGCGGCCGGTACGCTGGTGCTGGTAACGCCATCGGGCTACAGGCTCGAGGGTCTCGATCTCCGGGCTGCGGCGGACCTGCTCAGAGCGCTGCGATGATCGGGTCGAGCACGGCGGTGCGGGTCTTCGCCTACGGAACGGCGACGGACATGAGGAAGGGATACGAGGGCCTGGGGGCGGTAGTGCGGCAGAAGATGGGAAGCGATCCGCTGTCGGGTGACCTTTACCTCTTCATCAACTCCCGCCGCAACAGGGCGAAAGTCCTACTCTTCGATGGCACTGGGATGTGCATCTACATGAAGCGCCTGGATATCGGCAAGTTTGCCTGCCCGTGGACGAGGGGCGAGGGGGAAACGCTGCGGCTGAGCATGAGCGAGCTCGGCCTGTTCCTTGAGGGCTGCGAACTGGTGTTTCCTCGCCGCCTCACGCCCGAGCCGGTGACGGATCGGAGGTTTCAGATCGAGACTGTTGTCTGATGAAGCGCCCGGCGAAAACAGGCGAAAAATCTCTCGATAATCGGTATATAAGAAACAAATACCCCTTGAATATTTGCATGGACTATGCTCTATTATTCCCATGCCGCGCGTCGAGCAGATCGAAGACCTGGCCCCGGCGAAACAGGTGGCAATCCTGCTCGAGGACGAAAACCGGCGGCTCGTCAAACGACTGGAACAGCTGACCGAACAGATCGCTCAGCTGAGGGGCGAGAGCGGGGTCAGGCAGTTGGAGTTGGAGATCGCCCGGCTACAACAGCAGACGGACAAGCTGCAAAAGGAGCTTTTCGGCCGTTCGTCGGAACGACGCAACCGGCACGGCAAGAGCAAGGGCACCGGCAAGCGCAAGGGGAACAAGGCGCCAGAAGGTCAGCAAGCGCAGCTGCCGGTACAGCCCTGCGCGCATAAGCTGGACGAGGCGGATCAGGTTTGCGAGCTGTGCGGGGGCCAACTTCGCGAGTGGGAGGGGCAGACAGAGGACTCGGAAGAGGTCACGATCATCGAGCGGCAGTACGTGATCCACAAGCACCAGCGGCAGAAGTACAACTGCAAATGCGGGGCCGCTCCGGTGACTGCGCCTGGGCCTGTGAAGCTGACGGCGGGCGGACGGTACTCGATCGAGTTTGCGGTCGACGTGGCGATAGCGAAGTACCTGGATCACATGCCGCTGGAGCGGCAGGTGCGGGTGATGGTGCGGTATGGTCTGACGGTCACCAACCAGACGCTATGGGATCAGCTCAACCGGTTGGCGGAGGTGCTTCTTTCCTGTTACCAAGGTGTAGGACGGTACGTGCAGGGCAAGGGGCTACTGAACGTCGACGAGACGCCGTGGCCATTTCTCGATGCGCCGAACAAGAAGTGGTGGGTATGGTCGGCGTCGTCGCACGACGCGGTCTATTACCACTTCGACCCGAAGCGCAGCACGGATGCGGCGGAGAAGCTTCTGGGCGACTTCAAGGGGGCGCTGGTTGTTGACGGGTATGTCAGTTACGAAAGCCTGTTGAAACGCAAACCGGGGATCGTGCTTGCGATATGCTGGGCGCACGCGCGCCGCAAATTCCTGGACGCGGAGGAGTACTATCCGGAGAAGTGCGCTGAGATCTTGGAGTTGATCGACGACCTATTCTGGGTGGAGCGGCGATTGCCGAACTGGGAACGACTGCAAGGCGAGGACCAAGAGCGGGCGTTGCGCGTGATCGCCGATGTACGGCGGATTCATACGCGGGCAATCGTGAAAGAGATCGAGCATTGGGTACTGGAGCAGCGAGTGCAACCGGGTAGCAGCCTGGATGCTGCGATCAAATACCTGTCCGGTCACTTCGCGGGTCTGACGCGCTTTCTCGGTGACGCTAGGATACCAGCATCAAACAATCGTGCCGAGCGCGAACTGAGACCTTGCGTGGTAGGGCGCAAGAACCACTATGGCTCCCGGTCGGTACGCGGCACCGAGGTGGCGGCACTCTTCTACACCCTGCTCGAGTCCGCGAAGTTGAGCGAGGCGGACCCGGCGGCGTACCTTCGGGCGGCGACTCAGGCGATTCTGACCGACCCGAACGACGTGCTATTGCCGCACCAGTTTTCGGCGCTGCAGCGGGCCGAGGAGCCGGCCACGGCCTGATCCGGGTCGGAGCGAGCGGGACCCGTAGGCGGGCCGCCCGGCCGCCCCGATCGCGGCCGCTCACCGCCCAAATTTCGGGGGACGGGGTACAGCGAGTGCGTACCGCTCATCACCTGCGCCGCGGATTCGCCCAGTTCCCCTCCAGCCTGCTTACCAAGCAGTGCTGCTACCGCCACCGCAACGCCGGCGACGCCGGACTGCGAAGCTCGGATGAGCCCGGCAAGTTCTCCCGCTCTCCTATTATCCAAGCGAGTCTCCGTCGCCTTAGGCGTCGTAGAGTCCCGTTCCATATCACCCACCGAATCGAGTCTCCCGCTGACCGAACGGCACACAAAGTGATTTGAGTCAGCGCCCAACCGATTGGACCGACGATAGGGAGTGTGCCAGGTGGTCAAGCGTCGACTGATAGTAATTACATATTAGCCGTCCGGCAACACTGCCGCGCTCTTATACCATGGCTAGAAAGAAGGACGTGGGAGAGAAACCAGGAGGCTAAACGGTAAGACCCCGGAGCGCCGCCGCCGGATTTCGGCTCGTCCTGGCGACCGCAACTACCTAAAGAAACTGTCCAACAAACTGTCCAACACCCCGATACGCCCCCGACCCCCGAGAACAAAAAAGGCCAGCCATATCAATGACTAGCCTCCGGTGGGCCATGAAGGATTCGAACCTTCGACCAATGGATTAAGAAGGGTATACGAGCGCCTGCGTAAAGGCGCTATTTCAAAGAAATCGCGGGGTTAGCTCGGACGTTCCCGGTATCAATCCGGACACGAACGGCCATGAACGGACACGTTTTGACACCAGAATTGACACCAGATTTTTCCATCAGAAATCGCCACCGTGTTTGTTGTCTGTATTCTCTTTCTACCCCGTGCCCGCTTCGGCGTCAAGACCGCTCCGCGGTCCGGTATCCCCTTAACGGTCGGGCGACGGAGAAGGTGATCGCGATGGTGACCGCGCAGCAGCCGGAGGCGGTTCCCTGGGCCGCAAGGAATGGAGCCAGAGGGGACTCGTCGGCCCGTTCCCGGGCGTCCGGGGGCCGCCACGGGCCTCGGAAAGGTCAATTTGGAGGGTCCCGCCGGTCGGTCTGGCTCGTCAAAAGTTCTTCCGGGGCGCGGCTTTCGAGGCGTTCCTCGCGGTGGGAATTGGCCCGGCGCGGTGGTTCAGGCGCGGTCGACAGGCTGGTCAAGGTGGCCGTACCGCACCAGTCCGGCCGGCTCAACCCGGGTTCCGTACCGGTACAGGACCCGGGTTCACACCGGTCCAGTCGCCCGCCAGGCCGGTTCACTCGCCGGGCCAGGCCGGCTCAATTCCCTGTTTCAAGCCGGTTCATACAACCGGGTCACACCTGGTCATGGCCCGGGGCCGAGCCGGTTCGAGCTCTTGTTCCGCGGTTTCAAACCTGTCCCCACGGGGACGTTAAGCATAGGAGGAAGCAATGAACACGACAAACCATGACTATGCACCCACGACCTGGGCCGACCGGCGAACCGCCTGCCGGTACCTGGGGATCTCCAAATCGACCCTCAAGCGAAAGGAGGCCAAGGGAGAGATTGTCGGTCGAAAGGACTGCAACGGAATGATGCGCTTCTGCTGGAAGGTGCTCGACGATTACGCGGCCCGCAACGGGATCGTGCCCGACCAGGCCGTCCGCGCCGAGATGGGGCAGGAGCAAGAGGAACCGGATACCGATCCGGCTCCTGTTGCGCCGCAGGGCGATTCGCAGAAGGACGCCCGTCCGGCGAGCGACGGCAATACCGGGACCGGCGATGCCGAAGCCCTGAAGCTCGGCGTCGCTCGAGCGTTCGAGTACATCAGGAAATCCGACGGCCGCGAATACGCCGACATCGTGCACGACGGGGTTCCAGCGCTCGACATGACGCTCGAAGAGTTCGAGGAACACCTGGGGAAGTATCTCGCTGTCGGGGGAAAACTGGTCGTTTTACGGCCCGACTACGAGCGGTTGTTCAATAGGTCGGTCAAGAACGCCGAGGAATTGTTTTCGACGGCGACCGCGCTGGTCCGGACCGCCAACACCCTAGCCGATCAGCGGGACGCGAGCCGGAAACAGGCCAGGGCGCTCGAGGAGAGCCTTCAGCAAAAAGGCAGGCGGATTGCCGAGCTCGAGGGCGAGCTCGACCAGGCCAACTTGGCGCTGGAAAACTCGAACATGTACTGGAGGCAGGCAGCCGACGACGCGCAGCGCGCGAGTGATGCCCTTGGTCAGGTTCAAGCCGAGTTGTCTGAAAGGACGGAGCAGATCGAGCAACTCGAAAACGAAAGGGACCGAGCCCTTGCCGAGGCCGAACAGTCAGCAGCCTGGGCCCGCGAGGAGGAAAAGCGCCGGATCGACCTCGAGCGCCAGCTGACCACGGCCCAGGCTGCGCTTGCCGTATCCCAGGACCTGACGCGGGCAGCCCAGGCGGCCGTCCTGGCAGCCCAGGCCGACGTCAACTCCGCCCAGACCGCTACCCGCTCGGCCCAGGCGCACGCCCGGGACGCTCAAATAACGGCCGACGGGGCGCAGCAATACGCCGAGAGGGCCCAGGCTGCTGTTGCGCTGGCCCAGAGCATGGCTGCCGACGAGGTCCGGAAACTAAAAACCGAAACAAACGCCCTGATCACCGCGGAACGCCAGGCCGCCAGCAAGAACATCGAGTATTACAGGGAACGGGCGGACCTTGTCGCGGCTAGCGAAAAAAACCTGCAGGCGAAGCTCTCCACGCTGCGCCCCGCTTTACCGTAAGCTCGGAACACCGGGGTCAGGCTTGTCGACCTCGGGGTGGCCCCCGAATCCCCCGCCGTCGAGGCCGAGTAGGTCCGCGACACTTCGGATGTCAGGCTCCTGCAGGCCTACCTGCAGTAAGCGCTGGAAACGCGGCAACCGAGAACTCCTGGTAAGCGCGTCCCGTCCTTCTCCTATACGTTTCGTCTGCCCGCCAGTAACAAGGAGAAAAATAGAAAAACCTGAACACCCCCGGGTATAACGTGTTCATTGGAGATTTCACGACTCCGGTGCGTCAGGACGCATCAGAACGGGTCAGTCCTGACACCTATAGCGGGGCAGTGCCCCAGAATTCCACCCCTATCCGATCCGGTCTCCTCCCGTTCCTGGCCGCGCTCGACGCTGCTCGGGATCTCTGGCTTGACAATCCCGGAAGCCGGCGCCGTCCATATGCTCCTGCTCGGCTCTCTGAGGGCGCTGAACGGGTTAACGCGTTGTTTGTCGCCTTCAAAGTAGCTGAATGAATTGCGTTCCTGTCTATCTCGATGTTTTGCGACGAGTAGTTTTATAAGCTTTCATTTTCTTTATCTCTTCTCTTAATATGGCCTCCAGATCGCGATAGCTAGAGTAGTACTTGACGCTCAGGCTTTGGATATCGAAATGTAGCTTGGTCCCCTTTTTCGCAAGAATAATTACTTCCTCCGGGCCATTTCCTGCCGCGTGAGCATAACCTAATTCGTAGTATACATTAGGTCGTTCTTTCGTAATGTCAAAAATCAGGTATTGAGCATCCTCGATCATTATTTTTATTGTATCTATTATACTACAAGAACCTCCGATTTCGTCGACTCGCTTCGCGACAATTCCGAGTTTTCTTAAGGTTCTCTTTATCGTCAGAAACAAAGGAGACCTGTCCGCTTTCTTATCGAACGCCATAGCTACAAAAGCGGTGCGATCTTTATAAGTTTTATCTCCCTCTTTTATCGATTTGCGCTCGGGAGGTCCCCAGACATCCTTTGGAATCTGGTTACTATTCGATGAAGGTTTTCGAGCGCGTTTTCGTTTCCGCTCTACCAATCTCACTGCCTTTTTTGCGGCTTTCCTTTTTTCGGTCACGTGTCCTCCTTCTGTCATCTCACGACAACAACTCAGTCGTTCTTTTTCTTCGGTAGCGATGTCGCGAGTGCGCGGTCCATCTCGTCAAGCAAGAGGCGTCCGATGGTCTCGAGGTTTGCGTCGGGGTCGAGGACGACGAACAAGCTCGGTTTTCTTGTGCCTATTGGTTTACACTCAACCGGTCGCTTGGGATCGTCGAGCCGGATGCGGCGAGCCTTATAGCCGCGATCCCACCTATTGCAGTACGCTAGCACACCATCACGAGCACGTGCCGAGCGCCACCAGAGACCGAGTTCCAAAGAGCCTTCTGCCTCATCCTTGGCCAGTTGGGATGCGAAGATTGTGCGGCCTTCTACGCCGCTCCACGTGCCGGATGACAGGGCCTTGCCTCGCCCGCGCTCACCGCGCTGGCCACGGAAATTACTCCAGTCCATCTTACCTTCTAGGATCGCTAGCAGACGGTCCTGAACCTCGCGCTCGAAGTAGTTGACGGCGTCCCGCGCGTCGGCGTAGCGCGTGAGCCCCTCGCGAATGAACAGCTCGATTTCGTTGCTTGCGCTCATGACACCTCCATCTTCTCTAGGAATTCTAGGCGAGCCAGGTCAGCCGCCGAAGGTCGCGACGTCGTGGTGACAGGCGGGTACTTGAGAAGAACCTGCTCCACGGCGCCAAGGAAGGTTACTGCCCAGGCTCGCCAGACCAGGCACTCCGAGCCCGCTTCGGCGACTGACAACCTGAGCGCGCGGGCGACATCATGCCAGGTGAGAATCCGAATATTTTCGGCGTTCTCGCCGAGGCGCGGCAGTTCTTCTCTCCAAGCGGAGATGTTTTCCTCAGGCAGCAGAAGAAAGTTGTCGCGTACCTTCTTCAACTGGTAGCGCTGGAGTGCATCCCCGGTTGCGGGCGTCTTGGCCAGATTGAGATCGCCGACCTTCACCTCTAAGTGCGCCCAGTCGTCATTAACAAACTGAACGACGAGATCTGCACGGTATTCGTCCGCGACGACCTCTCTTCTTGCCTCCTTAACCTTCCATCTCTCCGCGTCCGACGGGTTTTCGGAAAAGAGCCTGGCCGGGAAGCGTCCCGATTTCGCGGTCGCTAACAAGTGGCCGAGCCAGTCGGACCAGTCCTCCTCGCGACCTAAACGCAAAGGCCGGAACGTGGACCAGTCTTCTCTCGCGGGATCACCACCGAGATCGCAGAGTCGTTCGTCCCATCGCTTCAGAGCCTCTATTAGAGCACGTGCGCCAACTTCGACTAGCCGTTCGAACGCAGGCGTCCACGCTACCACGGCGTTCCAGTTCACGAGGCTGGTCGGGGCACGCCACCCTTTCGAGGAGTCCCACGACGGCAATTTTCCCGTCCCTTTTGTCGTCACGCTTCGATGTTACCCGAGCGCGAAAAGCGGTTCAACGACGCCGGTTTCGGTTCGAACGGACCGTAAGTCCGCGGCCGTTCCCGCTTGCTTTGATTTCGGGATTTCACAACTTGGATTGGGCTTGTAGGCATTCTTCCCCCGGGCCGGGAGGCAAAAATTCGTCTTCGAAATAGGACCCGCGCGTGAGCCGTTGCGAGCCTGCCAGCGGACGTGTCGAGTGAGCGGGAAATGTTTCCCGTTTCGTCGCGAGTTCGATGGTCGATTTCGCGGCGCTTATATCCAGCAGAGGAGGTAGTCATGGGCAAAGGTACTGGAGGAAGCCGAGGCGGCGGTGGCGGCCGAGGCGGCGGCAAAGGGGGAGGTAAAGGCGGAGGCCAGGGCAAGGGCGGTGGAGGAAAGGGCAGCCGCGGTGGCCAAAATCCCTTTCTTGGGGTCGGTGGAAACTGGCCAACCAAGGATGGCGGCAAGCCGTCGGGCGGAAATAGAGGCAATAACCCTCCGTCCACGACGTAGGGCGATCAAGTAGGTCGTCGGGCCTACGGACGGTCCCGTGTCGTCGTACGCTTGATCTTTGCAGTACATCTAGGGCGTACACGGCACGGGGCCGTCGACTCGTCGGTGCCCTTGCGGGCGACGTACAGATCGCATGATCCGGCAGCCGACGTCGACGTACAGAGGCTTTGTGGCTTATCCTTGTACGGGTGGAGTCAATCCTCGAGCTAGAAACCGCCTTGGGAGCGGAACTGCTTCGCGCGAGCTTGCTTGGCGCTACCAGGCCGCGTATTGCCGACCGGTATACGATCGAGCGGTTCCTGGGCCGTGGCGCCACCGGGCTAGTGGTTGCGGCGCGCGACGAACGGCTCGGGCGGGACGTAGCGCTCAAGCTGGCCATAGCCGGTGCGGACGAGGAGGCTCTTCACGAGGCGCGAGCACTGGCCGGGCTGGACCATCCCAACGTCGTTCGCGTCTTCGATGCCGAGCACGTCGAAACCCTACTTGATGGCATACCCGTCCGGCTGCGGGTCGTGGTGATGCAGCTGGTGAAGGGCCGAAGCCTCAGAGTATGGCTGCGAGAGCAGCCGCGCACAGCGGAGGAGATCCTGGAGGTATTCCGGTACGCGGGCGCAGGCCTTGCCGCCGCACACGCGCAGCGGATAGTTCACCGGGATTTCAAGCCTGACAATGTCATCATGGGTGAAGACGGCAAGGTTCGGATAATAGACTTCGGGTTCGCTGCCGCTGACCGTTCCTCGCAGGTCAACGCGCGCGCGGCGGCAATGGACGTGGCCGGAACCGATCCGTATCTTGCGCCCGAGGCGCGCGTCGGGCGCGCAACCTCCAAGAGCGACCAATACGCATTCGCGATCTCGGTCATGGAATCCCTGGGCGCGGATCCGGGCAATACCGGCGGTCAGCCGCCGCCGGGAGTCGACATGCGCGTATGGGGAGTCCTGCAACGCGGATCAGCGGCAGAGCCGGGCGAGCGATACCAGGATGTCCAGGCGTTGCTCGATGCGCTACGACCGCCGGGAACTAGCACGCGCCGCCGGGCGGTCATAGGCGCGCTCGTCGTTTCGATCCTCGGCCTCGTCGTCGCGCTCGGAAGCCGAATGGGACCGGGCGGGGCGGAACCGAGTGCCGCGTCCGGTAAGGGCTGCGCAAGCTTGCCCGACACATGGGCTTTTCGGACTCGATTCTCGGACAACGATTGGGGGATATACCAGGTGGAGCGGACCGGCGGAGTCGGCTGCGAGCTTCAGGTCGAGATCGAACGCCTGTGCGACTCGGGCCAGCCCAAGGGCTACCGCCCCGGTTTCTTTCTCGGCTCGTGGGCCGGACGCGCGGAACCGGTTACGGGAGGAGGCGTCGCCATTCGGATGAACGACGTTCGGATTCGAAACCGAAAGAACCCAGAAAAATACGGCGAGTACGATTTTCACATCACGTACGACGCAGGCGATCTACGCGGCAAGGCCATACGGACCAAGCCTTATGCGCCGCCTGGCGAAGGAAGTATCGAACCCGCGAGCCGTTCCGCCTGCTCAGGAGGACATGTCGAGCACAAGCCATGACAACGACGGACCGAAACGAAGTGCTCGACAGGCTCATTAGCGATCAATGGCCCAAGCTAAGGCGCTTTTTTCGCACCAAGGTACCTGACGCCGATGTACTCGACCTAGTGCAAGCGACCATGCTCGCATTCTGGGAGGGACGCTCGCGCGTGACCGGCAGCGAACGCGCCTACCTTTGGGGGATTGCCCGTCTGCAGGTGCTCAAGCACTACGAACGCCTGCGACCCGCAACCCCTTTCGACAGCTCGGTTCACACGGCCATGGATCTCGGCCCATCCCTTAGCAGTCGTTTGGACCGCCGCACTCGGTTACTGCAAGCACTGCATATCTTGCCTGCAGACCACCAGATGGCTTTCGAGCTTCGGCACGGCGAAGAGCTTTCCCTCGAGGAGGTCGCCGACGCGATCGGCGTCAGCCTGGCGACAGTCAAACGCTACCTCGCCGCCGCGCAGGAGAAGCTTCTGGGAACGCTCGGTAGCGAAACAGGTGACTTCCAGGACGCGTGGTCCAAACTGTAATTCTTCGCGGGCGCGTTAGGTCTAAATGGACGCCGCACATTCTTGCGGTCGTCCGTTCGCAGCTTGTCGATTTCTGGTTACGCACGATAGGGGTATGCGTTAGCGTTGAACTCCTCGACGATGTCGTCCATCGCCGGGTAGGCGGCCTCGTCGAAGAGGTCCCGGAGTTCTTCGTCGTAGGGGCCCTCGTCTCATTCGGCTTCCGAGGTGGTGTCGGCGGATTGACGAATCCGAGGCCGAGGTATTTTTAGGTGATCTGAACCGCCTGGACGGTATACGTCGCTTATGGGAGGGTTGAAGGGTGTTTCGGACCTGCGCCCGAATGAAGAATCATTCCTCGATAGCGCCATGTTCCTTGAGGATGCGAATGACCTCGTCCGCGCCGGCTTCCTTGGCGTAAGACAAGGGGGTCGAATAGCTCATGCTGCTAGCATTGACGTCCGCCCCTTTTTCTATTAGCAGGGCAGCGACATCGGGTCGGTTCCACTTAGCCGCGAAGTGAAGAGGTGTGAGATTCCAAAAGCCGTCAGTGCTGGAGACCGCGTCCGCCCCTTCTTCTATCATCTTTTCAATTCGTTCAAGTGAGCCAACCGCAAGAAGAGCCGATAGCGACATCTGGGCGCCGTGCTTGTCCAGTAGTTCGAATATCTTTTTATTTTCTTCTAACGACAGCTCCAAATATCCGAGGGCCGCCTTCTCCACAGGCGTGAGTCCCTCCTCGCAGGTGGATTCGGTGTCGGCTCCTTTTTCGAGCAGTAGCTTGATCATCTCGTAGTCCCCAAGTTCCATGGCTACGCCAAGCGGTGCGATACCGGTCGCGTCCGGCAGGTTTATGTCAACTCCGTCGGCTAGCAATTTCTTCACGGCGTCATAGTCTCTCAAGGCAATAGCCGCATGGAGCGTCAACCTGGCGCCACTGTCACGTAGTAACCGTACGATTTCCGAGTTTCCGTCTCGCGCCGCCGCTTCGATTGGTGTTTCCGAAGGTGCACTTTTAGCGGAAAGCGCTTTTTTCAAACCGGCAAGGATATCCATGATGCCGGCCTTCCCGGGAGAAATGCGCTGGTTAAACATTGCCGGGCCGATCTCGGCTCTGCAATCTACCGACGCTCCGTGCTCCAGCAGTAACTCTACCATCTCCGTACGTCCGAACAGGGCCGCGATGTAGAGAGGCGTGCGTTTCATTTCGGCCGGGAGGTCGATATCGGCGCCATACTCCAGTAACAGGCTGACCGCTTCGGTAGACGGGATGTCGGCCGCCTTGCCAAGCGGCGTCCCGCCGCGCTCGTCGACCTCGTTCGGATCGGCTCCGTTTTCGAGAGCCGCTCTCAACTTCTCACAGAGGTCTTCCTCCCGCCCGTTTTCTTCGATTATCTTATTTAGTGATACCTTCGCCATGGCCCCTCGCCTGCTTCGTAAATGTGGTATGCGTATCGACTGGTTGCTCTTTTCTACTATATACCGGGGACGGAAATCGCGATACTCGTGGGCATCGATACTGTCACGCTGAAAGTCCTGGCCCTGTTCATGAAGCCGTCTTGAGTTCCGTCGAGACATATCGCTTGACCCCATAGCGGTAAGGCCCGTTTGCCCATCGTAACGCACATCGAAGGCCCGTATAGTCGGGCGAGATCCATCCGATCGTGCCGTCTGCAGCGAACAGTGGGCACCGCCGAAACGGTAATTGGCGCGTGTGGTAGAGGATTTTGTAAAGGAAGAATCTTCCTCTCCGCCTAGAGCAACCGGCGGATCCCGTAAACGCTGTACCTCGCGCTGACACCCGAGGCGTGGGCCGTATGCCTTGGAAAAAACAACACAGCCGATCCCGCGTTGCGTGAAAAAGACCAGGCCGTCGGTTCCCGGAGGCGCATCGACGATCGTGGCGGCGATACGGCGGCGTGCACCTTGGGGCGCCCGTTACGAGACCGACGGTATAGATATTCTGGCATACTACAAGCGTTCCGGTAGGTATCGCATCAATCTGGTCCCGGGCGACGTGGAGAAGCACCGGGATACGATCAAGGAGCTACTCAAGAGGGCTTATGACGAGTAGCGTTCCCCGCGTGTCGCGCAGCCGCCTTTTCCAGTGTCTTCCGGGCCTGCTCGCGTAGCCATGCGGGCTTGACGATCTCGATCGATTCCGCGCGGCCGAGGAGCCAGAGTAAAAGATCGCCCGTTCCCGAAAGGGTCATGCGCATGCGCACCCGGCCATCGGGGGTCTTCTCGAACTTCTGGGTAGGATGCCAGTTTCGCTCCTTGACGTAGCGGGCCTCGTCGGGGTCGAAGAGGATTTCGACCGAGGTGGTCTCGCCGCCCACGATGCCGAAAGCGCCGTCGGTGAACTGCTCTGGCGTGTAGTCCTCGGGAAAGTCGAAGCGCTGGCCGCGGAGCCATCGGGAGCTTCGCACCCGGTCCACGGCGAAGATGCGGTGCTCCTCGCGGGTACGGGAGAAGCAGATCAGGTAGAGCGACTCGGCGTAAACCATCAGGGTGTAGGGCTCTACCAAGTGCTTGCGGACTTTCTTTCCAATCGGGCGGTAGTCGAGCTCGACGAGTTGCTCGTGCAGCAGGCCGGAAAGGATATCGTCCAGTATGTCGAGCTTTTCCCGGTAGCTCTTGTGCCCGCTGTGGACGACGAAGAGCTTCTTGCCGAGCTTCCGGGCGTGGTCGCGATTAGCGGGCGAGAGCCCCTCCTGAAGACTGTCCATCACCGAAACTAGCTCGTCGTGTAGCTCCGTGCCCTCGAGAAAAGAGAGAGCGCCGGTGGCCAAGCCGAGGGACAGTAACTGACCGATGGTCAGCTTCCGCGCCGCCTGCGGCGGGGACATGGTTCGCGGCGAAGGTCTGTCGAGCTTCCACCGGGTTTCGCCCTCGGAGTCGGGCTCCGAGAAGACCATCGCCCCCGCCTCCTTGAGCGCCTTCAGGTCGTAGTAGAGCGTGCGACGGGAAACCCCGAAGGTTCTCCGGAGTTGGTTGATGGTGACCGATTCCCCGGAGTCGAGCATTTCCCGAATGCGCAGGATACGCGCGGCGTGCGAGAGCTTCGGGCGATTTCTGAGCGCCTCGGGGCCAGGACGCGGCTTCCGGGGAACGCCTTTTCGTTTTTGTTTCATGGACTTGCTCGCGTTCAAGATAGTTGTATCGCGTGCAATATATTTGCACGACCTCTTATAGAATTGAAAGAGATACGGGCAAGAAAGACTCGCGAGAACACCGAGGAAAAAATCGTGAAATCTCGAAAAAGAAGGCAGGCGATGAAGTACGCGGCGGCAGACCGGGTCGGGGACCTTGGCCGCGATCAGCGGTTCGTCCTCTTGAAATGCGCCAGCTACCTGCAGCGGCTCCTCGTTCGCTTTCCGGACTTGTGCTGGCTCGGCCGAAACATGCTGAGTTGGATACTCGGTCGCTCGGTCGAGAAGCTCGATGAGTTCGTCGCCGAGTTTCCGCCCGGAACCGATCTGTCGGAGACCTGGGGCTACGGCGATATTTTTGGCGATGCCGGCGACCTGGGAGAGCAGGCGAAGCGGAAGCGGACAGCAGCGTTCAAGGCTCGCATGAGCGCTCGCATGGCGGATCTGAGCGTCGATCTGCTAGACCGCAGCATGTCGCGCCTGCGTTACCGCGGAGAGGCGAACGTGGAGAAGAACCTCGTTCTTTTCGGAGATATTTTCAATCTGACCGGAAAGGAAGCCGAGTTGTGTTTCATCTTCTACCTGATGGCGGCCTGGGAAAAGCCGCACGAGTTTTTTGCGGAAACGCTCGAGTGCCAACGACGCTCGGGCCGGATCTATCTGCAAGCCATGCTGGGCCTGGGGCCATCGGAGCTCACGCGTGCCATACACAAGATCAAGAAGATCGGCGTATTCGACTCCGACTCGCCGAGAGGACCGCGAGAGGTAAGTATCGACTACGAGTACATCGAATTTTTCGAGCAGCCGGCCATCAGGGTGCTTTCGCGGACCCTGTTCAGGAAAACCCACGCGGGCGCCGTCCCGCTGGACTCGCACTTGGTTGACCGGGAGCAGGTGACGTACTTGCTCAGCGTTTTCGGTCACCGTCCGGTCGGCTCTTCTACCCACGTCCTGATCTACGGTCCGCCCGGCTCCGGTAAGACGAGCTTCGCGCGTGCGCTGGCCCAGCGCTTGGGCCTGCCCGCCTACGAGATCATTCCGGGAGACACCAACAAGACGACCCATCGCAGAGCGGCCATCACTGCCTGCCTGAACATGACCAGCCGGGACAGGGAACCCGGGTCGCTGGTGATCGTGGACGAGGCCGACAACGTGCTCAACACGGAATCTTCCTGGATGCTGAGGGGCGAGATCCAGGACAAGGGCTGGCTGAATGAACTCCTGGAAGAGCCGGGCGTACGAATGATCTGGATCACGAACCGTATCGACGGTATCGAGGAATCGGTGCTACGGCGCTTTGTTTTCAGCCTATCCTTCAGGCCTCTCGGCCGGCGCGAGCGCGAGAGACTTATCGAACGCGTGCTTCGCCGGCATCGAGTCAAGCGGTTGCTCGAACCGGGGCAGGTCGCGGCTCTCGCCCGCGAGTACCCGCTCTCACCCGGCGCCATTGACCTCGCCGTGAAGAAAGCGCGCGATCTCGCCTCGACCGACCCCGCCGGATTCCAGGGCGCCCTCCGGCTCGCTCTCGAGGCGCACCGTACCCTGCTCAACGGAGGTACGCGCGTCGCGAACAGAGACGCATCTGAAGGGTTCTTCGTGATTGAGGGACTCAACGTCAAGGCTAATCTTCCGTCGCTATTCAACCAGTTCCGGCGTTTCGACCGCTTTCTGCGCGAGGGCGACCGCCGCCGGCGGGTGAACATGAACCTGCTTTTTTTCGGCCCTCCCGGAACCGGAAAGAGCGAGCTCGCACGCCATATCGGCCAACTCCTCGATCGCGAGGTCGTCGTCAAGCGCGCCAGCAACCTGTTCGATCCTTACGTCGGAATGACCGAACGGCATCTGGCCCAAGCGTTCGAGCAGGCCGAGAACCAGGAATCCATCCTGGTCATCGACGAGGCCGATACGTTTCTTTTCAGCCGCCAGGCCGCCATTCACTCCTGGGAGATCAGCTTCACCAACGAGTTCCTGACCCAGATGGAGCGCTTCCGGGGCATTCTTGTCTGCACGACCAACCGCCTGGAAGCCCTCGACCCCGCCTCCATCCGTCGCTTCAACCACAAGATCGGCTTCGACTTCCTTACCTCTGAGGGCACCCGGATTTTTTACGATAAACTTCTGGCCCCCTTGGTCGGTAGTCGCAAAAAGACGATCGACGACGACGTCACTATATACAAACTATCCCGTCTGTCCCACCTCGTCCCAGGTGACTTCAAGGCTGTCAGAGACCGTTTCACGTTTCTCTCGCGATCACAGATCTCCCACGCCGCACTGGTCGAGGCCTTAGCCTACGAGGCCGAAGTCAAGTTGTGTCAACAGAAAAAACGCATTATAGGATTCGAGTCGACGGAAAAGGCCGGATAGATGACGCCGTATTATACTCTGCGACGTCTCAAAATTCCGTGCGACGCATAGCGCTTCATTTCTTCCAACACATCTTCGATGCCGACCCCCTTCCTCAATGCATCGCGGTAGTCGTATACATGGCACTCACTTGTAAGCTTTTCCTTGGCAGCATCATTCGCCTCCTTTGACGTATGGGGGTCGCTACCGCGTATTCGGGAGGTGTCCGAGAGTAGATCGGAGAGGACGACATTAACGCTTTTTCGGTAGTGACAAGGCCCTTCGGTGACCGCACAGGCAGCATAGGTTCTGAAGGACTTGATATTGATCTCACGCGAGAAGTATTCGGTACGCCAGGAAATAGGACGACCCGCGAGTCCGTGAAATAGCGCTAAAACTCGGGACCTGCGATCGCGGTAATCTTCGACGTTCTTCTTTCTTTTCGCGCTGAAAGACTCTTGCAGTGCCAGTCTATGGTAGTCGGCATCAGGACTTGCCAGATCCATCCAGATTTCATGAAATCCCGGCTTTATAGCAATTACCTCTCGATAGGCATCCCGCGTTGTCTTTCCGTAGCCATCCTCTTTCGCGCGAGATCGGAATAACCTCAGGATTCTGTCTAGATCTTCCTTTTCATTTTCGAACGACCGCATGAATCCGGACCTGAAGCGGTTTCCTTTCAGGCAACCATTCATCTCTGCAGCGGAATAGCCCCGTGGCCGTGCTCCCGTTAATATCTTAAAGAGATTGTTATAGTTGGCGCTCATCCGTTCCCGCATCCATTCCGATGCTTTGGTATTGTCGTTTCTATCGAAAGGTTGCCTCTCCCTAATCAATAGAACGTATTTATAACGGAAGGCGTTGAAAACGCGCTCAAGCTCCATTTCTGGTGTTACTAGTCGGCGTAGCATCCTAGCGACTGTTGGGTCGCTATCGCCGAAAAACCGTTTCCCCAAGGCGGCCAGGCTGTATTCCTTGCCGTCTTGGTCGCACAAGGTGTGCGTGATCCGCGCGAACCGAAAAGTGAATAGCTCGCCTCTCTCATCTGTTTGTAGCGAGGTACCGTCCGAGTTTGTCAGAAGAAGTGGACGTCCGAGGTATTCGCGGTGCTTCGTTGCGACAGTATTCGTGTAAGTCAGTCTAGGCACATTTCCCTCCTTGTTTCGGGACAATAACAAAGAAAGGATGAGAAGGCGACAGGGCATCAAGGGACATGGAAGAGAAGCCTGAGTGCGGTATTCTTTTAGAATATACCGCTGGTCAAAACGGTATGTCTTCGCCAGCGTCGTAGAGTTCCCGTCCGTTCAGCTCGTACCGGTCTTCCTCGGGGTAGTCGAAATCGCGCTCGGGCGGAGGACCCTCCCGTCGAAAACGAAGGCTTGTACCGGAACGTAGTTGAAGAGTTCTAACGCGTTCCGCCTGTTCCGGGTCGTGGCCGTCGTTCAACCAAGTTTCGATCATCGGGAGTGTTTCTTGCAGCTTGAGGGGGGCGTTGCAGGGGCCTTTCAGTTCTGAGATGTGAAAGCGCATATCCGGGCCGAGCGCGATGGAAAGCGTGCAGCGCTCGGGGGAGAGAACGCGGTATATGAAGCACTCGCCGCTCGCCACCCGGGAGGCGTAACCGGAAACGCAGTTGTGCATCTCCTTACCTTCTTCGTACAGGGCGGCTCCCGAACTCGAAACGTACTCGATCACGCCGGGCCTTTCCCGCACCGGCGGCGACGGGAGCTTTTGCAGGCGCCAACCGGAACGCATCGCGAGCGCACGCTCGACTTCGTTGTTGTGGAGCGTGAGCAGAGAGGCGAGCGAACGGATCTTTAGCATGTGCCCGCGCCGCGCGTTCACCAGCCCGTAGGCGTCGCGTAACAGGCCGGCCGAATCGACTCGACCGAGAAGGTCATCCGGGCCTGCTGCAACCTCTGCTACCAGATTGGCAGTCACGAACGGTATCGTTTCTTCGCGTTTGAGCAGGGAGATGACATCGGAATTGACCTTTTCCGCGTGGGTGAGCAACTTGATAGCGTGCCTGTCGCCGCGTACGAACAGGCCGCGTAGATCGAGGAGGCTGAAGTTGTTCACGTTCGAGCGCGGCATACTGCCCATCACTCGTACGGCAAGGCCGGCATGTTTTCGCGGAAATCCGAGCGCGACGGCGATATCCCTTCGCTTGCGGCGGACCAGTCGCCTGACGACGTCGAGCGGGCGTTTCGGCGAGGGTTCGATGAAGGCATATGCATTACTCAGAACGTAGGCCAGCGCTCCGCCGCCTGCCATAGCCCTGCCGTCTACCGGGCCGGCGGGCGTCGAGTCCGAGCACGCGAGGTCGAGCAAACCCGGGCAGCGCCGGATAGCGCTATAGAAGTTGAAAGTACGCGCCCAGTAGCCCGAAAGGGCTTGGAGGTGCTCGGGTTGGAAGTGTTCGAGGAACGAGGCAAGCGCCTCGGTTCGCTGGCTGTGCGGCGCTGCCTCACCGGCCGCGCGTGCACGCGCCTGCTCCTCCCGATATTGTTTCACTTCGGCCACGGCCTCGCCGAGAACCAGGTAGTTGCCACCCCGGTCTCGTTGCCAGACGGGGGGATCCTTCATCTTCTCGGCGGACCACGGCGGCTCGGTGGGGCTGTTACAGTACAGCCGGATACTTTGCGATTTGAAAAAGAGCAGCATTCCACCGTCGCGTCTAGGCTTGTAAGCGATGGTTCCCGGGCGAGATACCGGGGTGAACGTGTTACTGGCGACCGTGGACATGGTTTTCCTGGCTGGACGGATTTGAAGACCGAGAATTGACACCACGACTATACGTCGTATTCATGTCGGCCTGCGCGCAAATCCGACGAGGTCAGCCGGATGTTGCGGAGTATCGCGAGCGAGACGCTTCCGGAAGTACTTGAATGTCGCCCAGCGCTTTGCCGACTCGGAGGCGTTAGGCAGGTATCTCGAAGCCATCCCCGTCGATACCAGAATCCGCTTGAGAATCTGTGATCAGCGTTGAACCGGGGCTCGAAGCACCTTCAGTATTTCCACCATCGCCAGGGTATCCAGACCGCAGTACTTTAAAAGGTTCTTGCGGGCGTTTTTCCATTCTTGGTCGGAAAGGGCGTTGTCGTACCAGCGTTCGGCGATCAGACTTGCCGACTCTCCCTCTTGGATCTCGAGTTCGTCGTAAGAAAGAGAAGGTACTAGCACCGGCAGTATCTTCTTGAGTGAAGTCTTCCCGCAGAAACCGTAGTGCATGTAGTCTCCACGCCCAAATGGCTTCATCAAATCCCAGAAACGAGGAAGGAGTGCAGCCAGCCGTTTCCTGTATTTCGAAAAGTCGCGGGCCAGTTCATCGATACGCCCTTTCTCGAAGCTGGCGTTGTGAGCAATGATCGACCCACTATCACCGATCGCGTCCAGCATCTCGCATATCAGTCTCTCCCGCGGATCATATCTGTCCTCTGCGAGAAACTCCCTGTGCTCACATTCAACGCCGGGCTCTTTCTGGATGTGTAACGAGAACTGGAAGGGGACTTTCTGGTACGGTCGGGTATTGTCGAACAACGGTATCCCGCAACTCACGGTCTCGAAATCGAGGTAGTACAGGGGATACTCGAGTTGTTCGAGGCTTTTCTTCAGTGCCTCCCTGTCGATCACCGGCTTCATCGATTTTGCCGACTCGACGTGACGACGGTTCCGTGCAGATAGCGCTAAGTCTTCCGGGACGTCCGCGAGGAGAGTGATGCCCCTTTCTTCCAATTCGCGAACAGCCTTTCCTCCGCGGTACAGTGTGAAAATAGAATGTTCGTCGACCGGCTCATGGCAGTGGTTCAGGTAGTCGCAATTGCGCGGGTTGGTGCATTGTTTCCCGGGCTCGATTTCCGGGCACTTGCGGGAGTTGATCATGTCTATCAGTTCGGCGGCCTTCGACTCGACCGATCCGACCATCGAATCGATCTCAGTAGTAAGATCCTCGTGGGTAATGAAGGCGGTGGGATCGATCTCCCTTTTGCGGACGTACCGGTTGTTCACGTGCGTCAAAAAGCACTTTCGGATCGAATACCCCGCTCCCTCGAAGCAAAACTTCTGAACCGCGACATCCGGATAGTGATGGTTCCTGACTTCGGTCGAACTCTTGACCTCGTACAGGTCCCAGGTGTTCGTCTTTCCCCGGACCTTCTTCAAGATATCCGCGCGACATAGAATATTCTTGTAGTCGACCGTCGCCTCGAATATCGCGCTGGCGCCCTTTTCCGCGTGCTCGGCGGTCCTCGCGATCGCCTTCGAGAGATTTTCCCGCCCCTCATCCATCAACACGCCGCCCTTGAAGAGCTGCTGCGCGTACTCACCTACCCGGTGCCCCACCTGTCGAAGCCTCTCTAGCTTCGCCTCGGCAATGGCCGCGTTTTCCGGCTCGTTCACCGCGAGCCAGAGCATCTTCGGACACCGAAGTCCGGAAACATACCGGGACTTGGAGAGGCGATATGGCATTCTACCCCCTTTGGCTGGAAGCTCTCATCGTACAACAGAAAGCACGTTTCATACCAGCTACAGCGATCGGTTTCGTCAGTCCGGTTACATCTTCCTACACGGAACTCCATCACATCATCGGTACACCGCAGAGCGGATAAATATCAAAATATTCCGGCCGGACACGTCGGTTTTATGTTCTGAAAATATTTAAAAAAAGTTTCTGAAGTTTTCCTTCCGGCCGGTGTATTAGAAACAGGAGACATGGATAACGGAGCAGGGCCATGAAACTCGACGATATAGACGACAAGACGCTCGAACAGCTAGACGCCGGTAGCAAGGGGTACTTCAGCCGCGTGAAGGAACTGTGTCGTACCCACGACTACGAGGCGCACCTGACCATACAGACCGACCGGGAAGGTCTGGAAGAAGGGCAGATGAAGCTCTTCGTCCAGATAGTGAAAGACGGGGACACGGTCGACTACGCCGTGGCCAGGCTCGGGGGTTCCGGCAAGATCATCGGGTACAACCTGTATCTGGCGGACCTGATGGATTGCGTGAGAGGTGGTCTAGACCGCGGGAACAAGATACTGGACGCCCTGGATCGCGCAGAGGCGGAAGACAGGGAGCGCAGCGCCGGGACGTCGTTAGAGGCCGACGAGTGACCCTTCCGGTTCCGCCGTTCCTGTAAGCCATGTGCATATACCGGTTCACGACGCGGAACGGGCCGAGAGGGCGTTTGCCATCATCGCAACGTTCGTCGACAATAGAGCTCCCGGGTGGCGCATGGAGGGAGGAATATGGGGATTGACCTGAACGTTCACTGCGAAAACTGCGGGCTGTCGGGAGAACGGATAGCAGTCGGTTCTGGCATGCATTCGAGCTGGCAGTTCTTCGAGATGCGGGTTTTTTATTGCCCGAGATGCGAAACCCTTCGTTCGGCGCGAGTGCTGCAGTACGCCTGGACCCTCAAGGCCTCGCTCGACAGCATGGACGAACGTCCGTGGAGTACCGCTTCCATGGGGGACGACGGGAAGCCGGCGACTATCCATCTCACCCCCTCGGAGCTGGCGAAGATGCTGCTCGAAGCCCGGCACCGGCCTCGATGCAAGTGCAAGGCAGCGCTTCACGGCTCGATCAAGCTGCCTGCGACCGCCGACGGTAAGGAAGCCGCGAAGTGCCCTCATTGCGGCGAGGTTTCGCTGGTGGCTGTCGAAACAGGGCTCTGGGATTAATAACCTGGTGAAACCTGGCGTCCGGTATCCTCCCGGTAACCGACGGGAGTAGATCCCGGGCTTTCTCTGGTAACAATCAGGCCGGTTGGCCTGATTCAAAGATATTTTTTGTACTCTCCCGGCCTGCGGTGTAATAGTAGATGTGGCTGGATCATCTAAAACCTCCCGAACCCCTTGCCGACACCAGTTTTATCGATCTGGTACGGCGTTCCGCGGGGGCGATGACTGTCAGGATCAGGGCCGAGCGGGCTGCCGGCGCAGCCTCTCGAGAAAGGGTTGAATCATGTCCAGGTTCAGGATCGAGCATCCCAGACAATCTGAAGTATATGCAATCGGCGGCGTCGACCACGCGCTCGGCCTGTTCTGCGAAGTCTTCCGGGACAATCGCGAGCGGCCGCTTAAGGTCGTCGACGTCTTCACCATGAAAAGGCCCGTGGCGCTGAGTGACTGCTTCGAGCTGCTGGTTGCCGAGGGCTTTTTAAAGGCCGCGGAACTCGAGGAGACGCTGGTTCATTTGCAGGACGGGACGCGGATGCCGAAGAGGCTGGCGACAATCGCCAAGATCGTCGGGGAGTTTTCGCGCTGCTGTGAAGGAACCGGGTAGGAGAGATACCGGACGAATGAAGAGAGGTTGAAAGATCATGTCGAGAAGAAACAGGAAGGAGGTACAGATCGGGAATCCAACCCGGCTCGATGACCTCGGGTTGGACCAGCGGTACGCGATCACGAAATGCGCCCTGTACATGCAACGCCTGGTTTCCCGCTATCCCGACCTTTGCTGGCTCGGCAGGGGGATCATGACCTGGATACTGGGACCGGCGATCGAAACGCTGACCGGGTTCGCGGCGGAGGCTCCGGATTCGACGCGGTTGCCGGAAATATGGGGCAGCAGCGGTTCCTATTACGACCTCGACGAGCTGGAGAAGAAGAAGAGCAACGGAAAGGCCGCCCTGGTCAGGGCGCAGGTATCCGCTCGGTTCGCGGCGCTGGCCGAAGAGCTTCTGGAGTTGCGGATCTCGAGTCTGCGGTACCGGGGACAATCGACCATCGAGCGAAACCTCGCCTCCGTCAGCAAGATGTTCAATTTGACCGAGAAGGAAACCGAGCTCTGTTTTTGGGTCTACCTGATATCGGTATGGGACAAACCGCACGAATATTTCTGCGACACTCTCGAATGCGAGAAGCGCTCCGGTAATGTTTACCTGCAGGCCGCGATCCGCGCCGGGCCGTCCGAGCTCTCGCGTATGCTGCGCAAGCTACGGAGAATCGGACTGCTCGCCTCCGACAGGCCGAACTACGCGCCCGACATACAGTTCGAGGACGGATTTCTCGAACTTTTCGAGGAGCGTCCGGAGAATGTTCTTTCGCGGAAGCTTTTCAGAAAAGCCCCGAACCGCGTTCTTCCGCTTCACTACCATTCGCTGGATCGGGAACAGGCGGAACACGTCCTGGCGCTGCTCGAAAAACGCCCGGCCGGTTCCTCCACCCATGTTCTGATCTACGGCTTGCCGGGTTCGGGCAAGACCTGCTTTGCGCAGGCGGTGGCCAGACGCATCGGCATCCCCGCATACGAGATCATCTCCGGGGAGGAAAACAACAGCCGCCTGCGCCGTGGCGCCATCACCGCCTGCCTGAACATGACCAGCTGCGAGGGTGGCTCGCTCGTGATCGTGGACGAGGCCGACAACGTGTTGAACACGGGGAACTCTTGGTCCCGCCGGGGCGAGACCCAGGACAAGGGCTGGCTGAACGAGCTACTGGAACGGCCGGGCGTGCGCATGATCTGGATCACCAACCGCATCGACGATATCGAAGAATCGGTACTTCGGCGTTTCGCCTTCAGCCTGCACTTCAGGCCCTTCGGCCGTAGGGAAAGGTTTCGACTGTTCGAGCGCGTGCTGCGCCGACACGGGGTCAAGCGGCTTGTCTCCTGCGAAGAGACGGCGCGGCTTTCACGCGAGTACGAGCTATCGGCCGGCGCCATCGACCTGGCGGTCAAGAAGGCGCGTGATCTCAGCGCGACCGACGCCGCCGGCTTTCAGCGCGCCCTGAAGCTCTCGCTAGAGGCCCACCGCACCCTGTTGAACGGCGGTGTACCGGTGGTGAACAGGGACCGGCCCGGAAAGGTCTTCGTCATGGAGGGGCTCAACCTGACCGCGAACCTGCCGCATCTCTTCGAGCAACTGCAGGCTTTCGATCGTTTCCTGCGCAAGGGAGACCGGCAGGAGCGTAAGAACATGAACCTGCTCTTCCACGGCCCTCCGGGAACGGGCAAGAGCGAGCTAGCGCGGCACATCGGGGAGCGCCTCGATCGAGAGGTACTGGTGAAACGCGCGAGTGACATCCTGAACCCGTACGTGGGGATGACCGAGCGGTACCTGGCCGAGGCCTTCCACCAGGCCGAGAGCCAGGGGTCGATCCTGCTCATCGACGAGGCCGATTCCGTCCTCTACAGCCGGTCCGCCGCCGTCCGTTCCTGGGAAGTGAGCTTCACCAACGAGTTCCTGACCCAGATGGAGCGCTTCCGCGGCATACTGATCTGCACCACCAACCGCCTGGACGGACTAGACACCGCGTCCATCCGCCGCTTCAACCACAAGATCGGTTTCGATTACCTCACCGCGGAGGGCAACCGCATTTTCTACGACCGCTTGCTCGCCCCCCTTTCGGCTTCCGCGATCGATCCGATCACTTCGCAACGGCTATCCGATCTGACCCACCTCGCTCCCGGCGACTTCAAGGTCGTCAAGGACCGCTTCGCCTTTCTCCCGCAATCTGAGATCTCGCCTTCGGCGCTGGTCGAGGCCCTGGCCGAGGAAGCCGAGATCAAGATCCGGCAGCAGGGTAGGCGCGTGGTCGGGTTTGCCGCGGCGTAAAGGAGAAAGTACCGCCTTACTTGTTTTGTATCTGTCGGGGATCCAGATCGTGAAACTGGCAGAAATAGACGAAGCCATGCTGGAAGGACTGGACTCCGCTTATGACGGCGTCTTCAGTCTGCTCCGTATGTATTGCCTGACCGACGGCTACGAGGTTCATCTGACCGTCCAGACCCACCTGGAAGGCCTGGATGAAGGTCAGATGATGCTATACATCCAGCTGCTTCGAGGCGGAGACACGATCGACTACACCGCGGTCAGCATGGAGGGGGTCGTTCAGGAGATCGGCTGGAACCTGTATTTTCGCGACAGTTTGTCGAGCGTGAGAACCTCGCTTGCCGGCCTGCTGGCTAGAATTGCCGCAGCCGAGGTTGAATGACTGGATCGATTTATAAGGTCGGGATTGGCCTGGTACCGGTTTCCGGCGGGCCCATCAGTGCCGGTAATACGGCGGTATCGACCGGAACCGGATTCCGCTACACTCGTCTACATGGCCAGCAGGAGGCGGGGGAAGAAACCGACCGTGTGCCCCGGATGCGGATCCTCGGAAATCGTCCCCATCATTTACGGGTATCCATTGCCAGAGACCGAGGAGAAGGCCAGACGGGGCGAGCTCGTGCTCGGGGGCTGCTGTATCATGGGAGACGGCAGCGATCCCAGATGGGCTTGCCGGAGCTGCCACGAGGAGTTCGGCGGGACGAAACGGCGCAAGAGTATGAAGTAGACGGCGGCGCCGCCGGGAGGAGGGCCAGGATATAGCATGGGCGAAAACACCGCCGAAAAGTCGGTCGCTCGGATTCTTTTTGTGGGCGACATACACATCGGCCGTCGCCCCGCGCGCCTGCCCGACGATCTGGCCGAGTTCGATATCAGCCCGACCGATCTTACTCCAGCTGCCGCCTTCAAAAGAGCAGTTCGATTTGCGGTAGAGCAGGCGGTGGACGCGGTGGTAATGGCAGGCGACGTGGTGGAGCGCGAAAACTACCGTTTCGAGGCGTTCGGAACGCTCCAGCTCGGCGTCAACAACCTCGTGCAAGCCGGTATCCCGGTCATGGCCGTGGCGGGTAACCACGATCAGGATGCGTTGCCGCTCCTGGCCAGATCGATCGAGGAGTTTTCCCTGGTGGGCCGGGGAGGGAAGTGGGAACGGGTACGGATTTTCCGGGCGGATACGCCGCTGGCCCATTTAGTGGGCTGGTCCTTTCCTTCGCCGGTCGTCAAGTTGAGCCCGCTCGACGAGGGATCGCTGCCCTCGGTCCCGAACGACGGTTTGCCGGTACTGGGAGTCATGCATTGCGATCTGGATGGCGGGGGCCAGAGCATCTATGCGCCGGTACCGCGCATCAACCTGGAACGTACCGACTACAACGGCTGGTTTCTGGGGCATATTCACAACCCGTCCGACCTGACCGCGAAGCCGCACATCGGTTACCTGGGATCGCTGGTGGGGCTGGATCCGACCGAAACCGGAGCCCACGGTCCCTGGCTGGTCGAGATCGACGGGTCCGGCGGGATGACGGCGCGGCACGTGCCGCTGTCGCCTCTTCGCTGGGAGCGAACGGCGGTGAACGTCGACGGCCTGGAAACCGCAGACGATCTGATGGGATTGGTCACGCGCGCGCTGGAAGAGCTGCACCGGCGGCTCTTGCGCGGGCTCGGCGAAACCCGCGTGGTCGGCTGCAGGTTGATCCTGGAAGGGCAAACCCCGCTGCACGGTGAGATCGATACCGTGCTGGCGTCCGGACGCCTTCAAGAAATCCGCCGTACGGCGGACCAGGTGCTGTACTTCGTGGATAAAGTTAGCAACCGGTCGCGGCCGACACTCGACCTGGAAAGCATCGCGCGGGGCGGCGACCCTGCTGCCCTGCTGGCGCGTCAAATCCTGGCAGTCGAGAGGGGCGAAGCCGAGGGCGTTTCTCTAGTCCGGGGCGCCATGAAGGAGATAGAAAGGGAGTCGAACAAACCGCACTGGGCGCAACTCGAACCCGCGGGCGTCGACGAAAAACGGGTGCGCGAGCTCTTGATCGAATCCGGGTTGACCGCGTTGCGGGAACTCTTGGAACAGGTTGATGCTTCGGGGCGGGCGGGAGACAGCGGATGAAACTCCGGCGTCTACATATCCGACGAATGCCGGGTATCGACGACGGCTTCTACGCCGACGGCCTCGACGACGGTGTCAAGCTGATTGTAGGCCCCAACGCTTCGGGCAAGTCGACCATCTGCCGCGCGGTAAGAGCCCTGCTATGGCCCGACGATTTCCCCGACGAGTCGGTTTCGATCACGGCCGACTTCCGCTCCGGAGGCGACAGCTACCAGGTAACACGCGAGCGAAAAAAAGTCTCGTGGCAAAAAAACGGTATCGACATCCCGGGCCCTGAACTCCCAGGATCTCATGTTGCTCGTTGCTTTACCCTAGGTATTCCCGATCTGTTACCTCTTCAGGGCAACGCGACCGACGAAAAGATCGCCTCCGAGATAAGGAGACAGATGTCCGGAGGGTATGACATTCGCGGCGTGGTGAACAAACAGTTCACCGTGAGTGACCGCCGCGGAAGCATCGCCGAAAGGAAACTTCGCGACAAGAGCAAGGAGCTGAACGAGATCAAGAACGCGCAGCGCGCACTCGCGGACGAAGAGGACAGACTCCTGGAGCTCGAGGCAGAGCTGCTGGAGGCACGGGAGGCGCAAGCCGAGCTCGATCTCCTGAAAAAGGCACGAGAACTGGCCGAGGCCCGGTCGCGCGTGGAAGCGGTTGACCGGGAGATCGGTCTGTTACCGGAGGGTATGGCGCTGCTCAAGGGCGACGAGCGGTCGCGACTGGAAAAAACGCGGAAAGGTCTGGAGTCAACGCGCAAGCAGATCAAAGCCTGTGACGACGAGATAGCGGCCGCGACCGAACGTATCGAAGGATGCAGTCTGCCACACGGCCCGATCCCGCAAGCGGAGCTCGATACCCATGCCGAGCGCGCCCGCAGGCTGGAGCGCCTCGAGAGCGAAATACATGTATCGATCAAGAGTTGCCAGGAGGCGCAGGGACGACTGCGGGCGGCGCGAGAGGCAATGGACCCGGCGCCCGAGGAAGAACGAGTTCCCGAACTGGATCCGGGCATCCTTCAGGGTATCGATTCATACCTGGATCGTGCTGCCCGGCTGCAGGAGAAGCGCGCCGCAACTCAGACCGACCGCGACCGCCTGCAACGCACCGGCGGACAGGTTTCGAAACAGACGATTGACCGCGGTATCAACGTACTTCGTTCCTGGCTGGCCGTTTCCACGACCGGGTCCGACCGTGGAACCGCACGGAAAGGGAGACCTCTTCTCGCCGCGGCCCTGGCCGCGATTGGTATCGGCCTCATACTGGTATTCTTCCTGCCCTGGCTGGGGGCGTCTCTAGTCGGGCTCGGGTTAGGCGTTCTTCTCGTGCGGCTCTGGCCGGAAAAGCCGGTCGTGGAGGTCGATGAAAGAGAACACCGTCGCCGGGACTACGAACAACTCGGGCTTCGAGAGCCCGGATCCTGGTCGAAGGAGGAAGTGAGCGAGCTTCTGCAGGAACTGGAGGTTCAATGGGCTGGCGCGGCCGTGGCGGAACAGCAGCTAACATTACTGCAGGACCTGGAAGCGCGGGAAAGGGAACTGGAGGCCGAAGAGCAAAATCACGCTCTGGAGAGAAAGCGCATCGCCCGGACGGCGGGTCTCGACCCCGGCCTTCCCGATCTCACGCTGGCGGTCTGCGCCCGGAAGGTAATGGCGTGGGCGGAAGCACGCCAGGAGCATCGGGTCGCCGAAGCCGCTCTACAGGGTTTGCGGGAGCTGTACGGGGCGTCGCTGAACGAGATAAACGCCTTTCTTTCTCGAAACGGAGAAGACCCGGGAAGCGACGCGGCGCAGGTCTCGGCTCGCATCGCAGACCTCAACAACCGTAGCAAGACCGTGCTTGCGTCGGAGGAGACCCGTCAGAAGGAGTCAGAACGAAAATCCGGTTTCCAGGAGGAAAAAGACGACCTGGAGCGCTCCATAGACGCATTGTGGATCGAAATCGGAATCAAGCGTGACGACGAGCATGCCCTGTTCAGTCGGTTGGATCATTTCGATCAGTATCGCGATCTCGTGGCCGACGCAGACCACCTGAATAGGAACATCCAGGAAGTCGAGGAAAGACTCGCCTCCAGGCCCGAACTTGCGCGACTACCGGTCGAGGTCGCCGATAGTCGCATTCGGGAGGCAGAGGAGCGGGTCGCACGCCTGGAAAAGATCGGAGAGGAAAGGGGGGCAATAGAGAGGCAAATAAGAGAAACGCAGAAAGGAAACGAACTCGAGCTGGCGCTGGCAGGTGTAGAGAAAGCCAGGACGGAACTCGAAGAGCAGCGCGAGGAGGGGTTGCGCAAGACAGCCGGTAGATTTCTCCTGCAGGGCGTTCGCGACCTGTATGACAGGCAGAGCCAGCCCGAGGTGATGCAGAGGTCCGGTGAGCTGTTCGGTCGATTCACCCACCATCAATACGAATTGTTGATCGACGAGAAAGAAGAGCGGCCCGCCTTCCGGGCGCTCGATACGGTTTCGGGCAGCGGAAAATCACTCTCGGAACTCTCCGATGCTACCCGCGTACAACTTCTGCTCGCGGTCCGGATAGCATTTGCGAATCAGGTGGAGAAAGGGACAAAACTGCCACTTTTTCTGGATGAGGTGCTCACCACCTCCGACCCGGCGCGCTTCCGGGCCGTTGTTGAAATCCTACTCTCCATCGTGCGCGACGAGAACCGGCAGGTTTTCTACCTGAGCGCCAACCCGGCGGACGTCGCGCAGTGGAATGCGATCCTGTCGGAAACGGGAGCGCCCCCGCTGGTACCTTTCGACCTGGCGAATGCGCGCCGTTTGAGCGGCGCGGTCTCCGATGTCGGATTGCTCGAGGTAGCCGCCCTGGAAGAGATTCCCGCTCCCGGGGAGCTGACGGCGGAGCAATATGGCGCGCTACTTTCGGTTCCTCCTTTTGATCCCGATCTCCCCCTGTCGCGGCTACATCTGTATTACCTTCTGCGGGGCGATCTTCCGTTGCTGCATTCGCTGCTGAAGGCGCGTATCGAAACCGTCGGTCAATGGCGAGCGCTCGTTTCGGCCGGCGGGGGAGCGGGGGTCATTGATCCGGACTCGGTGGCGTACATTGGCCTTCTGACGGAAATGGCCGAAACATTCATCGAGTACCGGAACATCGGAAGGGGCAAGAAGATTGACGGGGACGTTCTGCGGGACGCAGACGTGAGTAGAACCTACCTTGACCGGTTCACGGATCTCGTAAAAGAGCTTGGCGGAGATGCACGACGATTCATGGCGGTGCTGGACGAAAAAGGCGACGAACGCACGCTCCGTTTCCGCGACGCGTATCGCGAGACGCTGCGAGGCTACCTGATCGAAAACGGCTATATCGATGATAGACCCGTGCTCGACGAGTCCGGGTTACGTGCTCGCCTGCTGTCAGCGATGGCGAATCATCTGCAAAGCGGCCTTCTCACCCCCGAGGAGGTTGGCCGACGCGTACACGAATGGACTGTATTGACCGCTGGGCGGTGAGACTTTTCGCGTCTCCGCGAGAGGATAAACACCCAAGGTCGGCGGCGCACTATGCTTGAGTAAAACAGGCCTTCCCTGCAAGATCCTTTCATGCGCAAGACCGGAACGACGATAGAGCTTTCCGCCTCCGACCTCTCGCAGTTCCTCGGCTGCCGTCACCAGACGGCCCTGAACCTTTCGGTGGCGCACGGCCTGCTCGGCGCTCCCGACTGGGCGGACCCGGTTCTGGCCATGCTCAGGCAACGGGGGCTGGAGCACGAGCGAAGCTACGTCCGCGAGCTCGGCGCAGGAGGAGCGGACATCGTCGACTTGGCGGAGCAACCGGACGAGAGGGCGGTCGCCCTCACCGCGGAAGCCATGCAGGCCGGCCGTGGATACATACTGCAGGCCGCGCTCCGGGAAGGGGCGTGGTTCGGCAGGCCGGATATCCTGCGCCGCGTGGCCGGCACCAGCGACCTCGGTGCATGGTCCTACGAGGTCGTCGATACCAAACTGGCCAGGGAGACGCGCGGCGGCACCATCCTGCAGCTGGCTCTCTACTCGGTCCTGCTCGCGAAAGCCCAGGGAGTCATTCCCAAGTCTTTTCACGTCGTGACCCCGGATCCGGCCAATCGCGTCCAGACCTTCAGGGTGCAGGACTTCGCAGCTTACTTCCGGCTGGTGCGACGCAGGCTCGAGGAGACCTGCCAGTGCGACGTCGGGTCGCTCTCCGGTTCCAGCTACCCGGAGCCGGTCGAGAGCTGCGAGATCTGCCGCTGGCGAGGCGCCTGCGACAGCAGGCGGAGAGAAGACGATCACCTCTGCCTGGTCGCCGGCATCTCGCGCCTTCACGTCCGGGAGCTACAGGCGGCCGGCATCTCTACCCTGGAGCAGCTCGGCGAGCTGCCGATCCCGCTGCCCTTCAAACCCGGCCGCGGAGCCGTGGAAACCTACGAGCGAATCCGCGAACAGGCGCGACTGCAGCTCGAAGGCCGCAGGAAGCAGTGTCTGGTCCACGAGCTTCTTCCCATCGAGCCGGACCAGGGACTGGCTCGCCTGCCAGAGCCCTCGCCGGGCGACATCTTCCTCGACCTCGAGGGCGATCCGTTCGCGCGCAACGGCGGGCGCGAGTACCTGTTCGGCATGGCGATAACCGCCGCCGACGGGACCGTCTCCCCGCGAGCCTTCTGGGCCTGCTCGGACGCCGAGGAGCGCGTCGCCTTCGAGGGCGCGGTCGACGAGATCACCGCGTCCTGGGAGGCGAATCCCGGGATGCACGTCTACCACTACGCTCCCTACGAGCCGTCGGCCTTCAAGCGGCTGATGGGGCGGCACGCCACGCGCGAGGCTGAGGTCGATAGCATGCTGCGCGCCGGCCTGTTCGTGGACCTATACGGCGTTGTCAGGCACGCCGTGCGCGCCAGCGTCGAGGGCTACTCGATAAAGGATCTCGAGCCCTTTTACGGTTTCGAGCGGAACGTCGAGCTTCAGGAAGCGAGGAAGAATCTACGCATGGTCGAACGCGCGCTCGAGCTTGCCGCCCAGGACGTGATAACCCCCGAGGTGCGGGCCGCAGTGGAGGGCTATAACCTCGACGACTGCATCTCGGCACTTCGCCTGCGCGACTGGCTGGAAAGGCTGCGCAGCGAAGTCGAGGCTTCCGGCATCTCGGTCCCCCGTCCCGCGCCTGGTGAAGGCGCCGCCCCAGAGGCGGTCGACGAGAAGGCGCGCAGGGTCCAGGCCCTGGTAGACGCGCTGACCGCCGGCGTTTCCCCGGACCGCGCCGCCCGGAACGACGAGCAGCAGGCGAGGTGGCTTCTGGCTCACATGCTGGACTGGCACCGGCGAGAGAAGAAGGCCGTGTGGTGGGAGTATTTCAGACTCCGCGACCTAACGGCCGCAGAGCTGCACGACGAGAAGGCCGCGCTCTCGGACCTGATCTTTGTCAAGCGCGTCGGCGGAACGAAGAGAAGCCCCATCGATCGCTACCGGTATCCGCCGCAGGACTCGGACGTGAGGGAAGGAGACGAACTGCGACTGCCGGAGGGCGACGGATCGAAGGTCGGGACAGTCGCCGCAATCGACCGAGGTGCTCGCACGGTAGACGTCAAGAAGACCAGCGCCCTGGCCGACGTTCATCCAAAGGCAGCCTTCGCTCATCTGGACATCAATAGCGATGTACTGGCTGATGCGCTGCTGCGGATCGCCGAGGATGTGGCCCGAAACGGCATGGCTGGCAGCGCCGACTACCGGGCTGCTCGCGAACTGTTGCTCGGACGGTCCCCGCGGCTGAGCACGGGCGCCTTCGCGGCCCCCCGGAACGAGACTGCACCCGATTTTGCCGTCCGGATCGCCCCGCTTCTCGACCATACGGTGCTCGCCATCCAGGGCCCTCCCGGATCGGGCAAGACCTTCACCGGCGCGCGGATGATCTGCGAGCTGGTGCGGCAGGGGAAGCGAGTCGGCGTGACCGCGGTCAGCCACAAGGTCATCAGGAACCTGCTCGACAAGACGGCAGAAATGGCGGAAGAGGACGGGTCCCGCGTTGCCTGTATCCAGAAGGTCAAGGCCGTGAGCGGCACGACATCAGACGTGGAAGAGACCAAGGACAACGCCAGGGTCTTCGCCGACCTGAGCGACGGAACCGCCCAGGTCGCCGGAGGAACGGCGTGGCTCTGGGCAAGGGAAGAAGCGCAGGACGCGGTCGACGTGCTCTTCGTGGACGAGGCCGGGCAGATGTCGCTGGCCAATGTCCTAGCCGTGTCACACGCCGCAAAGAGTGTCGTGCTCCTGGGCGATCCGCAGCAACTCGAGCAGCCCCAGCAGGGCAGTCACCCGGAAGGAACCGAGGTTTCGGCGCTCGAGCACGTACTCCAGGGGCACGAGACCATCGCCGACGATATGGGCATTTTCCTGCCCGAAACGTGGCGACTGGCACCGAGCATTTGCGAGTTCACCTCAGAGATATTTTACGAGGGACGTCTGGGTTCCCATCAGGGTCTGGAACGGCAGGTACTCGTCAACGCCCTCCCGTTCGAAGGAGCCGGTCTCTGGGTTGCCGGTGTGCCTCACGAGGGGAACCAGAACTCCTCGGCCGAGGAGGTCGAGATCGTCGACCGTGTCGTCTCCCATCTGTTGCGCAAGGGCGCCGGCTGGATAGACAGCAACGGCAACCAGCAGCCCATGACCCCGGACGACATCCTGGTGGTCGCGCCCTACAACGCCCAGGTGGCGCTTCTGGAGGAACGGCTCGAGTCGCGCGGCATCCGGGTAGGGACGGTCGACAGGTTCCAGGGCCAGGAAGCGCCCGTCGTCATCTACTCCATGGCAACTTCCACGCCCGAGGACGCCCCTCGCGGGATGGAGTTCCTCTACAGCCTCAACCGCCTGAACGTGGCTACCTCCCGGGCCAGGTGCGCCTGCGTTCTGGTCGCCAGTCCCAGGATCTTCGAGCCCGATTGCAGGAACCCCAGGCAAATGCTGCTTGCGAACGCCCTGTGCCGCTACGCCGAGCTCGCCCGCGTGGTGGAAGAGGTCTGAACGCTCCAGGCCGTCCGCTGCCCGGGAACCAATCCGCTATACCGCGCAGGCTTGCACCACCGTTGCCCGTATCCAGTTCCAGACATCCGGGCTGGTCTTCAGCTCCAGTCCGAGAAGGTCACCGAAGGTGATGCTGTACTCGTCTGTCCCGTGAAGCTCGCGCCGCAGCGACCCCGGAGAGAGATAGACCAGATGCACCGGCCGATCGACCGGATATCCCTCGAGTCTACGAATCAGCTCGGAGTACTTTCCGGCATGAGGGCTGGCATCCCGTATCGTACGGACGTCCTTCACGAGCCGGGCCATTCCGGCCTTCATGGCTCGACGATAACCCGACATCTGGCTCGCGCCGATCGATCCATCGTCCGTTTTCAGCTCGAAGAGGATCCATCGTTCCTTTTCTGGAGACCTGTCGAAAAACAGGTAGTCCGCGTTCCGGCTCTTGTTGCTTTCCGGTCGCTTCAGTGGGAACTCCGGCACCACGAATTCGAAAGGCCCTTCCGACTTCAGACAGTTCGAGAGTATTTCCGGTAAGAAAGGGACCAGGAAGATATCGATGCGACGCTCGAACTGGTACTTGGGTAGCGCCTTGAAGCTGACCATAGCCTCGAGGACGTATTTGAGATAGCTACCCGACGAGGCGTCAGGGGGGAGGCCCGCTGGAACCTCGATTCGCGGCGGCGGCGAGTCCGCCGCAGAATGGGGTGACAAAGAGGACCGTCCCCGATGTGTCGTCGGGGCAGCCGGCCTCGTTTCCTCGCTTTCTCGTGCCGCAACTTCGACGGCCTCTGCCACCCTGTCCTCGAGCTCCCTGCCGGATAGTTCGTGGCCTCCGTATCGCTTCGTTCCCGACATGTGCTTGCGCAATCCGGAACTAGTCTTCGCTTCCTTTCCGCAGACCGTGCAATGGAACATCGTCTCTTCCCCTCTGTCTCGGCCACGCCCCTTCTGGCCGGCCGCACGCCATTCCAGGCGACTAGAAACCGTACCGTTGCCTTCAGCCTACCAGTCGTTATAGCGAATCTCGGTTACCTTGCGCTGGGTGAAGTTCTTCTCGCACCGCGACTGGTAGCACCAGGCCTTGAACATCCAGGGTTCGTGCACCCATTCGATGGGGCGGATCTTCCTCGGTATGAGGGGATTCGATCCTCCATCGTAGGCGATCCAGACATCCTCCTTCTTCTGCATGACATCCGACAGGAGAGCGATCACCTTGTCCATCCTGTCCTGTTCGGGGCTCGGCTCCGGTTTCAGGGCAAGTCCGTGGTGCTCTTCCAGAAAGATGGTCATCGCGCAGTTCTTCAGAACGTCGATGTTCATCCTCACGTCTTCGATGGAGCGGTGCCGCTCCATGCCCAGCCCGAAATAGTGCCCGAGCGTGGCGAGCTTCATGTTGCCCGCTCGCGGTCCGAACGTTTGACGTAGCAATACGCGCGTATCGATGAGGTCGAAGGGTTCCGGAGCGGGTTTGCCGAGCCTGTCGAAGTGGCTCTTGATATGGATATTGTCAAACTTGATGATGTTGTGCCCCGCCCAGACACGCCCGTTCAAGACATCGAATATCTTGTCAGCGACCTCGGCAAACGACGGCGCGTCCTTGACCATGTCGAACGTGATCCCGTTGCAGGCAATCGACCTCTCATCCATAAGTTCCGAATAAATCAGAGTCGAGTAGCTCTCCTTCTCGTACAGTCCCGCCTTGTCGAGAACGATGGCGCCGAACTCGATGATCTCGAACGGGACCGAGTCGTCCGGCGGGATGTTCGTCTCGAGGTCATAAAAGACGATATCAGGCTGCTTGCTCTCGTCGCTCATTGTGGCCCTACCTCCATTTAAGATAGAACGTTGTTCTCCCTTTGACGATACCACTATCCGGAAGCGCCATGCTCGACCTTCCCTAACGCCTTATGTTCTTCTCAAGGAATGCCCAGAACGCCGAAATCCACGACTATTAGCCAAGTGCGAAACGCCTCTCCCTATTGCGACTCCGTTGGTTCCCCCATCCGAATTACCGCCCCTCTAAGCGAAACGCGTCATCCGAAACCCCGAAACTCATTAATTCGTCATTCAACCGTTTTTTAACTGTTCTCTAGCTTTCGGCAAGCCTTCTGGGTACCCGCACGTATCCGGCGGCACCTCCGGATGTAACGCTAGCCAGGATGGTAAAGGCCTAAAACCGTAGTTCTCATACAAAGTTATCGCGAGCTCATCCGGATCGCAGGCGAAATCTTCTTCGGGATCATCGGGGTCGTCTTCGTCCGCGTTGGACACTATTTCCGCCCTATGGCGCCACTCCATTCCGTCAAATCCGGTGAATCCCAATAGCGATTCCAGAACCGGTTTGTTTACGCTCTCGGTTTTACCCAAATCGTACATCACATCCTTAGGATCGCAGTCGGTATCCTCCGGATAGTATATCTGAACACAACGTTCGTTATCAGCAACCTTGACGCTGACCGTATACTTAGAACTTGTCGCAATCTTGACCTGCTCTCCGCTATTCTTCTCCGCGTCGAGTACCGACCCAAACGGTGGAGACCATTCTTTGAAGTTACATATTACTGTAGCCGCTCTATGGACGTCGGAGGCAACTCGGCCCTCTCCTCCTTCGTCTTCTAGCCATACCTTAGCGTCGACGAGAGCATCTTCAGAGAAGAATCCATGGGCAATAAAAAATTCGAGAGCGCCCGTAAGGTCATTATATCCACTATGTAGTTGATCGTACTCGGTCTTACGTTTACCCGGCGCGCGTATCTCTACGAAAATGCCGAGCGCCTTATCTATACCGTATTTTGCTATTGTCTTAGGGTCTCGAGGATGAACTATAAAAAAGTAGGACATAACGTTACCCGCTCTAACCACCTGCCAAAACTAAACTTGATAGCGCCTTTGCTAGAGACAGCTTGGTTGGGCTATTGGATCTCTTCCGTAAGTATGGAATCGTATTCACTGTCGGTTTGTTTGTCTACTGCTGACGGGCTATACGTCCTGAACACCGATTTCTCCTGGATGCGTCGAGGAGAAACGCAGGACAAGGGATGGCTGAACGAGTTGCTGGAGAGGCCGGGTGTACGCATGATCTGGATAACCAACCGCATCCACGACATCGAGGAATCGGTGCTCAGGCGTTTCGCCTTCAGCCTGCATTTCAAGCCCTTCGGCCGGCGCCGTCGACCTGGCGGTGAAGAAGGCTCGCGATCTCGGCGCGACCGACCCTGTCCGCTTCGCGCGCGCCCTGGAGCTCTCCCTGGAGGCCCACCGTACCCTGCTCAACGGTGGCGTACCCGTCGTGAACCGGGACCGGCCTGGCCAGACCTTCGTCAGCGAGGGGCTCGACCTTAAAGCCAACCTGTCTCGCCTGTTCGACCAGCTTCAGGATTTCGACCGCTTTCTGCGCCAGGGAGAACAGCAGGAGCGCCTGAACATGAACCTGCTCTTCTACGGCCCACCCGGAACCGGTAAAGCGAGCTCGCGCGCCACATCGGGCAACGGTTAGACCGCGAGGTGCTGGTCAAGCGCGCGAGCGACATCATCGATCCGTATCTGGGAATGACCGAGCGCCACCTGGCTCAGTCCTTTGACCAGGCCGAGACCCAGGAGTCGATACTGCTTATCGACGAGGCCGACAGGCGATGAAAGAAAGATTCATCCATGTTCGGATAATGGCGGCCGTCGAAAGGACTAGAAGGCGTGCCAGGGATAGGTTTTAGAAAAGGCGCGCTCGGAAAGAGGGTTCATGGCACGTACTGATTCCAAGCCAGACGTCACGCATCGCGTCCAGAGCATGGCGAGTAACGTCTGAATGGAACTCGACGTAACCAAATGCAAGGAAATGTGGGAGAGGCGCGGCCCCGAGACGCCCTCCACCAGCACGGCACCGTGAGAACGGGCCACTATCCGGGCTCCGGAAACCATGCAAAACCTGATCCAAACCGGTCAGTTTCTTGGTAATCTATTCGTCTACCCTATTACGGCCTGGGGCGACGGCGCGGGGACGGATTTCAGTTTTCGGGAAAGCCTCCTCCTTCCTGGAAAGAAGACGGGGTACCGGTGCCGGGCAAGCGACGGATCGTCGAGACGCTGAAAAGACAGGATCTCCTGGCGCTGGCTGACCATTTCGGCCTAGAGGTCGCCGACCGGCGGGTGCATGACCAGCTCGTCGACGCCCTGGCCTCGTCGACCAGGGCCCGGCTCCCGGAAATCCTGGGCCGTCTGAAGAGAGCGACGCTCAAGGAAACCTGCCGGCAGCTCGAACTGGACGACTCGGGGCGAGAAAAGTCCCTTCTCGTGGACCGGCTTCTGGGGAACAAGGCCCCCGAACCGCCTACGGGCCGCCAGGATGCTCCGGAGCCGGCCTCCCCAAGCCCCTACGAACCGCCGTCCCTGCCCTCGGTAGCTACCAGGAAGCCCACCAGCCCGGCCGCCCCGGCCAGCGGCCGCTTCAAGGAGACGTCCGTGCAAACTGCTATGGAAACCACGACTTCCTTCCCGGTGATGACGCCCAGCCTCGCCCCCCCCGTTCAGGGGCAGCTCGTACAGGTCCGGCAGCGCCGGTACGTGGTGAACGAGGTCCTGGAAAGCGACCTGGCCAGCGACCCCCTTACCGCATCGGCCGGGCCTGCCAGGCAGCACCTGGTCTCCCTCTCGTCGGTGGAAGACGACGGCTTGGGCGAGGAGCTGCAGGTGGTATGGGAAATCGAGCCCGGCGCCCGGATATACGAACGCGCCTCCCTGCCGGAATTCAGCGGGTTCGACGATCCCGCCCGCTTAGACGCGCTCTTGGACGCGGTCCGGTGGGGCGCCGTGGCCTCGGCCGACCACAAGGCCCTGCACGGGCCGTTCCGCAGCGGCATCGCCACCGTGGACTACCAGCTCGATCCGGTCGTGCGCGCCCTGCAGATGCCGCGCGCCAACCTACTGCTCGCCGACGACGTCGGCCTGGGCAAGACCATCGAGGCCGGCCTGGTCATCCAGGAGCTACTGGTCCGTCACCGCGCGCGCTCAGTCCTGGTGGTCTGCCCCGCCGGACTGCAGGTCCAGTGGCGCGAGCAGATGCGCGACAAGTTCGGGCTCGAGTTCCGCATCGTCGACTCCGACATGATGAGAGAGCTACGCCGGCGCCGCGGCCTTTTCGTCAACCCCTGGACACACTTCCCGCGGCTCATCACCTCTATCGACTTCCTGAAGCGCGACCGCCCCCTGCGCCTTTTCCGCGAGGTGCTCCCGGCCGACGGCGAATCGGCCTTCCCGCGCAGGTTAGACATCATGGTCCTGGACGAGGCGCACAACGCCGCCCCGCAGGGCAAGACCCACTACGCCATCGACTCGGAGCGCACCAAGGCCATCCGGGCCCTGGTCCCTCACTTCGAGCACAAGCTGTTTCTCACCGCCACGCCCCATAACGGGTTCACCGACAGCTTTGCCGCGCTGCTCGAGATGCTCGACGACCAGCGTTTTCACCGCAGGTCCAAGCCCGACCAGCAGCAGCTGGGGACGATCATGGTGCGCCGTCTCAAGACAGAGCTCGTCGACTGGGACGGCAAGCCGCGCTTCCGCGGACGCAACCTGAACGCACTGGAAGTCGCCTACACCGATGAAGAGCGCGAGATACACCGCGCGCTCACCCGTTACGCGGAGCTTCGCCGGCAGAACCCGACGGACGACACCGAGTACCTCGCCACCGAGTTCGTTCTCAAGTTGCTGAAGAAGCGCCTGTTCTCCTCGCCGGCAGCCTTTCTTTCCACCCTGGAAAAGCACCGCACCTCGATCACCACCGCCCGCAAGAAGACACAGAAGAAAGGCGCTATAGTCAAGCCCTCGCTCAATGTCCTGCGGCGCCACATCGACCAGGCCGAAGAGGAAAGCGCAAGCGACGACGCCTACGAGGAAACAACCGAGGAGGCCCTCGACTCGGCGTCGAGGCTTTTCAGACCGCTGTCGCCCGAGGAAGAAAAACTCCTCGGTCACATGCACGCGTGGGCCGAAAAAGCAGCTTCCTCAGAGGACGTCAAGGCGCAGTGCCTTCTGGACTGGCTCGGCAAGACCCTGAAGCCGAACAACAAGTGGAACGACGAGCGGATGATCATCTTCACCGAGTATCGCGCCACCCAGAAATGGCTGCATCAGATACTGTCGGCCGCGGGGTTCGCCGAAAACGGGCGGTTGCTCACCATATACGGCGGGATGAAGAGCGAGGACCGCGAATCGATCAAGGCCGCGTTCCAGGCCGGTCCTCGCAGCGCGGCGGTGCGCATCCTGCTGGCGACCGATGCGGCGAGCGAGGGCATCGATTTACAGAACCACTGCCACAGGCTTTTTCACTACGAGATACCCTGGAACCCCAACCGAATGGAGCAACGCAACGGGCGGGTTGATCGCTATGGGCAGCGTTTCCAGGTCGAGATATTCCACTTCGTGGGCAAGGGCTACCAAAGGGTAAAGCCCACGCAGGACACCAAACCCGGAGATCTCGAGGGCGACCTCGAGTTCCTGATGAGGGCGGCGCAGAAGGTGGAAAGCATACGCGAGGACCTGGGCAAGGTCGGACCGGTCATCGCCAGCCAGGTCGCGGCCGCCATGCTCGGCAAGCGAACAACCCTCGACACCTCCAGCGCGGAAAAAGAAGCCACGCCCGCGGCCAAGTTGCTACGCATCGAGCGCAAGCTGGGCGAGGAGGTCGAGCGACTGCGGAAACAGCTCAACGAAAGCCGGCACGAGTTGCGCCTCTCCCCGGAGAACATCGAGAAGGTCGTCCGGATCGGGCTCGAACTGGCCGGCCAGCCGCCGCTTCGCGAGACCGAGGTGGAAGGCATCTGGCCGGACCCGTCGGGCGCAAGGACGCGCTGCCCGGTTTTTCACGTACCGGTCCTACAGGGAAGCTGGGCCCGCTGCACCGAGGGGTTGGCTGATCCTTACAGCAAGCAAATCCGTCCGATCGTGTTCGATCCTCACCTGATCGAGAACCGTGACGAAGTCGTCCTGGCCCACCTCAACCACAGGCTGGTACAGACCTGCCTGCGTCTCCTGCGCGCCGAAGTCTGGTCTCCGGAAGAGCAGAAGCGGCTCAACCGCGCCACTGCCAGGATCGTCCCTTCCAGCGTCACGAAGGAGCCCGTTGTCGTCGCCCACGCGCGCGTCGTGGTGCTGGGCGGTGATAACACGCGTCTGCACGAGGAGTTGATCGCCGCCGCCGGCAGCATCGAAAAGGGCAAGTTCTCGCAGCTCAACGTGGGCCGGACCGAACAGGTGATGAGCACCGTCACCGACGCCTCGCCGTCCGGACAGGTCAAGGAAAGGCTTGTCGCGCTCTGGCCCGAGCTGCGCGATCCGCTGTTCGCGGCCCTCAAGGAACGGATGGAAGCCCACGGGAAGAGCCGCCAGAAGATGCTAGCCGGCCGGGCAAAAAAAGAAGCTGAGGACATCCGGACCATCCTCACCGAGCTGAAGGCTTCCCTGGAAAAGGACATCGCGGCCGGGCCTCCGGATCAGCTCTCGCTTTTCGACCGCGACGAGCTGAGCCAGTACGAGCGAACCAAGGCCTCTCTGGTCAAGCGCCTGGAACGAATACCCGGCGAGATAGAGCGCGAGACCGCAGCCATCGAGGCCCGCTATGCCAGCCCCACCGCCCACCTGTTTCCGGTGGCGGTCTCCTTCCTGGTTCCCCAGCACCTGGCCGGCGAAGGAGGTCACTGATGTCGACTGCCCGCCACCATGCCGACTGGCTGAGCCTGGTCGAAACCTCCGGCCCCTTCCTTTCCATGCCGGTCCTGATGCGCGTGTTCCCGCAGGGACTGGACGCCCACGACAAGCACATCGCCGCCTCGTTCAATACCGCTCTCGACGAGTGGCTCGATAACCAGCTCGGTAACTCCCCCTCCCGCGCTGTCCATACCGCGTGGATCCATTTCATCTTGAACGAAGTGCTCGAGCTGGACGAGGAGGTTCTCAAGCAGGGCCAGGAGATCGCCCAGACCCTGAAAGTATCGGTGGCCAACGAGGGCGAGGAGCTTCTCCCTGACTTCTGCGTCACCAACCCCGCGGAAGCCGACCGCGATCCCGGCAAGCCTCGAATGCTGGTCCAGGTCTATCTCCATGGCCAGAACCTCGAGGGGCCTGTAGCTGGCAAGAGGTGGAAGGCCTCTCCCGCCACCCGCATGATGGAGCTTCTCCACGGCACCGGCGTCCGGCTGGGGCTTGTCACCAACGGCGAGCACTGGATGCTGGTCCACGCCAGGCGGGGCGAAAGCACCGGCTTCGCCAGCTTCTACGCGTCGATCCTGCAGGAAGAGCCCATCACTTTGCGCGCCTTCCGCAGCCTACTCTGCATGTCCCGTTTCTTCGGCGTGCCCGATGAAGACACCCTGGAAGCCCTTTTTGAGCAGTCGAGCCAGGACCAGCAAGAGGTAACCGACCAGCTCGGCTACCAGGTCCGCCGGGCGGTCGAGCTGCTCGTACAGGCCATCGACGAGATCGACCGCGACCGCAACCGGGAGCTTCTCAAGGACTACGACGAGAAGCGTCTCTACGAGGCGGCAGTCGCCGTGATGATGCGCCTGGTATTTCTTTTCTGCGCCGAGGAACGCAAGCTCCTGCTGCTCGGAGACGAGCTTTACGACGAGCACTACGCCGTCTCCACCCTGCGAGACCAGCTTCGCGAAAGCGCGGACCGCTTTGGCGAGGAGATCCTGGAGCGCCGCAACGACGCCTGGTCGCGCCTTCTGGCCACCTTCCGCGCCGTCCACGGCGGGGTGGAGCATGGCCGCATGCGCCTACGCCCCTACGGCGGCTCCCTCTTTGACCCGGACCGCTATCCCTTCCTCGAGGGACGCCAGTTGGGAACCACCTGGAAGGACACCCCTGCCACCCCGTTGCCCATCGACAACCGCAAGGTTCTTCACCTTCTAGACGCCCTGCAGGTCCTGCAGGTCAAGGTCCCGGGCGGCGGCGGCGCCGAGGCCAGACGGCTTTCTTTCCGCGCACTCGATATCGAGCAGATAGGCCACGTGTACGAGGGCCTGCTCGACCACACGGCCAAACGCGCCGACGGAATCGTCCTCGGTCTCAAGGGCAGCCAGGACAAAGAGCCCGAGATCCGCCTTTACGAGCTACAGAAAAAGAAGAAGGCCGGAACCGACTCGCTGGTCTCCTTCCTGAAGGAGGAAACGGGCCGCTCGGAAAGCGCTCTCAAAAAAGCCATCGAAAAGGTCCCCGAGGAGGAAGATGACCGTCTGTTGGTTTCCTGCTGTAACGATCCGGTCACCTACAAGGAGGTCAAGCCCTACGTCGGGTTAATCCGCGACGACTCCTACGGATACCACGCCGTTATCCCCGACCAGAGCGTCTACGTGACCGAGGGCGCTGACCGCCGCTCGACCGGCACCCACTACACCCCACGTAGCCTGACCGAGCCCATCGTCAAGCACACCCTAGACCCCCTGGTCTACGAGGGCCCCGCTGAGGGATGGGATGAAAAGGACTGGAAACTCAAGTCGGCGAAGGAAATCCTCGCCCTCAAGGTCTGCGACATGGCCATGGGCTCCGGCGCCTTTTTGGTCCAGGCCTGCCGCTACCTCTCCGAGAAGCTCGTCCAGGCCTGGGAAGCAGCCGAGAAGGCTTCCGGCGGTAAGATCGTCGTCACCCCCGACGGCGACCTTTCGACCGGCTCGCCTTCCGAAAGGCCTTTACCCCGCGACGACGAGGAACGCCTGTTGATCGCGCGCCGCGCCGTGGCGTCCCGGTGTCTCTATGGTGTGGACAAAAACCCCATGGCCGTGGAGATGGCCAAACTCTCTATGTGGCTCGTTACCCTTCAGAAAGATAAACCGTTCACATTCGTGGACCACGCTCTCCGTTGCGGAGATTCCCTTCTCGGCCTCACCGACATCAATCAGATCGAGCACTTTCACATGGATCTCGAAAGAGGGAAACGGATTCATCGTACCCAGCAAAACTGGACTCGCGTGTGTGGGCCGGCGGTGCAAAAAGCGACCGAGCTTCGTAAGCGCCTTGAGAGCTTCGTTGTCGAGAGCGTAAGGGATACGGAGGAAAAAGAAAAACTACTACGAGAAGCCGACCAGGCCATGGCTGATTTAAAGCTAATCGCCGATCTGGTAATAGCTTCCGCCCTTTCGACGGCTATGAAAAAGAATCCTTCTTTCGACGAACAGTTGATAGCGATATCGAGATCCTTGGCTGAAGCTTTTAACGATTCGATAAGTGAAGAGTCTCGTAGAGACCTAAAGCAAGCCCTCGGACACCGGGCAGAGCAAATGCTCGACGCTGAAAAACGGACGGAATTGCCTTCACGTCGGTGCTTTCACTGGGTCTTGGAATTTCCTGAAGCGTTTGCGCCGGAAAACCCTGGATTCGACGCCTTCGTGAGCAACCCCCCATTCGTAGGAGGACGGCAGTCATTGGCGGTAATCGGCCGCAATTATCAGACGTATTTAGTCAATGCCCTGTTTCGAGACGCCACCGCAAATGCCGACCTCGTAGCGTTCTTTTTTAGGCGGGCATTTCAAAACACAAAAAGAGAAGGCGTTTTTGGATTAATTGCTACTAACAGCGTTGCAGAAAGCCATACCTGCGATACCGGATTACGGCGTATTCTCCAGACCGGAGGCATTATCATTAGGGCCGCCAAAGAACTTCGTTGGCCCGGTTCTGCTGCAGTATTCGTATCCGTCGTTCACGTAAGAAAAGGCAATTATGGCGGGGCCCTCATACTGGACGACGAACGTGTTCCATCCATCCCGCCTAATCTGAGCATGACATCCCGAACGCACGGCAGACCGTTTCGCCTAATGTCTCGGCGTAACGACTACTCAGAAGGAATAAAGCTACAAGGAGACGGCTTCATAATATCTTCTCTCGAAGCCGAAGAACTCTGCGCCAAGAGCCGAAGGAACAAAGAGGTCATTTCGAGGTACATAAATGGTAAACAACTCAATAGTAGAATCGGCGATGAACTACCAAACAGCTATGTAATAAATTTCGGAACGATGGAAAAAGCGGAAGCGGAGTCCTACGTAGAACCTTTTTCGATGGTCACCAAACGCGTCAAAGACTATCGAGAGAACTTATCGGGACAGATCCACGAACACAGGTTTTGGCTTTTCTGGGACAAACGCGAGTCTTTCGTAAATTCCGTCGCCAAGCAGAACAAGGTGCTCGCAACGACTATTGTCGCCAAATACCTAATCTTTTCTTTTGTTCCGACGAATTGTATATGTTCTCACGCAATAAAACTATTCCGCTATAATAAGTATAAGTATTTTTCGGTTCTTCAATCATCTATCCATGGAATATGGGCGAGAGAACACTCTTCGTCACTAAAGACAGATTTACGGTACAGCACATCAGATGCTTTTGACACGTTCGCTTGGCCTGAAGAGCTCGACCTTTTAGAGGATATCGGTGATACATACTATAAATATCGCAGCGTAATTGGCAAAACTCTTTCTGTTGGGATGACCGCTTTATATAATAGACTTCACGATCCCAAGGATAGCACGAAGGACATGTTGGAATTTCGCGGTCTCCATACCAGACTGGATGAAGCCGTCGCAAAAGCATACGGATGGAAGGGCCTGGTTTTAGGTCACGACTTCCACGAAACCAAGCAAGGTATCCGCTTCACTATCAGCCAAAGCGCGCGGCAGGAAGTAATCGAACGGCTTCTGGCACTGAACCACGAGCGCTACCAGCAGGAAGTGGAGCAGGGGCTGCACGACAAGAAGGGGGGAAGGAAGCCCGGCGAACAGAAGGCCTCGAAGAAAAGGGGCAGGAAAAAGGCCGATGACAAGCAGACCGGGTTCGATTTCTAGGGTCGGTTGAAGGGAGGGTTCTGTAGATGGCGGGGTTGATAGATGGCGCGAGGAAGTTACCCCTTCACCACATCACGATTCGCGTGCCGTGGCACGACAGCGGGTGGGACGGGACGGTCTGCAAGGAACCGGCGGCTAACACGAGCTGCCTGGCGCTGAAGAGAATCGGCGCGGAGAAGAATGACGCGGGCGAGATACCCTGCAGGGGAAAAAAGCTCGCGGACATTACGGACGAGGAACATCCCCCGTGTATCTCGGAAAGAGTGAGCTTCATGGCGAAATCCGAGATACGGAGGAAGATGATTCACCCTTACGTGGAAAAGGGTAGCGAGCAACACCAGTGCATCGTTCATACCCCTTTTATTCAGCCGGCGTACTCGGCCGCGTGCGTTCCGTTCAGGTGGATGCTGGCGGGAAACGTCGAGGGGGAGGCCGAGAAGAAAAAGACGGACGAGGATGAGGGCAGGTCGGGCGGCGGGTTGATGGACAGATATCAGCTCGGCTACGAGGTGCAGAGAGAGCCCACCAAGCTCTTTGGGAAAAAGGAAAGGACCATCTGGGTACAGGAAAGAACGAACCAGCTGATCATGCTGGACACCTTCTTTAGCGCGGTGAAGCCAGAAGAGTCGCTCTGTTTCTTTTATGCCAAGAAGACCCCCCTTTCAGAGCAGGGTGGCCGGGTGATTATCGGGGTCGGACGGGTGAAGGCGGTCGGAGAGCCGACCGAGTACAAGTACAACACCGACAGGCCTTCGCTCAGGTGCGTCCTGTGGGAACGGAACGTCGTCCACTCGATAAGGCCGAAATTCGAGGACGGGTTTCTCTTTCCCTATCAGGAGGTCTTCGAGCTGGCGCAGAGGGAAGAGGGTATCAACCCCGAGGACTACGTCGCCTTTGCACCCGACGAGTATTTCGATGCCTTTTCGTACGGCTCCGAGCTTCTCACGCACGGCGGTGCGATATCGGCTCTGCTTTCCTGCGAGGCGGCGCTTCGCAAGATCAAGGAGGTAGTGAGCGGCCCCTGGGACCAGGCGATCCAGTGGATAGACCGGGAGCTCAACCGGCTATGGAAAGCGCGCGGGCCTTTCCCCGGGCTGGGATCGGCGCTTAAGGCCACGGGATTCGAACACGGAAGCTTGATGGCGTACGAGATAGCTTCCGCACAGGAGAACGCCAAAAAGGAGTGGTCGGAGAACCCCTGGGACCTCGTGGACGCGGTGGTCGAGGATCCCTCGCTCCTGGGAGGGCTGTTCGCGGAGACAATCGGCGACACGATGCGCGAGAAGTGGAAAGGGATGAAACCCGAGCGGCGGGCGTTGCTGAAGCTTCTGAGCCGATGCGAGCTGACCGAGGACCAGGCCGCGCGGATGTTCGTGGCAGCCGAGAGAGAAGAGGCCGGAATCGAGCTGCAGGACAGGCAGATAATCGAGAACCCGTACCTAATCTACGAGCGGGACAGGTACAGCGCCGATGCCATCGCCTTCGAGACCGTGGACCGGGGCCTTTTTCCTGATGCCGTGGTGCGTGAGCGGTTTCCGGTCCCCGAGCCGTCCGGGGTGAAGGAAGCGATCGATCCGCGGCGGGTGAGAGCGGTGATGCTCGACACGCTCGAAAAGGCGTGCTCGGGCGGCCACACGCTTTTGCCGCAAAACCAGCTGATCACTGCCGTGCGCGACCGGGCATTGCAGCCGCCCTGCCCGCTCGACGAGGACGTGATGTCCATGATGGAGGGCAAGCTCGAGCCGATCGTCTACAAGGTTCCAGTCGAAGGCGGGCGCGATGCCTTTCAGAACGACAGGATGAAGGAGACGCGGGACATCATCTCGAAGTGCGTCCAGTCGCGCGTGTTCAAGGGCAAGCGCCACGCGGGCACCCACGACTGGGCCAAGATGGTCGAGAGGGGAATCGGGGAGAAGCTGCCCGAGGAAAAAACCGAAAGAGAGCTAGAAAAAAGAGCACGCGAGGAGAAGGCCGCGGCCCTCGCTGAGGTCTTTGCCTCACGGCTGTCGGTGCTTCTCGGCCCGGCGGGAACGGGCAAGACGACTCTGCTCAAGGTGCTGTGCGGGATAAAGGAAATCGAGGAAGGAGGCGTTCTTCTGCTGGCGCCCACGGGCAAGGCGCGCGTCAGGCTGGAAAGGGCGACCGGCCTGGAAGGCGGGATGACGATCGCTCAGTTCCTGATCGGGTACGGCCGCTACGACGGGGACACGGGCAGGTACTTCCCGAAGGCGAAAGCCCCCAAGTGCCAGGGGTTCAAGACCGTCATCATCGACGAATCTTCCATGTTGACCGAGGAGCAACTGGCGGCGGTGATCGACGCGCTGGCCGGGGTGTCACGCCTGGTCCTGGTGGGGGATCACCGCCAGTTGCCACCCATCGGCGCGGGCCGGCCCTTCGTGGACATCGTGCGCAAGCTCGCCCCCGAGCACGTGGAGTCGCGCTTTCCCCGGATAGGGACCGGCTATGCCGAGCTTACGGTACAGCGACGGCAGAAAGGAGCCGTTCGCGACGACCTGTTGCTGGCCTCGGAGTTTGCCGGTAGCGCCTCGGATCCGGGCGTGGACGACGTATGGGACCGGATCGAGAGCAACGAGTCGGAATCGCTTCGCCTGGTGCGCTGGGACAGCTCGGAGGAGCTTCAGCAGAAGCTCGTCGCCGAACTGGTAACCGCGCTCAAGCTCAGCGGCCCCGATGACAGCCAGGGCTTCGAGAAGTCGCTGGGGGGAAGCGTATTCGAAGGCAAAGTCTATTTCTGGGCGGGGAAGAAGAACAGCCCCGGCGCGGCGAGATGTTGCGAGGACTGGCAGGTGCTGTCGCCCGTACGAGCGGCGCAGCACGGAGTGGATGCCGTCAACCGCGCCTTGCAGGAAAGATTTCGCTCGCAGGCGATGGAGATGGCGACGCGGGACAGGTGGAGGAAAATCCCGCCGCCGTTTGGCTCCCAGAGGATCCTCTGGGGCGACAAGGTGATCAACGTAGTAAACAAGAGGAACCGGCGCGTGTTTCCCAGTGATAACGGGGAATCATACGTGGCCAACGGCGACATCGGTATCGTCGTCGGCGTATACAAGACAAAACGTATGAAAAGAACCCCCAGGAACCTCGAGGTGGAGTTCCTCGGGCAGGAAGGAAAGCATTACAAGTACTGGCCGAGCGAGTTCGGAGAAGAGGGGAGCCCTCCGCTGGAGCTGGCCTATGCGTTGACCGTTCACAAGACCCAGGGGAGCGAGTTCAAGATCACGTTCGTGGTACTTCCCAATCCTTGCTGGCTGCTTTCCAGGGAGCTGCTCTACACGGCGTTGACCCGCCACCAGGACCGACTGGTGATCCTGCACCAGGGCCCTTTCCGCGAGCTTCGCAGGTACTCGGTGCCGAGAGAGTCCGATATAGCGCGTCGGATGACCAACCTGATGGACGAACCGTCGCCGGTACTGATCGAGGTGGGGAAAAAGAAGACTTTTTACGAGGAGAGGCTGATTCACCGTACCGAGCGAGGGGATCTCGTGCGCTCCAAGGGAGAGGTCATCATCGCGGACAAGCTCTATGCGCGCGGTTTTACCGATTACCTTTACGAGCAGGAGCTTCTTCTGCCGAACGGTACGAAGCGATACCCGGATTTCACCGTCTCGAACGACGCGACCGGGGTTACCTACTACTGGGAGCACCTGGGGATGCTGGGGGACCCGGGATACAGGGCCCGGTGGGAGAGGAAGAAGAAGGAGTACCTGGACGCCGGGATCCTGCCCTACCAGGAAGGCGGAGGAGAGATGGGGACCCTTATCGAGACCGCCGACAGGCCGGACGGCGGCATCGATGCCGCGGAAATCGCCCGGATCATCGACGAGGTCATCAATGCCTGAAACCGACTGGCTGCTCACCATCAAGCCGACTTTTCTCAACGAATGGATGGCCCTTCCCGCCAAGGAGGTGGCCCAGATACAGAAGAAGCTGACCCAGCTGGCCGAGGATCCCACGCCCGATGCCAAGGTAAAGAAGCAGCTCAAGTACATGGGAGGGAAGCTGCACCGGATACGGTCAGGCGACTACCGGGTCTTCTACACCTTTTCGAAACCGCACATCAGCGTGCTGGCCCTCAGGCGTCGGGACGAGGAAACGTATTCCGAGGACATCGTGGAGGAGTCGCTGGGCGGGGGGGAGGTCGAGCCGCTGCAGGTCGTTTCCGAGAAGAAATGGACGGATTGGCTCAAGCCTGAGCCTGCAAAAAAAAAGAAGGCCTTGCCGAGGAAGATCACGAAGAAATGGCTGGCCTCGCTTTCGATCGACGAACAGTACCACGAAGCGTTGACGGCCTGCGCGAGCGAGGAGGACCTGCTCGATTGTGCGAGCGTACCGGAAGAAGAGCGTCTGCGGGTGATAGATGCCCTGCAGGAGCGGCCTCTCGAGCTGGTCACGCAGCAGCCCGACCTGGTGGTCGACAAGACCGATGACCTGTTGAAGTACCGCGAAGGCGAGTTGCTGGGATTCTTGCTGCGCCTGAACCCGACACAGGAGCGGTTCGTCACCTGGGCGAAAAAGGCCAAGGGGCCAACCCTGCTAAAGGGCGGGCCGGGCACGGGCAAGAGCACGGTGGCCATCTACCGGGCCCGCATCATGCTCGAGGAGCTGAAAAAGAAGGGTACGGCAAATCCGCGCCTGCTATTCACGACCTACACCAACGCCCTGGTGGAGTTTTCGAGGCAGCTATTACAGAAGCTGCTGGGCGACGAGGCGGAATGCGTGGAAGTGCGAACGGCGGATAGCATCGCGAGACAGGTCGTCGGCGACGAGCTAGCCGGATTCAACCCGGCCGACAACGAACGGTTGAACAAGATCCTGTCGGAAGCGATCCAGACCACTGCGTTCGAGGGCAACTCCCTACAAAAACGGGCGCAGGTCATGACCATCGACAAGCTCGGCCGCGACTATCTGTTGGAGGAGATGCTGGGGGTGATCCAGGCCAGGGGGCTGGACAGCGTCGAGGCTTACCTGGAGACGCCCAGACCGGGCCGGGAGGTCGGTCTCAACAAGACGCAGAGGCAGGCCGTGTGGAAGGTGCTCGAGCGGTTCGAGGATCTCCTGGAAAAAGGGCGGCTCTATACCTGGCAGCAGCTCAGAGACCGGGCGGCGGAGCGGGTGGAACAGGGGGAAACGACTCTCCGTTATGATGGGGTCATCATAGACGAGGCGCAGGACCTCGATCCCTGCGCGATACGGATGCTGGTACGGTTGTGCAAGAACCCGGGCGGTCTGTTCCTGACCGCGGACGCCAACCAGTCGATCTACGGCGCGGGCTTTCGCTGGAAGCAGGTGCACGAGTGGCTGTCATTCAAGGGGCGAACCGGGAAATTGACCGCCAATCACCGGTCCACCCGCGAGATCGGCGAAGCCGCGCACGACTACATCCAGAATGGCGTCATCGACGAAGAGGAGAGCGAACGACAATACGTTCATGGCGGACCGCTTCCGGCTCTGCGGGCCGTCTCCGGTGATCCGGACGAGGTGGAGCTATTGACCCGGTTTCTGCCCCAGGCGGCAAAGGAGTTCCGGCTCGGGTTGTCTTCTTGCGCCGTATTTTGTCCGGGTATCAAGCAGGGCGACCGAATAGCCCAGGGACTGCAGGAGGCGGGCATAAAGGCCGAGTACATGCGGAGCGCCAGCCTTAACCTGTCCAAGCCCGGGGTAAAGGTGATGTCCCTCAAATCGGCAAAGGGGCTGGAGTTCCCGGTGGTCGCGCTCGCCGGTTTCACGGACGGAAGCTATCCACACCTGAAGCACGATATCGTGCAGGAAGCCATGGACGAAATTTTCAAGCGAGAGCGGCGGACCCTGTTCGTGGCCATGACGCGTGCCATGCGCGCATTGCTGGTGGTCGTTCCCGAGAATGCCGGATCACCGCTGTTGACCGGCTTTTCCGGACACTTCTGGAACCTGGGAGATCAGTCTTGAGCGACGAAACCGTGAAGGAGACGATTGTCCTGCCCGAAGATCTCGGCCAGCTGACCGGTTTGCAGGGGATCAACGAGAGATTGCGCGCCGGGACCTGCCGTCTCGACTGGTCACGGGTGCGAACCGTCGGAGACGGGCTAAGCGAGCTGTTGTCCGGCCTTGACCTGAGCGATCACGCCGACCTGCTGGGGCTGGGAACCGTCCCGGACCACCTCGCCGAGGTGATTGAACAGACGATGTCCGGAAAACCGACGGTTGACTCCGGAAAGGGGGAAGGAAAACCGGTTCTGAAGACGCCCTCCGCGGTCGAGCTTCGAGACGAACTGGTGGAGATGGTCGGCAGAGATCTTCTCGGCCCGGCCGGCGGTCCGGAGGAAGAGGTCGGCGAGCCCAACGTGCGGGACCGTTACATCGTGGGGATGCTCGCTCCGAAAAAGGCCCTGCTGATTCCCGAGGAGTTCGAGGAAACGGGCGTTGAATCGGGCACCGACAGCGAGGACGGAACCCCGGAGCAGCAGATGCCAATCGTGCCGAACATGTTCCCGTCATCCATGGGGCTGACCTTCTCTGTCGCGGGCAAGGACACTAGGCTTCGCATCACCGCGCGCTGGGGGCATTACGACCGGCAGCGAAGCGAAACGCTCGTAGACAAGGCAGGCAAGCCGGAGATGGTATGGAAGAGGTCTCAAGTGCAGGGGACATTGCCCGAGCTGTCGCTCGCGCCGGGAAATATCGAGAGATGGGTTCCCTCCGGGGACCATCCGGATGTTTACGTGGAGGGCGTCGCCCGCCGGTACGACGACGATTTCGTCGTCACCATCTTTCTGGTCAACGGACAGGTGGAACCGGAGAGAAGCCGCGACAAGGCCTGGATATTCCAGCCCGAGATCATCATCGATTCGCCCGACGGAAAACCGGTATTCCGGAAACGTCCTCTGGAAGTGGACCAGGAGGGGCTGGACCCGGTTACCGCGTCCGAGAAGGACGCCATGGAGATGCTTTACCGCAAGCGCGTGGAGTTCGCGGTCGGGCACGGGGTGGCGGTTCACGCCGAGGTTTCCGGGGAAGATACGACCCGCGCGGTACGTCTCGAAACGCGGGTCATGCCCGTCGGTGAGGTCCATGCCCAGCAACCACCCACGGTAAAGGATTTTCCGAAGCTGAAGGGGCTGGAGCTCGACATGAAGGCGCTGGCCGAGACGCCCCGCGAGAAGCTGAGCCAGAAACTTCGCGCGTTACCCGAGGCCTACGCGGACTGGATCAAGAGGTGCAAGAAACGGATCGAAAGCGGCGAGGACGGGCTCGGTGTTCACAAGAAGGCCGGAAAGGCCGCGATCGAGAGGTGCGAACAGGCGCTGGAACGAATACGAGACGGGCTGAGCGTGATCGCGAGCAACGACCAGGCGGCCGAGGCTTTCCGGTTCGCCAATCGCGCCATGTGGCAGCAGCGCGTTCGGTCGGTCTACGCGGAGAAGCGGCGACGCGGGTTTAAGGTTACGGAGGAAGAGATCGATACCCCGGAAAACCGCACCTGGTATGCGTTCCAGCTCGCGTTCATCCTGCTCAATCTTCCCGGTATCACCAACCTCGAGCACAAGGATCGAACGCATCCGAGCCAGGCCACTGCCGACCTGCTCTGGTTTCCCACGGGCGGTGGCAAGACCGAGGCATACCTGGGGCTTGCAGCCTACACCATGGGCCTCAGGAGGCTCCAGGGCATGGTTGCCGGCTACTCGGGCGCGGCCGGGCTCGCGGTGCTGATGCGCTATACGCTGCGACTGCTGACGCTCCAGCAGTTTCAGCGAGCCGCGACCCTGATATGCGCCTGTGAAAAGATACGCCGCGCCGCGCTGAAAGAAGGGGATGAACGGTGGGGACGCGAGCCCTTCCGCATCGGGCTATGGGTCGGAAGAAGGACCACGCCGAACAGCACCGAGCAGTCCGAAGAGGCCGTGAAGCAGAGTCACGGGATGTATCAGCAGGGAAGCCTGTTCGGCGGCGTTGGCACGCCTGCCCAGCTGAAGCATTGCCCGTGGTGCGGGACCGAGATCAAACCGGGCAAGGACCTGGACGTGAAGCCGTACAAACGCAACGTCGGCCGTACCCTGACCTATTGCGGCGACAAGAGCGGCGCGTGTCTTTTCAGTAAGAAGCAAGCCAAGGATGAGGGTATCCCGGTGGTCGTGGTGGACGAGGAGATCTACCGCCGACTTCCAACCATGGTCATCGCAACCGTGGACAAGTTCGCCCAGCTTCCCTGGAACGGCGCTACCCAGATGCTGTTCGGCCGGGTGAACGGGTACTGTCCCCGTCACGGGTATCGCTCGCCCGAGATAAAGGACACCGACTCGCATCGAAAGGAGGGAGAGGTTCCCGCGGTCAAGACCGAGCCTGCGCCACCGCTTCGTCCTCCCGATCTGATCATCCAGGACGAGCTTCATCTCATTTCGGGCCCCCTGGGCACGATGACCGGCCTGTACGAGACGGCCATCGACGAGCTCTGCACCTGGGATATCGGCGGTAAACGGGTACGGCCCAAGGTTATTGCCTCCACCGCGACCATCCGGCGAGCGTCCGAGCAGGTTCACAACCTGTTCTCTCGACGGGTATCGATCTTTCCGCCGCACGGGATCGACGTGGAAGACAGCTTTTTCTCGCTGCAACGCGGCTTGGATGTGGCCCCGGGTCGGCGGTACCTGGGGGTCTGTGCGCCGGGAAGGCGGCTGAAGGCCGTACAGGTGAGGGTCTACGTGGCCTTCCTGGCAGCTGCGCAGGTGCTCTACGAGAGGCACGGCATGGAAGTCGACCCTTGGATGACCATGGTCGGGTACTTCAACTCCATACGAGAACTGGCCGGCGGACGGCGGCTCATCGACGATAGCGTGCGCTTCAGGCTGCGCGACACGGACAAGAGGGGGCTGGCTAGGCGCGAATCGCCGGTTCTGGAGGAGCTTACCTCGCGAAAGGCGTCGACGGAGATCCCGGACATCCTCGACCGGCTGGAAATCCCTTTCGACCCGGAAGCAGAAAAGAGAAGAAAACAGAAGACCAAAGCGGGTGAGTACGGTGGGCCGAAGCCGCTCGACGTCGTGCTGGCGACAAACATGATTTCGGTGGGCGTAGATGTGAGACGCCTGGGACTGATGGTCGTCATGGGTCAACCCAAGACCACGGCGGAGTACATTCAAGCTACCAGCCGCGTGGGCCGCGCAGCCCCCGGGCTTGTGTGCACCGTATTCAACTGGGCGCGGCCACGGGACCTGTCGCACTACGAGAAGTTCGAACACTACCACGCGACGTTTTACAAACACGTCGAAGCGCTTTCCGTCACACCTTTCGCCCCCCGCGCCATCGACCGGGGCCTGACGGCATTGTTGGTATCCCTGATCCGTTTGAGCGAAGACACCTACAACGCAAACGAACAGGCCCAGGTAATCGAAGCCGGCCATCCCCTGATACGCCGGGCCATTGAACGGATCGTGGAGAGGGCCAAAACGATTTCCGAATCCCAGGCCATCGCGGACGAGGTACAAAAGCGGCTCAAGGCGCGGCTCGACCGCTGGCTGAGCGAGGCGGGGAGGAGCGATATCGGTTCCAGGCTTGGCTACAGGGACAAGAGAGACAACGTTACCAGGGGCTTGCTCAAGCCTGCCGGAAGCAAGCGCTGGGATGATTTCACCTGCCTTAACTCGCTGCGCGACGTGGAGCCATCGGTCGGTTTGATCCTGGATGACAGCGGCTTCGACGACGCCTTTCAAGAGGGAGGCGGGTCATGAGTCATATTGACCACCGCATTCGCGTTGGAGAGCTCCGTCCCAGCCAGCTCATGCACACGTTTGGCATCGGCGCCATCATCGACCTGCCCCATATCTCGGCGTTGGTCATGGGACTGGACGACTGGGACAAGTACAGGGCGGCCGAAATAGTCGAGGAAAGATTGCTGACCGCGGTCAGGGCGTCCCTGGGACCGCAGGTGGAGCGACTGGTCGCTCCGCCCATGCCGCCGGAGGCGGATTACGTCGCGTTTTCGGTTCAAGACGAGAACAGCAAGATAGGCGTGCCCCTGGTGCCCTTTCCACGCTGGATGCACTGTCCCTTCTGTCACACGCTGGCGCCGTTGAAATCGGGCCTGTTTAAGCTGAAGACCGATCGCTACCGCATCGACCGTACACGCTACGAGCACCACGTCTGTCAAAAAGCGGATAGCCCGAAAGCGTTGCCTGCGCGTTTCATGGCCGCGTGCGAAAACGGCCACCTGGACGACTTTCCCTGGGTGGAGTTCTCTCACTTCGGCAAACCCGTATGCGACCGACCCATGCTAAAACTGCGCGAATTCGGGGTGACCGGCGAGGCCGCCGAGATTGAGGTCTCTTGCACGAACTGTGGCGCCGTGCAGCGTATGGCGCGCGCCTTTGGCGACGAGGCAAAAAAGGTCATGCCGACGTGCTCGGGCCGACGGCCGCATCTGCGAGACAGGGAAGAAGGCGGCTGCGTGCTTCAGCTGAAAACCATGGCCCTCGGTGCGTCCAATGCTTGGTTTCCGGTGAAACACACCGCCGTGGCAATCCCGGTGGAGGGAGATTCCCTGGCCAAACGCGTTGACGAGAACTGGGGCGTTCTCAAGGACGTGGACGATGTGGCGGTCATCAAGTACCTGCACAAACAGGGGCTGCTCGTCGACTTCAACGACATCCCGGACGAGCAACTGCTGCAGGCTATCAAGTCACGAAGGGAACGCGGCTTCGTGGGAGCCGGAAAACCGACTGATCTCAAGGGGCCGGAATGGAGGGTTCTCAGCCGACCCGATCCGTCTCGAAATAGCAACGACTTTCAGTTGCGCGAGGTGGATCCGCCGAAGAAGTTCGCGAAGCTCATCGACAAGGTCGTTCTGGTCGAGCGGTTGAGGGAGGTTTCGGCGCTGATCGGCTTCACCCGGATCGAATCGTCCATCGATTTTCTGGGCTTCGACGATTCAGCGATGACGAAGAAGGTCAGCCTGTCGCGAAAACCGCCTACTTTTGTCCCGGCCGGCGAGGTCAGGGGAGAGGGTATCTTTCTCGTTTTCAGCGAGAAAAAGATTCTGAAATGGTCCGAGGGTAACCTGGACCTCGAAGAGGCATTTCTGAGAAGCCACCGGCAATGGAGCCATGCCAGGCGAATCGAGAAGCCCGATGAGAATTACCCCGGGCTCAGGTATGTCTTGTTGCATTCCTTTTCCCACGCGCTGATGCGTCAGCTCGCGCTGGAGTCCGGGTACACGGCAGCCAGTATCCGCGAGCGCATCTACTCGCGCGACGCCGACGACGAAGAGCCGATGGCCGGCGTCCTGCTATACACGGCTGCCCCCGATTCGGACGGTACGCTTGGGGGCCTCGTCCGCATGGGAGAGACCGATCAGCTCGGCAGGCACCTGAACGAGGCGCTTGTGCAGATGAAGCTCTGCACCTCGGATCCCCTTTGCGCCGAACATGTCCCGGATCCCGACGGGAGTACATTGCATGGCGCTGCCTGCCACGCCTGCCTTTTCGCGCCCGAAACCTCCTGCGAATGCGGGAACAAGTTCCTCGACCGGAGCGTGCTGGTGCCGACCGTGCACCAGGATCGCTACGCCTTCTTCGATACCGGGAGGCGATAGTGGCGGACGACGACGCCAGAAAGAGGTTCGCCAGAAAGATCGTCGAGCGATCCGGGGATCTACCCTCGTTGTTGATAGAGGCCGTGGCACAGGGCCTGTTCGACCTGCCTGCCGAGGCGAGCGAGGAAGAACGCCTTTCGGTCGCGGCAAAGGTGGCGGGTGGAAGCGCCCGCGGCCAGGTAGCGAACCTCATCAAGCTCTGGAACAAGCACGTTCCCGAATTGCGGCCCGAGTCGATCGCGCTAGCGCTTCAGGCCGTCGCAGAAAAAGAGCACGAGCACCGTAAGTCCCAGTCGCTCGATCTCGTCTGGTCCGGTCCAACTACCGAGGGAACCACTCTGCGCCGAACCGACCAGGCCCTTTACGAGCTTATCAACGGGGCACGCGATAGCATCACCATTGTCACCTACGTAGCGTACAAGGTTCCCAAGGTCAAAGAAGCGCTCTTCAATGCTTCTGAACGCGGCGTCCACATATCCTTGATATTAAGGTCCGAGGAAGACGAGGAGGGAGACGTGCAGGTGGCATCTCTTAAGGCCCTCGGCCGCGAGCTGCCGAAATCCGCCGATATCTACATCTGGCCGGAAGAAAAGAAAGAGGAATATTCCGGAAAAAAGGCCGGCATCATACACGCCAAGTGCGCGTTCGCCGACGACAACGTCCTGCTGGTCTCGAGCGCCAATCTCACGGAGTACGCACTATCGGTTAACATGGAGATGGGAATCCTGGTGCGCGGCGGACGGCTGCCCTTCGAGGCAGCTCAACACTTCCGTAAGCTCATCCAACAGGGCGACCTAGAGAAGCTGTAGGCCGTACCCGATATTATCGGAGAAAGGGGGGTTCCATATGAGATTCAACGCCAACAACCTTTTTTCGTGCACCGCGCGAAGCTGGCGGTCGATATCGCACCTGGACTAAAGGCACCATGGCGGTCTTACCGTTTGACTGGCTAGAGCGAGCCGAGTCCGCGGGACAAGGCGACGAGTCAATTGAATCCGCGGTTGTCAGAAAGATTGCAGACTGGGTAAGGGAAGCCTGCAAAAGCCTGCCGGAACCACGCTTCTTAGGGACCTGCCGGTGCGATGAATGCGAAGTAGACAGCGTCCTCGAATGGCTACGAGAAGGCGGACCGAAGCGTTATTCCGCGGTGTTTTTGTCCCCTCAGGGCCCCAACCATACCGATCGTTCGGTTTTCTTCACGTGGTTGGCCGCGGAATGGAGCTATTTCCACTGGCCCGACAGCTACAGCTTTTGGCCAGAATTGAAGAACGGGATATTCGCAGACGAAAACCAGGTCTATCTCGAACCTGGCGAGCATCACTTCTACGGCTGGCTCAGGACGGGTTTTACCGAGCTCGCGCTCGTCAACCATATCGTTTCCGGGGACGTGCCCTGGTGCTTCGTCGAATCGATACGCCATCAGAGCGGTTTTCCGCGAACGTGGTGGCGAGTCGTATTCAACGTCGTCATGACCACTCTCCATCTCGAAGAGGACACGGGATCGTGGCGCGAGATACTCGATGCACAGCGGCTCCCGAGCAGTTTCGCCCACGCCGCTCGGCGCTTTCCCGACGATATCATAGCGGTTTTCGAAGCGATCAAGCAGGTTCTGAGAACCAAACAAACGGACCCGCTTCATAGACTAGAAGGCGCCGCCGGAGCGGCGTTTGCGCGTGAGCCGGAACTGCTTTCTCGATTTGTTCTGGATCCGACGACGCGCGCTGAATGGTATCAGCTATGCCGGGAGAAGAGACTTGAACGTAAGCGAATCGCGGAGAGTCAGGCTCTACGCGACTTCTGGGCCCGACATGTTCGCGTCGGCTTGTTCGTAGACGATCGCTCTGAAGACTGGGACGCAAAACTTATTGCCGCGATAGACACCATCGAGATACCAAGAGGCGTACTTCCCCATTCCTTCGGGAACTCTCGAATTCGTCTTTCGGCGACCGACGAAGAAACCGGAAAATCTTCGGCGGGAATCCCGTTCGATTACGACACGAATCGAAGAGCCTGGGTATCGACTACGAACGCCCGTCTGTTCCTTGAACTACCGTTAGACAGGCGGACGACTCTTCGGGTCACCGGGCGAACCCCGGCCGGAGCGGACTGTAGTACTCCGGTGCTGACGCTTTTCAGCGGTTTCTCCGAGAAAGACGTGAAGTGGTTCACGGCGGACCCCCGAGAACTGGATTTCTACCCTATCTCGCCGCTCGACAAGGAAGACCTGAAAAACGGAGATAACCTCGTCTACTTTCCGGAGTGCACCCATCCCCTACTGTTACTTCCCCGCAAAGAAGACGTTATAACCGAACCCGAAGTGATCGATAGGGTTGAACTAAGCGAAAAAATCGACTTGATCGTATTACCGGCTACCCCCAAAATCGAAATCCTATTCGAAGATCGTACCTCCGTTCTTGCCGAGGCCATTATTCCTGCCCCCGGAAGCATTGCCTTCGCAGGAAAACGCCTCGACGACATGGAGTTGGACGAGACACCCGTGTTCGTCGACTGGCCCTCCATCGAGTGGACCGGGGATAAACAGGTTACCGTTCTCGATCTTAGACTGCTGCCGGGAACAAACCATTCGAATGCCGCTCTTCCGCGGGTTCGGGCAGGATCGCCTTTGTTTCTGCAAAAGGGTACGCCTCTGGAGCTCAATGATCTCGCGTTCGTGATCGAAAGGATCGACGATACTACCACTGAACCCGCGCCGCTACCTTCCGTTCTCTTGGGCCGCTTCGAAGTCAGGCTAAAAATTGCCTGTAACGGCGAACAGTGGGACCTGCGGCGGCGATTTACCCGTCTTCCTCCCATGCAGTGTAATGTCGGAAATCCCGAACGGAGTGAGATCTGGTGCATCCCTTTTAAGATTTGCGTCAGAGGCATAGAAACGGTAGTCGTCACGACGAAGTGGAGCCGGACTTCCGGGGCGCATTCCGCGGAACGGACCTTCGAAAGCAGGAGGAAGGGCGGCGCGCAAACCGACCTCGCCTTCAATTCTACCGTCGGCATATGCGGCGAGGTGTTCCACCTCGGTGTGACCCTCGGTTTTCGCGAAGACCTTCCCGAGGACATCGCCCCTTCTTTCAACTACTCAATAAAACACTACGTCGATGGCCTCAGTGGGTTCCTCATTGAGACATCTAAAGGTACTAATAGCGCTCACCCTTTCGGAACGAGAAGCCGCGTCGATACCGATCGAATAACCGAATGCGAGTTGGTCTTTTTCGGCGGCCAACCTGGCGAGCATTTTCAGCTACTGGCCGGGCGCCAGTGCAGGGACTTCGCATTCGATGATACGGGAAGAGCCTGGATAGCGTTAAGCCATCTGGCGAATGGCTGCCTAGAAACCTCAAACCGGAAAGATGTATTCTGTATTTCGTTCTTCCGGGGAAGGCACAAAAAGCCTTGGCCCATATGTTATTTAACGTCCGACGCCACAATCGACGGTTCGGCGCTTTTCAATCGTTTCGAGCCGGTCGAAGACCCCGTTTCGCTGCCGACACGACTACGTGATACGGACGACGTCGATAAGATAGACAACGACAGCCTTTCGGATATCGCAAGTAGCTTGTGGGACTATCTTTTGAAGCAAGACTTGTACGACAAAGGTCTACCCGATTATTTACGGGTAGACTGGCGTCACTATTGGAACGCGTTTGCTCTTTTAGGTTTGGATCATTTCTCGGGCTCTTCTCTGCCGCGGGATATCTTGAAGTTGTATGAGGAACTGAGAAGAGCCCAGACCGCCGTCGCGATCCCTTGGCTTTACAAGGATCGTCAAGAACCATGGAAAGACGGATTCGAATTGTCTCAACGACGTCCTTATACCGACATGCTGATACGGAACCTTCGAGGGCTCGGAAAACGGCATTACCTGTCCTTTCTTACCCCGCTTTTAGCAGCTAGCTGTCAATTGGACTCTTCAGATGTCCATCCGGCGGGCCCATCTCGCCTGCGGTATGTTCTTATGAGGCTGAGCACAGGGTGTTTTGACTACGCCGACTACGAAAGAGATCGCCATTTCTGTATACCTTCGGAGGACAGTCCGTGGCCGAAACGTTCGATGGCAAGCAGCAAGCCGGTACCCCTCATGATGGATTACCGAGTATGGTGGTCCGTATACCCGCAAGACATGGCGTGTCTTATAAGCTGGGAACTGGCGTCACTCGATCTAAACGAAAGCGAACGAAGAACGTTTCAAGGCGTCGAATGGCCGGAGTTGCCCGAGATCGGAGAAGAACCGGTGGATGTAATCTCCGCTCTTGGTAACATGAGAGTATCGAGAGAGTATCGGGAAAAAGGGGGCCAGATACGAGAGTTTATCAGGATCGCAACGGCTACAGCGTTGGCTTGGTCCGACTACGTAGTGACGAATGAGAACAAAGAACGCCTGATTCCCTTGTTACCGGCTTTCAAAGTCGTTTGTAGCAAGGCACCAGTACTAGCTCGGGTACTTACGACGGATACGCTAATTTCGAGAGCAGCGCGCGAAAGGCCCGGTGAACTTCACTGGACAAGACCTCTGAACGATAGTCCAAGGCAGATCGAGAGATTACTAGATGTCCGGAGTTACCTTAGAGACTACTGATGCCTGACAAGCTTGACGCGACGGCGCTACTAAAGGACATCCAGGATCGGTTCAGCGATTACGTCGTGGACGCGCTGCAGCCTCGCGGCCTCATGCTCCGGGAAAGGCTTCGCAGTCTTTTCGGAGGCATCCGTTCAAAGGAATCGGATAGTTACGGCCTGATATCGGAACCCGTAGTGGAAGCCACGTTTCGTTTCGAGGGAGGGGGCAGGTCGCTTGCAGATCTGGCGAGGACCGGGCTCGTACCGGAAACTCTCGTGGCCCTCGCCGGAAAAGCCTCGAAAAAAAGCGATCTGGTAGTTAATCCGGAAGTGGAACTCTACAAGCACCAGCTAGAAGCGATAGAGGCCGTTCTCGGGGCCAGGGGGTTGATAGACGACGACGGGATGCCCGCGAGGCGGAACATCGTGGTCCAGGCCGGAACGGGCTCCGGAAAGACGGAAGCGTTTCTCCTGCCCGCGCTTTCGGAATTACTCAATGAGCTTCCCGAGACCCGGGCGGCGCCCGGCGTACGGGCCATAATCGTCTATCCCTTGAATGCGCTCGTAAATAATCAGGTCGAAAGGCTTGAGCAATGGCTTCAACACCAGGAACGGCCGGATATCACGGTCGCCCATTATACATCTCAACTCGACGAAACGTACAAGCAGGCTTTACGGGCCGGCAAGAGGTCGCTTGATTGCAAGCTGATATCTCGCGAGCAGGTACGGGGATTTCGTCCTGTTAGGAACAAACCGGTCGGACCGCCCCATATTCTGGTCACCAACTACAGCATGCTTGAATACATGCTCATCCGACCGGCGGACAGGCCCGTGTTCGCGGACGGCAGGCTGCACACGATCATCGTGGACGAAGCCCACGTATATAGCGGCACTTTGGCTGCCGAGCTATCCCTTCTGTTACACCGCGTACGACGTCGATTCGGTAGATCGCCCCTTGAGGTTCGCCACTACGCTACCTCGGCCACGCTGAGCAGCGGCGAAAACGCCGAGGAGCTGAAACGGTTCGCAAGCAGTCTTTTCGGTGTGGGTGAAAAGACCGTTGACATTATAACCGGGAAACGAATGGTTCCCGAAACGCCCTCCAGCTTTCGGGAAGGCAGCAAAACATACGTAGACGCCGCCGACCTGTCTGATAGGTTGCCCGTCCGGCGCATTACAGAAACCCGCTCGACCGGCGATCCAGACGCGCCCTATCAGGTTAGCGCCCTGAAAGGTAATGACAACGACCGGCGAGATCTCGTGGAGCGTCTACGGGTTCTAGTACCGGAAAAGAAACAGAGCGAGCTGCCTCGGTGGTGGGACGACAGCGAGGCCCGCTTGCCGGACTTCTTCGGTCGCGTGCTGGACGCGTCTCCGCTGGCCTGGCGAATGGTACAACTCCTGGCCGGTACTGAGGGAGGTTTGTCGCTAAAAGAGCTGTCGTTGGAGCTTTTCCCCGGGGCGTCCTCCGAAGTTGCTCAGAAGGCAACCCTGTCTCTTCTGAGCCTGGGAGCGTCGGCACAAGGCGAAGACGGACAACCTTACTTACCTTCTCGTCTGCACCTGTTCGCCCGCGCTCCGGTGGGCGCGTACATCTGTATCGATCCTTCGTGTAGCGCAGGGGGTATCCGATATCCGGGTTTTGGCCGTATGTGGCCCGAGTACCGGCGCACCTGTACCTGCGGCGCCGTTTGTTTCGAGCTTCGGTTGTGCAGAAATTGCGGTGAAGACGTCCTTGTCGCCAAGCGGCGAGAAAATTTCGATACGCTGGAAGATCTTGTTGGCTTTGATGCTCCCAAAATAGGTTCGCGCGACGCGGAAGATATCGTAGACGTATTCGTTCCATCAGATCGCGACTACGAAATGCCTGGACGCCTTCGTAGGGTGTCCTTGAAGGCTGATGGTACAGTCGGTGGGAATATCGAGTTCGACCTTTTATTACCGGATCCTCTTCCTGAGGGTTCGACTACCGGTTTTGCTCCGAAACGTAGACGTAGGCGAGGCAATCTTCGCGAGGCGGTGCTCGGCGCTACGCCCCAGAACGACCCGGCCAATGCCGCTTCTCGCACGAGGATACCCCCCTGGCCTATGAGTCGTTGCCCGTCGTGCAGAAATACCGGCGAAAACACCATGCGAGCGGTGCGGCTCGGGGCCTCGGCCTCCCTGGCGGTACTTACCGACGTCGTACACACCCACCTTCCCGACCTGATAATCACGGACGATCGTTCTTGGCGGCCAGGTCATGGACGGCGGCTATTGATCTTCTCTGATGGACGCCAGGAAGCCGCGCGACTGGCGCCGTATATCGAAGACACTCACGAGCTGATTGGGTTCAGGCGCGCCGTTTATAAAATGTTGCAGGAATACCGTGGGGCGGACGCCCGCGATATTGAGGAAATAGAAAAGGCCCTGGCGAACAAACCTCCAGAGGCGGTTCGTAATGCCTTGTCACGTTCTCTTGAGGAGTATCGCGCTGCGGCCGAGGGAATAGAGGTCGGCGCACTCGCCGGTCGACTGGCTTCAGACAAGATCATTTCAAGGGAATGGCGCATCTGGGAGGAAGAAGAGGGAGGTATACGCAAGCCGTGCCGGTTACCTAGCCTCGAGGAAGATCCGGCCAGGGAAATCGCTAGTTGGTTACGCGATTATGAGAAAAAGGCTTCCCGGAAGGACGAGGCTGTACTCCGGTTGGTTCGCGAATTCGCACGCCGCCCTCCACAGCGAGCGAGCCTGGAAACGCTGGGTTTGGCAGAGGTCAGGTATCCAGGCATTCAAGGCCTGAAAGCGCCTCGTGTGTTCGTTGACGCCTGCGTTGATACGCCTCGCGAAAAGGTCGATGACGACTGGCGTGATCTGCTGGCCCGCTGTATCGATACGCTGCGGACCGATGCGGCCGTCTCGTTGCCCCGCAATATCGACCCTTATGACACTTCTCTCGGTGACGTGCGCTTTGACGTCGTATGTCGTCTTACCGACCGAGACGCGGCAGCCGGTCGCATCGAGTCGGTAAGACTTGTCAATTTCATGTCTACACCGGGAGGCCAGTCCAACAGGCGTACCCAGTACGCGACTCGGATTGGGGCCTATCTGGGTGTTGAAAACCCGGAAACATGGGCGCGAAGAGTGCTTTCCGCCGCCTTTGAACAACTCGATGAAATAGCGAAACAGAAAGAAGGCGTCCTCATCTCGGCTCCCTACGCCGAAGGCCGTTCGGGAATTCAGCTCGATTTCGAGCGGCTCCGATTCAAGCCGCTCGAAAGGTTTCGAAGGTGCGATAGGTGCGGCGTGGCCTGGCCAGCCACGCCGTTCGATATCTGTCCGACGAGTAGATGTAACGGTTCTTTACGCGACGCGGCGGACGAGGAATCCGGAGCCCACCGTCGCCGCGCCGCCATGGATCCGAACCTTGACGGCCTCTGGACCGAAGAGCACTCGGCGCAGGGCGATGTCAACGAGAACCGCAGGCTAGAAAGAGCCTTCAAGGCCGGTCTGGTCAACGTTCTTTCTTCGACCACGACAATGGAACTCGGTATCGACATTGGAGGATTGAGCGCGGTCTTGATGTCGAATGTTCCTCCCTCTGTTGCGAACTACCTCCAGCGTGCCGGTCGTGCCGGCCGGCGACTCGAGGGCAGCGCTATTGCGCTTACCTTCGCAAGAGACCAGCCCCACGACCAGCTTGGGTTCCTCGATCCGACGCGGTATCTTTCGCAGCCGATCAGCGTGCCGCGAGTATTTCTCGACCGCCAGCGGGTCGTCTATCGGCATTGTGCCGCCGTTCTTCTCGCCTCGTTTTTTGACGATTTCGGCTCGGAAGTCGAAGGTCGAAGCCCCCTCAATGCTTATGGAAACGTCGGCCACTTCTTTGGCTTTCCACAGGCTCAGAATGCTGCCGACGGCAGATTCTTTGAAATCCGCCAGGGTAAAAGGTTCAAGGTGTTTTTAGATGACACCGGCAAGAGCCGTTCGACGACCATTGCGGATTTGTTCGCTTCCTACCTAGCTGCGATCCAAGGCGGTGACTCGAGCGGTCGACTCACGGTATCGGTAGCCGAAACTCGCGACGCGCTCCGTTCCATCCTCGATTTGACCGGTGTAATGGAAAAGGAAAAAGCCTCTGTGGATGCTGTCGACGACGTATTCCGGTGGGCCGCGAAAACCTTCGAAAACATTTGCGGAGAAACCAAACGACGCGCGGATGTGCTCGTGAACGATCTTAGAGGTAACGCCCGCGGCTCCTCCGGACGTGAAATTCCGCACACGGAAGTCACCAGGGCCCTTGCTCGACAGCTTCGCTATCTTGCCCAGAATTCCCTGGTTTCATATTTGGCAGAAAGGCAGTTTCTGCCGCGATATGGGTTCCCCGTCGACGTGGTGGATCTGGCGACCTACGACAGTCGCTATCGTAAATCCGATTCCCGTCGCGAGGCGAGCGGATACCGCTCCCAAGAGCTTCGACTGCAGCGGAACCTAGACATCGCTCTCAGCGAATACTCTCCCGGAAGTAGCATCATTGCCGGTAAGCTCATGTACCGCAGTAGCGGTCTGCAGAAGCACTGGTACGGGCGGCAAGAAGACCGTAAGAGCTTCGAGACGGGATGGTACCGCGTCTGCGAGAAATGCGAAGCGATGCAGGTCGCCGACCGGCAGGAAAAGACACCTTGTCCGGCTTGTGGTGACAGGCCCAGGCTGAAGTCCGGTTGGAAAAGGTATCTGAAACCCGAATTCGGTTTCACCGTCGACGCAAACACCAGGCCTACTCGTGCATACCGCCCCGAAGTTGTAACGAGAGCTGGAACGGCCAGCCTCAGGATAGACGAGACCCGGATTAAGGGGCCGAGAGAGATTGACGGGTTCCAGCTCGCCTACGTTCCGGATGGGGAACTGTTCATTTACAACGAAGGCAAGAATGGGGAAGGGTTTGCCGTCTGTTGGCTATGTGGCCGTTCGGAAAACGAAATCAAGGGCGCTGATGATTCCGCCGAGACGTTACCTCGGGAACTCCGCGGCAATGCGGGACAGGGACACCGATTTCCCTGGGGAAATAAGAGATGCCCGAACGACGGCCAGAATTACGGACGCCGATTAACACTCGGTTCGAAGATACGGACCGACGTACTACGCATCCGGGCCGAGGACCGGTTTGGTTTCGATGTGGTCGAGGACCGCGTTTTTTCCACCACATGGATGGCAGCGCTTACCATCGCGGCAACGTCGTTTCTCAAAGTCGACATCCGCGAGGTGAACGGGTTGCTGGTTCCCCGGTTGGTCCTAGGCCGCCGCGTCTATGACGTCGTGCTATATGACAGTACCCCGGGGGGCGCCGGACACGTGGGCCAACTTCTCGAACGGTTTCCCCGATACCTCGACGAAGTGAAATCTCTTCTGCGAGGAACCGACGAACACCACTCCCGCTGTAAAGCAGCGTGCCAGGCTTGCCTGATTTCGTACCAGACGCAACGCCACGTCGAAAATCTCGATCGGCATGTGGTTCTAAACGCGTTTTGGGAAAACCAGTAAATGGCTTGTACTGTCGGCTTACCGCGAAAGTGACCTACGTGCCCGTGTAATTTCAGGTATCTACTCTTCGGCTACGCGGGAAACCTGTACGGTAAGTGCCACTAATTCACTTCCCGGTTCTCGTACGACTTATGAGGAGTTCTGCCGTATTCATTACGAGGGTCGAATCAGTAACGGTATTCCTCGTCCCTCGACGACGGCGGCAATCGCTTCTTCCTCCGGTGGCGAAAGTAATAGTCGCGCGGTCACTTGATTGTCGCCACCCGGACCGTTTACTTCGTCGTGCTCAGAAGCGTCTACCTCTGACCACTCGAATTCTATAGTGACAATTCCTGATGCTTCACCAACACGACTCGAAAATGCTATTCGCCACTTCCAATAACACATTATCGTGTCATTGAGGCCGGAAGGTTCAGTTTCAGAATAAAGCTTTGCCGCAGCAAGCAGCGTAGTATCTATGCTAAGACGCGAAGACTGCATCGAAAGGGCTCGGGCGATTTCACTCGCATTCGACACCAACGCGCTTGGCACCCTTTCTTTATCAACGATTTCGAGCTCTTCGTGACGATGGACTCTGGAATCGTAAATTTCTTCGAAAGAAGAGATGCCCTCAAAGAACCATAAAGAGAGATCGTCGCATTGTTCGTCAGGTGGAGTCGTCAATTGCTCAGGGACAAACCACCACATGACCCTATAAACTGCATCATAGTCGGGGGGGTCGGCCCAATGTTCTGACTTGACGACAAAACACGGACTTGAAACGGAGGCTTCTCGATACTCCTCGTCTATTTGGTATAATTCCCAAAACTCATTCCACGCTTCGCCCCCATCTACTTCTACGGTATACAATATTTCGGCTCGCACAACCCCCACTCCTTTAAGCAGCAAAACACGCGAGCTTTTCTCGCAATTCAACTCTACACGTCCCATCTCCGAATTCCATGTCTTCATGAATCGACCGTATCACACTAGCGAATAGATGTGCAAACGGCCGATATTCGGCGGTGGCTTAATGTCCGAAGCATTTGAGGACCAAATATTGCACGAACTCTTCGGGAGTTCGGTCATGCTAGCGAAGTTACAGGATGACTTCTTTGGGATGGGAGATGATAGCATCGAGATGAATGTTTACATCTTGTAGAGTGGGTAAAAGTGGCCGAAGAGACGTTGTGGGACGGTAGTCACCTAACGTAGCCCGGTAGTTCGCAATAAGCGAAATACGCAATAGCAATCTCGAGCTTTTCCGTTCCATTCTTCTTCGGTTTGACCGCGACAGTATCGGAAAACGGTGGTCCTCCACCGAAGATCAGTACGAAACGCTCTAATGATAGTGAAACGACCGCCCGCCGAAACGCAGTCTTCTAGCAAGAGATGATGGCACGCTTCCTCGGAAAATGGAGAGATGGTCGGTAATGCACGCGTGTTCGCTTAAGCCGCCTAATCGCGCATAACCATTATTGAAAAAG
>CAYVFC010000023.1:0-75241 GCA_964450715.1 uncultured Sandaracinaceae bacterium | reverse complement strand
CTTCTAAGTCAACGAAAAGACCGGGGAATTCGCTTAACTGACTGGCATTGGTCCTTACAGCGCAATTGTCGCACGACATTCGCAGCGTTTCCATGAGTGTACCATACTTACTCAACAAAAATCCGAAAATGGCGTAAATGGATAGGATTTTGGCCCCAAACGTTAGAAGTGTTGTTGGTAAAAATTGGTACACGTGTTAAGGGAACGGATTGTCCCGTTACGAGACACTCACGGGGCACGGAGAGGTAGATGCTCGAAAGAACGACGAAAATCCGGTGGTTGCCCCTCATTTTTTCCGCGCTCGTCGTAGTCGCGGGTTGCCAGGAATCGGCTAGCCCGGCCGGCGCATGTACCCCGGGTGCGATCGCTCCCTGTACCTGTCCGAACGGCCTGTCCGGCTCGATGCCCTGCACGAACGTGGGCCTGTATTCCGACTGCGTCTGTACCGGGGTGGTCGGCGGATTCGGCGGCGCCGGGGTGGTGGGAGGCATTGCCGGATATGGCCCGGTCGCGGGCGAGGCGGGCGGCTACGCCGGAGCGAGCGGCGTGGGCGGTGAGGCAGGCTACGCCGGAGCGATCGCCGGAGCCGGGGGCGCAGGCGTCGGAGGCGAACCGCCGATCGCTGGCGTCGGAGGCGCTGGCGTAGGCGGAGCCGGCATAGGCGGAGCAGGAGTCGGAGGCGCGGGCGTCGGAGGGGCTGGCGTAGGCGGAGCGGGAACCGGTGGCGTCGGCGGTACGAGTGGCGCCGGTACAGGTGGCACGGGCGGCACCGCCGGCAACGAGCCTTGCGGAAGCTGTCACGACATTCCCCCGCCCACGGGCAAGCACCCCACGGTCTACTTCCGCCACGTCTTTCTGGGCTGTACGGACTGCCACGGCGATATCTCTGACCGTTTCGGTGCCACCATCACCAACGAGGCGCTGCACGACGACGGCAAGGTCGACGTGATTATGGCCGGCGGCAGCTACAACGCGATGACCGGCAGCTGCTCGCCGAGCTGCCATTTTTCGGCGCAGTGGTGACGAGACTTCGATAGAGCCGGACCGACCTCGTTCGCCGCCCAGATCACCAGCTCGGCTTGTGAGATCTCGTGGTCTCGCTCCCTGTGCTTGTGCAGGTTCTCCACCATCACCACCGAGGCGTCCACCATCACCCTGATGGCGATGCGGTCATAGGAGTACGAGCGCCGTTCCTGTCCGTTCATTCGCCATTTTCACCTCACCTCCCTGTCGTTCGCTTCAGCGCGATACCGATTGCGCCTTCCACCCGGCCGCGCTCGATCCGGGTGGTGGCCTCAGCGACCCGAGCCGCGCGCTCGAGCCCGAGCAGTTGTAGCTCGGCCTGGTAGAGCGACGAGAAGTCGGCCAGATCGGACTGGTAGGCGGCCAGCGTGGCTTGCAGCGCCGCGTCGGCCGCGGGGATGATGTCGTCTTTGTACTCCCTGGCCTTGCTGAGTGCTCTTTGCCAGGCTGCCAGTGACGCCTGCAGGCTCGCCCGTATCTCGTCCTGTGCCGCCCGTAACGATTCGTCCGCTGCCGCGGCCTGCTCCAGGTGCTGGTCGCGAACCGCCGCCCAGCGGCCCGCGAAGTCGAAGGGAAGCGGCACCGAGAGCCCCAGGTTGACGAAATCGGTGCCGGGATCCGGGTTGGCTTCCGCTCGTACGCGGTAGCCCGCCCAGACGGTGATGTCCGGCCACCGCTCGTATCCGGCCTGCCCGGCCGCCAGCCGCTGCCACCGCGCCCTCTCCCGGATCTCCTGCAACAGCGGCCGATGCTTCTCGGCCAGCCGGTACAGCTCGTCCAGCGTCCGGGGCGCCTCGACCGGCTCCAGCGTTTCCGGTGTTCTTATCGGCGTATCCAGCGGCCGGTGCAGCGCCGCGTTGAGCGCCGCGCCGATCTCGCGCTCCTGCTGCTCGAAGTCGCCGAGGTCGTCCGCGATCCTTTTTTTCAGCACCTCGAGGCTGAGCAAATCGTGCTGCCCGCCCTTTCCCACCTGGTACCGCGTCAGCGCCGCCTCCCTGAGCTGTTCGACCAGCTCGAGGTGGCGCCGGTTGATCTTCTCGAGCTGACGTACCAGCGCCAGGCTCCAGTAGGCCCGCTGGACCATCTCCCGGAGCTGGTTCTTCTTCTCCTGAAGCGCATGGCGCTTGACCCGTGTCTCGCCGACGACCGCGTCGGTACGGCGGTCGTTCTTGCCGGGCAGCGGCAGGGTCTGTTGCACCTTGAACTGCACCCCGCTCATGGGCGAATCGCCGAGCGACCACGAGTCCCAGGGCACGTTCGAGTACTCGACCGCGACCACCGGGTCGCTCCATACCGAGGCAGCCCGGGCTTTGTAGCGCAGCGCGCTCAGCTGTTTTTCCATGGACTTGACCGCCGGATTCGCCTCCACGGCCAGCCGGGCCAGCTTTTCTGGCTCGTCGACCGCGTCAGCGGCCAGAACCGGCGCGGGCGCGACCAGCGCGGTCGCCGGAAACAGAATTAGAGCAGCGCCCCACCAGGCGGGCGCGGTTTCTGGTTCGCTATTCATTGGCAGCCGCCTTCCTGCAACGGAAACTATCGCAAGCGCCGTGCCATGATAGGCTTGTACGGTAACATGCTGAAATTATTGAGTGACGGACAAGTGAGGTGTCTCGTGTCGCTGGACCGGATAGATTCTCATCGCCCGACTCGAGTGCCACACGGCATCCGGTCCGGGCTCGAGCGACGCATTTCGCTCGTATCCCGTACCGTCCCGTATAAGACTGCCCGCCCATCCCGAAAGACCGGCTTTCGTTCTCGGGCCGGTGTACTCGGGGCCTGCGGTCCCTGTGTATTGCCGCTGGATTCGTGCAGCTCCGCGGACTGTCGTCCCCTCCGCTTCGCACGAATCCACCGACAACCGTCAGGTACGTGAGTACAATCCTCACCGGCCCGGCTGGTCGCCGAGCTTTTTCCGGCGCCTTGGCCGCCGCGCTGCCCAAGGCCTGAACGTTCTCGCGCCGATGGTCGTTGAGCCACCCAGGGGGGTGAGCCTGGCGTCGGGGGGAGTGCGAAAAACGCAATACCGGATTGCTGTTTTCCCTGTTGACAGAGATCCGGGGCTGCAAGAAAATCTGGGTCCCTGGTTTCGTCAACGGATCCGGGGGGATAGGGAGAAAAAGGACAATTTCTCGCGATTTACCTCGCGAAAAGGGGTTAACGATGGAAGACATCCGCACCGAGATGTTGAAGGCATGGAAATCCGGTTGGGAGGGGTACGTCAAGACGCTGACGTCGATGCAGGAGCAGGCGCAGAAGGCGCTGGATCTTTACTTCTCGCAGTCGAAGAACGTTCAGGACGAGGCCAAGAAGGTCCTGCAGGAAGGTTTGAAGAACGTACACGAAGCGCAGATGACCTATGTCAAGGCGGTCGAGGATAATCTGAAGAAGTTCGAGGAGATGGCCGGCCCTAGGAGAGACGCGTAGGGCGGCCGCTTCCCGCAGTCGGTTCCTCGCGGCGTCCATTCGTTCGGCGGGTAGCCAGGCGCACGAGAGGAGCTCCTCCATGGTACCGCGAGTACAGGTACCGCAGGATCTGCACATCCACACCGTTTTCTCGGTCGCCGACTCCTCGGTGGTCCCTCAGCAGACCCCGGAGCTGGTGGCCTCGGCCGCGCACGCCCGGGTGCTCGGGATCAGCGACCATTTCGAGTACATTATAGGCGAGCAGTGGGAGCGCTACACCGATGAGGTGCGGGGCCTCGGCCTCTATCTGGGCGTGGAGGTGAGCAACTCGCGGTGGGCGAAAGAGGCCGCCTCGGTCGGCGCCGAGGTTGACTACTTCATCTACCATTGCGCGGACAGCGCCTCCGAGTACCGCGGCGCGGAGATCCTGCTGGAGAGCTGCAGACCGGTCATCATCGCCCATCCTTTAATGATGGATACCGATCTGGACAAGGTGCCGTCGGGCTGCCTGGTCGAGGTCAGCAACCGCTACGCCTGGCAGTACGACTGGCGCAGAGGGTTGGGGCCCCACGCTGCCCGTTTCCGCTGGGTGGTGAGCTCGGACGCTCACCAACCCGGCTGGCTGAGCCAGAGCCTGGCCCGCTACATCGCCTCCGAGCTCGGTATCGAGGAGACCGTGCTCTTTGCCGACAACTTCGCGATTCCCGGATCGACGTAGCCTCGATTTGCTCAGCGAACCCGGCGGCCGACCGTCTCGAAGTGAGCGGTGCGCGGGAACATGTCGAACAGCGCGATGCTGGCCAGCCGGCAGCGGCTGGCCAGCAGTCGCCGGACGTCGCGCGCCAGGGTGTTGGCCGCGCAGGACACGTAGATCAGGGGGCCGGCTCTACCCCTTGTTCTTGCCGGTGACGGCCATCACCCGCTTGAACAGAGAGGCCGGCCACACGCGGCCGGTGAGACGCTTGCGCACGGTCTGGTAGATCTTCTCCTCGTCCCTGGCGTACTCGGGCGTATGCTTGGTCACGACCATGCCGCGCTTGATCAACTTCTTGGTGTAGACGATATCCATCTTGCGCGCGGTCTTCTTCTGCTCCTCCTTGGTCTCAGCGATCCATTTCTCCACCGCTTCCTTCACGTTGTCGGGCATGGCTTCCCAGGTCTTCTTGCTGACCAGCCAGCCCATCAAGAGGACGCCGGTGGGCTTGCCCGACATGTGGTCGAGCTTGCTGTGCCAGACCATGGCGATCAGGGCCTCGGGCGTGCTCACCGCGCAGTCGACCATCCCGGTCTGCAGCGCCCCGTAGACGTCCGGAACTCCCAGGGGAACCGCGGTGACCTCGGCCGCGCGCCACAACTCGTTGAGCACCAGGCTGTCGGGCCAGAGCCAGGCCCGGTGCGCCCTGAGCTCCTGCAAGGTGCGGATCGGCCCCTTGGAGAAGAGTCGGTAGCGGCCGACCTCCCACCAGCCGGTGAGCCGCGCGTCTTGCTTCCAGAACATCTCCTGCCATTCGCCGAACATCTCCTTTTCCACCGCTTCCAGGTCGGCGTAGCTATCGACGACACCGGGGGTGTCGAGCAGCGCCACCTGCTTGACGATCTGGCTCAGGCCCGTGGTGGTCAGCACGGCCGCGTCCATCTGGCCCACCCGCATCTTGCGGATCACGTCCTTTTCGTCGCCCGCGATTCCCCCGGAGAAGACCTGGGCCGACCAGGCGCCGTCGCTGACATTCCTGACGACCTTGTCCAGCTTCTTGAACGATCGGTAAATGGAGCTGCCCCTCGGCGCTAGGGTGGCGGTGCGGATCACCCGCTTGTTCTGCGCGCGAGCCGGATCGGAGCTTCCCGGGATGGAGAGCGCCGTAGCGAGGAGCAAGCCGATGGCTGGTATTCTGTAGAGCATCGTGATCACCTTTCGGTTCGAGTCAAACGGCCGGGTGCGCCGTTTATGGGTCCTCCACCCGGGTTCAGCGTCGGGCGCGGCCTCTGCCGCGGAATACGCGCTCCGCCCCGTCGCTCCACCACCAGACCGCAGTTTAATACGCCTTTTGTCGCGACATGGCCAGAGCATCGAGGGCACCACCCGCCATTGGACGCAGCCTCGTCGGCGAAGATTCACCTCAGCACGGCATCCCTTGCTCGCAGGAATCCGGCTGGTCGTACGCGGGGTCACGGGAAGCGCGCGGAGCAAGAGCCCGGCAGACCCGTCCACCGTGAAACCGTTCGAGGAGGCTCGTGCGCGCGCTTCCCGCGAACCGGTGAGGACACGAGAGGGTGCCGGTCAACCCGCGGGCCTGTCGGCCACCACCAGACTGCGAAAGGCCACGGTCGGGATGGTTTCGACATCCTCGAATCCTACCGACCGCAGCATTCGCTCCAACTCGCTCACCGAGTAACACTTGCCCTCCGAGCTGAGCATCAGCAGCACCGAGTACTCGGCGACCGGCAGCGGCCCGCGCTCGTCGGCATCCAGATGGGCGTCGTGGATGACCAGCCTGCCGCCGGCCGGCAGCGCTTCGAAGGATTTCTCGATCAAGCCCGCGACCGTGGCCTCGCCCCAGTCGTGCAGCACGTTGGAGAACAGGTGCAGGTCGAATCCAGCGGGCAGGTCGTCGGCGAACATATCGCCGGCGATCACCTCGACCCGGTCGCTCATGCCGTGCCGTTCGATGGCGCGGCGGGCGACGCGGTCCACGGGCGGCTTCTCGAAGACCGCGGCGGCGAGCTCGGTATGTTCGGCCACCGCCGCGCAGGCGTAGATGCCCGAGCCTCCGGCTATGTCGAGCAGCCGTTGCCGTCCCTGGCACGGCAGCGCGCGGGCCATTCGGGACGTCAGTAGCTATGCGTGCCCAGCACCACCTGCACGCCGAACTTCTTCTCCAGCGTGACCTTCAGGCTCTCGAAGTCGATGGGGCAGGCGGCGGTCTCCATGGCCAGCTTCACGCAGGTGCCGAGGTGCACAACCTCGATGGGCCGCTCCAGCCCGCGGGTGACCTCGGTCAGCAGCTTGACCCTGGGCACGGTCAGCCCCGGGCAGTCCCCGCAGTCGGTCATGCCCACTAGCTCGATGGTGTCGTGCCTGGCATACTCGCCGTTCTTCTCTGCCATGCCCTTGTGGCACTTGGCGCAGGCGATGCAGGAATGGTCCTTGATCCTCTTGCAGTAGATGACCGCAACGCGTGCCATGTCGCCTCCTCTCTTATTAATAATGAACCCCCGCACGATATCGTAACCGGAGAATCGCGCAATCCCCGCGGCATTCAGCCAGGGGAAGCTTGCCGCCGCAGCAACTCTCGCAGCCGGCGGGCGTCGCCGGTGGGCTGCTGGCAGGCGTTGCCCGTGCAGAAATAGGCGGTGGGGGCCGCGTCGGGCCCGGGCAGATCGCGAGCAAACCGGTCCACCGGCCCGCTGCTGCCCAGCACGACCTGATTGGGCTGATAGGCCGAGTGGGCGGCGGCCAGAAGCTCGCGGGCGGCGCCAGTGCCCGCATTGCCCGCCACCACCACCCGCCGGGGCTCCTCGAGCCAGAAATCGAGCGCGCAGAGCAGGTAGGGCATGGCCTGAGGCAGATCCCGAACGCGGCGGGAGAAAAAGCGTAGGGTCTGCTCGGCGGCCTCTTTGTACCGCTGGCCATCGGTGATGGCGGCGAGCCGGAGCAGCGCCAGGCAGGCGACCGAGTTGCCGGAGGGCTCCGCACCATCGTAGTCGTCCTTTACACGCACTATCAGGTCGTCTGCCGCGCTCTGCCAGAAGCCGCCCCGGTCCGCATCGTAAAATCGATCCAGCATGGCGTCGGCCAGGGCGATGGCCAGCTCGAGGTGGCGCGGCAGCACGCTGGCCTGGTAGAGGTCCAGCACCCCGGCCAGCAGGAAGGCGTAGGCGTCGAGCAGTTGCACCCGGTCGCGCTCCCCGTCCCGCCAGCGGTGGTACAGCGTACCCGTCTCCGCATCCCAGAGACGGTCTCGGATAAATTCGAGGCTTCGCTCGGCTGCCTGCAGGTAGCTCGGCTCGTCGAGCACCGCTCCGGCGCGGGCAAAGGCGCCCAGCATCAGCCCGTTCCAGGAGGCGAGTATCTTGTCGTCCAGCCTGGGGCGTACGCGGCGGCCGCGCTGCTTCAGCATCCTCTCCCTGGCCGATCGCAGCAGCTCGGCCTCGCTCTCGGTCAGGGCCGGATCGGCCACCTGCAGCACGTTCTGCCCGGGCAGGGGATCGGGGCGGCTGTGGTCGGTGAAGTTGCCCGCCTCGGTCACCCCGAAGTAGCGGACGACGACCGTGAGCTCGTCCGGCTCGAGCAGGTTTTCCAGCTCGGCCCGGGTCCAGCAGTAGAACTTGCCCTCGTGCCCCTCGCTGTCCGCATCCTCGGCGCAGTAGAAGCCGCCCTCGGGATGAGTCATATCCCGCAACACGTAGCCCAGGATGGACCGCGCCACCTCGGCGTACCGCTCCTTATCGCTCACCAGAAAAGCGTCCAGGTAGAGCTGGGCGAGCTGGGCGTTGTCGTAGAGCATCTTCTCGAAATGGGGCACCAGCCACTGGGCGTCCACGCTGTAACGGGCAAAGCCACCGCCCAGCTGGTCGAAGATGCCGCCGGCGGCCATGCGGTCGCAGGTGTGCAGCACCATCTCCCGCGCCTTTACTTCGCCGAACCTGTTGGCGTACCGCAGCAGTAGCGCCGGTTGGCTGGGCTGGGGGAACTTGGGGGCCTCGCCGAATCCGCCGTGACGCGCATCGTAGCTCTGCCCGAGCAGAAGCCCGGCCCGCTCGATGATGGAGGCGGTGAGCTCGGCCTCGCCCGCGGTCGCCCCGGAGCCGAGCTGTTCCACCAGTTGCTGCGCCGCTTGCGCCATGCCGTTCACCTCGCCGCGCTTGGCGCTCCAGAGGGCGGAGATACCCTGGATAAGCCGTGCAAAGCCCGGGTGTCCCTGGCGGTCCTCGGGCGGAAAATAGGTACCGCCGAAAAAGGGCTGGCGATCGGGGGTGAGGAAACAGCTGAGCGGCCAGCCGCCGTGCCCGGCGGTGGCCTGCACGAAGGTCATGTAGATGCGGTCGACGTCCGGGCGCTCCTCGCGGTCCACCTTGATGCTGACGAAGTGGCGGTTGAGAAATGCGGCGACCCGTTCGTCCTCGAACGACTCGCGCTCCATCACGTGGCACCAGTGGCAGGTCGAGTAGCCGATGCTGAGGAAAACGGGCTTGTCCTCGGCGCGCGCCTTCTCGAAGGCGTCGTCTCCCCAGGGGAACCAGTCCACCGGGTTGTGCTGATGCTGTAGCAGATAGGGTGACTTCTCGCGCGAGAGCCGGTTGGCGCGCCGGCGCTCTCGGTCGTCGTTGCCGTTGTCGTTCACGGGTGTGTCCCCTCTGGGCACGGACAGTGTGCAGCGCCCTATACATCGTTTGTGTACCGAACGGCACGCGTTGTACAGCGACGCACCGATTACCGGAAGAATACTCCGGATCTCCCTCGAAAAGCCCGCGTTTATCGCCGGCACGGCCCTTGCTCAACAGATGAGTCAGTTCTGACGAGGAGGTTGGCCGTGCGGAAAAACGAGGTGACCGTGTCGCGGATAGCTCCCGAGGAGCTGAGGATAAACCTGACGACCCGCTGCAACCTGCGCTGCATCGGCTGCTCCAAGCAGGGTGCGGGACCGGGCGAGCCGTTGTTGCTCGCGCACTATCTCCAGCTGATCGACGAGGCGGCGGCCACCGGCAGACTGAAGCGCCTCTCCATCACCGGCGGCGAGCCGCTGTTCCCCGATGAAAGGGAGAAGCTCTTCGCCGTGCTGGAGCGCGCCAGGTCGCTCTCGCTGGGCGTCAGGCTCTGCAGCAACGGCCACTATCTGAGCCGTTCCCTGGTAAGAGAGCTGAGGAGCCTGGACGTGGACCGGGTCCAGGTGGGGCTGGACTCCTCCACCCCGGGGTTCCACAACCTGAGATCCCGCAGCCGCACGGCCTGGCAGGACGCTGTACGGGGTATAGAGACGGCCGCTGCCGGAGGATTGGCCGTTTCGGTCCGATACACGCTCTATACGTTGAACGTCTGGGACGTGGATAGAACCTACAGACTGGTATCCGACCTGGGCGCTGTCGGTTTCAAGCTGCGGATCCTCTTTCCCGTCGGGGGTGCGGTGGGAGGTTGCCTGGGTCTGGTGCCGAGCGCCGATCAGCTGGCGCGCGCCCAGTACCTGGCGATTGCCGCGGGCAGAACGCTTGGCGTCGGGCTGGAGCTCAGCCAGCCCTGCTTCTTCTCTCCCGGCGGGCGAGACCGCTTCACGGTGGAGGACAACTCGGGGTGCGGTCAGAGCGGCAACGCCTCGGTCGATCCCTTTGGCGTCGTACAGTATTGCCTGTTCTGCGACGACGGTACCGCGTTCGGAAACGTACGCGATCGGGCCTTTCTGGAGGCGTGGAACGGTTGCGAGATCGAGCGGGCGAGAGAAGCGCGAAAACGCCGGGGCAAGGTGGTGGGATGTCCGGCCTTCCAGGTCCAGTATGAACGGTATATCGGCAGCTACCTGGAACAATTCGAACGACCCTTGTTGGCGCGAACCCGCTGGCTGTCGTCCCTGCTTTCGGTGGGACGGTATCGAGACGCGGATCCCGCCGGAGCCGTGGCCCATGCTTGACCGCCGGCAAGGCGAGGAGCCGTTCGTCCTTTCCAAGTGGTATCTCGACTGCGTGACCGACGCGGGAGATGTGTTCGTCGGTTATGCGGCGCGGCTCGGCTTCCGGGGCGTCGAGCTGGGTTATAGCGGCGTCCTGAACGGAGGGGAAAGGGGGGGAACGCGAACCGCGACCTCCCTGCGACACTTTAGCGAGCCACGGCGGCACGGTTCCGCCCTGCTCTGGTCCGCGACCTCGCTCGGCGTTCGCGGTCTTTGGGCGTCGGACGCGCGGCCGGTCGAGCGTCGCCTGCTCGAGCAAGACGGCGGCGTGCTCGACTGGAGCTGTCTGCAGCCGCGCGCGCGCGTCGCGGTCAGGGGGCGTCGGGGCAAGGCCTGGAAAGGTCTCGGCTACGCGGAAAACGTGCGCATGACCATCCGGCCCTGGCGCCTTCCTATCGATGAGCTGCGCTGGGGGCGTTTCGTATCCGCCGAGGAGACGCTGGTCTGGATCGACTGGCGCGGCCCGCGGCCGCTCACGCTGCTCTTTCGCAACGGGGAGCAGCTGCAAGGGGCGCGAGTGGGGGACTCAGGTGTAACGGCGGAAGCGGACGGCACGGTGCTGGAGCTGAACGGCCACGATACGCTTCGCGTGGGCCGACTGGTTTCGACCGCGCTGTCCCGGGTATTGCCGCTCAGGAAGCTGCTCCCCGAAAAAATACTCAATGCCCATGAGTGCAAGTGGAGAAGCCGGGGCGTGCTGAAGCGCGGCCGGGAGCGGGTGGCGGAAGGCTGGGCGATACACGAGGTGGTGCGATGGACGAAATAAGAGCGAGGCGCTGGGGACAGGCATCGTACGCCCTGCTGTTCATCGCCGTTTTGCCGACCCTGCTCGTGCTTTGGGCGCGAGCGACGGAGCAGGTGGTGACCCTGCCGGTCGTACGTGCCCCGCTGGTCGGGTGGGCGGCTGCCGCTGTCGGCCTGGGATTGCTGGCGCTGGGTATGAGGGCGCTCATGGTGCACGGGGGGGGGTTGCCCATGAACGCGTATCCGCCGCCGCGGTACGTGGCGCGCGGTATCTATCGTTATATCTCTCAGCCCATCTACGTCGGGTTTACCCTGATCTGCGCGGCCGCCTCGCTCGTCCTCGGGTCGGCCAGCGGCCTCTGGCTCGTCTGCCCCGCGGTGGCGGCGAGCGCTACCGCGCTGGTCCTGGGATACGAGCGGCAAGACCTCGAACGCCGCTTCGGTTCTGGCTTGCCTAGACCGCTATTGGCCCTGCCGGTGGCCGACGACCGTGCGCCGGGCCTTTGGGAGAAGCTTTCTTTCTATCTGCTGGTCGTGGCTCCCTGGCTTCTGGCCTATCAGGTGGAAACCATGCTCTTCGCGACCCCGGTCGTCCGCCCGCCGGTACCGCCTATACGGGGATCGGTATGGATCGGGCAACTCGCCGAGTGGATTCAGATCAGCTCCGTTGTCGGTCTGTTGCTGGCTCCGCTGCTGGCCGGCAGCAACCGACACTTGCGCCGGCTCGGCCATCGCGGCTTGTGGGCGGTCGCCATCGCGGGGCTGCTGGTCGCGCTGGCATCCCTGCTTCCGCCGGCGGAAAGCGCAAGCCGAGCCTCGTTCATCGCCCTTCCGGCTATCTGGAGCCTGCTCGCGGCCACGGTGTTCTCCCGCCGCCTGCCGACACCATTAAGGCCTCTCGCCTGGACCTGGGCCGCGGCGGTCTGTGCCGCTTGTCTGATCACGGGAAGATACGACTGGATCGAGGTCGCCGGTGCGCTCGGGAGCTTCGTTGTGGTGCTCAGAATCGAGAGGATATGGGCATGGTTGCGCCAGCGGACCGAGCACGCCGCCAACTCCTGGAAGGAGTGGCATTTGGGATCGGTTCGCGTGATGAGCCACGGCTTCTACGCCGGCCTGGCCGGCCTGGTCGGCTTCTTGATCATGGGAGCGCTGGTCCCAGAGGCGGTTCTCGGCGATCTGTTTACCTTATGCGTGATCTCGCTGGCCGGAGCCGGCCTCTGGGCGCAGGTCATCGAGGGATCGAGCGCGCTGCTGAGGCCGTTCGGCTACTACGGTGCAGTGATCGGAGCGGTCGTCGGCGCCGCGGTGGTACACCTCGGGGGCGGCGAGGCCTGGCCGCTGCTGGCCGCGGTGAGCGTGGCAGCACCCTGGATGCAGGCCATCGGTCGGGTGCGCTGCCTGATCCAGGGATGCTGCCACGGACGCGCCTGCGACGCGGGGACCGGGATCCGATACACCCATCCCCGCTCGCGGGTGGTGCGCCTGGCCCGGCTGGGCGGCGTGCACGTCCACCCGACGCCGCTTTATTCCATACTATGGAACGCGGCCTCGGGGCTGCTGCTCTTGCCGTTGTGGTTCGCCGGCACCCTGCCGCTCACCTTCATCTGCGGCGCCTACCTGATGCTCAACGGTCTGGGTAGGTTTGTCGAGGAGTCGTATCGCGGCGAGCCGCAGACGCCTCGCAAGCTGGGATTGCCCATCTACCAGTGGAACGCCGTGGCCAGTTTGACGGCGGGCGCGGCGCTGACCTGTGTCGGTTCCGGTCTGCCCCCGGTCGATCCGGTTTTCGGCGGGAGCCTACCCGCGCTCGCGCTGGCTTTCGGGCTCATCACCGCCGCGGCCATGGGAGTCGACTTCCCGCGGTCCAACCGCCGCTTTTCCCGCCTGACCTAGCTATAGCTTTAGCAACTATCTCGAACCGATAGAGGAGCTCGGGCGGTGAAGACAGCTGACATACGCGGTCTGCTCGATCTCGATGACGAATCCATGGACCCGGAGGTATACCGGCCGGTCAAGCGCTTGAAGTACGGTCTGGTCTTTCTGCTTCAGGTTCTGGTCTGGGCGATGCTCTACTACGCCATCAACCGGGCTACCGAGGGAAGCACGGTCCTTCAGCCCATGCTTCCCTATGAAGAAAAGATACCACGTGTAAGCGCGGCGTATCCGGTGTACATGCTGGCCTACCTTCAGGTCTTCCTTCCGCTCTTTCTGGCGCGGTCACGCTTGCAGTACTTCCAAGTTCAGGCGGCCTTCGTCCTGGCTTCGCTGGTGGCCTTTGCCGTATTTCTGCTGGCGCCCATGCCCTATCCCAGGCCGCCCCTGCAGGTCGACGGGTTTTTCGATTGGCTTCTTTTTCTCGAATATTCCAGCGACGGGTCCGCCTGTACCTTTCCCAGCTTGCACGTGGCCTTCGTCTGGATCCTCTATCTGGGGTTTCGCCATCGCTCGAAGAGCTGGCGAGCGCTGCTGTTGCTGAGCGCCATCGCCGTCTCGCTCTCCACCGTCCTGGTCAAGCAGCACTTCCTGGTGGACCTGCCAGCGGGCATGGCGCTGGCGGCGGCCTGCTGGTGCGCTGCACCCGCATTGACGCGGTGGGTGCTGCGCCCGCCAGCGGTCTGGAAGCCGGCGGACGCTCTCTAGCGGACGCCCGTGGAAAAGGAAGAGCGGCTGCCGGCGCAGAGAAGCTGGATCGATACCTGCTACCTGCTGTCCTGGGGTGAGCGCGAAAGACAACGATTCGTTCGGCGCTGCGAGTAAAAACGGTGGATCGGCCGAAAAAGGGAAAAAAAGGCGGTTCCGCCGCTACTTTTTCCCAGGCTGGATCACGGAAGCTCTCCCGGGCCGCATTAGTTGTGTAAAGGGCGAACGCAGGCCGGCCGGCAAACGTAGCGCTCCAGGAACCGTGAGAAAAGTCGAGTAACGCTTCCAACCCCAGAGGAGAACCGCCGCCATGAAGAAAATTTTCGTTCCTTTTTACGTTTGCCTCGTAGCGATCCTGCTTTCCGGTATCGGCTGTAGCGCAGCGGTTACCGACGAGCCCGCCGTAGGGCTGAGCTCGCAGGCCTTGACGCTTGCCGAGTGCGCTGCCGAGCGCGACGAGTGCATGGACAGGGCCGGCTTGCTCGGCCTGGTCTTCTGTAATGCCGACTACACGCTCTGCGCGGCCACGGCCGACAACGGGCTTCCGGCCCAGGTGGTCGACGCGGCGGCCGGTGCGGCCGAGTGCACGGCCCAGTTGGATGATTGCGTTCTGGCCGCTTCCAGCCCGAGCGAGCTTACGGCCTGCGCCGAGGCCGAGGCGCTCTGCGTGGCCGAGGTGCTGGACGTACAGCTGCCCGCCATCGTCAGCGGCACCACTGCCTGCGTGGACGGCAGCCTGGAGTGCATCGAGGAGGCTACCAGCGTCAACGACCTGACCGGCTGCGGCGAGACCCTGGTCGACTGCGCGATCGAGCAGGCCGGCTCGGTCATTCCCGACGAGGTCACCGAGGTGATCGGCGACGTGGTCTCCTGCACCTCCGCTCTCGACGATTGCATCCTGGCCGCCTCGAGCCCGAGCGAGCTCAGCGCCTGCGCCGAACAGGAGGCGCTCTGCGTGGCCGAGAGCCTGGGCGTCGAGCTTCCGGAGATTCCCGTCTCCGAGGTAGTTGGCTGCGCCGAGACCGCTGCCGACTGCACGCTGCAGTCCGAGAGCGTTTCCGACATCCTGGGCTGCACGAATGGGCTCATCGATTGCGGTCAGGCCGTGGTCGATGCGCTGGAGGTTCCCCAGATCGTCGACTGTAACGTCGCGTGGACCAACTGCATGTTTCGCAATCCCCTGGCGTTCATCCAGTGCTCCCGCGAGCTTCGCGAGTGCCAGAATCCTTAGCGGCTCGCGATCTTGACCAGCGCGGCCCCCCTCTTACATCGCCGGGGAGGGGGGCCGTCCTTATTCTTGATTCAGAGGTTATCGGTGTTCGCAATGACGGCGGCCAATCCATCCCGAAAAACCGGCTTTCGTCCTCGGGCCGGCTCGTCAGGTACTGGTAGTACCATCCTCGCCGTCCCTGCGGGCGCGCTCGGTTTTTCGGGCGCCTTGGCCACCGTTTCGCCCCTGGCCTCAGCGCTCGAAATTCTTTTTTGGGGGCGTTGCCAGGCGAACGACGGGCGATTAAAAGGAAGCACTTCGATCGAACAACCCCCAGCCAGGGAATCCGCACGATGTACAGACTCACCTTTCCCGCACTTTCTTTCACCCTCTCGATACTCGTCCTCAGCGGTTGTCCGTCCAATGACGAAGACCCGGCGATAGCCGGCTCCGGTGGCCAGCAAGGCGGCGCTGGCGCGGGCCAGGGCGGTGGCGGCGCGTCGGGCGGCGGTACCGGTGGCTTGGCTGGCACGGCCGGGATCGGCGGTGCCGTGGGCGGCGAGGGCGGCGGCGGTACTGCCGGGGGCGACGCCGCGGTGGACGCGGCCGGGACCGACGGCGGGATGGTCGAGGGCGACGGCGCGGTCGACGCGGGCGTGGGAGATCCGGACGGCGGGGGCGACGGCAGCACGGCCCACGTAGGAACCGGAGGCTGTTGCGAGGAGCACGCCGAGCCGGGCTGCGAGGACGCGGAGATCGAGGCCTGCGTCTGCGAGAAGCTGCCCGACTGCTGCACCAACACCTGGGATCTGCCCTGCGTGCTCATCGTCGAGCAGAAGTTCTGCGAGGAAGGCGTGCGCGATTGCGTCTGCGGCCCGGCCCCGGACGGCTGGGAGCAGACCCAGTGCTGCGAGACGCAGTGGACCAACTTCTGCAAGGAGACGGCCATCATCAAGTGCGGCGCCCGGGCCGGTTGCTGACCCTTTTCCGTCGCGGTTGATGCCGGTATTCGGCATCCCGTTTTCCTTCCTCGATCATCTGGCGGTTGGCGGCGCCCGTTCTTTTTATCTCGTTCCTCACGCGGTTTGCGGTTGGTATGGCCAAAAAAAAGCCCCCGCTGGCCGGTGCCAGCAGGGGCTTTGCGAATCCTATCGGGTTCAGTTCCCTATGGCGCCCGGCAGACCTCCGCGGTCCGTACCACCATCAGCACGAGCAGGCTCACGACCGGGTTGCTGACGCCAAAGGGGTTCATGGTGTTCATGGTGTTCTTGGGAATAGGAAAGTCGATCCCGACCAGCGGGATATCTAAACCATGCTCCGCGTCCCGGAGGGTGTCAAGAAGCCGGCGCCCTTCGCGGGATCCGTTCTACTCGACCAGCACCACGCAGCAGCCGGTGATACAATAAGTACCCATGGGGCAGGGCGGGTCCGTGGGCAGGCCGCAGGCCTGGATGCCCGGATCGCAGCGGCCGCCCGAGCCCGAGCCCGATCCGCCGCTGCCCGCGGTTCCGCTGCCTCCGGTACCGCTACTGCCGCCGGTACCGCTGCCGCCGTCCGTCGGCGTGCCGCCGTCCGGGGGAGGCTCCAGGCAGTCGTCGGGGATGGTGGTCTTGCCCAGGCAGAGCTCGCAGCGGCCGCAGTCGTTCCAGCAGCTCGGCTCGGGCGTGCAGGGGGGACAGGCCTCCGGGTCGGTGACCCTGTCCAGCGTGCAGCCCGGCTCCTCCATCTGGCCTATCCAGACGTAGGCGTCGCTGCCGTTGTCCCCCTCTCCCTGCAGCTCGGGGAAGGTGCAGCAGCCGAAGCAATCGCAGCCGTTGGGGGTGATGGGCCGGCACATCTGCAGGCAGAGATCCGACTGTCCCTGCGGGCAATCGGTTCCACCGAGCTCGCTTTCGTCGTAGGCGCAGTCCTGCTTGGGCGCCAGCGGGTCGCAGAAGTAGGCCCAGTGGCAGTCGTCGTTGCCCGGACCGTTGCCGAAGTCGAAGAAGCAGTCGCGCGGCTTGCACTGCGAGCCGGTCTCGCCGCCCACGCCCGGGGCCAGTACCGGGCCCTCGGTGTTGTCGCAGGGGCCGAGGCACTCGGGATCGGCCGCGTCGATCAGGCCGTCGCCGTCGTTGTCCTCGCAGTCGGCGCACTGCAGTAGCTTGTCGTTGCAGGTGATCTGGTAGCAGGTGGTGGTGCCGCCATGGCCGTCGGGAATCTCTACCGGTTCTCCCACCACGTCGAGCAGCCCCGAACCGGGCAGCGTGCCCCAGATGCCCGCTTCCGTTCCTGCCTCCAGGGAGCCGGCGCCGCCCGATTCTCCGGCGCCGCCCATGCCCGCGGCCGCGTCGCCCGACATGGTACCGCCGCCTCCTCCTGTTCCCGCGCCGGCTGTGCCGCCGCTGCCGATCGCATTGCCGTCCGCGGTATCGATCGCGCCATCGAGCCCGGCGTCGGCCGCGCCGCCTTCTTTGTCCGCGCTACAGGTCGCCAGAAACCCGAGCGCGAGCGCGGTTGAGAACACCGAGAGGAATTTACGGGCGTAATAGTTCATTTCGACTCTCCCCGACGCGAAAAGATACGCGTTCTCTTAAAAGGATAGAGGATCGAGTATTAGACGTCACGCGGACGGTCCAGGTCGAAAAAAAGGCGTTGCGGTCGTTTTTTGTTCCCGAATTTCCGCCATAGCGCTTTTCTTGCTAGAATTCTTGCCGTGTTCCCGCGTCCCGTTGTTTCAGCTCTCGTCTTTTGTTTCATCCGGGCGCCGGGGCCGCTCGTCTATGAGATGACCGATCAAGACCGACAATAAGGAGAGGCGTCATGCACCTGTGCGAAAGACGGTTTTCGCGGTTCGCCGTGTTGGTTGTTCTTGCGACTTCGTTCGCGCTCTTCTGCGCCTGCGGCGAAGACGAAGAGCGCGAGAGAGGGCCCTGCCAGCCGGGAACCTCGCAAGGATGCGAGCAGGACCAGACCTGCATGGAGGACGAGAACGGGGCGCCGGTCTGCGTCTGCATTCCGGGGACCATCGGTTCCTGCGAGGGAGACCAGGTCTGCGAGCAGGTCCAAGGCGGGCTTCCGGTCTGCTTCGCGCCGGTCGAGATCCGGGGCCGCGTTTTCGACGCGCTGAACGGTGATGGGATCGAGGGAGCGACCGTGGTCGCGCTCGATGCCAACGGCGGCGCTCGCTCCACGGTGGCCATTACCGAATCCGATGGATCGTACGCGCTGCCCGTGGCTATGCCGCGCTTGCAGGACGGAACGCCCGTGGGCGAAGCCATGCAAGCCGTCGTCACCCTGAGGGCCGCGGGCGCGGGCTACCAGGTCTTCCCCACCGCCCCGCGTACCGCTCTGCCCATCGATCTCACCGAAGCGAGCGCAGCGGGCGGCGGGAACAGCGATGGCGCGGACGCCGGAACGGTCAGCGCCTGGGTGGTCCAGAACGCGGCCACGGACGTCGCGCTGTTTCCGCTGCCCGGCGATACGGCCTCCTGGGGAATCATCGAGGGGAGCGTGGGCACTGGCGCGACCGACCCGGTGGATGCAGGCGCGGGCGGCTCGGACTTCGGCGGCGTGCTGGTGGTGGCGATCCAGAACGGCACGGCCGTGTCCACCGCGGTGACGGATAGCGAGGGGAACTTCACGCTGTACAACGTGCCGCCCGGCAGCACCGTGCTGGACGGCTATCGAGCGGGGCTGAACGTACAGGAGCAGACCGTGTCAGCCACCAGCGACCGGCTAGAGGACGTCTCCCTGGCGGCCGATTTGCAGTCGCTGGCAACGGTCACCGGATCGGTCAACATGGCGGACGCGCCGGGCGGCTCCGAGACCACCGTGATCTTGGTAGTCGAGTCCACCTTCCAGCAGAACGTGGCGCGCGGCGAGGCGCCGGCCGGGTTGCGAGCGGTGGACGTTAGCGGCGCGTTCACCATCGAGGACGTTCCTCCAGGACGCTACGTGGTGCTGGCCGCTTTCGAGAACGACGACCTGGTGCGCGATCCGGACCAGACTATCGGCGGTACCGCCATCCAGCACATCGAGGTCCCGGCGACCGGGGGCGAGGTCACGATGGACGAGTCGTTCAAGATCACCGGGGCGCTCGCCGTGCACTCGCCGGGCGCCGAGGGACTGGAAATCATCGATGAGGCGCAGCCCGTCTTCACCTGGGCGGATGATTCCTCGGAGGACGGCTACGAGCTGCGCGTGTACGACGCCTTTGGCGAGCTGTTGCTAGAGGAGCTCAACGTACCGCGCGAGACCGGCTCATCGACCGTCTCCTACACCTGGCAGGGAGCGCAGCTGCAGGAGGGTATGATCTACCAATTTCGCGTGGTGAGCTATCACGATCCGTCGGGCAGTAGGACCGAGCGCTCTTACATCAGCGCTACCGAGGATCTGCGCGGCGTGTTTCAGTACGGTTCAGGGGGGTGAGGAACCCTCACCCCCGTCCCCTCTTCCAGAGGAAGAAGGGATAATACCGCGGGCGGAGAGCTACCCGCTCTCCCGCAGCGGTAGGGGCCTACTACCCCCCCTGAACGGTTACCTCGTGAGCGGGTGACGGCTCCCGGGCCGTCCACCTCGAGCCGCGTCCGCTCCTCGCTTTTAATCCGTTTTTTCCAGCGGTTCCTCGTCTTCCGAATCTACCGCGCCGCTCGGAGGTTCATGTTGCCATCCGGCGTCCCGCTCCGCTACACTGCAACCGTTCGGGGCTATTCGGGGTGAGGGGTGGACTGCGGTACTGAAGAAAAGCTCTTCGAGGCGCTCACGGCGGCGGCCGAGCTCTTCGGCATGGCGGTGGCGGTCACCATCACCGAGGGAGAGACCACGCGGGCGGCCTTTCTGAGCGCCGGAATCGAGGAGCTGCTGGGCTGCAGCGCCGCGGAGATCCGGGAGCAGTCGGTCTGGTCTTTCATCGCCGAGGACGAGCATCCCAGATTATTGGAAGTCCAGCAGGCTCGTATCGAGGGAGACACCGCTCCGGTGTTTCGCGAGCTCGCGGTCGTCAGGAGCGACGGCGAGCGGATTCCGGTGGAGGTGTTCAACAGCATCGTCGACCTGTCCGGGCGGACGGCGACAGTCTCCTTCGTTCGCGACGTCTCCTCGCGCAAGTCGGCCGACGAGCGGCTGCGACAATCCGAGGAGCGGTTCCGCTCGCTGGTCGAGAACGCGCCGGACGGAATCGCCATCCTGCAGGGAACGAAGGTCGCCTTTCTCAACCGGGCCGCGGCGCGTCTGGGCGGTTCGAGCAGCCCCGAGCAGGCGATCGGAATGCCGGTCACCGAGATGCTGAAGTCCGATGACCGGGAACGGTGCGAGACGCGCGTGAGCACCCTGTACAGGACCGGCGAGCCTCTGGGCTCTTCCGCCTTTTACCATGCGCGGGACGTAGAGGGCCGGGATAGGGTGGTCGAGGTCTCGTCGATCCCTATCGTCTACTCGGGCGAGCCCTCGGTGCTGGCCTTCATCCGCGATGTGACCGAGCGCATGGAGATGCAGGCCACGCTGGTCCAGTCCGACCGGCTGGCAGCGCTGGGGCTGCTCGCCGGCGGCATCGCTCACGAGATCAACAACCCGCTGGCCTATGCCAAGCTCAACCTGGCCCGCGCCGCCCGCAAGCTGGCAGCGCTGGCCGAGGAGCACAAGGGGCAGGGAGAACTGGCCGAGATCTCCGAGAGCCTGTCGGTGGCCGAGGAGGGGCTGGAACGGGCGGCGGACATCGTCCGCGATATCCAACTGTTCGCCCGGCCCACGCCCGACGTGGAGGGCCCGCTCGACATGAAGGCATCCCTGGAGCGCGCGCTCAGCCTGGCCGCCTATGCCATCGGTCACAAGGCGAGCTTGAGGTGCGACTTCGCGGAAGAGGTCCCGGGCGTGAGCGGCAACGCCTCGCTTGTCGAGCAGCTGTTCCTGAACCTGTTCATCAATGCCGTGGACTCTTTGGACCCCGAGAATACGGAGAACAACCGCGTCTCCGTCTCCTTGTGCGGTGACGGAAACGGCGGGGTGGTGGTGCAGATCGCCGACAACGGTCGCGGCATGAGCGCCTACGAGGTCGAGCACGCCCTCGATTCCTTCTTCACCTCGAGCGCGTCCAACGGTGGCAACGGCAACGGCCTCGGGCTCTGTATCTGCAAGTCGATCGTGGACGGCATGGGCGGCCGGATAGAGATCAGCAGCCGGCAAGGGGAGGGTACCACCTTCCGCATCACGCTGCCGGCTGGCAAGGCGTAGCCGTCGGACAACAGAAGCTATTTCCGGGCGGGTGCCGACGCTTCCGAGGGTGGTCGCGGCGGAATCGGCTGTGGTATATGGTAGCCGGTATTCGTAGTCGGAGAGGTGCGCGATGCGGAGAGGCTCAACGAAGGTCGATGTACTGCTGGTGGTCGCCGCGGCGGCGCTGTTGGTCGGTTGTCCCGGAGACGAGAAGCCCGAGAAGATTTCGGTGGGCGCCAACCCGGATCTGAAGGCCCACTGCGCGGAGTTCAAGCGCCAGGTGATCGAAGTCATCCCCGGGGTTCACGTGGCCATCGGCTACGGTCTGGCCAACTCCATCCTGCTAGAGGGCGAGGACGGGGCGGTGCTGGTGGATACCATGGAGAGCGTGGAGGCTGCCGACGAGGTCAAGGCGGTTTTCGCCGAGATCAGCAGCAAGCCCATCAAGGCGATCATTTACACGCATTACCATACGGACCACAGCTTCGGCACCTCGGTCTTCATGGGTGAGGGCAACCCCGACATCTACTCGCACCAGAGCACCCTCGGCTTCCTGGACCGGATCATCGGCGTCACCCAACAGACGACCTACCGCCGGGCCTCCCGCCAGTTCGGCACCTATCTCCCCGAGGGAGGATTGATCAACTGCGGTATCGGGCCCGAGCTGCGCTTCACTGCCGACACCACCATCGGTTTGGTCCGGCCCACCAAGACCTTTGCCGGCGAGCGGACCGAGATCGAGGTGGCGGGCCTGAAGCTGGTGCTGATCCACGCGCCCGGGGAGACCGACGACCAGATCTACGTCTGGATGCCCGATAAGAAAGTGCTCCTGCCTGGAGATAACTACTACAAGTCGTTTCCCAATCTCTATGCTATCCGGGGAACCGCCTATCGCGACGTGATCAAGTGGGCGCGCAGCCTGGACATCATCCGGGAGCTGCGGCCCGAGCACCTGGTGCCGAGCCACACCCTTCCGCTCTCGGGCGCGGAGAAGATATACCAGGTGATCACCGACTACCGCGACGCCATCCAGTTCGTGCACGACCAGACCATTCGCGGCATCAACCAGGGGCTGACCCCGCAGGAGATCGTCGAGCGGGTGAAGCTCCCCGAGCACCTGGCCCGCAAGCCCTATCTGCACCAGTACTACGGCACCGTACCCTGGGCGGTTCGGGCCATCTTCACCGGGTATCTGGGCTGGTTCGGGGGCAACGCCACCGATCTGTTTCCGCTTCCCTTGCAGGAGAGGGCGCAGCGCTTCTCCGATCTGGTCGGCGGCGAAAAGGTCCTGGCCGAGCGAGCGGCAGCGGCGGCGAAGCAGGGCGATCACCAGTGGGCGCTGGAGCTGGCGGACCAGCTGTTGCAGCTCAATCCCGAAGATCCGGCGGCGCGACGCTTGAAGGCCGCCTCGCTAAAAGCCCTGGGAGAGAAGCAGATCGCCTCCACGGCGCGCAACTACTACCTGACCCAGGCCCTGGAGACCGAGGGAAAGATCCGTATCGATCAGAAGCGGCCCAAGGAGAAGGCTTTTGTACACGGTATCCCGCTGGAGGCGATCTTCAAGGGGATGGCCGCCAGGCTGATACCGGAGAAGAGCCTGCAGGCGGAGATCACCGTGGGCTACCGTTTCCCGGATACCGACCAGGCCTATACCGTCCAGGTGCGCCGGGGTGTGGCCGAGATCCACCCGCGCTTTCCGGACCAGCCGGACGTGACCATCACGGTCGACTCCCGGGTGTGGAAGGAGATCGCGGCGCGTATGCGCAACCCGCTGGCGGCCTTTGCCGCCGGCGAGATAGAGGTCGAGGGCGGCAAGATGCAGCTGGCCCGCTTTCTGGGGATGTTCGAGCTGGAATGATCCTTCGTCCGGCTTCCGCTCAGCCCTCGGTCACGGCGAAACCCGACCCGGGATGCCGATCATGATCCCGATAGGGTGGATCAGGTGTTGATGACTATCCTTCCGTATCCGCCGCCGCCAGCGCCGCCGCCGTCGGTCGAGTCGCTCTGCCCGTCGCCGCCCGGGGACCCATCGCTGGTGGACCCGGCGCCGCCATTGCCGCCGCCCGAGCCGTCGCCGCCGTCGCCCCCTGCGGCCGTGATGGTCGAGCCGCCGGTGCTGACCGTATTGCCTTCCAACAGGATGGCGCCGCCGCTGCCTCCACCGGTACCGCCGCCCTCGCTGCCGCAACCGGTCTGCCCCGTGCCACCGTCGGCCGCGATGGCTCCGGTCACGGTCAAGCTGCCCGCGACCGAGAGCTGAACCGCACCGCCTCCGGCCGCGCCGGCCGGGCTGCTGCATCCGCCTCCGCGTCCGCCCGGGCAGCCGCCCATCAGCGGCACCAGGTCTGCCTCGCCGCGAACCGTCCCCCCGCCTCCCGCGGCGGCGCCGTCGCCGGTTCCGCCGTTGCCGCCGGCCGTTGCGAAGGCACCGCCTCCGCCACCGCCTCCGCCGCTGCTCGACGAGCCCGAGCCGTCGCCTCCCGCGGACGAACCACACGACCAGTTGCCCCCGGCGCCCGTCGTGGTGCCGTTGGCGCTGGCGTCGATGGTGCCGGCGATGGTGGCGTCGCCGAATACGGCCAGGACGACCGGACGGTTGCCCCGCAGTCGGAGCGTGGCGCCCGCCTCGACCGTCAGGACGCTCAGGGGGATGACCACCACGTCCGGGCCGCCGGACTGGCTGCGGACCACCGGGACGGGCTCGGCCTGCCCGCACCAGTTGTCATAGCTCAACGTCTCGGAGTTGAAGGTCGATATACCGCAGCTCAGGGTGACCGGGCAGCTGTTCGAGAGAAGCCCCGACGGATCGAAGTTGCTCGGCGTATATCCGAAGGTGGTGGCGCCGGCCACGTCTTGCTCGCAGCCGTTGGCCGGATCTCCGTCGCAGTCGGAGTAGTCCGAGTCGCAGTCATCCACCTCGCAGGTTCCGCTGGCGCAGGTGGCGGTGGCGTTGTCGAACGGCCCGCAGGTTACATCGCACTCGCCGCAGTCGTCGAGCGTGATGAGCGAGGTCTCGCAGCCGTCGGAGTCCGCGTCGTTGCAGTCGTCGTACAGGTCGTCGCACGCTCCCATCTGGCAGCCGTCCGTGTCGCAGTCGGCCGCCGCATTGTCGTAGGGGCCGCAGGTATAGCTGCAGCTTCCGCAGTTGTCCGGGTCGCTGGCCAGATCGGTCTCGCAGCCGTCGGTGTCGGAGTCGTTGCAGTCGTCATAGGTACCGTTGCAGGCCCCCATCTGGCAGCCGTCCGTGGTGCAATCGGCGTCGGCGTTGTCGAAGGAGCAGGCCAGATTGCAGGCCGTGCAGTGGTTCACGCTGAGCAGCGACTGCTCGCACCCGTCGCTGGCGTCGGTGTTGCAGTCGTCGTAGTCGGGGTCGCAGCTCTGGATGGCGCAGGTGCCAGTGGCGCAGGTGGCCGTGGCGTTGTCGAGCGGGCCGCAGGCGACTCCGCAAAGCGCGCAGTCGTCCAGGGTGGTGACGGCCGTCTCGCATCCGTCGCTGTCATCGGTGTTGCAGTCGGCAAAACCGCTGTCGCAGACCGGCCCGGTGCCGCCGGTTCCGCTGGTACCGCCGGTTCCGCTGGTACCGCCGGTTCCGCCGGTGCCGCTGGTGCCGCTGGTGCCGCTGGTGCCGCTGGTGCCGCCGGTGCCGCTGGTGCCGCTGGTGCCGCTGGTGCCGCCGGTGCCGCCGGTTCCCGCGACCGTGCCACCTGTTCCGGCGGTTTCGCCTCCGATTCCGGCTGTCGAGCCTCCGGTCCCCGCGATCATGCCGCCGGTTCCCGCGTACGAGCCCCCATAGCCGCTGGTACCATATCCGGCGCTGCCTCCGTATCCGGAGTATCCATAACCGGATACGCCTCCAGTGCCCGGGTAACCGGAGTAGCCGCCCGGGCCCGAGGAGGGGTAGTTTTCGCTGGTGGCGCACGCGGCAAAAAAGACGAACGCCAACAACGGCCGCGCGATGGTACCTCTCGATCTGTCGGACATCCTCACACCCCTTTTTTCAGAAAAACAAGCTCCATCCCAAGAGTCGGACTTTATAAAAGTGTTAGTGCACCGAGGATTCGGAAATGGCGCACTAATTTCCGGAACAGCGGTCGATTTTCGACCTCCCGGGTGTGCACCGGCGAAACCGGCGCGTCACCGATTGCCGAAAAAAGGTCACTTTTCAGCTTACGCCGGTTTCGCGCCACCTCGACCGGTCCGGAGCGGTCTAAAAAGGGTCCTCCTGCGCCGAAACCGTGCTCGGAAGGGGCCGGACCGGCACGTCGTCCGCTTCCCTTTTTCGGACGCGTTATATACAGATGAGAACAGGTCCCCGATCGGTAGCTTTCCGCTTTCCTCCCCGACCGGGGCCGGGGCTCGATGAGCGATCGACAGCTACGCAGCAACAGGACCTTTTCCGGCTCCAAGGTATCCCGCGTGGCGCTGGCGCCGCTTGTCGCAGGTCTCGAGGGCACGCGGGTCACCATCGAGGAGCTGCTCGCCGGGACCGGCCTGCAAGCGAGGGACCTGGAGGATCCCGATCTGCGCCTTCCGCGCGAGGTGGTTGGCGACCTGTGGCGGCGCGCGGCTCGGTTGACCGGGGACGAGGCCTTCGGCCTGCATGCTGCGGAACGCCTGCAGCGAGGCAACATGGAGATGATGGAATACCTCGTGCGCAACAGCCCCACCGTGCGCGAGGCCATCGATCGGCTGGTGCGCTATGCACCCTTGCTGGCCGACGAGCTCTTCTTTGCGCTCGACGTCGAGGGTGAGCGCGCTCTTTTAAGCTTTCGAACGGGAGGAAGAGCCTTTCCGCCCGTTGCGATCGAGTTCATTCTAGCCGTGTTGCATCGGTTCGCTACCGCCTCGCTGGAGCCCCCGGTCCGGTTGCGGGCGGTATGGTTTGCCTTTGCCCAACCGAGCGACATCCGGGAGCACCAGAGGGTTTTCGGAGTCGAGCCTGGGTTCGAACGGGAGATGAACGCGCTGGTTTTTGACGCGACGATCCTCGACCGTCCGCTCGTGAGGGTGGACGAGAAACTGGGAGCGGTATTGAAGCACCAGGCCTCTCTGCTGGTGGAGCGACTACCGCGAGCGAGCGCTCTGTCCGAGCGCGTCCGACAGCTCATCGCCGAACGGCTGGCAGAGGGCGACGCCACGGCCGCCGCTATTGCGCGCCAGCTCAACATGAGCACGCGAACGCTGCACCGCCGACTGGCGGAGGCGGGCTCGAGCTATCGCGCTTTGCTCGACCAGGTCCGCCACGCGTCTGCCCTGCGATTCCTGGAACAGGGCGAGAAGAGCCTGGGCGAGATCGCTCACGCGCTCGGATTCTCCGATCCGAGCGCCTTTCGCAAGGCGTTCAAGCGCTGGACCGGCGCGGGGCCGGCTGAATACGCGACGCGAAAGAAGTGAGCGGTTTCTACTCGCGGCCGGCCGCTCGATCGCGGCGATAGGCGGCCGGCGTCTTACCCGTCCAGCGACGGAAGGCCCGCACGAAGTTGGGCACGGTGGAGTAGCCGAGGCGTTCCGTGATCTCCTCGATGGTCAGATCCCGGGACCGCAACAGCAGCAGCGCCTTTTCGCAGCGCTCCTGGTCCAGAAGCTTGGAGTAGCTGATCCCGCGGGCCGCCAGCCTTCTTTCCAGCGTGCGCGGCGAGGTGCGCAAGGCCTCGGCCAGCTCGGCCAGCGAGCGGAAGCCGTCGGCCTTGGGCAGCATCCGGCGCGCGCGCTCTACCAGCGCACCGTCGAAGCCGAGCGCCCGCAGCTCCTTCTCGCACTGCTCGCGCGCCAAAAGCAGCGCCACCCGGTCCGGAACCACCAGGGGAAGATCGAGCAGCGCGGCGTCGAATACGAGCTGGGTGACGGGCTGGTCCCAGCGGACCGCGGGGAACAGGTGCGCGAAGCGCTTGAAGTAGTCGGGCTCGGACATGGCGATGTCGGCCGTTCCTTTCAGATCCTGTCCGGTCAGCGCCTTGGAGATCTGCTTCAGGCCCACCACCAAGTTGATGAGCATCACGTCCCGCGCGGCTCCCATGTCCACGCGCTCTTCCAGCACCAGCGACGCGGTGCCCCCCTCCACTTTCAGCCGTATTTCGAGCGAGGTCGTGACCACCGGCGAGAACTGGATGGCCAGCTCCAGCGCTTCCCGGAGGTTGGCCGCGTGGCTGGCGGCCAACCCGAGGTATCCGTATACCGAGGCGCGCTTCTGTAGACCCAGGTAAAAGCCGAGTCCGGGCTCGCCCGTTAGCTGGCGCGCTCTTTCCGTGAGCTCGGCCACGGTCCAGTGCGGCAGGCGCGCGTCCGGCTCCTCCAACTCCGCCACGGTCAACCCTGCCTCGCTCAACAGCTCCTCGGGCGTCACCCCCCAACGCTGGACCAATTCGACCAGTTGCAGGATCTGGAAGGCGGGGAAGCTGTGCTCTTCTTCTAGCGAAGACTTCAGCATTGGTTCAGATATTCCACAATTCACGCTTTTTCGATAATTGAGCGCTCGTACTTTGCTTAGGGGTGGCCTGTCGGGACACCTGAACGAAAAATTCCGCTTTTCGCTGTCTTTCCGGGTGTCACCTCCCGAGAGCTGAACGTCGTCCCGAATCTCTAAGTGTACCATTTTGTGGCAGGAAGTGGACGGCGAATGGCGCGTAGGGAGATGTACCCACTTTTCGCACACCGTAAACTTTTAATCAAAGATGTTTGCCGGCCGGCCTTCTGGCCGCCGTGGCAGCGCCTGGAACGGACAGAACGAGCAAGGAGTCAGGTCATGAAAAGGATCGATCTATCTATCGTCGTAGTTTTCGCGGTCATCGGGTTGATAACGGCCCTCGGTTTGACGGCCTGCGGTTCGCAAGGAGGTACGACCGCGCAAAACAACGCCGGCGCTGGCGGTGGCTACTTCGCGGGCATCGGCGGCTGGGGTGACGTTGGCGGCGTGGGCGGACAGATCGACCCGACGGCAGGCGCAGGCGGTGCAGGAGTCGGCGGCGCGGGTGTTGGCGGTGCGGGAGTCGGCGGCGCAGGTGTCGGCGGCGCGGGCATGGGCGGCGCGGGCGGCGCGGCAGGTGAAGCCGGCGCGGCCGGTGAGGCGGGAGCCGGCGGCGACGCGGGCACGGACGGTGGCGCGGGAGCCGGCGGCGACGCTGGAGGATCCGGTCAGGACCCGGCGTGTATAGCCGCTCTAACCCCGGAATGCATGCAGGACGAGCTACAGGCTCGGGCGAGTTGCAGCAGCATGTTGGCCTACGACGATAATGTTCTGATCCCCTTCGGCCCTTACGGCACCTACTCGCCGTACAACCTCGGTCAAGACTTCGCGATAGCGGTAAACGTGGCCGAGGCGGCCTGCACCATCTTCGGCGGGACCTTTGGCGAAGACCCGGTGTTGACGGCCGATCTCATGAACCTCCGAGACGTCGACCTGACGCTCCACACCCTGATCGGGCCGGCCTGTCCCATCCCCGGCGAGAAATACCCGGTGATCACCTGGGGCAACGGTACCTGCGCACAGGTGGCCGGGTACGCGCACCTGCTCGGCTATATCGCGTCGCACGGCTATATCATCGTGGGCGCTCAGTCGCGTTACGTGGGCGGCAACAGCGCCATGACCATCGCCCTGGACTTCGCCGAGACCGCCAACGCGGATCCCAGCAATCCGTTTTACGGGATGATGGACTTCGAGCGGGTAGGCGCCATGGGCCACTCGCAGGGCAGCGCGGCAACCGCGACGGCCGCCAGCGATCCGCGCATCGACTCGGTGATCCTGTGGAACGGCGGGACTTCGGCTTCCAAGCCCTTCCTGGCCGTGTCCGGGGAGACCGACATCGGCAACCCGACCGCGGCGAGCATGGCGAGCGGTGCGAACAGCGCGGCGCAACCGGGCGCCTACCTCTATTACTACGACGTCCCGCAGACCGGTAACATGAGCGGCCACCTGACCCTGATGCTGGAGCCCGAGCGGGTGGTACAGGTCGCGCTGGGCTGGTGGGACTACATGTTGAAGGACGACCAGACCGCACGCGCCATGTTCGTGGGAGCGGATTGCGGCCTGTGCACCGGTGCCGATTTCGGCCAGGGCAACGTCGAGTACGGCAGCAACGGCAAGCTCCCCTGAGGCGAACGGAAGAACCATGCCCCCTTGCGCCGCGCTTCTTCATTTCCGGGAAGCGCGGCGCTGCTTTTGGTTTGCAGAGGCGGAACGGAACCTCGGTAGGGGTCGGTAGGGGACGGTCGGTAGGGGACGTTGTCGCGGTCGTTGAGGCCCAGCAGATCCAGGCAGTAGGCGCGGGTGAGATAGACGGTCGGTAGGGGACGTCGGTAGGGGACGTTGTTGAGTAATTAAGTAATTGGAGATAACGAACCTCGTTTTTCTTTCGTTCGCAGGCCAATTACTTAATTACTCAACAACGTCCCCCTCTCGCCCGTCCCCCTCTCGCCCGTCCCCCTCTCGCGCCCCCCTCTCGGCCCGGGGCGTGAAGCCTTCGAGCGACCCTTTGTGCTCGTTCAGCCGGTAGAGGCGGTGTTTCAGCCGCGCGTCAGGCGTGAGCGCGTGAAACCAGAAATAGGTTGAAGGAGCTATCTCCACGCAGACGCAGGCGCCCGGCCGGCAGGGGCGGTTGCGGATGCGCGGATGCCAGATGAAGTAGGTGATGCCGCGCTCGCGGGCGTAGTCGCTGGTGGCCTCCTTCTGGTGTCCCAGGGTCTTGCGGTTTCCCCGGCGCCGCTCCATGCGGGCGATCTCGCGGTCGTTGAGGCCCAGCAGATCCAGGCAGTAGGCGCGGGTGAGATAGGCGATGATCCCGGCCGGGCGGATGGCTATCGATTCGCCCGGTTCCAGGTTGGCCCCGAGCCAGCGACCGGCCCTGGCGAACAGCTCCGCGAAATGGGCCTCCCTTTCGGGGTTGGTCATGTGCTCTTCTCGCTCGTAGGGTCGGATCACGGTCAGCGCGTTCAGGCCTATCCAGACCGTTGCCAGGGAGAGCACTAGCGCGAAACGTTTCCTCTCGTTCTTCACCACTTGGCTTACGAAGAACGCTCCTTGCACGCCCAAGAAGGCCCAGAAGGGGAGGATGTGATCGATGAAGCGGAACTCGAAGTAATCGCCGCCGATCAACAGTAGGTATAGGGCGGTCAGCACCACGGCCAGGATGGCGAACCACCTGGGGCCCGACAGCTCTTTCGCGCGGGCGAAGCAGAGCATTCCGGTGAGCACCAGAATCCCGTAGATGGGGATATAGTTCTCGCGCGCCGCGCGCCAGAGAAAGATCGCGCCCGACTCGATCTGCAGGCCCGGCACCTTGGCGTAGAAAGTGTTGGGCAACAGATCGCCGTAGGTCGCGAACCTGAACAGCAGGTGGCCGCCGGCTAGCAGGGTGAAACCGGCCAGGTTGCGGGCCCAGGAGCCGAAGTCCCGGGTCTTGAGGGCGGAGAAAAAGCCGGCGGCCATGATCAGCCCGGCGAACAGGTAGCCCTCGGGTCGGCTGAGCGGCATGAGCGCGGTCACCAGACCCAGTAGGGGTAGGTATCGCCACCTGCCTCGTTCGATTCCTGCGAAGCCGTACCGCAGCCAGACCCAGAACGAGGCGGCCACGGTCGCACCGAACAGCTTGGTCTCCATGGCCTGAACCGCCCAGACGCAAAACGTGCGGTTGCTGGCCAGGAAGAGCACCGGTATCAGGGCAGCCCAGCGGGTACTCGGGAAGAGCAATCGACCCGCGCGCCAGACCAAGAAGAGCGTCGCGATCGCCAGCAGTACGGCCAGGACCTGCGCGAACGAGGGTACGGGTAGCCCCGCTGCCAACCCGCCCGCCAGCAGCACGGTCCAGAGAAAGCTGGTGTACCCCTCCACCGGTTCTCCGGGGTTGTAGACCAGCCCGTGTCCGTTGATCAGGTTGTCCGCGTAGCGCAGGAAGATGAAGGCGTCGTCCATCACGTAGGACCCGATGGCCCTGTAGTAATGGAGCGCGATGGCGCCGAAGAGACAGAGGGCGGCGGCAAAGATCGCGCGTTCCGGTATCCGTACCGGTTTGCGCCCGACCTCCTCCGGTGCGGTGGTCTTGCTCGTCTTCGCCTTTCTAGGAGTAGCGGCGGCGGGCTTGCCCTTCTTCTTCCTCTTTGCCATCGGCCGAGAGTATAGGGGAGGGGGGAAAAAAATTAAGGAGCGCGTGGCGGCTCAGGGGGCGTGGGCGGTGCGGAGTTCCTGCGCGAGAGGCGCAGAAACTCGCGACTGAGGCGTCCCAGGGCGGAGTTCCTGCGCGAAAGGCGCAGAAACTCGTGACTGAGGCGGCTCACGGCGGAGTTCTTGCGCGAGAGGCGCAGAAACTCGCGACCCAAAGAGGAGTTAGATGGGGCGTGCGCAAGGCCAGCCCCTACTCTACGTTGTAGACCTGGCAGGGGAAGACGGCCTCGAGCTCGGCGCCGGGGTCGTTCTTGAAGGTGTCGCAGGCCGCGCCGGTGAGCTCCAGGGTCTTTTCGTCGGCCAGCTTGAAGCCGTCGGGCTGGTTGCAGCCCAGCTCGGTCCCGCCCAGCGTCACCGTGCCTTCGCACTCCTTGCCCACCACGATGGTGCCGCGCACGGTGGCCCGGCAGGAGATGGCATCGCCGATGATGGCGCCCAGGTCGTCGATCAAGTCGTCGCGGTCCGCCGGCAAGTAAGCGGTCCCGGTCCCGCCCAGCGAGGCTACCTCGTTCAAATGGTCGGCGAACTCGCCGGTGGCCTCGGCCAGGCTGATGGCGTAGAGCGCGATGCCCTTGCTCGCCGCCAGCCGGGCCGCCTCGAGCACGGTGTCGTAGTCCAGATCCGGAGCTGTGACGATGTCAAAGGTGCACTCGAAGGGCTGGCCGTCGGTGGCCAGCACGATGACCTGCGGCCCCAGCCCCTGCGCGGCGGCCTCGGCCCTGTCCGGCATGCCGCGCACCATGGCTTCGAGAGCGGGCCCGGTGGGCGTGTTGAAGCCGGGGGGCTCGTCCGGAAAGGCGCCGGCCAGCTCGTCGTAGCGGTTTAGGCCGGCGCCGACGCTGACCGAGAGGTTGGGGCAGCGGGCGTCGTCCGGGTGGTTGTTGTAGATCACCATGCCGAAGCGCACCACTTCCTGTAGCGATTTGAACACGCCGTCCGCCCCCTGATCCCGCTCGGTGTCGAGCAGAGCGGCTCCGAGCGATTTCCAGCGCGTATCCGTGCCCTCGGGCTGGCACTTGTTGCGGAGCTGGCTCTCGCAGTCACAGTTCGCCTCGGCCGGGTAGGCGCAGGTCATGCTGCCCGAGCCGTCGATGAGGAAGGCGACCGTGGGCACGACCCGATCGGGTATCACGCGTAGATCGGCGCATTGCTCCGGTCCGGGAAAGGGGTCGCCGCTCGCCAGGTCGCCGCTGTCAGGGGCTCGATAGCTACCGCCGTCCGTTCCGGCGGCGGCGCCGTCGTCGTTACCGCTTCCGGCGCCCCCGCCGTCCGTGTTTGTTTCCAATATGCTGGAATCGAACGGTACGCCCTCGGCGCAGCCGGAGAGGAGAAGCGCCAACAGCAGCGCGCCGGTTCGCCGAACCTTGCCCTCGCGCATGATCGGATTAGAAGAGCAAGGCGCCACAGCGGCCGTCCTCGTAGCAGACCAGCGGTTCGCAGCAGTCCAGGTCGGTCTGGCACGGCGCGCAGTAGCCCTCGATGCAGGTCAGGTTGGTAGGACAGGTGCCGTCGCAGGGGTAGCAGTCCGGCTCCTCGGGCGGCTCGGCGGCATCGCTTCCGGCATCGGCGCCGGCGTCTATGCCGGCATCGACGCCCGCGTCTTCGGGCGGCGGCGGCGGATCCTCCGGCGTCTCGTAGCACTCCTCGTCGTCACCCACGTCGAGCACGTGCCGGTCATAGGTGATGTCGATGTAGCCGCCGACCATGATGTCCCTGACGAATACCGAGCCGTTGACCGGCAGGTAGCCGTCCGAGGCCAGTCGAGCCTTGGGGGCGTAGAGATTGCCGGCAAAGGGCTGGTAGCCCAGGTAGAGGATGTCGCCTGATCCGCCCACGTAGACGCGCAGGTCGGCGGGCCGGTCCGCGTTGCCGAAGGATCCGTAGCCGATCTGGTTCAGGTCGCCTTTGATGAAAATATCCAGCTCGGCGTCTGGCCCCACGAAGTTGACCTGAAACGCGCCCACCGTGCTCACGTCGCCTTCGATGAACAGCGCCGTGCGCCCGGTGACGTTGATGGTGACGGCGCCCACGCCGCCGATCGATTCCAGGAAAAAGCGGCCGCAGGGCAGGTCGAGCACGGTCGCGAAGCCCAGGTTGTTCAGCGCCGCCGGGTCCAGCATCACGTCCGGGTGATTGTTGTCGTTGTTGAGCTTTCCGTCGTCAACGATGGAGTCGATGTCCAGCAGTTCGTCCGGCTCGCACTCGCAGGGAGGCGGGATGTCGATCGCGGTCTGCACCCGGCTGCCGCCAACGGCTACCGTGAGCGGGCCCCCGTCGCCGGTCTGGGTGTAGAGATCCCTTCCGACCGAGCCGGCGGTGATGATGGAGGGCTGCCCGAGCCAGAGGTCGCGCCGCGCGTTGATCACACCGAGTATGGTGACCGCCTTGCCCAGCTTGATGTCGCCACCCGCATCGAGCGGTCCGGCGAAAACGAGGTCGCCTTTCACGGTGAAGCTGCCGCCCACGTCGATATATGAGCCGGTGACAAGAGCGTCGTTAACGCCAACCGGGGCGCCGGCCTTGACCACCGCCGGTCCCAGGCTCGAGTCAAAGGACTGAGTCTTGAGGTATCCGGCAAAGCTCACCTCCTCGCAGGTGCACAGCGAGTGGTCGAAAAGGCGGCGAGCGATGGTACCCGTGCACATGTCGCCGGGGGTGGTCGGACGGGTGTCGACGACCTTTACCGGCGGGCCGCCGCCCTCGCAGAACTCCTCCCAGGTGACCGCTCCATCGCCCGCGTCCGGGTCGGCGGCGTCCTGCAAACCGGCATCCGGGATTGCCGAATCCTGGGCGCCCTTCCCACCGCTTCCCGCGCCGCCACCGCTCCCACCGCCGCCGCTTCCCGCACCGGCCTGTCCTGCGTCCTGATCGCCCGCATCCTGGCGTCCGGCGTTGGGATTGGACACGCCGGAGTCGGACGCGATCAGGTTTTGGATGGTGTCATCGGGCTCGTCACGTCCGTCGTCCGGCCCGCTCGCGTCCGGGCTCTGGCTTCCCGCCTCGACCTCTGCGTCGGCTTCCGGCAAAGGACCGGGCTGTTCCGTACCGGCCGCGCCGCCCGAGCCAGCGCCCTGGTCCGGATTGGATCCACCCTGCCCGGCCAGGGCCCCCTGTCCGCTGTTCCCTTCGGCCGAGCAGCCGACCGCGCAAATCAATAGTCCCAGAAATGGTAGAAGAAGCCGTTTCATAGCGTTTTCGTTCTCCGCAACGACGCTGAATCCGAATGGATATTGATGAAGGATTACTGCTACGTATGTCGTCCCGTGCAGCGAGAAATTACGGTGCCCTACATCATCCTACTTGTCGACTGGATAGGAATAACAAAACGAAAAAAGTCGTCCGCATCAGGGGACAATCGTGCAAGAAAGGGACGGCTCCGCGCGGGGCGTTACCCGCCGGTACGATCCTGGCCGCCACGGATATATGCAAGAAAGGGACGGCTGCCCACGACGGCCCCTGACTGCTGCCCACGACGGCCCCTGTTCGACGAAATCCGATGGTCGCAGCAATGGCGCCCACGCCGTTTCGATCGCCCCCGTCTGTCAGTTCGACCGAAGGCGGAAAGGTCGAGATCTACCCTTGCATCTTCCCCCTCCAAGAGGGAGAAATCTCTACAAGCTACCGTGAGTAAAGAGATTTCTCGCTGCGCTCTAAATGACGTGGGTGGAATCCCGCTACAAGTTCATCAGGCAATCGTCGTAGCTTTGTACCTCTGCGGCGCAGCTTCCCGAGGGGAGCGGTATTCCGTCACTGCAGCTCATATTAAGGGTGGAGAGCGATAGCACGCAGTTCAGCGCCGACCGCCAGTAGGTGCCGCACCGGGAGTCGTCCATCTTCTCGCGGCAGTCGGTCACGCAGGTATCCGAACCGCAGCCGAGAATATCCGCGGCCCAGCAGTACCCCTGGCAATCCTCGTCGTGCACGCCGATGCACCAGGCGGCCTCCGCCAGGTCCTCCTCGCATTCCAGCGGGGAAGGCAGGCCGTTTTCGCAGATAAGCCGGTCGGTCCAGCAGGCGATCAGGCGGTCGTAGTCGTAGGCGCAGCTGCTATCCAGCTGCTTGCGCTCGTCCAGGCACTGCTCGACGCAGGTTTGGTGGTCGTCGGCGCACGACTCTTCTACGGCGGTTACGCAGTACTTGCGGCAGGGCACGGCCAAGGTGCACTCGGTGCGAGCGGTCTGCTCCTCGATACAACTCGAGTGCGGGATAGCGCGGCCGTCCAGGCAGGAATATCCGCCATCGGCCTTGCAGGCGTAGTAGTCGCGGGTCTCCTTGAAGCAGTAGCCCTGCAGCGACGCGTCCAGCATCAGGCAGCTGGCCACGCACTGGTCATGGGAGGGCAGGGTCTCTTCGCACCCGGCGTCGGTCATGGCGTCGCAGTCGGCGATGCAGGCCGCTTCCAGCATCGGGTCGTCGACCCCGTCGCTTCCGCCCGTGCCGCTCGATCCGCCCGTCTCTCCGGCGCTGCCGGAGCCACCCGAGCCGCCCGGGGCCGCTTCGCCGCCCGATCCACCGCTGTCGCCCCCGTCGCCGGGGTTGCCGGCCTCGCCGTCCGTCCCCGAGCCGGCAGATCCGCCCGATGCTCCGCCGGTGGCGCCCGGATCCACGCACTGCCCGTTCTCGCAGACGCGGTCGCCCTTGCAGTCAACGTCCGAGCCGCAGCCGGGCAGGGAGGTGCCGTCATCGTCGGAACTGCAGGCGGTGGCCGACAGGGCGGCGATGACGGCCATGGCTGTCGTCAGGGATGTTTGGCGCATGGTTTGCCCTCCGTGTCTTATTAAAAACCGCTCAGGGCACCGCGTAAAGGGGCAGATAACCGTCAGAAGTATACTTTGACCCTGATCCACCCCTGGCCCACGCCGGAGGAGAGGAAGTCCTCGGGCTCGCCAGCAGTGCCGGCCAGCATGAGCCAGATCTCGCCGTCCTGGATGAAGTCCCAGCGAACGTCGGCCATGACCGCGGCGGACAGGTCGGAAAAAGAGCCGATGGAGGAGAGACCCACGGTCCAGAAGTCGGCGATGGGATGATCGACGGATACGAAGATCAGATCCTGCCCCAGCGCCCGGAGCTCGGTCGCCAACACACCCATCCAGTCGTTGAGGCTGTAGGTCCCGTCGCGCTGCTCCGGTCCCCGGCCGTAGTGGTAGTACTCGGCCATCAGGTGGGTTTCGAAGGTGAAGAAGTACTCGAGCCCGGCGCTCAGCTCCCACCAGTCTTCCGGCGCTCCCGGCTCGTCGTCGACGAAGTTGTACGCTCCCTCGGTCCAGAGGCGCACCCCCTCCACGTCGAGCACGGCGTCGCCTCCCACCATGACCCGGCGCGCGTCGGCGACCGGAAAGGCCCGCTCGAGGTCGCCGCCCGTGGCTGCCTGCGATTCCATCATCTCGCGTACGAGCTGCTCGGGCTGAACGCCCAGAATCCCTGCCGTCGCTCTCGCCTCCTGCAGCCTGCCGTCGATCGAGCCCTCCAGATCGGCTCGCTCGACCCGGGTGAGATAGGCCGCCGGGCCAAAGGTCAGCGGGCCCAGGCGCAACCGACCGCGGCCGCCGGCGGTCCACTTCTCGAAAGCGCCCTCGGGGGCCGCGGCCAGGTCGAGCGAGGCGATCTCGCCCAGGGGGACCATCGCGCGTAACGAGACGACTCCCTCCTTCTCGTAGGTGGGATCGAACATCTCCTTCTCGATGAACACGTCGGTGGGATTCCACACGTATCCCGCGCCCTGCTCCAGCGGCTGCTTGCCCAGCGAGACAAGAAGCGGGCCGGCCGGGACCTTCAGGTAGGCGTTGTCGAGGTATAGCTCGTCCTCCAGTTCGTAGGTGAAGGCGCCCGAGCCCACCACCGCTGCCCAGAGGTCGTCGCGCTCGACGAGGTCGTCGAAGGTCTGCTCCGGGACCAGGTCGCGCAGGTGGAACATGGTTTCGCCCACGAAGAGCCTGCCCACCGCGTCGGATCGCACCTGTACGCCGCCCGGTAGGTCCGCGTCCACGTCGACGCGAAGCCGGGTGTAGTCGTGGGGCGATAGCCGACCGCCGCGCCCCGGCCGCCGCAGCCAGAAGCCGGTGAGCTGGTTCTCCAGCGAGCCGTGCAGGCGCACCCCGACCGGAGCGCTCTGGCCGGCCTCCGCGTCCGTCTCTCCGGCTCCGTCTTCCTCGAAGGAGCCCATCTGCTCGAACAGGTCCTCGTCGTCCGAGGAGAATGCCTCGTCGGAAGGCTCGGTTACCGCGTCATCCTCGCGCGTCTCGGCGGCGAGTTGCGTTTCCGTTTCCGTTTCCGCCTCGGGCTGCGGCTCTGCCTCGGGCTGCGGCTCTGCCTCGGGCTGCGGCCGCTCGGGCTCTCCCGCCGTCTCGGGGTCGCTTTTCGGCTCGGACTCATCAGGAGTCGCGGGCGCATCGGTCCCGGAATCGGGGGTCTGTTCCCCCGCGGGGGCCTGTTTGTTCTCTGTATCCCGATCGGGTTTCGCCGGTTCCTGGGCCAGGGTGGGGGAGGTGAATGAGAGCAGAAAAACCGCTGCCGCGATAGCGCATCGTGCGATCGCCCGGCCCGCCGCTACGGTGGGTTGGCTGCGAGCGGTAGGGGGGCTTGCCCCCTCCCGCGACCGAAGGCATTGGTACCGGGCGGTCGCCAGGCCCGCCCCCGCGGGTGCAGCCCGGGCGGTCGCCCGGCCCGTCCCCGCGGTCCTTGGCAACAGACGAATCCGAATATCGTTCATTTACCGAGCGCGGCCTCGGTGAACAGCGCTGGGTCGAGCTTCACGTTGATCTCGGCCTTGTCCACCTTCATCAGGGTTTTGCCGCCGTCCAGCAGGTTGGTCATTACGTACCGGAAGGGAAAGAGCACGCCGGATACCTTCTTATATTGGGTAATCTCGAGCATCTTCAGCTTCACCCCGTCTAGATCGAAGTACTCGATGCGGGGCACGGTGTAATCGGTCTTGTCCACCCAGAGATGGATTTTCGAGTAAGACTTGGGTCCGGAGGCGGTGGGGGTGGCTTCCAGCTTGAAGCACTGCTTTCCCTCGATCTTCTCGCTTCCCACCACCTTGCCCTTCCAGTCCTGGGCCAGCTTGCCCGTGGCCATGTCGTCGTAGGTGAAGTCGGAACCCTGCACCTTGCGGTTGCGGGCCGAGGAGGCGATCTTCCGCGTGCGGTTGGTTCGCGGGAAATAGGTCCAGATATCGTCGCCGTCGTTGAGGCTAAGGATCTTCATCCCGCGCACCTGGTTGGGCTCCAGGTACTCGGTCATCCCCTTTTCGTTTCCGTTGAAGGAGTAGGCGCGCATCTTGAAGGTGCGCTTGTCGCCCGAGGGCGTGACCACCATCTGGATCATGTCCGCCCGGCTGCTCTTGACGAAGGCGGCCTTGTCCACCTTTTCCAGTATCTCCGCCGCCGATTGTGCGCGCACGGCGGTCGACGCCCCCAGGACCAGGATCGACAGGGTCAGAGCTGGTGAGCAGAGCTTGCTAGCCGACATCTCGCACCTCCATTTCTTGTTTTCGACATCATTTCGACTCCCTTTCCTTCAAAAAGATTTTCATCAGGGCGGGCAGGAGCACCAGCGAGGTGACCAGGCAGGACCAGACGCCGAGCACCAGCAGGATCCCCATCCCCGCCATGCCGCGGTGAGCAGAGAAGGCGATGGAGCCGAAGGCGATGGCGGTCGTCAGCGTGGTGAGCACCAGCGCCCGACCGGTGTGGCGCAGCACCTCGGGCATGGCCTTGACCCCGCGCTGCTTGACCGCGTGCAGCACGTGCACCGCGTCGTCGATGCCGATGCCCAGGATGAGCGGGATGGCTTCCACGTTGGCCACGTCGAACTTCTTTCCCACCAGCACGAACAACCCCATCATCCAGACGAAGCCCGCCAGCAGCGGTATCGCCCCCAGGACCACGTAGCCCGGGTGGCGGAAGTCGATGAAGAGCAGCACCAGCACCGTGCCCAGCGCCAGCAGCGTGGCCTTCAGCCCCTCGTCGGTCATCAGCTCGATGAGCTTCTCCATCAGCACCACCGTGCCGGTGAAGCGGTCCGCCACCCGCCTCATGGCCTGCAAAAACAGGTCCAGCTTGTCCTCGTGCCAGAGATCCACCGAGGCGTAGATGGTGATCAGGTTCTTGCCCTCACCGCTCAGGTACCTCTCCTTGATGGATTCGGGAAGCGTATCCAGAGTGATAGGCGAGGTGTTGGCCATGCGGGCCAGCCGCCCGGCCAGCAGAGGCACGTAGGCCTGCTGATAGGCGCCCATGGCGGCGGCCAGGTCCTTTTCCGCCGCCAGCCGTTTCTTCAGGGCGAGGATCTGCGATGCGCCGGCGTTTTCCCCGCCGCTCAGCCGCTCGCAGACCGAGCGCAGGCGCTCCTTGAGCGAGGTGAAAGCCAGGGTGCCGATCTCCTGTACGTTCATCTGCAGCCGGTCGAGCTCGGAGAGGAATTGCTCGACCTGCTCCTCGGGCACCCGGTCCGGCAGATGGGATTGCGGGGGGACGAGCACCGCGGTGCCGCCCGGCAGCCCGGCCGTCACCCGCGGCTCGGACAGCGCCCGCATGCGCTCGCCGATGCGCTTCGCGATGCGGGCGCGCCGCTTCTGCTGCTTCTCCGAGGGGAGGAACTCGGTGATGGCGTCCACCCGGCCCACCAGCCGGTTCTTCTTGACCCGCTCGACGATGGTGCGGGTTTGCTCCAGGTCCTCGGTGGTGATCATGGTGAAGTCGGGGTGCAGCTCGAAGCGTTTCAAGATATCCTTGTGCAGCAATACGGACTGCATGTCCGGCGGCTCCATCTCCAGCATATCTTTTTCAAACTCCGCGCCTAGCGAGGCCCAGCTGAAGCCCCCGGTGAGCACCACCATCAGCGCCAGCACCGGCCAGGGACGTTTCCCGATCAACTCGCCGGTCGCGGCCAAAAAGGGCAGCGCCAGCCGCACGGACCCGGGCTGGCGCGGCTTGCCGCCCGAGAGCCGTTCGGCCAGACGCTCGTGAATGCTGAACATGGCCGGAAGCACGACCATGGAGGCAGTCATGGTCAGCAGGATGCCCGCTCCCAGCACCACCCCCAGCTCGACGAAGGCCTGCAGCCCGGTGAAGGCCAGGGCGAAGAAGGCGGCCGCGGTGGTGACCGAGCCGGTCATCACCCCGTTTCCCGCCCGGCGGTACATCTCCCTGAGCGCGGTCGCGTGGTCCATTCCCTGACTGCGGGCGGTGGAAAAGGCCGAGTTGAGGTGGATGGAGAAGTCGATGCCCAGCCCGACCAGGATGACCCCGAACATGGCGGTGAAGAGGTTGAGCCGGCCGAAGCTCAGCGCGATGAAACCCGTGGTCCAGACGATGCCCATGGTCAGGGTGATCATGGCCAAGAGCGGTGCCGTCCACATGCGGAAGGCGATGACGAAGATGGCCAGCACCAGGGCGAAGGAGACCAGCAGGCTCAGGCCCATGTCCTCGTTCACCACCTGCATCTCGTCGTATCCCATCACCGGCATGCCGGTGGTGCGCACCTTCAAGCTCGGGAAATCTCCCTCGATCTCGTCGATCAGCCTCTCCAGCGACTCCACGCCGCTCAGCACCTCCTCCATGCGGTCCATGGAGATGGCGGGCAGGATCATCACCAGCATCATCCGGTTGTCGTCCGAGAAGAAGTAGGGCTCGCCCACCGAGAGCAGATCTGCGGCCTGCTCGGCTCGGGATGCCAGCCTATCGCCGCCGGCCGCGGCCATCTCCACGCCCTCCAGCCAGGTGAGGATGCCCTTGAGCGCATTGATGGCGCTGTCTTCCTTCTCCCGCTCGGTGACGCTGCCCGAGTCCTCCACGTACTCGCGCTCGAAGAAGTCGTTATAGGCGGCCAGCAGAGGCGCGAGCTCGAGTCGCTGGAACAGCTCGTCGAAGTTCTCCAGATCGCTCAGCTTGGCCAGCATCAGCCCGTGCTCGGCGATGAACTCCTCATCCAGCCGCACCGTGATGCGCTTGATGAAGGGCAGCGTTTCGCCCTGATGGCTCTTGAAAGTTACCGCGCCTATCCGCTTCTCCAGCCTCTCGGCAAAGGCGATCATCTGCCGGCGCTCGTCTCCCTCGATACCGACGATGATCTGGGAGGCCGAGCTGTACTGCTGGATGATGTCGTTGTACTCGGTCGAGGCCGGATCGTCCGCGGGCAGCAGATCCAGCACCCGGGTCTCCATCTTCAGCGAGCTGGAGAGCCACCCGCCGACGACGGAGAGCAGCAGCGCGGTGACGAACAGCGTCCAGGGCCTGCGGAAGGTGACAGCGGCCAGTGCGTCGTAGAGCTTTTCCCTCATGGCTTTCCTTTCGCTTTGCCAGGTGCCAGAAGCCCGTGGAACATCATCTCCAGGTAGCGCGCGTTCATTTCCTCTATTCCCGCTCCGTCGGGCAGCACGATCCAGTGCAGGACCGCTCCGTCGAACCAGGCAGCTAGGGCCGCGGCCGTGGTCTCGACCTCGATGTCGCTGCGGAAAGTCCCCTGCGCGATGCCGGCCTGCAGCAGGCCGGCGATCGCCTGGCGAAACTCGGAGAGCATGGAGCCGAGCAGGGGGAACTCGCCCCGGGTACGGCTGACGTGCAGCATGTACTCCAGAAAGAAGCGGTAGTCCTCGCCCCAGTCTCGCATCGACTGCAGCGTCGCGTCGGCTAGGCCGCGCAATGCCTGCTCGGGCGGCGCGGACAGGTCGAGACCGGCGAGCAGGTCGCGCTCGATGTCCTGCACGAACACGGCGAAGGAGCCCTGCAGCAACTCTTCCTTGTTCCGGAAGTACTCGTAGAGCGTTCCCTTGCCCACATAGGCCGCTCTGGCCACGTCCTCCATGCGCGTAGTCTCGAACCCCTTTTCGCCGAACACCCGCGCAGCAGCCTTTGCGATGAGCCTCCTCTTTTCATCCTTATCGACGATCTTGGGCGACATCAGCGGCCTCGTTTTCTACACGAACGACCGACCAGTCGGTCATAAATCGATTATTGTCACCGACCGAACAGTCGGTCAATAGAAAAGTGACCCTTTAAATGAGTTGTCATCTCGACCGTAGTGAGAGATCTCCGCGAGAGGATTCGGATCTCTCCCTCCGTTCGAGATGCGGGGCCGTTCGAGATGCGGGGCCGTTCGAGATGCGGGGCCGGTCGAGATGACAGGCAGGATGAAATACGAGGGCGGTTACGCGGCGCGGAGCTCCCGGGTGATGTCGAGCAGCTCGCATATGCTGAAGCTTGGCGAAACGGCCACCACCCGCTCGGGCCGCGCCATCGGATCGGGGCTTTGCCAGGTTTCGGTTATCACGCACACCTGGATAGGATCCCCGCGCCGTTTCTCTTCGAGCTCTTTCAGAAATGCGATCGCCTCCCCGCCCTCGCCGATGTCGCACAGGGCGATGAGGGACGGTTGGCTCCGCTCGTACAGCTCGAGCGCCTCTCGCGTATCGCCTGCCAGCTGGACCGGTCGGCAATCGCGCGAGAAGCGTTCGGCGACCGCCTGGCTCACGGCGAGATCGAGCGAGTCGTCCACGATCAGCACCGGACCTTCGCCCGACACCACGGGCCATATATCATCGATGAATTTCACGGTCTCCTCCTGGTGGGAAAATGGCTCTTAGAGGTTAACTTCGGCGGGCCGCGCCGTTCGTTAACCCCTTTCGTGCAGTTACCGTGAAGGCGGAAACGGGGTCAGCTTACTAGACCGCCCGGATCGCGCCGTCGGAAATCCCGCAGCGCAGCGTGCAGGGCGTCCAGCGCCAGCGTGCAGCACTACCGTGTCAGGTCGCCCTCTACTGCGGCCGCTACCGTCGGACATTTCGCGGTTTTCGTCCTCGCTCGCTCGCCGTAGCGCTGCTACCGCTCGGTCGCTCGCTCGGGGGCGCGCTCGCGAACTGCCTCGACAATAGCGCCCTCGCGACGACGGCGAACTGATACAGGGTTAAGTACTCTGACAACCCGCCGTTTCGAGTGGTATCGAAGGCTCCCCGCCCATATGCCCGCGACCCTCGCCACTCGCCCCCCGTTTCCGTGAGCGTTCCGGGCACGGGCGGGGACGCCTTCCCATCGAGGGATTGCCTTCCCATCGAGCCGCATAAGGGTATGATGCGTCGGATCAAGCCACCGGTCGTAGAAGACTAAGCAATACCCATGCCGAAGAGCACCGAAAAACGCACCTATGCGCGCTACGAGTATCGCATCCCGGTCGAGGCGGCGATCGGAGACCGTGAGATATCCGGTCTCACCGTGAACCTGAGCCTGGGCGGCATGTTGCTGCAGGTCGCCGAGCCGTTGCCCTTCGGAACCCGGCTGCGCCTCCGTTTCCGTCTGCCGGCGCTCGATTCCGACACCGAGGTCTATGCCGCGGTTCGCTGGGTGACGAAGACCGCCATGGGCGTGCAGTTCGAGAGCCTGCGCGCCCGGGATGTGTGGGGGTTGAACAGGCTATTCGAGAACCTCTCCGTCGGCTCGCCCGGCGAATCGTGAGCAGCAGAAGCGGGAAAACCGCTTCCCGGGTCAGGCCGCCGGACCGCCGCGCGCTTTCTTGGACTTCGGTCTATCGCTCTGCTTTGGCTCTCCCGAGCGCTTGTCGAAGCGGCCCGATTTGCGGCCCCTATAGGAATCGTTCGCGTCCGCCGGCGGCACGGCCTTCGCTTCCAGCCGTTCCCGTTCGCGTCGCGCCGCCACGCGCCACGCCTCTTCTCCGCGCGCCTCGGCGGGGGCCTGCGACCCGTTGCTCGACTTCGGCCCGTCGCTCACGGGTTTCTTGGGTCGGGCCGTCACGCGTTCGCTCTCGGAGAGCCAGCGGTTGCGGGTCGCTTCCGGGAAAAGCCTTTCGCTCACGCGTCGCGTCGATTGAGATTGCTTCCGGGCTTCCTCGGCGGACGGCGAGTAGAAACGAACGACTTCCAGCACGTGCAACGCGCAGAGGAGCTTCAACGCCTTATCGCGCGGAACCCTTTCGCATATCTCGCCCACGGTCATGCCGCATACGGCCAGGGCGTGGATCCGCTGCTCCGATACGGTCAACTCGAGCTGCTCCTGCGCGTAGGCCGGGCCGGGGGCGGTATGCACGCGTATGGCGTCCACGGCGTAGGCGAGCTGGTCGATCTCGCGGGCCTCGAGGTACCTGGCGATGGCAGCCGGCGGGTCGTTCGAGCTGCGGTTGTGCGCCGTGCCGACCACCCCCAGGATTCGCTCCAGCTGCCGAGCCTTGAAGCGCTCGGCGAACGCGTCGATGATCAGCCGCGGCGTGTTCAGGGTAAAGACCGGAAGCTCGTTGCTGAAGCTCTGTCGCTCCTCGAAGAGGTATTCTCCCTCTTCCCAGGCCAGGCAATCCAGGATCTTCGTGCGCAGGTGCTCCTGTAATGCCTGCACGATCTCGCTCGTTCCCGGCAGCTCGAGGTCGAGCAGGACGTCTGCCTGCTCCCGCCCCGTCTGCTTCGCCCGCGTCTGCCACAGGTCGTGGTCGGCCCGCGAGATGCGTCCCTGCCGCAGCAGGTAAGCGGACAGGGTTTCGGCGTCTCGAGTGGATTCTACCCAGACGGGGTGACCGTCGAGAAAGCGGATGTCCTGAGGGCTCCCCCCGTTGCTCAGGTGCAGTACCCCGGTCATGCGCGTCCTGTGCAGCCGGTGCATCACCGATGCCAGCGAGAAACCCTCTATCCGACCCCGTAGCCCCACCGGGGGCAGCGTGGGTTGGACCGCGTCCGCGCTCGGCGCCTCTCGCCGCGGATCGCGGACCTCCACCGTCGCCTTTTCGCCCGGCATCAGCTCCCGCACCCGCCGTACCAGCAGGTGTAGCGGGAAGGGCTTGGTCATGTAGTGGGCCACCTTGAACTGCTCGGTGGCCAGCTTGCTCGATTCCTCGCTTCGGTAGGTCGCGGTGGCCATGATGACCGGGATCGTCTTGCCCGCGGGCGTTCTCCGGATCCGTTCCAGCAGCTCGAAACCGTTGATCTTGGGCAGGTTCGCGTCGAGAATGACGACCTGCGGTTGCCCTTCTTGCCACGCTTCCCAGCCCTCTTCACCGTCACTGGCCGCGACGACTTGGAAACCCTTGGCGCGGAGAAAGGTCTCGACCAGCTTCCGCGTATCGGCGTTGTCCTCGACCAGCAGTACCCTGCCGTTCATCGGTTCGACTCCATCTCGCTCGAACGCGACCGCAGCTCGTTGAGCACCGCCTCCAGCACCTCGCCGGTAGACCACGGCTTGCGGATGCAGACCTGGGCCGTCCCGGAGATCAGCAATGCGGCAGAGAGGTTCTCTTCCTCGGCCAGCTTGCCGGAGACCATGACGCGGACGATGTCGGGCGCTGTGGCCTTGATCCTCTCCAGGAACTCGCTGCCGCGTGGACCGGCGCCCAGATCCTGGTCGCACACTACCGCGCGGATTTCGCTGTGGCGGTCGTAGGCCTCGAGCGCCTCGGCAAAATCGGCCGCCTGTACCACGACGAATTTTTGGCCCAGCTCCCGTGCCAGGGCCCTTCGTACCAGCGGTTCGTCGTCTACTATGAGGACCGAGTTCGGCATCCGATTGCTCAGGACGGCCCGATCGAAGATCCAGATCCGTCACTATTGATCGTAGCAAACGAGCTGGGGAGAAAAAGTCGTAAAAAAACGGAAAATTGGGGGTGGATCCGTGGTGAAAATCGCCACACCGGCAATGGTCCAGCGGAGCGCGTCTGCCTTGCCCTCCGATCCAGACGGGGCTGCCGGGTCGCGACCGCGATCGATGTAAGTGTTTTCCCTACTCCGACCCGGCGCCATCCTTGCCTATCAGGCCCTTTTCCAGGGCATACCGCACCAGGCCGGCGCGGTGCTTGATCCCGAGCTTGTCGGATATCCGCCCGCGATAGGTATCCACGCTGGTCTGGGTGATCCCGAGCTTGGCCGCTATCTCCTTGCCGGTATGGCCATAGGCCAGCAGCGTCAGCACCTCGCGTTCGCGCTCGCTCAGCGGATCGCGCTCGGTCTCCTCGGCGGGGGGCGGGGGATTGCTGAGCAGATCGGTGATATCGCTGTCCGTCAGGCTCACATTGATATAGGAGCGGCCCCCGGCCACCTCCCGCACGGCCTTCAACAGCTCGTCGCCGGCCGCTCGCTTGGTCACGTAGCCCGATCCTCCGGCCGCCAGGGCCGAGCGGAGAAAGGTCGGGTCCTCGTGCATGGTCAGCACCAGCGTCCGTACCTCCGGGTACAGCTCCCGGATCTTCTCGATGGCCTCTATCCCGTTCCCCTCGGGCATGGTGATGTCGATGATCACCACGTCCGGCCCGGTCTCCCCCGTCTTCTCCACCGCCTCCCTGCCCGTGGAAGCCTGGGCCACCACCGTCATGTCGCGCTGGCTGTCGATGAAGGTCGCGAGCGCTTCCCGTACCGCTACGTGGTCATCCGCGATCACGATCCGGATCTCAGCCATGCTCCCCTCGCGGGGCGGGGATGCGTACCAGCAACGCGGTGCCCTCGCCCCTCTTCGATTCGATCTCCATGGTGCCGCCCAGCAGCGAGGCGCGCTCGCGGATCCCGTGCAGGCCGATCCCCGTCACCCGCCGTCCCTCGGACCGCGCCGTGCTCTCCGGCAGGCCCTGGCCATCGTCCTCCACGAAGACCCGTATCTCGGACCCCTTCTTTCCCAGCACCACGCTCACGTTCCTGGCTTCGGCGTGCTTGGCGACATTGGTGAGAGCCTCCTGCACCATGCGGTAGATCGCCTTTGCCGCGCTCGCCGACAGCTCGTCGTCCAGGTTCTCGGCGTGTACGTGAACCTTCAGCGAATGGATGCGCGAGAACTCGTCCACGTACTGGCGCAGGGCCGCGTGCAGGCCCAGCTGCTCCAACGACAGGGGGTAAAGGCCGCGCGCCAGCCGGCTCACGTCCCGCATGATCCCGTCCACCAGCTTCTGTACCTTGCCGAGCTCTTTTCTCGCCGCCTGCACCGAGTCGACCTGGTCGAGGGAACGCAGGCCGATGGAGATGGAGGTCAGCTTCGAGCCCATCTCGTCGTGCAGCTCGCGGGCCAGCTGGTTGCGCTCCTCGTCCTGCATGGTCAGAACGGCCTCGATGAAGGCGCCGCGCAGCTCCTCGGTCTCCTGCAGCGCCACCTCCGCCTGCTCGCGCGCTGCGATCTCCGTCTGCAAGCTCTTCTCGAGCGAGAAGAGCTCGGCGGTCTGCTCCTCCAGCTTTGCCTGCAGTTGCTCGTACGCCTCGCGCAGCCGTCGCTGCGCCCGGAACCCCGCCAGCCCCTTGGCCACGCCGACCGAGAGCAGCCGCAGCCGTTCGCCGTCGGCCGGCCCGAAACCCGCGGGCCGGTCCGCGACCGCGAGGATGCCGAACGGCGCGCCGTCTTGCCGCAAGGCGACACCTAGCACGCAGCCGGGCTCCTGGTCCGCGCTCGGCGCGGCCGACCGAACGGACGCCGGATCCCGCCGGTCGAGCATCACCGGCCGGTCGCTCTTCATCGCCCGTTCCCAGAGCCCGTTTGCCTCCACGCTTTCCAGCAGAGCGCGCGCCTGCAGGGTTCGGGATTCCGGGGCCTCTTCCCCGGGGCCGCTGCTGGCGAGTAGGTCAAACCTCCCCTCGTCGTTCAGCTCGCCCAGCACGGCGAGACGACTACCGGTGAGCCCCAGCACCAGGAACAGGCAGGTCGCGGCGAGCTGTTCCTCTTTTTCGCAACAGAGCGCCTCTTGCAACATGGCGTCCATCGCCTCGAGCACGTCGGCGCTTCCGGCATCGCTTTGCGCGGCACTGCTATCGTTCATGGGGGTGATAAGATAGAGGATAGAACCTGCAGGCGCGGTTCGCAACGCACCTGCTCCGTACTCGCGCCGGCCCTCGGTCTCGGTCGACCCGTACCGGGGGTCCCATTTATCTGTCGCGGTTTCGCCGCAAATCGACCGGAGAACGGCCATGTTTACCATATCTATTCGTTCGGCCGGTCCCTAGACCATCGACGAGCAGCGGTAGGTGAGCACCCACTCGTACAGGACCGGGGTCTCGCTCGCCGTCGCGTCGGCGAAGAGCGTGATCTCCACGTAGACGTAGGGCAGCAAGTTCTGGCCCGGGCTCAGCGATCCGGCGGTGTCCATGGGCTGGTCCGGATAGATGCAGGATCCATTCGAGCAGCTGGCGGCGTCCGGGCAATCGTCGTCGTTGACGCAGGCGGCGCCGGTGATGAGCTGGCAGGTGTTGTCCGCGGCGCAGGAACCGCTCTCGCAGTCGGCGTCCTCGGCGCAGGAGCCGTTGGAGACGATGGTCCCCAGAAGCTCCGGCTCGCAGCTCTCCTGAAGCGAGCTCAGCGTGCAGGCCGAGATGCGGATGCTGGTACCCTCTGGGATATGGGCATCAAACGTGAACTCGTTCCAGTCGGGCCGTTCGTTGAGCACGCATTCGTTGAAGCTCACCAGCTGCGAGTAGGTGCCCGACAAGGCATAGAGCGTTTCTTCCGGAGGAGGAGGCGGCTCGACGCAGTGCTCGGGAAGCTCGGTCATGCCCGCGCACAGCTCGCAGGGCCCGCAGGGCTTCAGATAGGCCCCTACCGGGGTGCAGGGGTGGCACTTGTCCGGATCGAGCACGGACTCGCTGTCGCAGGAGGGCTCGCCGTCCTCGTCCTCGGAGCCGATCCAGACGTAGTTGCCGCTGTTGGCCGGCAGCTCGCAGCAGCCGAAGTAGTCGCAGCCGGGCGGGGTCAGCGGGCCGCAGGTGTCCTCGCACTCGGCTGACTGCTCGACGGCCAGCTCTTCGCAGCTGAGCTTGGTACCGGAGATCTTGACGTCGGGATCGTAGCCGCAGCCGTTCTGCGGCTCCAGCTCGTCGCAGCGGTGGTCCCAGCGGCAGTCGTCATTGCCGTGGCCGGTGTCCTTGTCGAAGTAGCAGTCGTGCTTGCAGGGGGCGTTGTTCTGGCCCGGGATGTTGCCCGCAAAGGTCTCCTCGGAGTTCTGGCATGCGCCCAGGCACTCCGGGTCGTCCGCGTCGGTCAGGCCGTCTCCGTCGTTGTCCTGGCAGTCGCCGCAATCATAGGTCTTGTTCTGGCAGGTACGGACCACGCACTGCTCGTTCTCACCGTCCGTGCCGCCGTCCATGCCGCCGTCCATGCCGCCATCATCGCCGTCCGTACCGGCATCGGCTCCGGCGTCCGCGCCGCCGTCGACGTCGTCGAGCGCGTCACAGCCGGCCGCCTCCGGGTCTGCGCTGCCCATCAATCTGATGCCGCCTCCGGTCTCCCAGTTGACGCAGCTCGAGTTGTCGCCGGTAAGGCCGTCGTCCACCGGGTCGAGCGGATCGACGACCTTGTAGCAACCGAGGGCGCAGGCGTGACACGGCATGTGGCAGTCCGGATCGATCAAACCGGATAGTTCGGCCAGCGGGCCCGCCAGGTAGCTCTGCACGGACTCGCAGGCGCCCCAGATGCCGTTGCGGCAGTAGCGGGTACCCTCGTGGCAGACCGACTCTCCGCTCGCGTTCTGGCTGGGCGGCAGCTCGCAGCTCTGCGGAGGCTCGCCGGGCTCGCAGACACAGCCCTCGGCCACGCGCCTGCAGACGCAACCGCTGTGGATCTCGGGGTCGCGGTCGTCGCAGTCAGCGCCAGGCTCGCAGCCCCGTCCGTACCCGTCGCCGTCTCGGTCAACGCAACCGGCCGGGTCGCTGCTTCCCTCCATCGTCAGGGTGGGGGCGCGCTCCGCGTCCTGAACCGTACAGCCGAAAACCGTCATCGCGTACGCGAGCGAGACGAAGCCTGCGAACCGTGTCATGGCCTTCCTCCAGCGTTCACCGTTTTTAACCGTTTCTATCATTAGTGGAAAATTACAATGCAGCTATTGTGCCAGCTTTGGGCGGGAGCGAGCTGGAGGAATTACAGCGCGAGTAGAAACGCCGAAACCGCTACGAATAAGGCGAAATCCGGTTGGAGCTCTGATCGTTCGGAAAAAGTCGCCTGATTCGGGCACTCGCTTTCCGGGGACTCTAGTCCGCACCTGTGGAGTGAGCTCTACAGAGGGACACCCATGGGCGGCGTATGCGTAGCGTGTGGTCGCTCAGACCATTCGAGTGGTCTCGAAGACCACCGGCACCGCCCTACCCACTACCCGCGCCCCGCCCACGCGGCTTTCGTCCTCGGAAAAATCCTCGAAATAGCGCTCTCGACCGCAGGGAAAGATCTCTGCGGTTTTTCCTCCGGGCGCGCTCGCGATTGCGCTCCGCCAACGCGCCCGGTCGCGTATCGTTTATCTTGCGGTGCCTCCTAGACTCGAGTTTGGCGGATTTTTGCTACTGCGAGCGGTCCAAAACGCGCCTAGCTGCGTCAGGCGAGCCGTTTTTATGCTCGACGTAGCTCCACTACGCCTGCGCAAAAACGGCTCGCCTTGCTTGCTATCCGCGTTTTGTCCTCGCTCTCGCAACGCAAAAACCGCCAAACTCGAGCCTTAAAACGGCGACCGGTTTGAAAACGCCATGATTTCGCGGTCTACAGGGGCCATCTGCGGCGCCGTCCCTCCTCGAAGTGGCTCTGCCAGTCCTTCGTCGGGCCGACGCCACATCTGGCCCCTCTATCCTCGCGAACTCAAAGACGTTTCAAACCGGTCGCCGTTCTAGGTGCGGTCCGCCTCCCCCTGCGAGAACGATTCCCTATTCGAGAGCCCGGTGATGACCTCGTCCACGCTGCCGGCCCCACACTTCTTCAGCAGGTGGCGGATGCGGGTCTTGATGGTGTTGAGCGAAAGCCCCAGCGTACGGGCGATCGCTTGCCGCGAGAGCCCCGAAGCGGCCAGCGCCAGCACCTCGGTCTCTCGGCCCGTGAGCTCCTTTTCCCCGATCAGCAACCGCAAGCGTTCCGCGATCCCTTCGGGCGAGCCGCGCAGGATCGACTCGGCCATGGACTCGAGATCCCTGGCTTCAAGAGGCTTGGCCAAAAAGCGGCCGTTCAGCTCGAAAACCTGGTTGACGACCTCGGGCTTCAGATACCCCGTGATCACGAATATCGGCAGCTGCGGCCTGGTTCTCCTGGCCTCCTCGGCTACGTCCAGGCCGCTTCCATCGCTCAGCTTTACGTCGATGACAGCCGCGCGCAGCCCCTCGATGGTAGCCAGTTCATCGAGCGCCATCGCCCGGGTATGAACGATCCTGGGGGTGAAGTGAAGCCGCAGGACGCGCTCCAACGCTCGCGCCTGTAGCACGTCGTCTTCTACGATCAGGACCGCGCCTCCCCTCGGGTTTACGGGCGCCTCGCCTTGCGGGTGGGGATGCTTTTCCACGGCTACCGGTATAGGCACTCAATTCTAGGGGTTCCTCATCGACGGCGCAAGCGGGCCGGAGGCGCCAAGAGTCGCCAGCGGAATCCGGATACGCAGTTGAAGTAGAGGATGGCAGGCTTCTTGCTTGTAATTTGTAAAATCGGGATGAGGTGACCAATGGTGCGAAGAGAGCCGCCGGATGGCGATGTGGGATCCTATGCAAGCGAGAATTGAGCAGCCCGCGGTAGTGCCAACGCACCAGAACATCGACCTCGAAAGGCGGGCCAGGCGGGTGCTCGGCTTCTTCGAGGTCATGGTCGGGCTGTTGCGCGAGGAATCGGTCACGGACCGACATCGATTCGAGCAGGTCGTGGAGATGATTTCTCACGCCGGTGCGCTTCTGTCCGTTGCTCTGGGCTCGGATTCGCCCGACCTCGAAAAGGCCATGGTCGACTGCAACCGGCTGCTCGACGATGCGCTGCTGGCGCTTACGCGCTCCCCCGGTCTGGTCTTGCGTCCCAAGCTCTATCTAGAGGCCGTAGCCCGGATCCAGACGGTTCTCTACCCGGCCGCGCGGGCCAGCGTCGGCCACCAGGCTCGCCCCCCTCGCTTTTTTCGGGACGGTTCGAGCGGTGCGAACAAGCGACCGGCGGGAATCGAGCGACGGCGGGTACCGCGCGTTCCCTTGCAGACCGAAATCACTTTTGAAGGTCAATCCAACTTCTATACGGGTCTCACCCAGGACATCTCGACCGGCGGGCTGTTCGTCTGCACGGAGCGCCTGCTGCCCGCCGGCACCAAGATAGACCTGCTGTTCTGCCTTCCGGCCGGAACGCGGATCGAGGTCAAGGGGGAGGTCCGCTGGGTGCGAGAGAAGCCCGCGTCCACCGCCGAGTCTCCGGCGGGGATGGGGATACAGTTCGAAAACCTGCGGTCCGACGACCTGCTCGCGATTCGGGGATTCGTGGAAAACCGGGCGCCGCTCTTCTACGACGAGCTTGTCTGACCCACCTCGAGACGCCGGCAACGGACAGGCGATAAGTCGCGCCCGGGGACACCCGGGGGGGTGACCTGTCGGCAGCTGTAAGGATTTGTAAGACAGATTCTAACAACGACGGCGGCCAAGGAGCCCGGATGTTCAGGCACCTTGGCCGCCGTCATTCTGTACAGCGCCCCCCCCTTTACTGCTATTCGGGCGCTGTAGAGGTCGCTACGCTTTGTACTGGCTTGCCGCTTCTTCGAACTTCTTCAGATTATCCTCGAATGCCTTGATATAGGCCATCTGCGCGTCCTGGAAGGTCTTCAGCCCTTCGCTGAGCAGCTTTTTGGCCTCGCTGCGCATACTGTTCGTTTGTGAACAGTAGAGGTCGAACATCTTCTCTCCCTGCTCGTGCGCCGCGTTCAGGGCGTTCGCGTAGTTGGTCCACGCCGTTTTCCAGCTTTTCAGTATTTCCGAACGTACTTCTTCCATCGTTACCCCCTTCGTGGGGTGATCCCACGGGATATGAGCAATAAAGGGACTCAGCCTGACTAGATAAGTTAAAAAGGGATACCCAGATTGTTCCTGTTTTTTGAGGCTGTCAAGCCGGAATCGTTAGCAAAATCTATTAAGTGGCGATTTTATATTCCGCTCACATTCCGATATCAGCTTCGGCCCGGAGGGTCGGGGGGCAGCACGCCCAGCGCCCGGGAAACGGCGCGGTTCAGGTGCTCGACCGAAAAGGGCTTGTGCAGGAAGCCGAGGACGCCGTCGGCCATCAGGGCATCCACCTTCTCCGAGTCCGAGTAGCCAGACGAGACGAGCACCCGGACGTCCGGTTTCAGCGCCTTGAGCTTCCGGAAGCACTCGGCCCCGTCCATGATCGGCATGCCCAGGTCGAGCAGGACCAGGTCTATCTCACCGGCGAACCGCTTGAAGGTCTCCAGGGCGGCCGCCCCGTCGCCCGCCAGCAGCACCCGATAGCCCAACCTGGCGAGCAGCCGCTTGCCGGTCGAGCGCAGCACCGCCTCGTCGTCCACCAACAGGACCGTACCGGTTCCCCCTTTTCCTATCGGCAGCGGCGCCCTCTTCCCCTCTACCTGCGCCTCGGCGGGCGCGAGCGCCGGAAAGAGCAGGACTATGGTCGTGCCCGCGCCCGGCTCGCTCTCGACGCGCACGTCGCCCCGGTGGTTCCGAACCACGCCGTAGACCATGGCCAGCCCCAGCCCGGTCCCCTTGCCCGGCTCCTTGGTGGTGAAGAAGGGCTCGAAGGCGCGCTTCCGGATCTCCTCGTCCATGCCTACACCGTCGTCCCTCATCCGCAGCTCGACATGGCGTCCCGGGGAGAGCCTGGACGACAGAGAGCCCGGGAGGTCCTGGTGGCGAACGTCGCGGGTCGATACCGTGACGGTCCCCGTGTCCCGCACGGCGTCGGCCGCGTTCAGACAGAGGTTCATCAACACCTGGGAGAGCTGTCCCGGGTCGCCCTCCACCTCGCTCAGCCCGGGGTCGAGCTCGGTGCGGAGGGTGATCTTTTTCGAAACCGTCCGCTCGATGATCTTGAGCACCTGCTCGGCCATCTTGTTCAGCGAGACGCGCTCGGTGCGGTACTTGCCCCGACGGGCGTAGCCCAGCAGGTTGCGGGCGAACTCGCCGCCCCGGGCGGTCATGCTCAGGATCTCGTCGATATCGGCCAGCCTGGAGGCGTCGGGGCGGCTCTCTTCTTTGAGCAAGGTCGCCAGGCTGGAAATCGAGGCCAGCACGTTGTTGATGTCGTGGGCGATACCCCCGGCCAGGGTGCCGATGGCCTCGATTTTCTGCGACTGCAGCAGGCTCTCCTCCATCTGCCTGCGCTCGCTGAGGTCGAAGACGATTCCCCGCAGCCCCGCTATCTCACCTTCCTTGAATATCGGGACCGTATTGACGATTACGGGGAAGGTGGTCCCGTCCTTTTTCAGGGCCCGGTACTCGCTGTTGCGCGTTTTTTTGCCGGCGAGCAGTCGGTCGACGTTTTCGAGCAGCCGCTTGCGGTCCTCGGGAGCGATCAGGTCCTGGACGTAGAGTCCTTTTTCGAACTGCTCTCGCGAGTAACCGGTAAGCTCGAATCCCCTGCGGTTGGCAAAGGTGATCTTGCCGGTTGTATCCACCTCGCAAACGATCTCGGGTAGCAGCTCGACCAGCTCCCTGAAGCGTTCCTCGCTGGCCACGAGCGCCTCCTCGGCCCTCTTCCGATCGGTGATATCGCGCGCCACTCCCAGCACCGCGCGGGGCTTGCCGTCCCGAACGATGAGCGTTCCGGACAGCTCCACCCAGACCCGGCGGCCGTCCTTGCCCCTGAGGCGAAACTCGTGGGTCCTGCTGTCCCGCCCGGTCTTCAGCAGGTTGGCCATGTTCCGATCGGCCCGCGGCATGTCCGAGGGATCGATCACGTCGGGTACGGTGAGCGAGGCGATGTCGGCCCGTTCGTAGCCGAGCAAATCCAGCGCCCGATCGTTCAGGTCGATGAAACGGCCGATCCGCTGCAGGTCGTGCTCGTAGATCAGCTCCAGCGAGCTATCGAACAAGGTCCGGTAGCGCTCCTCGCTCCGGCTAAGCGCCGAGCGGAACTCGTGTAGCTCGCTCAGGTCCCGGACCGTTACGACTACCAGGGGGCCGCCGGAGACCTCGCAATCGACCCGGGACGCCCTACAGGTGATGGGAACCGCCCGCCCCCGGGTGTCGGTGAATACCAGGCTCTGCGTCCAGACCTCTCCTTTCGTAGTGATCTCATTCCACAGCTGCAGCGCCTCGTCGGCGAAATGGCCCGAAAGATGTTCGCCGACCTGCTGCCGTACGGTCTTGCCGACCAGGGTGGCGCGCGTCTCTCCCAGCAGCTTTTCCAGCGCCTGGTTGACCGCAACGATCCGGCCCGTCGTATCGATCAGGACGATTCCGTCGGCGATCGCGTCGATCAGCGAAAACCGGTCGACGGCGGCCCGGCCGGTCTCGAGAGCGTCTCCCGCGCCCGCCGCGTTGCGGCGTTCGAGGCCGGATTTATCGGCGTCAGAAGGACCACCCTCCCTTCCGGCGTGCGTCCGCGCGCGTCTCTCCCTCTTACCCGTCATCGATCGGGTGAATTTATCATAGTTCGTGCTCTCGGTCGCCTTCTCGACGCCTTAGGAGGCACCGCAAAATAAACGATTCGGTTGCGGGCGCGTGGGCGGGCGCCCTGGCGGCTTTCGTCCTCGGAAAAACCCTCGAAATAGCGCTCTCGACCGCAGGGAGAGATCTCTGCGGTTTTTCCTGCGGGCGTGCTCGCGATTGCGCTCCGCCGACGCGCCCGGTCTCGTATCGTCTATTTTGCGGTGAGCCCTTAGGGCTCGGTGCCGTTTTATGGCAAAAACCGCGCCGTTCTCTGTTATGCTCGATCGAGCGGTTCGCACACCGGGCGTCGAACCGGCCCGGTGGTCGGGCGGCGGACCGCACCCCTTGCGAGGGAGGGATGATCGACTCGCAGCATAAGCTGAGCAAACTGCTCTCGATGGTCGTCCACGACCTGCGCAATCCCGCCACTGCGCTGGGCATCAACCTTCCATATATCGAGGAGGCGCTGCAGTCGCTTCGCGAGGGGGAGCTCTCCGAGGATAGGTGGACGGATCTGCAGGAGGCGCTGAGCGACAGCAACGAGGCGCTGGCCGGGCTGCTGCGCGGGCTGGAGCAGTTCGGTTGGGTAGCGCGGTTGCTGGCCGGGGAGCGCCCCATGCCGGTAGCGGACGGGGACCTGGCCGTACAGCTGCGAGAGCTGGTCGAGAAGGAGCACCGGACGAATGTCGTGCTGGAGCTTCCGGAGCACCCCCTGAACGTCAAGGGGGCAAACGCGCTGGTGGCGGCGGTAGACATCCTGATCGCCAACGCCGCGCAGCACGCTCCGGCCGGTAGCGCGGTTCGGGTATCGGCGCGAACCGCGCCGGACGGGCCCGTGCTAGAGGTCCGCGACCAGGGGCCGGCCGTGGGAGAGGACCTGCGGGAGACGATATTCACGGCCGAGGGGCAGCTGCTGTCGAAAAAACGGATCGACGGTCGCTACGGACGGGTCGCGGCCCTGATGGCCGCCGAGGGCCTGGCCCGCTCGGCCGGCGCCAGGCTGGAAGCCGACGAGGAGGAGGGCAGGGCGCTGTTCCGCTTGCGGCCGCTCGAGGTCGGATGATCGCGTAGCCGTACCGTCGAGCCGGTCGCCCCGAGGGAGCGGTTTGACCGTCGACGCCAAAAAAATGATGATGCGGAACATGAACCCTTGCGGCTCTCACTACCCCGGATGGCAACCCGAATTCTCATAGTCGACGATGAGGAGACCGTCTCCTCGGCCTTCTCCAGGATTCTCAAGCGGGAGGGCTACGAGGTCGAGGTGGCGACCTCGGGCGAGCGGGCGCTGGAGCTGCTGGAGAAGGGCTCGGTCGACCTTTTGTTGACCGACATCTCCATGCCCGGCATGGACGGGCTCGAGTTGCTCGACCGGATGCGGAAGCGCGCAGACGGCACGCCCGCCGTGGTGATTTCGGGTCACGGGACCGTGGTAGACGCGGTCAAGGCGGTGAAGCTCGGCGCGCTGGACTTCGTGGAGAAGCCGGTTCACCACGAGCGCCTGCTGCTGACCGTGCGCAATGCGCTTCGCTTCAGCAGCCTGGCCGATGCGCACGATCGCTTGCAGGCAGACGTGCGCGGCGAACAGCGACTGGTGGGCTACGGGGCGGCCATGCGCAAGCTGCGGGAGCTTATCTCCCGGGTCGCCCCCTCGGCCGGCCGCGTGCTCATCACGGGCGAAAACGGCACCGGCAAGGAGCTGGTCGCCGCCGCTCTGCACGCCGGGTCGGATCGTAAGAGCGCTCCTTTCATCAAGCTGAACTGCAGCGCCGTGCCCAGGGACCTGGTGGAGAGCGAGCTGTTCGGCCACGAGAAGGGCGCCTTTACCGGCGCGGTTGGCAGCCGCAAGGGGCGCTTCGAGCTGGCCGACAAGGGCACACTCTTCCTAGACGAGATAGGCGACATGCCGCTGGCCATGCAGGTCAAGCTGCTGCGCGTCTTGCAGGAAGGGCAGTTCGAACGGGTGGGAGGCGGTCGTACGCTGGAGGTGGACGTGCGGGTCATCGCCGCCACCAACCAGGACCTGCAGAAAATGGTGCGCGAGGGGCGCTTTCGGGAGGATCTCTTCTATCGGCTCAACGTGGTCAGCCTGCGCGTGCCATCGCTGCGCGAGCGTAAAGAAGACATCCCCGCTCTGGTCGCTCACTTCCTCGCCGCCGAGGGCGCAGGGCTCACCATGACCGAGCAGGCCGTTGAAGCGTTCAAGCAGCACGACTTCCCGGGCAACGTCCGCGAGCTCAGGAACGTCATCGAACGGCTCGGCATCCTCTATCCCGGCGAGACTATCCTGGCGGGCCACATCGAGGACGTGCTGCCCAGGACCCACAAGACGTTGTACCCGACCGAGGGGGGGGAGCGGGCGCTATACAGAAGCGGCTGCTCGCTCAAGGACCTGCTGCGCGAGGCGGAGAAGCAGATCCTGACAGAAGCCATCGCGGCCAACGGGAACAGCAAGACCGCGGCCGCCCAGGCGCTGGGAACCGACAAGTCCTTCTTCTACAAGAAGTGCCGGCAGCTGGGCATCGGAGGCGGGGAGTAATCCCCCGTCATTTCGACCGTAGGGTAAGGGCTTGCCCTCTCCCGAGGGGCTTGCCCTCTCCCGGGCGGGCACCTGGCCCGCCTCTACTTCGTTGATGGAGATCTCTCACTTTGTTCGAGATGACAGGCTCGGTTCGTTCGACAGGACGCGGGCGACGACACGAACGCGACGACGCGCCCGAGCGCCCACCGCCAACCCCAGCAGCGCCAGCAGCAGCACCGGCGTGTCGGCGCCACCGGCCGGAGAACCGGCCAGCGAGACCAGGCTGCAGCTGAGAGCGGCCCGGGGCAGGGAAGCGCTGTACAGCTCGATCACGCCCTCCTCGTCGTCCTCGGTCAGGGTGCGCTGGTGCGTCTCACCGGGCCGGGCGTGGGGCGCCATGGTGGCCGTCTCGTCGTCCAGGTTCTCGTCGAGGCCAAGCACGTGGCCCATCTCGTGGGTGAGGACCGAGGCGAGGTCGAAGGGGGGATCCTCCCGGCTGCCGTCCTCTCCGGTCTCGGAGAGCAGGTCGTACCTCACGCTTCCGTTGATGAGGATATCCGTGCCCATCAGCTTGCCGTCCGGCGTATAAGACGACACGGTGACGGCGAGCTCCCGCGGGTCGCGGGTCCATCGCCGTACCAGATAGATACCGCCCGTGCGCCGTTCCGGGTCGAATCCGGGAGCGGCGCCGGGCTCGACGACGATGTCCGGTACCCCCGGCAGCCCTCTCCAGGCCTCGGCCGCCATCACCGCGGCCTGCCGGGCCTGGCCGGCCTCCATGGCGCGCTCCAGCGCGGGGTCGATCGTCATGCGGATGGTCTGGTCCCACCAGCGAACGTGGTAACCCGCGGCGGTCGTCTTGAGCGAGTAGGCGTTTGCCGAGGCGGGGCAGAGTAGCACCAGGGCCAGAACGCTCACGCCGTAGGCGATGGCGGCCGTCTCTCCCGTTGCTGGTTTACCTTTTCTCATGGCCCGTCCTCATACGCGTGACTTTGCAGAGAGCGTGCCCGAGAGCAGGTTTTCTCGATTTATCGCATGATTACGGGAGCTTCGCTCCTACAGGTTTACTCGACCTATACCGCTGCCGGTCGTCCGGAGGTGAGCTCTGCTCCCTACCAGTGGACGAATGCTCCAGTCCCCCCCTGGAAGATTCCTCCACCGCGTTGGAGCTTTCTTCCACCGGCCGATCGCCGCCGCGGCGGAGAATTGGCGCATTCCTCCACTTCTCTACCTGGCACGCTCTTCGCAGGGCTGGGGGGGTGGAAACGGAAAGCTCACCCATTGAAAGCGCGAAAGGAAAGAGAGCGATGACGTCGGATAACAATATGGTCGCAGCCGTGGTGGGAGATATCAGCGAAATCGAGAAGGGATTCCTGAAGGCGGCCGCCGCCCGGGCGCAGACCGCGCTCGCCTTCTATCCGAGCGTCGAGGAGGCGTGCTCGGGCCTGAAGGCGCTGCCCGTTTCGCCCTGCTGCGTTTTCGTGTCGCACTCCGCTCCCATCGACGCGCTGGTCGACTGGATGCGCAGCCGCGCCGAGCTGTTCAGCGTGCCGGTGGTGGCCCTGGCGCCCTACCCGGGCGATACGGAGTACCGCAAGGCCTACGCGCAGGGCGCGGACGACGTACAGGTGACCAGCGACGCGGGCGGCATCACCCGGCGGCTGGCCAACCTGGCGGGCCGCCGTCCGGGCGCCCGGCCCCCGGCCAACAAGGGGGAGGCGGTCGTGGCCTGCCAGCAGATCAACCAGCGCCGCCTGCTGGGACGTACCCTGCGGCAGGCCGGTTTCGACGTCTGCTTCGCCGAGGGGGCCTACGAGCTGGTCGAGATCGCCAAGGCCGCTCGCTCGTTGGCCCTGGTGGTGGTGACCGCGGACTTCCCGCCGAACGGCGCGGAGGCCGCGGTCAAGGCCGTGCGCACCATTACCGACAACCCGACCCTGCCGGCCATGGTGATCCCCGAGGCGGGGCAGGGCGAGGGCCAGGACGCGATCCCGAGCAGCTCGGAGCAGGCGGGCAAGGTGCTCTTCTTCGCCGACGAGATGCTGAGCGGCAAGGGCAAGGAGCAGCGCGCTTCCAGGCGTCTGCTCTTCCACACGGTCTGTGCCTTTCGCGAGCCCGGAGCGCTGGAGAGCATCTACGGGCTCACCCACAATATCAGCCGCGAGGGCCTGTACGTGCGCACGTTAGACCCGCCCCAGCCGGGCAGCGAGCTCTGGCTGGAGATGCGCGACCCGCGCGACGGCACCGGCATGCACCTGAGGGGGCGCGTGGTGTGGCGGCGCAATCCCAGCGCGACCGGAGGCGCCACCCCGCCCGGTTTCGGCATGCGCATCGAGGCCGAGCGCTGCCCGCCCGAAGATCTGCAGCTGTACGTCTGCGTTTACGAGGAGCTCTGCCGTACGGCGTCGGACGAGACCCGGAACGCGTTTCTCGAGGCGGTCTGAGAGACCGGGGAGGGAGTCGAGCCATGCTGAACCCGAGTGGAGAGGGGAGAGAGATGAAGAAGCTCCTGATAGACGAGAGTACCCCGCCCGAGGGTGCGGATCCGGAATCCGAAGCGGTCGTCGAGCAGTGCAAGGTGCTGTTCGTCGATGACGAGCCGACCGTGACCAGCAGCGCCCGCCGGGTGCTGCGCGGCGAGCCCTACGAGGTGCTGACCGCCAATACGGTCCAACACGCGCTCTCCATCATGGAGAATACCCCCATCGACATCGTGGTCTCGGACGAGAAGATGCCGGGCATCTCCGGCTCGGAGTTCCTGACCATCGTCCGGCTCCGGTATCCGGACGTGGTGCGCATCATTCTGACCGGGGAGGCCAGCCTGGAGACGGCGGTCGACGCCATCAACAACGCCTCCATCTTCCGCTTCATGCGCAAGCCCTGCAAGGCAGGTGATCTCAAGGCCTGCCTGAAGTCGGCCGTCAATGCCGTGATCGAGAGAAGGTGGATGCGGGACTCGACGGAATTCGCCGCTATCGAGGCCCTGTCCGAGAAGGAGCGCAAGGAAAAGGAGGCCAGGTTCAACCGGGCGCTGGAGCGGCTCTGGGTGGCCACCCAGCCTATCGTCGCGGTTCGCGACCGGACCGTGTACGGCTACGAGGCGCTGGTGCGCACCGACGAGCCCGAGGTGCCCCATCCCGGGGTCTTCTTCGGGCTGGCCGAGGAGCTGGGGCGCACGACCGAGCTGGACCGCTTTATTCGCTCCAAGATTCCGGCGCTGGCAGCCAACGCTCCGCCCAACGCCGTCTTCTTCGTCAACGTCGCGCCGCCGTCACTCGCCGACGAGGATCTCTACTCACCGGACTCCCCTCTCTCCCGCATTGCCGACCGGGTGGTGCTGGAGATCACCGAGCGTTCCTCGCTCGATCACGTGGACCAGCTACAGGAGCGTATTGCGAAGCTGCGCGCGCTGGGCTTTCGCATCGCCGTCGACGACCTGGGCTCGGGTTACTCGGGGTTGACCAGCTTCACCACCCTGAATCCGGACATCGTCAAGTTCGACATGTCTCTGGTTCGCGATATCCATCGCTCGCCCACCAAGGCCAAGCTGTTGCAATCCCTGGCCGCTGTCTGCCGCGAGCTGGGCGTGGTCAGCGTGGCCGAGGGGATCGAGACCGACGAGGAGCTTGCCCACCTGGTGGGTTTGAACTGCTCCCTGTTCCAGGGCTTCCTTTTCTCGCGTCCCGGCAGGCCCTTCCCGCCGGTGAACTGGCCAGAGGTAGAGACCGGCACCGGGTAGCGGGGGTCAACTGTCGCGGAATTCGCCGTAGAAGAGAACGCGCACCGTCTCCACCAGCCGGTCCTTGCTCCAGGGCTTGGCCAGGTAGACGTGGGCCGTTTCATCATCGACCATGCTCTGCGCCTCTCGCGCTCCCAGGCTGCCGGAGACCAAAACGCGAATGATCTCCGGGCGCGTGTCCCTGAGCTGCTTGAGCAGCGCCACGCCGCTGCGGCCCTCTTCCATCTGGCAGTCGGAGATCACCAGGCGGATATCGTCGCGGCTCTGCAGGATGGTGTCCGCCTCCTTCTTGCCGCTGGCCAGCAGCACCTCGAACTCACTTCCCAGCACGCGCAGCATGCTCTTGCGGATCAGGGGGTCGTCGTCGACCACCAGGATCAGGCGCGCCGGGTTGTCATCCTGTTGCTTCATTCAGCTACCCCGCTGCCGGTTCGCCTTGTACGAGTACCATCGGTAGACGCGGCAAGGATATCTTTCGGCTGTATTCGCCGCGAGACGATCGTGCAGGACCATCCGCTTCGCTTCGTCATCCGCGTTCGCCGCCGTTCGCGGGCTCGGTCTGGCACCACGAGCCGGGAATAGATTTAGAATAGTACGCGGCGCGGGGGGGTACAACCAGAGCATACCTCGAAATCCGGCGGACCGGCCGCGCCGCGGTGAGACCCGGGCGCACATCCGACTACAGAAAGTGACGCGGACTGGACAGGGTGCGCGCGATCACCGATTCCAGCTTGTTGATCTCGAAGGGCTTGGTCAGGTACTGCTCGGCGTACTGGTAGCTCGCCTGCTCCTTGGCCTCCTGGTCCTGCACCCCGGTAAGCATGACCACGGGAATGAAGCGCGTCTTGCCCTTTTCCCTCAGCTTCTTCAGGACGCTGATGCCGTCCATGTCGGGCATGACGATGTCCAGCAGGATCAGGTCCGGTTTGACCTTTCCCGCCGCCTTGAGGCCGGCCTTGCCCCCTTCGGCCACGGAAACCCTGTACTTGCCGAATCCCTCCAGCCCTCGCTTGACCGCCGAGCGGATGTTCTCGTCGTCGTCTATGATGAGTATGGTTTTCATCTTGTCGTCTGATCGGGGTTGGCCGTTGGGAAGGCGGCGTCCGCCCGACACGGCGCCCCTCCCGCGGGCCGCGGTATCAAGGAAATATACGGCGGGCCGAAGAGTTTATAAACACCGCGCACGCGAATTGAATGGTCGATTCATCCACCGGTCGTCGGAACGATCACCTGCACGGGAGCCCGGGGTGTGCGGTTAAGCGACCGTGAATACAGAGTTTTTCTTTCGAGATCGCCCTCGGCGTCTGTCCACGAAAATCCGGTACGCCTTTTGAATAGGTAACCGGTATGCACGGGAGGCGAACCATGAAAGATAGAGCAGGAGCCGGTTTTCGATGGAATGAGGAAAGGGCTCGAGAGGCGCTGGAGCGATACGAGAAGGTCGTCCGCTGGGCGGCGAGGCAGCTTAAGCCGTCGGTTGCACGGGGCCAGGCCCTGGACGAGGAAGATCTGCGCGCCGAGGGCCGGGTGGCCGTGCTGGAGGCGCTCGACACCTACCGGGGGTACGGCATCTCGGAGCGAACCTGGGTACGCACCCGGGTCCGGCAGCGGATGATAGACGCCATACGGCGGCTCGATATCCGTAGCCGCGAGGAGCTCCGGATTCTGATCCGCCGCCGGGGCGAGCCGAGCGACGCGCCGGACCGGAGCACGAGCGAAAAGGAGGAGGAGATCGCGGCGCGCCGACTGGTCTTCGTGGACACCGGCTCGGCCGAGAGCGACCGGCTGGGCCGTAGGATGTGCAATTCGCTGGCCCCGCTGCCCGACGAGCTGGCCGACCGCCGTACCCGAGGCGAGCGGCTACTGCGCGCCCTGCGCGAGCTGTCGCCGCGCCAGCGAACCGCGATCGAGCTCGGTCTCACGCAGGGGCTCAGCCTGCGCGAGATCGGTGAGCGCATGGGCGTGAGCGAGGCCCGCGTCTGTCAGCTGCAGAAGCTGGGCGTTCGCAATCTGCGGAGCGCCGTGTCGGCTGAGGGCGCCGCGGCCGTCGCCGCTTGAGCAGGCGTCCCACCGGGTGGGAGATCTACTGAGCTTCCCTTCGGATAATGGAACGCGACCATTCGTTTCTCGAAGACGTTCGCCTTCGGCAACGTCATCTCGAGCGAAGCGAGAGATCTCGATTGTACGCCGGGAGATTTCTCGCTTCGCTTCGAAATGACAACACGACGGTAGCCGACGTCCGGGTAGGGGCGTTGTCACATTACCCGACGAGAAAGTCAGTAGAAGGATATTGCTACAGCTAGCGGAGGAATCGGCCACCGTATCCAGGCTCGGGGGAGTACCTGGGCGCTGCTTTCGAACGGTGTCGCCGCCAATTCCTCGGAAACGGCGTCCGATCCCTTCGCGATCTCGATGGTACGGAACCTGCAATGAAAAGGTCGTCAGAGTGCAAGAGAAGACAACAGGGTGCTAGAGTACCGAACGGGTTGAAAACGCCATGATTTCGCGGTCTAGAGGGGCCATCTGCGGCGCCGTCCCTCCTCGAAGTGGCTCTGCCACTGCTTCGTCGGGCCGGCATCCGCATCTGGCCCCTCTATCCTCGCGAACTCAAAGGCGTTTCAATCCGTTCGGTGCTCTAGAAAGGATGGGTATGAGATGCCACACGAGGTGATGACCATCGAGGAGGTGGCCGAGTATCTGCGGCTCGCTCCCAGGACGGTGTACAAGCTCGTCAAGGCCGGGAAGCTGCCCGGGCGCAAGATCGCCAGCCGCTGGCGCTTTCACTTGAACGACATCGAGGCCTGGCTGCGATGCGGAGAGGTCGTCGAGGTCGCGAACTCTGTGTACCCGGACGATTCGAGGGGGGAGGAACGGGTTCTCGACGGTCCCGGGGGACGCGAAAGCGACCAGCAGCTTTCGTCGTTTTCCGGGAGAGAAGAGAGCGGCGAGTGGCAGGCGAACGCCGGTGCGGGCACCGGCGATGGAGGGAAACCATGAACGGTCAGGCGGAGCAGACGGGGCGCATTCTGGTAATCGACGATAACCGGGCCATTCACGAAGACATCCGTAAAGTACTCAGCGTAGACGACGAGGGGGACGCCGCGCTCGACGTCATGGAGGCGGACCTGTTCGGCGAAGCGCTGAGCAAAAGGAGCCGCCGCGGGTTCGAGATCGACTCCGCCTACCAGGGCCAGGAGGGGCTGCAGCTGGTGGCTAGGTCGCTGCGGGAACAGCGCCCGTACTCGGTCGCCTTCGTGGACGTCCGCATGCCGCCGGGCTGGGACGGCATCGAGACCATCTCCCATCTGTGGAAGGAGGACCCCGATTTACAGATGGTGATCTGCACCGCTTATTCGGACCACTCCTGGGAGGATATCGTCAAGACGCTGGGCCAGTCCGACCGGTTGTTGATCCTGAAGAAGCCCTTCGACAACGTCGAGCTGCTGCAGACCACCCACGCGCTCTCGCACAAGTGGTGGCTGCACCAGCAGCTACAGCAGCGGTTGCGGGATCTCGAGTCGCTGGTCGAGGATCGAACGCAGGATCTGCGGCAGGCCAACCAGAACCTGCAGGCCGAGATCGAGGAGCGGCGGAAGGCCGAGGACGAGCTCAAGCACCTGGCCACCCACGACTTGCTGACCGATCTGCCCAACCGCCTGCTGCTTCACGACCGGCTGGAGCACGTGATGGCGCGCGCTCGCCGTTACCGAAACCACGTCGCGCTCTTGCTGGTGGACCTCGACAATTTCAAGGAGGTGAACGACACGCTGGGCCACAAGACCGGCGACAAGTTGCTGAAGGTCGCGGCCGACCGGCTGAAGCGAGCGATCCGGCAGTGCGACACCGTGGCGCGGCTGGGCGGCGACGAGTTCGTAGTGGTGCTCGACGACCTGGCGGAAGCGAAGATGGCCTCGGTGGCGGCCGGCCGGATCCTGAAGGCATTCGGCGAGAGCTTCGAGGTCGACGGACAGGTGATTCGCACTACCGCTAGCATCGGTATCTGCATCTATCCGAACGACTGTGACAACGTCGAGGGGCTTCTGAAGGGCGCGGACATGGCGATGTACCGAATCAAGCAGGAGCGCAAGAATGGCTTCTGCTTTTATTCGCCCGCCATGAGCTCGCGGGCCCAAGAGGTAGTCGAGCTGAGGGAAGCGTTGCACAATGCCGTGGAGCAGGAGCAGTTCGAGGTCTACTACCAGCCCCTGAACGATATCGAAAGCGGCGATGTAGCCGGGATGGAGGCGTTGATCCGATGGAACCATCCTCAACAAGGAGTGATCTCGCCGATGCATTTCATTCCTGCCGCCGAGGATACCGGCCTCATCGTTCCGATCGGCAGGTGGGTGTTGGAGACGGCCTGCCGTCAGAACATGGCCTGGCAGCAGGCCGGGTTTCCTCCCATCCCGATCGCGGTGAACGTTTCGGAACGCCAGCTCTCCGATGGCGCGCTGGTCGGTACGGTCGAGGAGGTGCTACAAGCTACCGGGCTGGAGCCGCGCTACCTCGAGCTCGAGTTGACCGAGAGCGCGGCCATGAAGAACCCGGAGAGGTCGCTCTCGGTTCTCGGCGCCCTGTACGACCTGGGCGTGCGGATCATGATCGACGACTTCGGAGCGGGGTACTCCTCGCTCTCGCGGCTCAAGTCGCTTCCCATCCACGGCCTGAAGATCGATCGGTTTTTCGTCCAGCACGTGGTCGACGACGAGCGGGACGCCGCTATCGTGGCGGCCGTCGTCGCGCTGGCGCGGTCGCTACGGATCGAAATGGTCGCCGAGGGGGTGGAGACGGCCGAACAGCTGCGGTTCCTGAGGTCGATCCGAAAGGGGCACAGCGATAAGCCGAGGCGCGATCGAGCGCAGGGGTACCTCTTCAGCCGGCCAGTTCCGGCGGCGCAGGCGACCGAGTTATTGCGGACGAGGCGAGGTTGAGAGCTCGATGGACGCATCGACCGTAGCGGAAGTCCTGTCGGCGGCCGGCTACCAGCTGCTCGACCGCATCGAGTCGGGCAGCCCAGGGGGCAGGTACCGGGGACGGCGGGCAGGCGATTCGCTTCCCGTGACCATCGAGCTGTTCGACGTCGAGGGCGCTTCCTATTCTGACAAGGCCCGATTCCGGCGGGGATACGAGGCGATCAAGGGGTTCGAGATCGACGGAATCGTCGCGGTCCACGACGTGGTCGAGTGCGCTGGCGGCGTAGCGCTGGTCCGCGAGCCATTCGAGGCGCTCCCGCTGAGCCAGCTTCTGCAAGAGGGGCCGCTGGAGGCGGGCCGCTTTCTCGAGCTAGCCGTGGCGCTGGTGGAGACGGTGGCGGAGCTACACAAGAGGGCGGTGCTGCACGGGGACATCCGCCCGGCGAACATCCTGGTCTCCCCGGCGACCGGCAAGGCGAAGCTAACGGGCTTCGCCATCGACCGGCTGCTCACCCACCAGACCGAGAGGCTGCACGATCCCGAGGTGGTCGAGCGGGTGTTGCCTTACCTCTCCCCCGAGCAGACCGGACGGATCAATCGGCCCGTCGACTACCGCACGGACATGTACTCGCTGGGGGTGAGCTTTTTCGAGATGCTCTCGGGCCGGCCGCCCTTTGTCTCCTCCGATCCCATGCAGCTCATCCACGCCCATATCGCCAGGGAGCCGGAACCCCTGCACCGCGTCGCGCCCGCGGTTTCCCGGCCGCTTTCCGCGATCGCGGCCAGACTGCTGGCGAAATCGGCCGAGGATCGTTACCAGAGCGCGTACGGATTGCTCTACGACCTGAGGCAATGCGACGAGCTGCGGTCGAGCGGCGATCCAGAGACGGTCTTTACCGCGGGTAGCCGGGACTTCGCCCTCAAGCTCAATGTTCCCCAGGTGCTGATCGGTCGCGAGCCGGAGCAGCAATGCCTGCTCAATGCCCTGATCCGGGTGGTGGGAACCGGCGTGCCCGAGATGGTGCTGGTATCCGGACATCCGGGCGTGGGCAAGTCGTCGCTGATCAACGAGATACAGAAGCCCGTCGTGGCCGAGAACGGCTACTTTGCCGCCGGCAAGTTCGACCGCTTCAAGCGGGACGTTCCCTACAGCGCCATCCTCCAGGCACTGTCCGCTCTGGTCGAGCAGATCCTGGTGCAGAGCCCGGAGAGCAGGCAGGCGTGGGCGCGGCAGCTCCGGCAGGCGCTGCGGGGGAACGGCCGGATCATCACCGACGCCATCCCCGCGGTCCGGCACCTGATCGGGGAGCAGCCCGAGCTTCCCGCGCTCGGTCCGGAAGAGGCCGAGAACCGGTTTCGCTACGCTTTTCGCGGCTTCATCCGGGTATTGGCCGCGCCGACCCATCCGCTGGTGCTCTTCCTCGACGACCTGCAGTGGGCGAACCAGGCCAGCCTGCTGTTCATCCGCAACGTGCTCGCCCATCCCGACAGCGGGACCCTGCTCCTAATCGGCGCCTTTCGGCAGAACGAGGTCCAGGGCGCCCACCCCTTGAACGAGGCCGTCGCCGCCATGCAGAAAAGGGATGTCCGGGTGGAGAGCATCCGGGTAGATCCGCTGTGCCGGGAAGACGTCCGGCAATACCTGGCCACCTTTCTCAACCTGGAGCCGCGAGAGGTGGAGCCGCTGGTCGATACGGTGGCGGCCAAGACCGACGGCAATCCCTTTTTCATCAACCAGTTCGTACGCGCGCTGCACGACCGAGAGATCGTCACGCGGGACGAGTCCGGGAGATGGATCTGGGACATGGAGAAGGTCCGCTCGCCGCGGGTGACCGATAACGTGATCGAGCTGATGCTGGAGAAGATCGCGGGCTTCTCTCTCCGGGCGCAGGAGGCGTTGAAGATGGCCGCCTGCATCGGGCACGGGTTCGACCTCAGGACGCTCTGCAGTCTCATGCAGACGAGCCCCGAGCAAGTGCTGGACGATCTCTCCCAGGTGCTGGAGGCGGGGCTTCTGACCCTGAACGGCGACCGTTTCAGCTTCCTGCACGACCGTATACACGAGGCGGCCTATACCCTGGTGTCCGAGCCGGAGCGCGGTAGGCGGCACCGGGCCATCGGGCGCTTCTACTACGAGGAGACCGCGCCCGGCGACCTGGAAACCCGGGTGTTCGACGTGGTCAATCAGCTCAACCTTGCCGGGGAGGAGATGGCGGCCGGAGCGGATAGGGACGAGCTGGCTTCGCTCAATCTGGTGGCGGGAAAGACAGCCAAGGCGTCGGCCGCCCACCAGTCGGCGTTCGCCTACTATCGCGCGGGCGTCGAGCTGTTGCGCGGCGATTGCTGGCAGCAGCAGGCCGATCTCGCACGAGATCTGCACGTCGGCGCCGCCGAAGCGGCATACCTCAACGGCGATCTCCCGGCCATGGAGCGCTATCTGGAGACGGTGCTGGCCAATACCTCCGGGGTCCTGGAGCGGGTACCGGTATTCGAGATCCGGATGCTGGCCCTCAACGCCCAGAATCGGCTGCGCGACGCGGCGGACACCGCGTTCGAGATCCTCCCCTTGCTGGGCGTGGAGATCCCGGCCTCGATCACCGGCGAGCTGCTTATGGAGGAGTTCGCCCAGACCAGCCAGGCCCTGGCGGGCAAGAGCGACGCCGATATCCTCGCCATCCCCCGCATGACCGATCCCAGCGCGCTGGCGGCCATCCAGGTGGCCACCGCAGCGGCTACCTCGCTGTATTCCGGCGGCTACACCGGCGAGATCATCCTCATCGTCAACAGGATGGTCCGGCTCTCGCTGGAAAAGGGGATCGCGCCGCAGACCCCCTTCTGGTTCAGCTGCTACGCCATGGTGCTCTTCTCGCTCGACCAGCTCGACACCGCCTTCCGTTTCGCCGACTTCGCCCTGGAGCTCAAACGGGCGCTGCCCATGCAGCGGGAGATCCGGACCGAAAATATCGTGCACAGCTTCTTCACCCACTGGCGACAGCCCATGAAGAAAGCGGCCGTCCGGCTGAAGGAGAACTATCAGCTCGGGATGGAGCTCGGGGACCTGGAGTGCGCCCATAGTTCCGTGGCCCTGCACTGCTTCATTCAATATATCGCGGGAACCCCGTTAGACGAGCTGGAACGGGAAGCGGGCATCTACACCCGATCGATGAAGCAGCACAACATGAATACATACTTGAACTACAACCTGATCAAGTCTCAGGCCGTGGCCAACCTGCGGGCCCGCTCGGAGAGCTTCGTCGATCTGGAGGGGGGGCACTTCAGCGCGCGGCGGCAGACCGCCGATCTGGAGAGCGGCAACGACCAGATCAGCCTCTTCCTCCTCTACTTTTTTTCCATGAAGCTCAGCTACCTCTGGGGAGAGCTGGACGCGGCGCTGCAGAACGCCGAGAAGGCCAAGCGCTATCTGAGCGCGGTATCCGGGGGGATGCCCCACATCGCCCAGTTCTACTTCTACCGCTCGCTGGTCAGGCTGGCCGCCATGCGAGGCGACGGAATGGACCAGCGGGCCAGGGGGCTCGAGAAGATCGCTTATGCCCAGGGCAAGCTCCGGGCCTGGGCCGTGTACTCGCCCGAGAACCTGCAGAACAAGATAGACCTGGTGGAGGCGGAGTGCTGCCGGGTGAAGGGCGAGCTGCTGCAGGCCGAGGCGCTGTACGAGAAGGCGATCGAGGGCGCGCGTCGCAACGGGCTGCTCCACGAATTGGCCCTGGCCTTCGAGCTGGCAGCGGGCTTCTACCAGGAACGCGGTCTTGGGACCATCGCCGCGGCCTACCTGACCCGGGCGGTGGAGTGTTACTCGAGCTGGGGAGCGCACGCCAAGGTCGAGCGGATGAAACAGACCCACCCCCGGCTTTTCGCCGGCCTGGGCGGCGAGGCGGGTGCCGTGGGCAAGAAGGGGTCGGTAACGCTGGATCTGCAGACGGTGATCAAGGCCTCGCAGGCCATCTCCGGGGAGATCGTGCTGGAATCGCTCCTGCGGCGCCTCATCCAGATCGGCATCGAGAACGCGGGCGCCCAGCGCGGGGCCATCCTCGTTGAAAAAGGGGACAAGCTTTTCGTAGCGGCGGTGCACGACCTGGAGGGCAAGGTAGAGCTGGTACCGAATACCCCGGTAGAAGCCTATCCCGGCTTCCCCTTGAGCGTCCTCAACTACGTGCACATGACCGGCAAGAACGTGATTCTGGACAACGCCTGTGAGGACGAGCGGTTCGGCAACGACCCCCATATCCGGACGAACGGGGTCAAGTCTCTGCTCTGCGGTCCCCTGAGGCACCACAAGAAGCGGGTCGCCATCTTTTTCGCCGAGAACAACCTGACCGCCGGCGCTTTTACCCAGCAGAGGCTGGAGCTGCTCACCGTGCTCTCGTCCCAGGCCGCTATCTCGCTCGAGAACGCGCGCCTGTTCAAGGAGGTCAAGGACGCCGAGCAGCAGCTCAAGGCCCACCGCGACCACCTGGAGGAGATGATCGAGGAGCGCGCGAAAGAGCTGAAAGCGGCGCAGGAGGAGCTGGTGAGGAACGCGCACCAGGCGGGAATGGCCGATATCGCGGTGAGCGTGCTGCACAATGTGGGCAACGTGCTCAACAGCCTGAACGTTTCCATCCACACCCTGCGGCAGATGACCAAGGGCTCGCGCAGCTTCGAGGGGATGAAGAAGGCGAACGGGGTGATCCGCGATAACTTGCACAACCTGGAGGATTTCATCCTGCAGGACCCCCGGGGCAGGAAGCTGCTGCAGTACTGTCTCGATATCGGGGAGCTGCAGGACCGGGAGCGAAAGGCCACGGAGTTCGAGCTGCAGAGCCTGCTAGAGAAGTCGGACCTGATCACCAACATCATCAATGCCCAGCAATCGTACGTTTCATCCCGCTCCCTGATGGAGCCCATGGACATCACCACCGTGATCGACGGCGCTCTGACCCTGCAGGAGGGGTCGATACGTAACCAGGGCATCGCCGTCACTCGCGACTACCGGCCGGTGCCGGAGGTCATGGTGGAGAAGACCAAACTGTTCCACGTGCTGATCAACGTCCTGAGCAATGCCAAGAACGCCATGCGCCAGACGCCCCCGGCGCAGAGGAGCATCACCGTGTCCACCCGCCGCGACAACGGCTCGGTCTTCGTCACCGTCAGCGACAGCGGCGAGGGGATCGAGAAGCGGAACCTGGAGCGGATTTTTTCCCAGGGCTTCACCACACGAGCCGACGGGCACGGTTTCGGCTTACATAGCAGCGCCAACTACATGACCGAGATGGGTGGGCGTATGTGGGCAGAGAGCGCGGGATCCGGCGCCGGAGCCACCATCGTATTACAGCTGCCCTGTAACGCGTCCGAGGGTTGAACGGACACCCCGTACGGTCGAATCGACCACCGGGGGAGTGGCTACCGCTCGAATCCGACCGGAGCGCTCCGCGTCCAAGGGTCGGAAACTACACGGCGATCGGCCGGCAAGGCCGACCGGGATGGCATCGAATCGGATACGGCACGTATCTTGAATACCTGGTAGCCGTGATGCGTTTTACTCGATATCGGACATTTCGGACGGACGGCGAGAAGAGAGACCGGGAACGAGAAAGGGAGTAACCATGGCGCGCGTACTACTGGTAGATGACAGTACGACCAATCTGAAGGCTGCCACCCTGCTGCTCGAGGCCTTCGGGTACGAGGTGGTGACCGCCAGCACGCCGATCGGGCTCGGACCGCTCATGGTGAAGGAGAATCCGGACCTGGCTTTGGTGGACGTGGAGATGCCGGAAATGAAGGGCGACTCGGTAGTTAAGGCCGCCAGACGCCTGTTAAAACACCGGTGCTGTCCGATGGTGCTCTGGTCCTCGTTGCCTCCCGAGCAGCTGGAACGCCTCGCCCAAACCTCGGGGGCGAACGGATATATCCACAAGTCCGGCGGCAGGGAGATGGTGGAGAAGATAGGCGCGCTGCTCGAGCAGCAGAGCGTCAGGCGCGCTGCCTGAAGCCCGCCGCCTCTTCCCCGCTTCGCGCCACACCCGGTCGCGCAGCTCCCTCAACCGGCGCGGGGCCCCCAGCGGCCGGTCGGCCGGAAGGCCCGCCAGCAGGGCCCCAGGCGCTCGTCGGCAAGCGGTCGCGCTGCCATCTCGAGCTGCGTGCGGCTCATGTGGTATAATCTATTAGCTGGGGTAACGAGCGCGGTGGAGAATCGCAAGGGGAAGGCATTGGCATGAGGGCTCCGTCGATCGCGGAGGCGTCGTCTTCCCGGAGGGCTCTGCTGGAGTTTCTACGCCGCGCGGCGCGCTTGCTGCTTCCGGTCGAGATCGACCTCGGCCCCTCGCAGGCGCGTCTATACTCCTATCTCGATTCCGTGCGGGGCAGCGGAGCGAAGGCGGCGCTGCATCTCTCCCCGCTGGCGACGACCGCTCTGCCCTCGGCTTTCTACCGCTGGATCCAGATTCGTCCGCGCGGTTGCGGCGGCGGCTGGCTGCTGAGCGCTCCCGGGATCGAACCCCGCGGGCGAAACGCGGCTCTGGTCGCCCTCGAGAAGGCGCGGTTGGATACCTCCTCGCAGGCGATGGATGCAGACTTGAAACCGGCGAGTGATCCGCTGGTGCTAGTGGTTCCCGGCGGGATGGACGATGAAAAGGCCTACGTGTTTCCCGTGACGCGGATCGGCGACGATGCCTGCGCCATCGAGGCGACCAAGCCCTTCGAGCCCGGTACCGGTCTCCGGCACGTCGAGATCGTCGGCGACAAGCGCCTGTTACGGGAGGCGTCCGCGCAGGTGGTGCAGACCGTCCCCTGCTTCACACCCGAGGGAGCCCCCCTGTTTCACTGCCGCCTGGTCCTGGGACCGAGCCGCATACGGGATTCGAACGAGCTGTACGATCTGGTCAACGAACCGCAGCGGGTGCGGCGGCTGATGACGCTCATCGGTCTGATGAGGCCGGTCGGCTGGTACGAGGGGCGGCCGGGGAACCGAGGCGCTCTGCGGTTCCTGGAGGTGAGCCAGGATCAGGCCGTGCTGGACCTGGTGCAACCCGCGCGGCTGGAGGAAGGGTTGCCGACCAGACTGGCCATCGGATTCGAGCTCTTCTCCGTCCACTACGACATGGCCGTGCGCGCGCTGGAGCGGCAGGGCGACCGGTTGCGGGTGGCCTTGCCGCTGGTGGTCCGCTGCAGGCGGCACCACCGCCGTGCCGATCGGGTAGAGGTCGACGGAGGTGACGACGTGCGCCTGCGGTTTCGCAACCCGGCGACCGGAGCGGTTTCGGAGCGGTCCTTGCTCGACCTCTCGTTCGTAGGGCTATCCTTCGGTATGCAAGAGGACGAGGATGTGATCTGGGAGAGCCTGCCGCTGGAGAATACCGAGATCGCCTGGCGGGGCGAGCGCATCGCGCTCGGCGATATCGAGACCCGGGCGGTTCGACAGCGCAACGGTGGCAGAACCTGCCACGCCGCCGTGGTCCGGCCGGGCATCGCCGAGGACCCGGTGATGATCGACCTGATAGCGCGGCTCGGCCATCCGGAGGTGAAGGTTCACGATGGACGGGATTTTTCCTCCATGGTCAGCATCTACATGCGAGCGGGTCTGTTCGCGCCCTTCATGCACCGCAACCTGGAGCCCGTGACGCGCGAAGCGCAGCGGGTCTGGACCGACCTGCACACACGAGCGCCGGACATCATCCGGACGCTGGTCCACGGCGATCCGCTCGCGCCCGACGCGGCGGTGACCGCGCTCCGGGCCTGGGAGCGGACCTGGATGGCCCAGCACTTCGTCGACGTGGGGGGCATGAGCGGCGGCGCCGCGGGAAAGCTGCAGCTCGCCTATGTGGACCACGTCATGCCCCGTCCCGATGGGCACTTCCTGCTCTTCTTCGTCAAGGGCGACAACCGCCGCATGAACTCGTTTTATGAACGCTTCTTTGCCAGCTCGGGCACCTCCGAGACCGTTACGCGTACCACGGTCGAGCTCTGGACGCACAGTGGGGACGCGCCGCCGCCCTCCGCGCCGGTGGCGGACCGCTTCCAGGTACGGTCCTGCGCGCGACGGGACGAGCTGCTGGTCTCGCGCGCCGCGCGTCGAAGCCTCGGGGATCTGCCGGCCGCCGCGCTTTCCATGCTGCCCGGCGAGCTCGGGCTTCCGGACACGGCCGCGCGCTTCGCCAGGGCGGGGCGCGAACGCGCCAGAAGCTGTCGGTTGTTGCTCGCTAGCCGTCAGCCGCTCTACGCCCTGATCGAGGAGGTAACCCCGCCCGGGCTCAACCTGACCTGGATGCTCAACGCCAGCTGGATCCTGCCAGTCCATCCTCACCTGGACGACGACGGTCAGGGGATCCGTGCGGCGCTCGCCAGCCTCTTCGACCATCCCGCGCAGAGCCCGGTGGGCGACCGGTTCGTTATCGTACCCGAGGGCGCCTTCGGCCCCCCCTTGCTCGAGGCTGGTTTCGAGAAGCTGGCCGGCGTCTTTCTCTACGTGCTCAACCGCGCCGGCGTGCACCGTTACTACTATTACACAGCGAATCGTTACGGCGAGATCGGCGCGCGGGTGGGAAGACGGCGGGCGCGCGTCTCGCTACGGACCGAAAACGGCGACTGAAGTAGAGCCGGTCTCGGTATTTCGGGGGGAACGCGATCGCACCGCAGAAATCTAAATCAGAAATCCGCCAGACTCGAGACTAGAGCACCGATCGGGTTGAAAACGCCATGATTTCGCGGTCTAGAGGGGCCATCTGCGGCCTCGTCCCTCCTAGAAATGGCTCTACCATTC
>CAYVFC010000022.1:0-75506 GCA_964450715.1 uncultured Sandaracinaceae bacterium | reverse complement strand
AATAGCCTTCGAGGGCGGGCCAATGCAATCCGCGCGTCCCCCGCCGGCCGGCCCCCGGCCCGCCCGCGCCCCCACAGAAACGCCAAAGATTAAAGGGCGTAACTAGATGTGTAGAATGATTAGGGCAAGCCCCTCCCCTACGTACAGTACCCTGCGACGACGGGTCGCCGCAGACGACGCGGCCCCGCGCGCTACAGCCGCTCGCGAACCAGCTTGTTGGCCCGCGCGTGCCCCTGCTTGAACCGGTACCATCCGTCAGCGATATGGTCCAGGTGCGGCCTGGCCTCACTCTCATCGTATTTCAGATCCGAACCGGTCATGTAGGCGATGTACTTGCTCCAGGCACCGCGCAGATCCGTCAGAGCCTCTTCCATGGCGTGCGTTTGCGCCTGTAGATCCTCTGGCACGGACAGCTGGTCCATCCGGGTCTGCGTTTCGTCGAGGGCCTCCATGCACTGCCGGTTGATCTTCCTGGCGTATCGGATCCCGCCCTCGGCGCTACGCATTTTCAGCTGGTAGGCCAGGTCGGCTCGCGATTCGAGATTGCGCAGGTCCACTCCCTCCAGGACGCAACCCCAGAACCTATCAAAGCCGGTCTTGTCGATATCGGTGAGGGCTGCGCTCGCCTCGCCGTAAGCCCGCGTCTCGTCTACCCCGCTCATCAACCATACCGATGCAGCGCCCACCAGCATCAGCGCGGCGGCGAAGACCATCACCATCTTGCCCTTGCCCCGGTTCATCAGGGCCGCTTCCTCGTCGATGCCGGGTCCCTCGATGGCGACCGGAGCTAGCGAATCGGGACGCTTCTGCTGTTCTTGATCCCCCAGGTACATGACTGTTCTCCCTTGTTGAAAAATCGTCGAGCCAAGGTGCTCGCGTCCCTGTTTTTGGACTACGCGTATAGAAAAGTCAAGCGTATAGATTGTGCATTTGCCGAACAACGGCAATGCATCAGAATACGCGTGGTACGTTATTGTTACTGCGTAAAAAAGGAACTACCCGGAATAGGCCTTCTTATCGGCAAAATCGACCGCGTTGCCGGTTACTCCGCTTCGCATGAGCTCTCTCTTCTTGATCCAGTGGGTGCCGGTTTTAGGGAGCTCATCGACGAGATCGACATAACGCGGAACGGCATTCGACCGCAGGTTTCCCTGCATCCACTCGTGCAGAGCGGACGCGCTGAGCTCGCTGCCGTCGGTGAGCACGACCGAAACCATGATATCGTCCTCACCCGAAGGGGTCCGGACCGGGAAGACGGCGCACTGCAACACATCCGGATGCTTCTCGATCTCCTTTTCCACCAAATAGGTGGCGATCTTCTCACCGCCCCGGCGCGCCAACTCGCTCAACCGTCCCGCGAAGTAGAGGAAGCCGTTCTCGTCGCTGTAGACCAGATCCTCGGTGTGCAGCCAGCCGTCCCGCACCTTGTTCTCGACGGCTTTCCTGTCCTTGAAATAGGTGACGAATCCCTTGCGCTTGCCCACCCAGCTGATCAACTCCCCGGTTTCTCCCACCGGAACGTCGTTACCCTTCTCGTCGATGACGCGATAGCGTCCCATGGCGGGCTTGCCGATGGAGCCCACCGGAGCGTTGCCCATATTGAAGGAGACGAAGCCCCCGTTGTCGACCGCGTCGTAGCCCTCGCAGACCTTCACATCGAAGCGCTCCTCGAACTCGCGCCAGATCGAGGCCGGACAACCGGAGGTAAAGACAATCCGTACCGGATTTTCCGGGTCATTGGGCTTACGGGGCTGTTTCATCAGCACCGACGCCATCGATCCCAGGCAGCTAAACGTCGTCGCCCGGTACATGCGGACCTCGCCCCAAAAGCTGCCGGGGTAGAACGCACGTCCCAGGCCGACCTTGAGATCCCGCCACATGGCCTCGGTCACGGTGAACAGCAGCGCGTTGGGGTGATAGAGCGGCAAGCAGGTGTAAAGTACGTCGTCCTTCTCGTAAAAAACCTGCGCGGCTACTCCGAGTAATGTCACGCCGGAACGCGCATAGGTGCAGACGACTCCCTTGGGTACGCCCGTCGTGCCCGAGGTGTACACGATCATACAGGCGTTGTTCCGGTCGAAATCGAGGTTCAGATCGGCGTCCGGCAGCGACTCGTCCATATAGGTGTCGAGCGGCTCAGCCCACCCGGGAAGCCTGAAACGGGTGTCGTCGCTATCCCGGCGAACCGCTATCCGGTCTATCTTGTCAAGCCCCGTCCTGATCGCCTCGAACCGCTCCAGCAGATCGCCATCGATGAAGAGGAAGCGCGATTCCGTCTCCCGCAGGATGGCGGCCAGCTCGTCGCCCCTCAGCCCGATAGGCACCGGCACCGCGCACATCCCCAGCTTCTGCAACGCATAAAAAACTATCAGCCACTCCGGAGAGTTGCCCATCAAGATCGCCGCCGACTGCCCAGGACCCGCTCCGAAGCTGATCAGGCGATGCGCCACCCGGTTAGCGAGCTGGTTGATCTCCCGCAATGACAGCGTGCGCTCGTAGAACCTGAGAAAGGGCTCGTCCTCGCGTTCGCTCGCCTTGAGCTCCAGCAGGTCGGAAAACGAGCGTTCCGCCGGCCCCACCAGCGGCTCGGGCGCTCCGCTCCACCGAGCAGGGCGCCCCACGGTCTTCTCCTTGAGCTGCATCATCAGCAGCCACCGGGCCGCTCGACCTACCTTGCGAACGATATCCGCTAATACGCTCAGCTGGCTCATGGTACGCCCTTCTTTTCAGAGGGCTCATGTATACATCTTCCCCATCCGTAGATCAAAAGTAATACCAGATGCTCAGGTAGTCCTCCGGATCCTCGCCGAGGTCCTGCAGCCGCAACAGGTAGTCGAGTATGGGAGTGTCCTCGAAGACGTAGGAAGGGCGGTCCACGATGTTCTTCTCCCAGGGGTGGAACTCGTAGACGCGGGCACCCCCGGGAAGCGCCGCCAGCAGGTCGCGGTTCTGGGCGGCCCGGACGTGGTTCTTGCCCAGGCGGGGAACGTTGAATACGGGCTCGTCGGTACGCCGGATCCCTGGCAGCAGCCGCGCTTCCTCGTCGCGTTCCTGTAGGACCCTGGCGATGGGCACCAGGTAGTCGTCCATCCCCACCTTGCCCTTGGGAACGAACGTGTAATAGGGGTCGATCCCGATACGCCGAAGCAGCATGCGTAGCGCCGCGGCCTCGAACCTGCGCGAGACGAAGAAGGTATAGACCTGCTGGTTGTAAACCGAGATCCCGTTTCGCCTGAGACGGTCCACCGCCGAGGTCGCCTCGGGGGTGACCTCGTAGACGTGCTCGAAGTGGGTGACAAGGCAGAGCTCGCGCCTTCCGGGCTGCCGAAGCGCTCCCAGCTTGCCAGCCAGCTCCTCGGTGACGCGCATGGGCATGGTAACCGGTGTCCGCGAGCCAATGCGGATCATATCGACCCGCTCGATGCTCGCGATACGCTGCAGCAGCTCCATCAATTGCTCGTCCTCTAAGGCGAGGGGGTCGCCACCGGTAACCAGTACCTCGCGGACTGACGGATGCTCTTCTATCCAGCGTATCGCTGTTTCCAGCTCCTGCTCCGAGGCCATGGCGTTGCAGTCCAGAGCCTCCTCGATCTCCCAGTTGCGTTGGCAGTAGACGCAGATCTGCGGGCAGGTGTTGTAGGGCTTCAGGATCACTACCGCGGGATAGCGTCGTGTGACCAGGTCCACCGGCGAGGTGTCCTGCTCGCGCATGAAGTCGAAGGCGCTGCCCCTCTCCTCGGCGTGCGCCAGCATCGCTTCCACGTAGCGGCTGGTCGGCAACACCTGCGAGCGTACGGCGCGGTCGCGCCCGGCGTCCGGATCATCGTCTGCCAGCGAGGCGTAGTACGGGGTAACCCCGAACGGCAGGCGTCCCTCGCGCGAGCGCCGGACCAGGTCCTCCTGCTCCGGCGCGATCGGCATCACCCGTGCCACGGCCTCGGCGGTGACCGCGACGTTGTCCATCTGCCAGTGCCAGTCGAGCCATTGCGCCTCGTCGCATCCGAGCTCGGCCCGGATGGCTTCGCTCCGCGACTTGCGCCGCTGCACCGCCGCGGGCGAAAGACCGTCCGGGTAACGAGCGGCAAAGGTCTCGAACCGCCCCCACATACGATCCAGCCCCTCGGAACGGACGAGCGCAGCTTCCCTCCCCTGCAGCTCCTCGAAGACGTCGTCGTCCGGCAGTGTCAGTCGCGGCGCGCGACCCAGCAATCCGCGGGCCAGGTAGATCATCTCCGCCCAGAAACCCGCTTGCAGCTCGGGCCGCTCCTTGCCGCGATAGGTATCCCAAAGCGCCTCGGCTACGTCGAATCCCGAAAGCTCGGCGGAACGACGGTGAAGCATACTGCGTAGAGCCTCGGCGCAGTCCCGGATGGCGGTGCGGGCGAAAGTGGAGAGAGCTCCTAGCCCGCCGGCTTTCTCGAATTCGATGCGCGAAACCCGCTCGTACAGAGCCCAGCGAGCGGATTCCGGATTGGTGGCCAGCTGTACGGAGTCGAGAATCGCCGCGGCCTCGTTCAGATATGTCCGGGCGTGGAAGGAGTCCGGTTCGGTCCAGCGTTTCGTCATCTTCGGGCTCTCCTCCGCCAGCTGCGTTCCGCGGCCGGCCCAGCGGGTGCGCGCGTTCGAACGCGAAAATCCCCCAGGCCGACTCCGTCGGCGCTTACCCCTTCTATACACCAATCGCAGCCCGATTACGCGCACCTTTTACGGCTTCAACTTTTAGCGGCAACCGGGTACCGTCGCCTTTCCACCATGCGGCCATACCTCCTCTTCCCCCTACTGGCGCTCGGTTCCCTGGCGGCGGCTTGCGGCTCGGCGACCCCGCCGCGCGGGGATCGCGAGAAGGTTCTTCGCCAAGCTTTTCAGGAAATCCAGATCCGCGAAGCCCGACTGGAAAAGCATCGAGCGGCGTTGTCCGGCGGGTACGAGGGATGTGCGGCCGCTTGCGGAGAGGTGAAGGCGTTATGCGCGCAGAGCCGCGCCATCTGCCAGATCGCGAGAAAGGCCATGGACAGCGATGCCCTGGCGCGCTGCGATCGCGCCGGCAGAAGCTGTCGGGCCGAATCCGGACGACTTTCCCGGACCTGCTCGTGCGGCGAGGCGATGCGCGAACCGGGCGGATCCGCGGAGGCCGGAATCGGCCGGGAAAGCGGGGCCGACGCAACCGATGAGTAGCTGGGTACAAACAGCAGAGGAGGCTCTCGACGGAAGCAAGCCCGAGGGAATCGAAGTCATCGACGGCACCCGCCCGCCGCTGCTGGACGAGCAGGGAATCCAGGCGCTCAGCTCGCCCCTGCTCGCCGCGTTGATGTGGTCAGCAGCCCTGTTTCGCGAATTCGTCTCGGGCCATCCCTGGGACTGGCTGGCGCTGCTCTGCCGGTGTGTGGCCCTGGCGTTGACCGCTCGGGCGCTGTGGCTGGGCTGGCGTTTCTGCAAGAGGCTAGCGGTCTGGAAGGCGTTCAACAGCTACCGCCTGGCGCTGGCAGATGAGGGGCTCATCCTGCGCACACCCGAGGCCGACCTGGCCGTCGCCCGGCAGCAGGTGGTCGGTGTGGTCGAGCGGGGTGAGTGGAGCGAGCGCGGGGGCAGAAGGTGGAGCCCGCTCTACCTGGTGACCTCGCCGGACAGCGGGCGGCTTCACGTCGAGATACCGCCGGTATTCCTAAGAACTCCCGGAGTGCTCGCCGAAAAGCTGATGCGCTGGCTGGGCGTGCGGGACGACACGGGGCAACCTTCCGCGGCGGAACCAGAGTCGCTGGCCAGCAAGCTCTACGACCGCGTCGCGAAGGGGGAGCGCCCCCAAGGGATCTCCGTGGTGCCGCAGGGCAACGGCTGGCTCCGGTCCGGGCCCTACGCCACGGTCATCCTGGGTGTGGCCCTGCTGGACGGCCTGGTCCGCCTCGCGCTACGGGGCCAGCTGAGTGTGAGCCCGCTGCTGGTTATCATCGTCGCGGTAACCCTGCTGCTGGTACCGCTCGCCTGGCTGCTGCTGGTCAGGCAGCACATCGAGCCTCGCCAGGGGATAGCACTGATAATGACCCCGGCCGAGATGTTGATGCGAACCCAGCAGGGGGTGCTCCGGGTCGGCTGGAAAGAGCTCAGCGGGCTGCGGATCCAGAGCAAGACCGCCTGGTCGGTCCTGGAGGGCCCCTACCGATCGCGTACGCTGATCATCGGCCGCAAGAACCAGCCGCCCATCAACTACCTGGAGAGCTTCCTGGGGCTTCCGGTCGAGGTGATTATCGCCCTGGCCGACGGCTATCGAAAAGGCGTTCTGCCTTGACCCACGTTTTACGCTACAATACCAGTGAATGACCGACGAATCCCCGGCGAACAGCGTCCAGCGCGTGCTGGTGGTCGACGACGATCCCGAAATTCTGGTGTTGCTGGAGCGGGCGCTCCGTCGGGATTTCCAGGTGATCACGGCTTCCAGCGGGCAGGACGCCCTGGAATGTATCGAGCAGCAAGAGCTCGCCGCCGTCGTGGCCGATTACATGATGCCCGGGCTCAGCGGAATCGAGGTGCTGAACCGCTCCTCCCGGATCCGCCCCGCGGCGGCGCGTATCCTGATCACCGCTTCGGACCGCATCAACGTGCTGCGAGACGCGGTGAACCTGGCCCGCGTGCACCGTTTCCTCGCCAAACCGCTGCGGTTCAACGACATGCCAGAGATCGTTTCCGCCGCCATACGCGAGGTATATTTGGAGGCCGAAAACACGCGACTGGTCACCGAGTTGCAGAACAAAAACCAGCAGCTGACGAAGCTGGTGGCCGAGCTCGAGCAACAGCAGGAGGTCCTGGAGCAGCGGGTCGCCGAGAGAACCCGTAAGCTCGAAATGGCGGTCCATGATCTCAAGCACCAGGCGCTGAAGGACTCATTGACCGGGCTATTCAACCATGGCCACTTCCACGAGGCCTTCGAGGCGGAGATTTCCCGCTCCCGCCGGCACCGACACGACCTGAGCCTGCTATTCATCGATGTCGACCACTTCAAGCAGTACAACGACCGCATGGGCCATCCCGCCGGCGACCGCCTGCTACTGCGACTGGCCGACACCATCGCGGGCCGCAGAATCAGCGGGGCGCCGGGCGCCCGCAACTCGGACGTGGCCGCGCGCTACGGCGGCGAGGAATTCGTCGTCATTCTCCCGGAGACCGATTTGCAGGGCGCGCTCACCCGGGCCGAACGCTTACGCAGATTCGTGGCCTCGACGCAGGTGGAAGGAGGGAGCGAGCAACCGCTAGGATGCGTCAGCGTAAGCATCGGGGTCGCTTCGTACCCGGGCGACGGCGAGGATAAAAAGACCCTGATCGAAATCGCCGACCAGGGAATGTATGCCGCCAAGCGTGCGGGGCGCAACCGCGTTTGCCACGTCGGCAAGTCGTCGGCGTGACCCACTGGACGAAAGGCGTTCGCGGCCGTGGCGACCGCGAATGCCCTTCGCGCCGGCTTCGGGTGGCCCGCTACTCGGCGGCCTTGGCAGCCGCCACGGGAGCCTTGGCAGCCGCAGGGGCCGGCGCCGCGGGAGCGCTGGCCGCTTCGGCACCCGTACCGGTAGCCGCCGCGGCGCTCGGAGCCGCCCCGCCGCCCCCGAGCGCCGCGTCGATCAGCTTGGAAATGCCGGCGAAGTCGGTGGGGTTCGGAACCCGCGTTCCGTTCAGGAACATGGTAGGCGTTCCGCTGACCGCCACCTGCTTGCCCAGCTCCAGGTCCGCGTCTACGGCCTTGGCGTAGGTCGTGTCGTCGAGCGCCTTCTTGAATTTCGCCATATTGAGACCGACCTGCTTGGCGTACTTCTCCAGCGAGGGGCGATCGAGCTGCCGCTGGTTCTCGAAAAGCAGGTCGTGGTAGGGCCAGAACTTCCCCTCGGCATCGGCGGCCAGGGCGGCCTGCGAGGCTAGATGCGCCTGCTTGTGGAATGAGAGGGGGAACTGCCGGAACACGAAGCGGATCTTGTCCCCGTACTTCTCCTTGATCTGCTTAGCCGCTTGACCGGCCCGGCTGCAGTAGGGGCACTGAAAATCCGAGAATTCGACCAGGGTGACCTTGGCGTCTTTCGGACCGAAGGAGGGTACGGGACCCTGGCTGATCATCGCCTGCTTCTCCGGGGTTAGCGGCTTCTTGGCCTCCTCCTGCCGCTTGATCTGGGCGAGAACCTTGTCGTAGTTCTGCATCAGCGATTCGCACCGCTGCGGGGTGAACCTCGCCGTCTGCGTGCGGACCATCTCGCAGCTGTCGCCGGGTCCCAGGTCGGCGCAGAGCTTGTCCATCAGCTCGGTGCACTTCTTCCGGGTCTCGGCGATCTTCTTCTTGGTGAAGTCCAGGTCGGCCAGCCCGGCCTGGCAGGCGGCGGGCGGCATGAACCCGACAGCGCCCTTCATGTTCTGACAGGTCGGGGATTGCTCGCCGGCCTCTTTGCACACCTTATCCGCGTACTCGTCGCAGGTTTCTTTCTTGGTCGCCGCCGCCCCGGTCTTGTCGGCGGAGGCAGCCTCGCTCCCCTTCTTCTTGCCCGCCTCGCGGCAGCCCAGCGTGACCGAAAGCGCCGCGCAGAGAAACAGCTGCCCGACGAGCGTCCATCCGTAAACGGTCTTGGATTTGCAGTGACTCACGTTGAGATTCTCCTTGTTATGCGCTCGCCGAGCGCTTCAGCCCTTCTCCCGGCGCCTGCATAGCATCCATCCAGCCGGTTTCAAACCCGCTTTTTCCGCCCCTCGTCAACCGTCCAGCGCCCGCGCGCGGCGCCGCTGGCGCTCCAGGACCGAAGCCATGGCCTTTTGACCCGGGGCCGATTCGACCACGATGACCTCGTCGTGCTCCGGATGGCGGTTCGATACCTGTAGAAAGATCTCCATGGCGCGAGCGGGCCCGATCCCCTTGCCCGCGCGTCCGGGCAGCGTCAGGGCCGAGGTACGCGCGGCTGCCGCCCCGAGTGTGCTTAACATCCGTTCCGTGGTCTGCTCGGCGCGCTCTTCCGACCAGGCCGCCTCCGGACCCTGACCGAAGAGAAATAGCATGTCCACGTTCAGATGAGGTCGACCGGGTAACAGGACCGCCTCTCCCAGGCATCCACAGATTCGACCGCGGATGATCATCCGCGAAACAAAACCGCAAAGCCGCCAGTCCAGTATGCCGAGAACCCCTCGTAGCGGCCGTTCGTCCTCGAAAAAAGGCATGGCGAGCGCTTCGCACTCGATCTCGTCCAGCAGCTCGATGTCCGGCAAGACGAAGCGAACGTCCATCTGCCCCCCTACTCCTTGCCGAGATCGTTGGCGATGCGATCGAGCACTCCGTTCACGAAAGCCGGGCTCGACTCGTCCCCGAACCGCTTGGCCAGCTCCACCGCTTCGTTAAGCGTCACCTTGCGCGGAACGTCCGACAAGGTCATCAGCTCGAATACCGCCAGACGGATGATATTGCGGTCGACGCAGGCCATGCGCTCCAATCTCCAGTGCTCGCTGACGGACCGGATGACGGTGTCGATGCGGGAGAGCTGGCTGGCACAGCCGCGCACCAGCTGGTTGCCGAACTCGCTCTCTGCCTCCGACGTCCCCAGGTTGTCCCAGAAACGGCCGATGGCTTGCTCGGCATCCATCTCCGAAATGTCCATCTCGTAGAGGATCTGTACGGCAGCCTCTCTGCCCCTGCGGCGAGAACCCACGGTTCCGTACCCCTACGACCCAATACAGCTCAGTATCCGGCGGAGGCGAGATCGCCGGAGAGATTAACCATCTCGATGGCGGCCAGCGCGGCGTGAAAGCCCTTGTTGCCGGACTTGGTGCCCGCTCGTTCGATGGCCTGCTCGATGGTGTCCGTGGTCAAAACGCCGAAAGCGATGGGCACCCCCGTGCTCATCATCGCCTGGGCGCACCCCTTGGCGACCTCGGTTGCGATGTAAACGTTGTGCTGCGTGCCGCCCCGGATCACGCAACCCAGCGCGATCACCGCCTGGAATTGACCGGTGGCCGCCAGGCGGTTGCAGACCAGCGGCAGCTCGAACGAGCCCGGAGTCTTGGCCACGCAGATGCGATCCTCGGGAACCCCGTGCCGCTTCAGGGCATCCAGCGCCCCCTCCAACAGACGGTCCACGATGAAGTTGTTGAACCTGGTGGCCACGATGGCGAAGCGCGCATCCTTGGGGGCGTCGAAGCCGCCCTCGTAGGTCTTGATATTGCCGCTCATCTCCACGCCTCCTCAGTTAGTTGTACGTGAGCTCGCCTGCCGTATCTCGCCGGCCAGGTCGTTCAACGTGACCTGCTCGACCACCTCGAGACCGAATCCGTCCACCGCCGGTATTCGGCGCGGCCGGTTGGTGAGCAGCCGCATCTTGCGAACGCCGAGATTCATCAGCACCTGGGAGCCGAAGCCCACCTCGCGGACCGCAGCCTCGGCGAACTGCGGTGGGAGCTTGATATCCCGCCCGAGATGGTAGTTGAGGTCGGTCGCCAGATCGATACGCGAGGGGATGAAAAGCACGACTCCACGCCCCACGCCCTCTATACAGTGGATAGCTTCGGAGGCCAGCACGCGCGTGCCGGCTCGCGCGCCGAAAACGTCGCCCAGCGCGCTTCCCACCTGCACCCGAACCAGGGTGGGGGAATCGTCGATCTCGCCCAGGGTCAGGGCCAGCATCTGGTTGTAGAAGGGCTCTCCGCTGGTCTGGTAGACGTGAGCCCTCCAGCCCTTCTTGCCTCCGGCGATATCGACCTCGCCCTCGGCGACCTTCTTGACCAGCCGCTCGTTCTGCAGCCGGTACTGCACGAGATCCACGATGGAGAGCAGCAACAGCCCGTGCTGCTCGGAAAACTTCCGGAGCTCAGGCATACGCGCCATGGTGCCGTCCTCGTTCATGATCTCGCAGATGACCCCGGCCGGAGCGCACCCCGCGATACGGGCCAGATCCACCGAACCCTCGGTATGTCCGGTGCGCTGCAGTACTCCCCCGGGTACGGCGCGTAGCGGAAATACGTGGCCCGGGCTGACCAGGTCGCGCGGTTTGGCGCTCTCGGACACCGCCAGCAAGATGGTGTGGGCCCGGTCCGCGGCGCTGATCCCGGTGGTGACCCCTTCCCTGGCGTCCACCGAAACGGTGAAGGCCGTGCCGTACTCGGCCCGGTTGTCGTCGACCATCATGTGCAGCTCCAGCTCCTCCACCCGGGAGGGCTCGAGCGTCAGGCAGATCAAACCGCGGCCGTAACGGGCCATGAAGTTGATGGCGTCGGGCGTGACCCTGTCCGCGGCCATTACCAGGTCGCCCTCGTTCTCGCGTTGCTCGTCGTCGACCAGCACCACCATCCGGCCGGCCCGCAGCTCCTCGCACGCGCGATGGACTCTATCGATTGCTACTTTCTTCATCTCCGTACACCTCCGCCGTCCCGGCCAGTCCGGTCGGCTCGCAGCATATAGCACGAAACCAGCGCAAAGCCGACCGGGCGTTTCGACGCTCCAGGGGCTCTGGAGAACTCAGAGGAAACCTTCCTCGGCCAACCGCTCCAGGGTGACGCCGCCGCCGTCCGGCACCTCGCCGTCCACGCCCGGTTTGCCGAGCAGGCGCGCCACGTACTTGGCCAGAAGGTCGACCTCGATGTTGACCGCTGACCCCGGAGCGCGCCCGTCGAGCAGGGTCTTTTCCCGGGTAAAAGGCACTAGTACCACATCGAAGCGGTTTCCCTGAACGCCGTTGACCGTGAGGCTGGTCCCGTCGAGGGCGATCGATCCCTTGGGCGCCACCAGCGGAGCGAGCGCAGGCGGCACTTCGTAGGTCACCCGCAGGGCCTCTCCCAGAGCGCTGCTGGAGACCAACTTGCCCACGCCGTCCACGTGGCCCGAAACCAGATGGCCGCCCAGCCGGTCCCCGAGCTTGAGCGCCCTTTCCAGGTGAACCCGCTCGCCGGCACCTAGAGCGCCCAGGGTAGTACGGGCCAGCGTTTCGGCCGAGACCCCGGCGGCGAACCACTCCTTACCGAACGAGCTGACGGTGAGACAGGCCCCGTTCACGGCGATGGACTCGCCGGGTTCGAGCGCCTCGAATCCGGTCGCGACCTCCAGCTCGGCGCCCGCTCCGGTCCGCCGCAACGATCGGACCTGCCCGATCCGCTCTATCAATCCCGTGAACATCTGGACCTCTTACCACCGACGTCGCCGGTTACCAGCAAGTCATCGCCCAGCCGCCTGACGCTGACATCGCAGATCCGCCAGGAGTCGGCCAGTCGCTTAGCCCCGCGGCCGTCGGCCATCGGAATCGCACGAGCGTCGCCCAGGATACGGGGTGCCAGGAAGAGCGCGACCCGATCGACCAAGCCCCCGTCCAGCAGAGACCCGTGTACGCGGGATCCTCCTTCGCACAGCAAACGGACCACGTCTCTACGGACCAGCTCCCGCAGCGCGGTGCGCAGCCCGACTCGCCTCGCTCCGGCCCTGCCGATAGCGACCAGCTCTACCCCGTCACCCATCAAACGGCGCCTGCGAGACGGGCTCGCGTCTACCGCGTGAAAAATAATCGTGGGCGAGCTCGACTCGTGACGCACGATCCTGGAACGTGGCGGTGTTCTCAGATGGGCATCTAATATGATACGTATCGGATCCGAACCACGAACGGCCCGCACGGTCAGCTGCGGGTCGTCCGCCAGGACTGTTCCCACCCCGACCATGACCGCGTCGCTGCTCGCCCGCATCCGGTGCGCCTCGCGACGGGCCAGCTCGCCGGTTATCCACTTGGATTCCCCCGTGCGGCTCGCCGTGCGGCCGTCCAGCGTGATAGCTGCCTTGAGCGTGACGAAAGGGAGCCCCTGTAGCCTGCACTTGGCGAAATCGGCCACCATCTTCCGCGCGTGCTCTTCCAGCACACCCATCACGACCTCGATGCCTGCCGCGCGCAGCCTCCGCGACGAGCCCGGCTTGTGGGGTGCAGGGTCCTTGCAGCCGATGACCACCCGCCGGATACCGGCCTCGATGATGGCCTCGGAACAGGGACCGGTACGCCCGTGGTGGTTGCAGGGCTCAAAGGTCACGTAGAGCGTGGCCCCGCGGGCCCGTCGTCGACCGGCCCGCTCTATGGCCGCGACCTCCGCGTGAGCCCCCCCGCAACGCGCGTGGTGGCCAACGCTGATAACCTCCCCTTTCCGGGCCAGGACTGCTCCCACGTGCGGATTGGGGCTGGGACGGCCGCGCGCGGCCGCGCGCAGGGCCAGCGCCATCATTCGCTCATCGTCCTCCGAGAAGCGTCGCTCGGTCGCCGCCATCGGTCTACACCTTATTCGGCGGGTTCGAGAGCAACTCCGTGAGCTCCGCCATGAACTCGTGGATGTCCTTGAAGCTGCGGTAGACGCTGGCGAACCTCACGTATGCTACCTGGTCCAGATCTCTCAGCCTCGCCATGACCTGCTCGCCGATGCGGGAGGAATCGATCTCCTTTTCACCGGATTCGGCCAGCTCCTGTTCGATCTTGGTGACCAGCGCGTCAACCTTTTCCCATGCGATCGGTCTCTTCTCGCACGCCGTACGCAAGCCGGCCAGGACCTTTTCCCGGTCGAAGGGCTCCCTGCTCTGGTCCTTCTTCACCACCATGGGCAGTACCAGCTCTACCCGCTCGTAGGTCGTGTACCGGCGCTCGCACTTCTCGCATTCTCTTCTGCGCCGGGTCACGTCTCCACCTTGGGAGATCCTCGAGTCGATTACCTTGTCGTTTTCCGAACCGCAGAAGGGACATTTCATGACGGTCTCTTACCCCTCATCCTGGTTCCCGGCTCGAAACGCGACTGCCGTCGCCTGGCGAGAGAGGCGACGGCAGTCGCGTTTCGAGCCGGGAACAACCTATCGCCGCCAACAGGCGACCGCAAGAACTACGGAAAAGCTAAATAGTTCCCGGCTCAAAATGCCGGACCGAGCATCGCGCAGCGCGGCGGGCGCAGCTGCAAGGAGTGACGACGAGCGAATAGTGGGGCTATTTCGAGGAGGAACGACGCAGCAGATGCGCCCGCCCCGCAAGCGAGGCGACGGGAGTTGCATTTTGAGCCGGGAACTAAATAGGGGTGAGAGCGTTCGGCTGGAAACCATTTCATAAATACTCCCGTCGTCTTTCGGGCGGGGCGGGCGTTCTCTTGAATATAAGGATCCGTCCCTCTATGAGCTGGTCGAAAAAGCGGAAGCGTTTCAGTTGATTACCGAGAAAACATCTCAAGGGTTCGCGTTTTGAACCGGCCGGCGAGAATTCGTCTGAAGCTTAGAGCGGGAAACCTCACGGGGGACGGAGGATCACGTAAAATGTTTTTATTGCGCGGCTTTGCGCATCAAAACTCCGACTTTTTTTAAAAACCACGAATGTTTGCCGCAACATGTCATTTCGAGGAGCCGGAGGCGACGAGAAATCTCTCGCGAATTCCGGATAGGTCTGACATCGAGATTTCTCGCTTCTCGAAATGACAACAGCTGGGCGAAGCCTCGCTGTTGTCACCTCGACCGGAGGCAGAGGTCTCCGTTAGACCGAAGGTGGGTCCTTCTTCACGCTGAGCCTTACCGCCGTTCCCCGCAGAGCGCGACCGGCGACCACCTCCCGCGGAGGGCTCTGGATCCGTATTCCCCCTCCCAGGTTCTGGGCGACGTGCCGGGCGAAAGCCAGGCCTAACCCTACCCCGCCGTGGCGCCGGGTCGGCGAGCCGTCCGCCTGGTAGAAGGGCTCCATGATCTTCTCGATCTGCTCGGGAGAAACGCCCGAGCCCCCATCGACCACGATCGCCTGATACTCGATCTCGCCGGACTCCGCCTCTGTCTCGACCTTGATCCCCACCGCCACATCTCCACCGCGCGGGGTAAATTTGACGGCGTTGTCCAGGATGTGAACCAGCGCGCGGCACAGCTTGTCCGGGTCTCCCCGAGCCGGCGTGGCGCCCTCGACCTCTTCCCGTATCAGGTTGACCCCGGCCTGCACGAATAGCGGTGCGGTTTCGTCCAGCGCCTTGGTCAGCACATCCTTGAAGTCGTACTCCCTCACGTACAGGTGCAGTCGCCCCCCTTCTAAGGCGCTCACGTCCAGAAGCGTATCAACCAGCGAGCGCAGCTTGCCGGTCGCGGTATCGATCGACTCCAGGCATTTGCGCTGAAGCGGAGTAAGCGGCCCCATCTCCTCGTTCAGCAGCAGCCGCAGATACCCGACCGCCGGAGTCATGGGGGTGGCGAACTCGTGGCTCAGGTTGCGCAGGAACTCGCGACGCAACCGGGCTACCTCCTCGAGCCTGCGGTTGGCCTCGACCAGCTCGATCACCTTGTTTTCGAGCCGCTCGACGATCTTCTGCGAGAGGTCTCGCAGCTTCATCCCTCCCACGTCACGGTCCCCGGTATCTCGGTGCCCGTGCAGATACCGCTCTACCTGGGAGGCGAAGCTCTGCGCATCGATCGGCTTGGCGATGAATCCGTCTGCGCCGACCGCCAGTGTGGTCTCGCGGTCCCCCTCTCCGGTAAGCGCGACGATGGGCGTCGAATTCATCTCGGTCATCCCGCGCAAGCGGAGGGTGACCTCGTAGCCGTCGAGCTCGGGAACGTTGATATCGACCAAAACCAGGTCGGGCCGGTGAGCCTTGGCGAGCAGCGTTCCCTCCAGACCGTCCCTGGCCTCGATCACCTCGTGTCCGGCCACGTCTAACAGCTCTCTGACCAGCAGCAGGTTCGCCGGGTCGTCTTCGATGTGTAGTACGCGAGCCACGGTCCCCGAACTATACCACCACAGGGAATCGATTCGCTTTATCGCTTCTTACCCCCGACGATCTTTCTCCAGCACCTTCGAGAATTCGGAATTGCGCCCCGCGATTTCAGCAGGTGCGTTCACTCCAGGAGCTTCCCGTCCTAAGGAGGCACCGCAAAAAAAAAACGATCCGGTTGCGGCCGCGCGGACGGGCGCACTCGCGGCTTTCGTCCTCGGAAAAACCTCGAAATAGCGCTCTCGACCGCAGGGAGAGATCTCTGCGTTTTTTCCTCCGAGCGCGCTCGCGATTGCGCTCCGTCGGCGCGCCCGGTCTCGGAGCGTTTATTTTGCGGTGCCTCCTAAGTGGAGGTCTCTTCCCCGGCGTCCGACTCGCTATCGGGCTGCTCCGAGGAATCCTCCGAAGACGCCGCACCCCCTGCCGATGGCTCCTCTGCAGCCTGCCCACCATCCTCCGACGGCGCGTTCTGCGCCTCGCTCGACGACTCGTCCAGCGGTGGCGGAAAGACCGAGGTCGAGCCCTCGTAGGCGATCTCGTAGACATGGTTGTGCACGTTCTGGGGAAGCCCTTCTTCGGACCCATCCTCTACGGCCTCCATCGAGGCGTCTGGCGGCCCGCCCCCCTCGTCGGCCTCTCGCTGTGTCCCCTCTCCGTACTCGGCTGTAGGCGCAGCTTCCGTCGATTCGGACCTGCCGCGCCGGAACGGCCGTTCTGACTGACGCGAGGCTCGCCCCCCTTTTTCCCGGGCGGGTCGTTCCGTTTCCGCTCCAGCGTCGGAATCGGCTTCTACCTCTGCTTCGTCCTCCACCAGTGCTTCCGGCGGACGGCTTCGGCGCGACCGGCGCGACCGCTCGCGATCTCGGTCGCCCTCGTCTCGGCCCCGCGCTTCGTTTCGGTCGACGAGCGCCTCGAACAGCTCGTGGTCCAGTCCCGTGACCACGACCTGATACCTTCTACAGCCCACGCCGAGCCGCTCCATGGCCTCGGCAAGCGCGTGACCGTCGAAAAGCGAGCAAGGCGCAGCTCCCTCGGCTCGCGTCTCCTCCCAGGCCCCACCGGCAACCCTTCCCGTGGTGACGAGCCAGGCACCGGTCGCCTTGCCGTAGTGGTGCAGCCCGCCGCGAACCGCGACCACGCTCTCCCGATCGATGCTCCGCCCGTCGCGGAGCACCACGATGGCGAGGCGGCTCTCCTCCACGCCTCGCTTGAGCGTTCCGGCGAAGTGTAATTGCCCGCTGTCCGCACCCGGACGGCGTACCGCGCGCAGCGCCACCACGCCCTCGGCGTTTAGCCAGGTTGCGATGACCTCCGCAAAACCTGCAGTCGAGAGCTCTCCGAGCTTCTGAATCAGCGAACGCCGCGTCTGCTCCCGTTGCCGTTCCGCAGCCATAACCACGGCCTCTTCGGCCCGGATAGCGTCTCGCGACACCTGCCACTCGGTCAGACCGATCAGGTTGCCCTTGAAGCGGAAGCGCGGTCGGGAGCCCGAGAGCTTCGCGCGCGAGATGTCGGCCCGCACCGCTGCCGCCACGGTCGGCGCCAGCCCGGCAGCGCTTCCCGACAGCCGCCCCTTGCTTACCAGCAGCTCGGCGGTCTTGGTCAGGGTCAACATCCGTCTTTCGGAGCGGAGCAGAACGGCCCGCACCGCATCGGCCAGGTCCTTACCCAGCAGCTCGCCGTCGGCGGCTACGATCCGAGCGTAATCGTGCTGCGAACCGCCGTCCGAGAAGGAGCGACGTCTGGAGCCGCCGTGTTCCACGGAGTGGGTGTACGATCCGTTGCGCTCGCGGCCCGAACCGTGGACATTGCCCGAATGCGCTTCTCCCTCGCCATCGGCCTTGCCGCGACGACGACGCTTACGGCGCTTGCGATTGCGTCCGTCGTCCGATCCCTCCTCGTCGTCACGTTCCAGCCCGGCCAGGATGGGCTCGTCGTCGTCGTCCTCGGCCGGAAACAGATCAGCGCCCGGCAGCGGGGGTGAAGTCGCGGCCGCGGATTGTTCGTCGTCGCTGCCTTCGACTGGGGTCGATTCACCGTCTTCCGACTCGGGCGCGGCGGGCCGCTCTTCGGCGTCGACCTGCGCGTCCGGATCTTCTTTCTTCTTCTCGTTCCAGTCACGCACGGCGAACACCCCCGGCCGTACTTTTATGATGGGCGAGCTGCCCCGGTAGACCTTGACCATGGTGGCCAAACGAGAGCTCATGGTCAGCTCCGGGGACTTGCCTACGTGAGACAGCAGGCTCCGTTCGATCGCTATCTCGGTGATCTTTTTGTAGTGAAGCGGTTTGCCCACGCTGCGGAGCACTTCCAGCGCAGCCTCGGTAAATGTCATCGGTACTGTCGATTCCACGGGGGTGGGGAAAGCTCATCCGCAAATCAGAACGATCTGCTACGCGACCCCTATCGCGATCGATACGACGAGCCATGGACGCCGCTCGTGTCCCCGTTCGAAAAGCGCCGGCAGGCGAACTCTTCGATTGCGCTCTCGCCTTGAATCTCATGGTGAATTCAAAATGAGTACCAGCGGTGATCCGCTGTCCGAGGTCGGGGATCGTTCCCCGGTCAAGACTCTTGCGCGTAACGCGAGCGAAACGGCAGGAAAGAATTCGGATCGGATCCGCACGTGAAAACCTTGCCTCCCTCCGCCTTCATTTCGACGGATACCCTCTTGCAGGAACGGAAACGAAAGGCGTCCCTGTGCGATTCCGGGACAGCATAATAACACCATGGCTTCGGCCGCGCAAATCGGTTCGCCGCGCGCTCTCCCCCCTTCCGGTACCTTCGGTTCACGCAGCCCGCCCCGGTTCCGCGTTTTCTTGACCCCGGTTCCGCGCTCTTGCTAGTGCAAAAGGATAGTGCTTCAAATCGATACCGGAAGGAGCGGAGATGAAATCGAAGCGAATCGGGATCCTGATGGGCGGCCTCAGCGCGGAGCGACAGGTATCGATGGTCACCGGCGAGGCGATATACGACGCGCTGCTCGAACGCGGACATGACGTGATCAAGGTCTTCGTCGATCGCGATATCGATCAGGTGCTCCGGCAGGAACCGATAGACGTCGCCTTCATCGCCCTGCACGGCTCCTACGGCGAGGATGGCTGCATCCAGGGGCTGCTCGAGATACTACAGATCCCTTACACCGGCTCGGCGGTGACCGAGAGCGCGCTGGCCATGGACAAGCTCAAGTCCAAGGAGCTCTTCCGGCTGCTCAACGTCCCTACCCCCCCCTACTACGCGATCGACGCCGAGCAGATACCCGAGCTCGACGAGATACACGGCTGCTTCGGCTATCCGGTCTTCGTCAAGCCGCGCCGGCAGGGATCGAGCATCGGCGCCGGCAGAGCAGACGACATCGCGGAGCTAGCCACTCGGTGCGAGGAAGCGGCGCGCTTCGACGATTCGATCGTGGTGGAGCGTTTCGTCGCCGGACGCGAAATCACCGTCGGCGTTCTCGACGGTCGCGCGCTCGGCGCGCTCGAGATCGTGCCGCACAGCGGCGTTTACGACTACCGGTCCAAGTACCAGAGCGGACAGACCGAGTACTTCTTCCCGGCCAGGCTTCCCCCCACCCGCTACCAGGGGATGCTGCGCATCGCCGAACGGGCGGTGGATGCTCTGGGCGTTTCCGGGGCGGTACGGGTCGACATGCTCGCCACCGATGGCGAGAACGAGTACGTGCTGGAGGTCAACACCCTGCCCGGCATGACGCCCACCTCACTGCTGCCAAAAATCGCCAGAGGCGTGGGCTACGACTTCGGCGACCTTTGCGAGGCCATCCTTTCCCGCGCGTCGCTGGGCGTGAGGCGCCCCGTCGAGAGACCGGAAGCAGCCACGACGGCCGCAGTGGTTCCTGCCGCGGTATCCGCGGCGTCTCGATAAAACGGTGGGAGGGGGCACAAGGTCCGGCCCTGCGCCCCGGCGTGCGCAAGGCGCGCACCGAACTGGATCGGCGATGTTGCACGGTTTTCATCGACAACCCGCCTCCAAGGGACTATGAAGCGCGCCTTCCGTTCACCCGGGGCGTACCCATGAGCATCCTGAAATCCAGAAATATCGGCATCGCCGCCCATATCGACGCGGGCAAGACCACCGTTACCGAACGCATTCTTTTCTACTCCGGTACCACCCGCAAGATGGGCGAGGTCCACGACGGCCAGGCCACCATGGACTTCATGAAGCAGGAACAGGAACGCGGCATCACCATCGCCTCGGCCGCCATCTCCTGCCGCTGGCAGGACCATACAGTCAACATCATCGACACGCCGGGCCACGTCGACTTCACCATCGAGGTCGAGCGCTCCATGCGGGTGCTCGACGGCATCGTCGCCGTGTTCTGCGCGGTAGGCGGGGTCGAAGCGCAGAGCGAGACGGTCTGGGGCCAGGCCGACCGCTACCGCGTGCCCCGTATCGCCTTCGTAAACAAGATGGACCGGCCGGGCGCTGACCTGCAGGAGGTGGTGCGACAGATGGACGAGATGCTGGAGGCGCACCCGGTCGTATTCCAGCTGCCCATGGGCGCGGGGGACGATTTCCAGGGAGTCGTCGATCTGGTCGGCATGAAGGCCTTCCGCTTCAAGGACGGCGTCCAGCTGCAGGAAGAGATCCCGCCCGACCTTCTCACCGGCGCGCTCTTTTGGCGGCAGAAGCTGATCGAGCGGCTCGCCGACTTCAACGACGCACTCGGGGATCTCTATCTCGAGGAAGAGGATATCCCCGAGCAGCTGCTGCACGAGGTGACGCGGGAATGCGTGCTCCGCTCGCTGATAACCCCGGTGTTCTGCGGCGCCGCTTACAGGAACATCGGCATCCAGAACCTGCTCGACGCGGTGGTGGCCTATCTGCCCAGCCCGCTGGACCGGGGGGTGACCATCGGGCGGCATCCGGATGACGCCGAGATGACCTGCCGCCGCCAGCCCACCGCCGAGGAGCCCTTTTCCGCCCTCGCCTTCAAGGTCATCCACGATCCCTACGTCGGCCAGCAGACCTTCGTGCGCACCTATTCCGGGGCCATCCGGGCCGGCGACTCGATCCTCAACGTCTCCACCGGCAAGAAGGAACGGGTGAGCCGCATCTTGCGCATCAAGGCCAAGGAACGGATAGACATGACCGAGGTCGGCCCGGGCGACATCGTCGCGCTGATCGGTCTCAAAGGAACCCACACCGGGCACACCGTCTGCGAAGCCAGGGCCCCCTTACTACTGGAGTCGGTCCGTGTGCCCGAGCCGGTCATCAGCGTCAAGGTCGCCGCCAGCAGCCGCGGCGAACAGGAACGGTTGCAGGCCGCCCTGCGCAAGCTGGCGCTGGAGGACCCCTCCTTCGTGGTGCGCCAGGTGCAGCGGGCCAACGAGACGGTGATTGCGGGCATGGGCGAGCTTCACCTGGAAATCATCGTCGATAGACTCCGAACCGAGTTCGGCGTCGCCACCTCGGTGGGCAGGCCGTCGGTACAGTACAAGGAGACCATTACCGCCGAGCAAACCGCCGAGTATAGGCACATAAAACAGACCGGCGGGCACGGGCAGTACGCCCACGTCGTCATGCGGATCGAGCCCAACGCCGCCAAGGGCTTCGAGTTCCTCGACAGCACCACGGGGGGCGTGATCCCGAAGGAGTTTGTACCGGCTATCCGGAAGGGGGTGGTCGAGGTGATGACTTCCGGCATCCTGGCCGACTACCCGGCCATCGACGTACGGGTGACCCTGATCGACGGCAGCCACCACGAGGTGGACAGCTCGGACCTGGCCTTTCGCCACGCCGCCATGGTCTGTTTCCGCCAGGCCTTCCTGGCGGCCGCCCCTCAGCTATTGGAGCCCATTATGACGGTGGACATCGCCACCCCGGACGAGTACATCGGCGACATCGTGGGCGACCTGAGCCGGCGCCGCGGCAAGGTGCTGAACATGCGGCGCTACCGCAAGGGCTCGCAGAAGATAGACGCCGAGGCGCCCTTGATGGAGATGTTCGGCTACGCTACCGCGCTGCGCTCGCTCTCCTCGGGCCGCGCCAATTACTCGATGGAGATCGATCGCTTCGCGCCGCTGCCGACCGCCCTGATGGAGACGGTGCTGGAGGAAGCGCACAAGCGCATGCGGGGCGCGGCCTGATGACCCGGTCTACCCCCGAGCGTCCCTCTCGAACACCTCGACCACTTCGGGATAGGCGCCGCGCTTGATCTTAGCCAGCGTATCCCGGTGCTTGTCGGCCAGGCCCCGGGCCAGCTCCACGGCCGCGGACACCACCTCGTCCTCGGGAACGGCGCGGTCCACTATGCCGAGGCGCGCCGCGTCGTCTCCGCCGTAGCGCTTTCCGGTGCACATGGCCTCGTGAACCACGTTGCCGGCCGGAAGCCGGGCACGGATCAGGGTTGCCATCGGCTCGGTGAAGGGAATGCGGATATCGACCTCGGGAAGGCAGAAGAAGCCCCGGTCCCCCCGCATGATCCGGTAATCGTGCGCCAGAGCGATCATGGCCCCCGCGGCGAATACGTGGCCGTTGAGCGCCGCCACCGTGACCACCGGAAAGGTGAACATGCGAAAAAACAAGGCGTGGACGTTGCGTACGTGCGCGTCGACCTCCTTCTGGCTCAGGGTCGCCATCCATTCGAGGTCCAGGCCGTTCGAGTAGAACTTGCCCTCGCCCGTGGTGACCAACGACGCCGGTCCCTGCGAGCGCTCGATCTCATCCAACGCTCGGTTGACCTCCTTGACGAAATCCCCGTTAAAGCGGTTCTCCCCGGCTGCCATACGCAGCAGGTAGACATCACCATCTTTTTGTAGATCGAACATCGGACGTTCCTCGAACGGATGGGAAAAACCCCCGTCGCCTCGCTTGCGGCACGGGGTCGTCTGCGGCGTTGGACCTCCTCGCAAGGACTCTACCCGCGCTCGTCGGTCCGCCTTGCAGACGACCTCACGGCGCGGCGCGAGGCTCGGTCCGTTTTCGGGATCCGTTCTTAGCAAACGGCGGTCGATTTGCCTACCGCGACGCGATTCTGACGGTTGCCGAGTCCTGGCCGTTGCACGTGAAAAGATCGCGACCCGGAATGCGAAGCGGATTTCCAGGAGTACAATGCCCTCGGTGAGCGACGCAGCGAAAAAGCTGGAAAACCTCGAACGCCTGCTGCGGGAGATGCGCTCGGTGGTCATCACCTATAGCGGTGGGCTGGACAGCGGCTTCCTGCTCGCGGTCGCGACCCGGGTGCTCGGGGAGCGGGCGGTGGCCGTCACCGCGGTAAGCCCGACCTTGCCGGCCTCCGAGCGCGAGCAGGCGGAGCGAACGGCGCGTCGGATAGGGGTACGGCATCTGCTGGAAACCTCCAGAGAGCTCGAAAACCCGCGGTATGCCGAGAATCGGCCCGACCGCTGCTACCACTGCAAGAGCGAGCTGTTCCGGCTGGCAGAGGAGAGACGAGCAGAGCTCGGCTTCGCCCACCTGGCGGACGGAGCCACTGCGGACGACCTCGGCGATTACAGACCTGGATTGCAGGCGGCTTCCGAGGCCGGGGTGCGCCACCCCTTGATCGAGGCCGAGTTGGGCAAGGCCGAGATCCGGCAACTGGCGCGAGAGATGAAGCTGGAGTTCTGGGACAAGCCGGCCTCTGCCTGCCTCGCCTCCCGGATCCCTTACGGAACGCCGGTAACTGCCGAGCGTTTGCTACGTATAGAGAAGATGGAGGCCGCCCTGAAAGGGATGGGGCTGCGCCAGGTTCGCGTCCGGCTGCACGGCGACGCGGCCCGCATCGAGGTGGCCCGCGACGAGATGCAGACGGCTTTCGAGATGCGCGAGGGTATCGTCCAGGCGGCCAGAAAGGCGGGCCTGGCCTTCGTCGCCCTCGACCTCGAGGGCTACCGGACCGGTTCGCTGAACGAGACGCTACAAACGTAGGGGCGGGCCTTGCACCCGCCCGTTACGGCCCTACGCCTGCACTTCCCGCCTCTCTTCGCGCAGACGCGCCTTCTTGCCGGAGAGCATCCGCAGGAAGTAGAGCCGCGAGCGCCTTACTCGGCCGCTGCTGACTATCTCGACCTTTTCGATACGGGGTGAGTGCACGGGAAATATCCGCTCGACTCCGACCCCGCCCGATCTCTTACGTACGCAGAAGGTGGCGCCGACACCCCCGCCCGATTTGCGGATGACCACGCCCTGGAAGACCTGGATCCGCTCCTTCTCGCCTTCGCGGATCCGGTAGTGAACCTTGACCGTCTCTCCCACGCGGAACGACGGAGCTTCTTTGAGATTATCGGCCTCGATACTTTTGAGCTCGGGAAAAAACCTGGCCATGACGGCATCTCCATTCGGACGGGTCCCGGTACGCAGGTCCCTATTGCGCTCCGCGCGATCAAAGGTGCGCAGAGCTAGCACGCGAGTCGGGTCACGTCAATGTAAACGAATGTGATGACAACGATGTCCGGCCGCGCGAATCCTACTGCTCACCTTTCCGGTCTTCCGATCCCTGCCCTTCCAACCAAGCGAGCTCCTCGGCGCTCGGACTTACCCTTTCGAACAGGTCGGGACGCCGCTGGCGGGTCCGCAACAGCGCCTGTTTCCGGCGCCAGCGCTCGATCTCGGCGTGGTTGCCCGAGATCAATACCTCGGGCACCTCCATGCCCCTGAAGGACCGGGGCCTGGTGTAGTGGGGGTACTCGAGCAGGCCTCGACTGTGCGACTCATCCCGCGGGGAGTCGGCATTGCCCAGCACCCCGGGCAGCAACCGGGCGGTCGCCTCTATAACGGCCATGGCGGCGACCTCGCCGCCGTTGAGAACGAAGTCCCCCATGGAGAGCTCCTCGTGCACGAAGGCGCGCACGCGCTCGTCTACCCCCTCGTAGCGCCCGCAGACCAGGGTGATGGCCGCCATGCGGGAAAAGCGCACCGCGTGCCCGTGGCTCATGGGCGCCCCCTGCGGCGTGAGCAGGACGCGATGAGCAGGTGATGCGAACGGCTCACCGGACGCGTCACCCTCCCCCGCCACGCCCCCGGCGTCCAGCGCCTCCATGGCCTCGACCAGGGGAGCCGCCGCCATCACCATGCCCGCGCCGCCTCCAAAGGGCGTGTCGTCCACGCTGCGGTGCCGGTCGGCGGTGAACTCGCGCGGGGAGAGGCAACGGAGCTGGAGGATTCCTGACTTGATGGATTTACCGATCAATCCGATCGCCGACCAGGAGTCGATCAGCTCCGGGAACAGGGTGACCACGTTGAAAAGCACCATCGCCTCCCCTCACCGCGATTTACGTTTCCTATTCCGAGGGCGCTCCCAGTCCAGATCTTCCAACCCGTCGACCACCACGCGACCCGCCTGAAGCTCCACCCGGACCAGGTAGGGTTCGATCAGGGGCAGCTCGCAGACGCCCCGCTCGGCGCGGATGCGCAACGCGTCCGCGGCCGGGTAGACTTGCACCCCTTCCACCTTCCCGACCTCCGACCCGTCGCGACGGACCGCCTTCAGGCCCATCAGGTCGTAAAGGTAGTACTCGTCCTCGGAGAGCTCGGGCAAGGCGTTGCGGGGAAGGCAGACCTCGGCCGAACGGAAGGCCTCGGCCTGTTCGCGAGAGGTGCAGCCCTGAAGGTGCAGCAGCACCATCCCCTTCTGGTGCGGGCGCGCGGAAGTCACCCGGGCCTCTCGGATCCCCTGCTCCGAACGCAACAACAGCGTCTCGGCGCGAAACAGCAGATCCGAGCCGGGATTGTGCAGCTTCACCCGCAACTCCCCGTGCACGCCGTGCGGGCGAACGACTACTGCCAGCGCCACCAGCGGTTCGCAGGACGGCAAGTCTATTCGAGGATCTCCAGAACGGCGCGCTTCGAGTGTCTGGCCGAGGTAGACGAGAGCAACGTGCGCATGGCGCGCGCGGTACGGCCGTCCTTGCCGATAACCTTGCCCAGGTCGGACGGCGCCACCGAGAGCTCGACCACGACGGTTCGCTCGCCTTCCACCGCGGCGACCTGTACCGCATCCGGATCATCTACCAACGCCTTCGCGATGAAGGCGATCATCTCCTTGAGCTGTTCCATGCCTCAGGCCGCCGGTTCGGCGGCAGCGAGCTTCTCGCTGCAACGGATGATCTTCTTCACGGTATCGGTCGGCCGCGCACCCGTCTTGCGCCAGTGTTCGACCCGGCCGAGATTGATGCGTGCCTGCTCGATGGGCTTGCTGGGATCGTAGATGCCGATCTGCTCCAGGAACTTTCCGTCTCGCGGCGCTTCCGCGTCACAGACGACGATATGATAGTAGGGGTGCTTCTTGCTTCCGAAGCGGGAAAGTCGAATCTTGACCATGAGGGGTTATCTCGCTGCAAGTATCGGGAAGAATGGTGAAAACCCGTATGGGGACGAATCGGCGGAAGTTACTCTCGGGGACCGGCCTCGTCAAGTACCGGGGGTCGGGCACCTCCTCCCGCCCCCCCCAACGAGCCGAAAGGCGCCGCTCGCGGCGGACTATTCGTCCGGAATACCTCCGTCGGCCATCTCGTCGAGGAGCTTGCGCCCGAACGCCTCCTCGTCATCCTCGCCCTCTTCCCCCTCCCCGCCCGGGTCCAGCGGAGGCAGCGCCGTCTCGTCGTCCTCCCCGGCCGGAACTTCGCGCCCTTCCTTCTCATCCACCCCCTCCTCGCCGCCGTCCTCCGAGGAAGCATCGGGCGGTATCAGAGAGACGACGCCCTCCGCCTCGTAATCCCCGTCCTCAGCCGCCTCGCAGTCCTCGGTCCAGCCATCCTCGTCGCCGTGCATTACGTCCGGTTCAGCACCGGCCAGGTCCTCGGCAGCCTCGCTGTCGGGTGTCCACCGCTGGCTCTCTTCGCCTTCCGAGGAGCCGATCAGCTCCGAAAGGTCAAAGTGCTCGTCGCTGCCCGAGGCCGCGTCCAGCCCGACCTCCTCGCTGTCCCCCAGCGTATCCAAATCAAGATCGGCGTCGTCCCCGGGCGCGGCGGCGGGTTGCTCCTCGTCTTCACCGCCGTCCAGCGGCGGCAGACCGAGATCGAGTTCGTCTTCCGGGAGCCGCCGTTCCATGCCTCTACTGTATGCGGCGCCAGAGCCGTAAGCCAGCCGCTATGGCGCTGATTCGAGAAGCCTTTTCATCACCTTCTGCAGATCTTCCCACACCGGCCGCTTCGCCGACGGGGTCCGTAAAAGATAAGCCGGGTGGTACGTCGGCATGACCGGTATCCCCTGCCACTGCCCCCACGCACCTCGCCATCGCCCCGCAGGCGGCGCGGCCCCCAGGTTCTCGGCCGCGCACCGGCCTAGCGCCACGATCACCGCCGGAGCTATGATCTCGAGCTGATCGCGGAGGAAGCGCCGACACGCCTGCGCCTCCTCAGGACTCGGGGTGCGATTGCCGGGCGGGCGGCACTTGACCACGTTACAGACGTAAACCCGGTCCCTCGCGAAGCCCATGGCTACGATCATCCGATCGAGCAGCTGCCCCGCCTGCCCCACGAAGGGCTCTCCTTGCTGGTCCTCCTCGTAGCCCGGCCCTTCGCCGACGAAAACCAGCCGGGCATCGGAGTCGCCGCGATGGAAGACGCTGCGCGTACGTTCCAAGTGCAGCTCGCATGCGGTGCACGACGCCGCTTCCCGCGCCAGCTCCTCGAGCCGCTCGCGCTTCGGCCCGGATCCGGCGATCGCTCCGCTTACGCTCGGCTGCTTTTCCGCCGTCCGCCCCCGGGCGCCGGCCGCCGCGACCTCCCGCTCCGGACGAGCCGCCCGTCCGGCTCCTCGCATCTCGGCATCGACGCCTTGCCGATCCGGGCGTAGTCCGGTCTGCGCTTCCTGCTCTCGCTCTTCGCGAGCGTCGAGCGTAGCGGAGCGGACCGTTGGTACCGTGCCGGACGCTCTTCTCGGCTTCGCGGCCCGCGCGACGGAAATGCCCGGCTCACCCAGCTCGAGCTCTTCCTCGAGGTGGGCCCTGAGCGCGGCGGATAGGGCGCGAAGGCTTTTCCTGGGCTCTTCCATCGATGTTCGCATACAAGCTCGCTCGAAACCGCGACGGAAGCAACCCGCCCCAGGTGCCGCCTGCTATCGACGACCCGCGACTCGATCCGGTACTATGGTCCGGTAACTCGAGCACGTCTCGAAAATGCTCCTGTCGCCTTTCGGGCCGGACGACCCCATCTGCGGCGTCGCTCCTGATCGAAATCGCGACGCTATTCCTCGTCGTCGCTCCTTTCCTTGCGTCAGGGGTCGCCGCGCTACCAAAACCTCGGCCCGCATTTTTACGATGTGCTCTATTTGACTCACCCGCCGTCACGCTGCTACTTTTGGCCATGAATTCGGAGGAATAACACTGTGGCGTTCAATGCGCGTATTCTTGCCTCAGGACTGACAGACGTCGGCAGGAAGCGATCGCACAACGAAGACACCTTTCTCCTGCTGGAGAGCGAGAACCTCTTCATGGTCGCCGACGGCATGGGCGGCCACGCATCGGGAGAGGTGGCGAGCAAGCTGGCGGTGGAGACCATGAAGGAGTTCTTCATCGCCACCAGCGCCGACCCGGAGGCCACCTGGCCCTACAAGATGGACAAGAATCTCGGTTACGAGGAGAACCGCCTGGTAACCGGGATCAAGCTCGCTAACCGGCGCATCTACGAGGCGTCGCATCAGGACGCCCGCTTCCGCGGCATGGGTACGACCCTGGTCGTGCTCTTCGCCTCGCGCGAGGGCTGCCTGATCGGCCACGTGGGCGACTCGCGTATCTACCGGTTGCGCGACGGCAAGCTGGACCAGCTCACCGAGGACCACTCCCTGCTCAACGACTACAAGAAGATGAAGACGATGAGCGAGGAGGAGATCGCCGAGTTCCCCCACAAGAACGTGATCGTGCGCGCCCTGGGCATGAAGGAAAGCGTCAAGGTGGACACGCTGATCGACCCGCCCAAGTCGGGCGACATCTACATCCTCTGCTCGGACGGGCTCTCGGGTCCGGTTTCGGACGAGATCATCGCCGAGGTGGCCAACTCCAACAGCGACCTGAAGGCCGCCTGCCTGAAGCTTATCGAGACCGCCAACGAAAACGGCGGGCCCGACAACGTCACGGTCGTGATCTGCAAGTGGATGGGCTCCGGTTAGAGACGGAACCGGACGGATTCCTGTACCCGCTGCGGACCGCGCGCGGATCTGGAGCGCCGGACGGGCTGGAGACACCATGCTCAACATCGGATCGGTAGCGCTGGACGGGACGCCGCGGATCGTCGCGGCCTACACGGACAAAACCCCGTTCAACGCCATCCAGCGAGCGGAGCGGCTGGGGCTGGACATCGCCGAGGCCCGCATCGACCAGTTCGAGATGTTCGACCAGTCCTACGTGCTGGAGCAGCTCGGCAGGTTCACCGGGACGCCGGTCATCGCCACCATTCGCGCCGAGAGCGAGGGCGGCAAGTGGAGGCTCACCGAATCCGAGCGCCTGGCCCTGTTCCGGGCCGCGGTCTCGCGGGCAGACGCCCTGGACGTGGAGCTCTCCTCCTCCAAGATTCTCGACGACGTGATCGAGGCCAGCGGTTCGGCGGGCAAGCCGGTCATCGTCTCCTGGCACGACTTCGAGGCCACGCCTGACTTCGAGGTTCTGCTGAAGCAGACCGACAGGGCCAGGAACAAGGGCGCCGACCTGATCAAGATCGCGACCGCCATAAACGAACCCGAGGACGTCCGCACGCTGGCGCGGCTGCTCATCGAGAGGGCGGAGCATAACCTCGTGGTGATCGGCATGGGAAGCAAAGGCCTGTTGACGCGGCTCTGCTTCCCCGCCCTGGGCTCGCTGCTGACCTACTGCTTCCTCGATCAGCCTACCGGACCGGGCCAGCTGCACTTCGACGACACGTTCCGGCAGTTGCGCCTGCTCTACCCGTCGTTCGAAAAGGAGAAGGCGTCGGCACTAGTGAAAGCGTGACCTGACATCGAGGAGAGCGGCGATTTCTTTTGAAGACACGGTCCGGTACTTCTCGCAGGCCTCGCGGGTCATGGACCTTGGCGAGCGGATCGAGAAGCTACTGGTCACGCCCACCCGCCAGGTTCGCGGTCCGCTGGCCATCGAGATGGACGACGGAATCGTGGGCGTGTTCGAGGGGTTCCGCACCCAGCACAACAGCCGCGCGCGGCCAGCGTGCGCGCCGTCACCGACGTCAAGGCGTGGGGGCTCGAGTTCGAGACGCTGCGCGAGCGTATTCGGGACGACGACACGGCCGCGCTCAAGGTGATGTTCAACGTGGCCCGCATCCTGGCCCTGCGCCTGGAAGCCATGGTGGATAAGCTGGTGGAGATCGAGAGCGGCTCGGTGGAGGTGCGCTCGGAGGATCTGAGGGACTTCCGCCGCAAGCTCTTCAGCGACTGGACGTTCTGAGCGGATCCGGATGGGGGACGCGCGCATTGCGGTATACTCGAAGCATGAGAGAACGGATGGCAGGTCCCCTGCTGGTGGGCGCTGCCCTGCTGCTGGCGGCGGGCTGCGGCGACGACGATAGCAGCGCCCCATCGCCCCCGGACGGCGGCGATGACGGCGGCGGTGATTGCCTGGTCGAGGGCTTCGCCTTTGCGTCCGGTTCCAGCGGGATCCCTGCTCCGGACGGTTGCAACACCTGCGCCTGCGAGCGGGGTGAGCTGGTGTGCACGACCATGGGTTGCCAAACGGATGACGGCGGCGACGCGGACGGCGCGGCGGACGGAGGCGGCGAGCCCCCGCCTCTCTGCTCGCTGCCGGTCGACCCCGGCCCCTGCGAGGCGGCCATGCCGAGGTACCACTACGACCAGAGTGCCGGCATCTGCCGGCGATTCACCTATGGCGGATGCGAGGGCAACGGGAATAACTTCGAGACGCTAGGGGCCTGCCGCGAGACCTGTCTGCCGGGAGTATTTCTGCGGGACCTGGAAATCGTCCACGAAACCGAGGGCGGCGTCACCGGCGGCGGCATCGGAGATCTGTCGTTCGCGGACGACGCGGTCGTCTTCACGCCGCCCGTGCCCGATCCGGACGTCGGCCCCTGCCGGACCGAATGGACGACGGAGCAGAAGGACAGGCTGCTGCTGGCCGCGGAGGCCGTCGACTGGGGCGCGGTGGACGGCTCCTATACCCCCTACTCCAACCCGTCGTGCGAGGGGGACTTGTTCTACAACCGCCTCGAGGTCCATCTAATCCACTCCGATAACGTCCCCGTACTGATCGTGACCCAGTGGTGCACCGAGGAGAGGCTGCCCGCCGACCTGCAGTCGTTCCTCCAGGTGCTGGCGGAGATCCGGGACGAGGTGCTGGACGCCTGCCCGGGCGATTGACACCTGTCATCTCGAACGAAGTGAGAGATCTCTATCAAAAAGGAGATCCCTCCCTAAGGTCGAAATGACAGGGACGCTTCAGAAGATCAGGGTATCGCAGCCGAACACCACGTTGAAGGCACCCTCGGCAACCGATTGCACCTTGTCGCAGGTCTCGGGGCAGAGGACGATCTTCTGCGGGTCGTCGGGGTCGTCGTAGTACCAGGAGCCCCGCGGGTTGTTCTCGCAGGCATCGAGGTCCGCCACGTTGCGGAAGACCTCCTCGCCCTCGTCGGTGGCGAAGACGACGTTTACCCGGTCGTAGGCGATGACCAGGTTCTCGGCCACTTCGGGCACGCTCTTCTCGCAGGAGAGCGCCCGCTTGCGGATGGCGGCCAGCGCGTCCAGGAAGGACTTTTCGATGTTCTCGGCGGTGTCGACCAGAAAGGCGTCGGTGCCGCTCCCGGCCTGCGCGATCTCGTCCAGGGCGCCGAGCTCGCTGCCCACGCCGATGACGAAGGTGGCCACCGGCGGCGTGTCCGACAGGCCCTGCTCGGCCAGGGCCACCACGTTCTCGATGGTGTTGGGCAGGGCGCCGGAGACCTCGCTCGTACACGTGCTGTCCGGGATGCCGTCGGTGGCCAGCACGATCACCTGGTTGCGTTCCGGGTACTGCTCGGCCCGCCCGCGGGCGTATTGCAGCAGCCCCTGCAGCATGGGAGCCATGGGGGTGCCGCCCGACATGCGCTGCTGAGCGAGCGCGTCGGCGATGTCGGGGGTGTTGGCGGGAAGCAGCTGCACCGGCACGGCCGGGCTGGCATAGGACTGCACGTCGCACTGCTTGCGGACGGGGAAGAACTGCACGCCCACGCCCAGCCCCTCGAAGTCGGAATTGGCGGCGAAGAAGTTCACCGCCTGCTTGACCGATGTCCATTTACCCAGGAAATCCATCGAGTACGAGGTGTCGAGCGCCAGGATCATGTCCAGCGGAGCCAGCGCTACCATTTCGGTGTTGGTCGCGCAGCTGGCGTCCGAGGTATAGAAGTTCTCGTTTCCGTTGCCCCCGTCACGGCCGGGGGGTTGATAGGCCGCGTCCGGGGCTTCGCCTCCCCCGCCGAAAGCGTCCGGAGCCGCGGCATCGCCCGTCGAACCATCCGCCGTGCTCCCGATGGTGTGCCGGACGTCGGAAGCGCAGGCGGGCAATGCCAGAAGCACGGCATAGGAGAAAATCCTTACGAAAAATCTGCACCGAAGGTTCATGGCTGCCTCCATCATCGTCAGCCCGCGCAGTCGATGGTTCCGCCGCAGAGATCGGGAATACCGTTCTCCACCCGGCCGCGGCAGGTGTCTGGCGTGCACTCGCAGGTGCCGGCCGACGCCACGCTGTCGCCGACGCACTGGTTGTTCTCGAAGCCGCCGGCGGTCGAGCAGGGACACGCCTGCAGGTTGCTCGGATCGGTGTTGCCGTCCGGCAGGATGAGAAACGCCGCGCTCGCCATGTCGCTGCAGGGATCGCCCTCGGCACCATAGGCCGCGTAGTCCGGGTGGAAGCAGTCCCGGGGCTCGTAGCAACTGCCGTCGTGGTCGCTGCACTGCTCGGTCGGCCCGCAAGTGCAAACCAGGGTGCCGCCGCAGCGATCGGTCAGCCCGTTGTTGCGGCAGTCGTCGTTGCAGTCCGAGGGGACGCAGACGCAGTAGCCCCAGTCCTCGCTCGGCTCCAGCACGCATAGGTTGTCCAGGCGCCCGCCCGTGGTCAGGCAGTCGCAGGCGTTATTGGTGCCGTCGCCCCTGGGAAAGCGGTCGCTCGGATCGATGCTGCACTCGTCGCCGATGTCCCCGTTCGCCCCGTAGTCGTCGCAGTACAGGATGGGCTCGCAGAGCTTGCTGGAGGCGTCCGCGCAGTACTCGTCCGCGGCACAGCAGTCGATGAATACCCCATCGACGCAGCCGTTGGGAACCGTGCAATCGGTCTCCCAGTCGGTATCGCCGCAGGTATTGGGCCGGCAACAGGTACCTTCCTGCTGGTTGGTGACCACGTGCCCGTCGACCACGCAGAGCAGGCCCGCGTCGCAACGGCAGCGAAAGGTCCCGTTGCAGCCGTCGTCGTAGATCCGGCCGCTGCTGCAGCGCGAGCCCTCCTCGCCGGTGGCTGGCGGCTCCAACGTGTCGCAGGTGTCCTCCTGCTTGCAGATGGTCCCGTTCACGTCGTCGGGTGTGCCGTCCGGTAGCGCGCAACAGGTATCGCGCGGACAGCAGTACTCCGAGGGCTCGCCGTCAAAGGTGCAGGTGTTGGCCGCGCGGCAGCCCGGCGGAAAGGGGCTAGTGCCGCACTCGGCCGTGTTCTGGCAGCAGGTCCCGGTGTTCTGGCCGGACACGATGTGCGCGGTCTCGTCCACGCAGTACAGATCGGGCGCGCCGTCGCAGATGCACTCGAGGCCTACCGTATCCCCCGTGAACCGGTAGAAAGGATCTGGGGCCGGATCGTTGCTGCACTCGGCGTTCTCGCCGCCCCAGACGTCGCCCAGCCCCAGGTACTCGGGGTGGTCCTCGCAGACCAGATTGGGCTGGCAGTATCCGCCGTCGCAGTGCTCGCTGCTCAGGCAGCAGTTGCGGACCGCGCCCGTGCACGAATCGATGACCTGGCAGGGTATCTGCACCGAGCTCCGGTCCGGCGGATCCGGGCAGGCATCGGGCTGGCAGCAGGTGCCGGTCTGCTCGCCGCTGACGATCTGCTGGCCGTCCACGCAGACCAGGCTACGGTTGCAGTCGCACTCGAGCCTGCCGCCGACCCCGTCCGGAAAAGCCGAGCTGGGACCGTTGCTGCAGGGATCGCCAGCCTCGCCGTTTGCATCGTGGTCCGCGCAGTCGAGTACGTCCCCGCACTCGCCGGCGACTCCGGGCTCGCTGGTATCGCAGCCCTGACCCGCGCCGCAGCCGCAGTTGAGCACCCCTTCACAGCCGTCGTCGAGCTGGGTGCCACATTGATCGGCGTAGTCCGTATCGCAGCTCCTCGGCAGGCAGGGCTGGCCGCACTTACCGTTGGGGTTGCACACCTCTCCCTCGGGACAGTCGCCGCAGTATACCGTGCCGCCGCAGGCGCTATCGATGGTGCCGCACTCGCGACCCGCCGCGATGCACTCCAGCGGCCGCTCCTGCTCGGAGCAGCGGTTGGCCACCCCGCGAATGCCGCAGGCCTCTCCCTCGGGGCAGTCGCCGCAGTCGGCCAGCCCGCCGCAGCCATTGGAGATGCGGCCGCACTGAACCCCGCTCTCGGCAGCCGCCTGGGCGCAGAGGCTGTCGTCCGGCTCAGGGTCGCAATCGGGCTCGCAGGTCTTGAAAGAGCCGTTGCATACCTCTCCCTCGGGGCAGTCGCCGCAGTCGGTAAGCTCGGTACGCGGCCCGCATCCCAGCCAGGCATCGCCGCACTGGTAGCCGAGCTCCTCGCAGGTCACGCTCTCGTCGCAGTCGATGCAGGTGTTGGTATCGGGATCGCACTCCTGCCCGGTCGGGCAGGTGCCGCAGTCGAGCCGGTCGCCGCAGCTGTTGCGAATGGCGCCGCACTCTGCACCCAGCTCTTCGCAGGTGATCAGCGGCTCAATGCAGGTATGGCTGTCCAGATCGCAGACCGTTCCCTGCTCGCACCCGCCGCACTGGAAGACCGTGCCGGTACACAGGTCGGTGATCGGTCCGCAGAGCGTATTGCAGTCGGGCGTATCCGGCTCGCAGTCGTCGCGCCCGGCGTCGACCGGTCCCCCCTCCTCCCCGCCGGTGCCGGCCGCCGCGCTGTCACCAACCGCTGCGTCCAGCGCGCCGCCCCCGCCGCTCATCCCGGCTTCACCGCCGCCTCCGGCGGCGCCCCCGTCGTCCGCCCCGCCCTGGTCATCACCGCCCGCGTCGCCGGTGACCGCACCGTCTGCGGCCAGGTCGACCGGGCGCCGGTCGCGCTGGTTGAGATCGCATCCGCCGGCGGCGACCAGCAGCGCAACCGCCCCGGCCAGAAGAAAACACAAGCGCCTACGATTCATGACAGACCTCCCGGACAACCAAGAGAAAGACGGGTCATCATATTTAAGTTGCTCAGGCGCCTCTGACGGCTCAACCGAGTTTCGCCCGGAATACCGCTCCGCACGGCCTCCCCTCATTTTCCTCGTTCGCTTGGCGCCCCATCCTCACCCTTGTCCTCGCCTTTCGCGTCCGCTTCGCTCGCCGGAACCTCTGCTCCGGGCGCTCGCTCGAGCACTTCCAGCTGCAGGCCGCGCCTCCGCTCCCGGGTAACCAAGCCCTCGGCCTTCAGTCGCTCGGCCGCGACGCTGCGTTCCAGCAGGAACACGCGCACAGCGTCGGCCGACGCTTGCGCCAGCTCGCGGTTGCGCTTCGCGTTGCCGCGCGCCGAGCCGTAGACCCGGATGGCCACGCCCGGGATTTGGTCGTGTCGCTTGAGGAAGAGGGCGAGCTGCTCGAGGATGCCGTGTGACTTGGCGCGAAGCCTTCCCCTGCGGTCAAAGCGAACCGTACTGGCGAGCTCGATGGCCGTGCCCTCGAGGGTCACACCCGGCTCGCCCTCGTCCGGACAGCCGTCCGTGTCCTGGTTGCCGTTGATCACCTCCTGCTCTTCCGGACACTTGTCCTCGCCGTCCTCGACGCCGTCCTTATCGTTGTCCGGCTCGGGGCAACCGTCGTCGTCCTCGAACCCGTCCCTGTCCTCGGGCGTGCCCGGGCAGCGATCATAGCCGTCCACCACGCCGTCCTCGTCGTTGTCCCTCTCCGGGCAGCCGTCGCCGTCCTGGAACTCGTCCCGGTCCTCGGCCTGCAGCGGGCATCGGTCAGCTCCGTCCGCGATCCCGTCGCCATCGTTATCGTCGTCCGGACACCCGTCATCGTCCTCGAAACCGTCCGCGTCCTCGGCCTGCGCCGGGCATTGATCCGCCTGGTTGGAGAGCCCGTCCCGGTCGCCGTCTTCCAGGTCGGGCGCCCACTGCACGGCCGCCAGCCCGCGAAAGAGCGGGCTGCCCACCGCGCGGATCAGCCCCGCCCCTAAGCCCGCGGTCAGGGAGAATCCCGAGCCCACTTCGAAGCGCGCGGCCGCATCGAGCTCCAGCGGTGTGGTCTCGAGCGAAGCGCCCGAGCCTTCGCTGCATACTTGTAGCCCGCCCTCGACGGTACGGCACTGATCCGAGCCGGGCTGAATCTGGCCGCTGAGCTCGGCCAGCAGGTCGACGCGGCCGTGCACGCGAAGCAGACCGCCCAGACCATAGGTGAAACGGTCGCCGATCACCGTGGCCATCACGGCCGAGTCGTTGCGAAAGATCCAGCCTAGGTTGAGCGCCAACAACAACGGCCCGTTCGTATAGTCGGCGACCAACCGGGGACGGAAACCAAAGTTGGGGTCCCCGCCGAATCCGCCCTTCTCGTCGCAAGGCTTTCCGCCGGCGGCGATGCAGGCGGTGGGAAAGGTCACCACGGGTGAGAACGCCAAAGAGAAACCGGCCAGGTCGGAGAATATGACGCCCTTGAGCTGCAGGCGCGCGTCCCCCAGCCCCATCTCGGCGAAGCTCGAGCCGGCCTCTCCGGTCGGGGTGACGTCATTGCCGGCCACCAGCAGGTTCACCGGCAGCGCCACGCCGACCTGCGCCTGGAACTTCTGTATCTGCAATCCGAACGACCCGGTGAGATCCGCGGTCAACTGATCGCTCACCATCACCTGCTCGCCGCTCTGTCCGGCGCCTGCTCCGGCCGCCGGGTCGGTCACCGCGGACGATAGCACCAGGGGGCGAAGCTGATAGCTCAGCCAGAGGTCCAGATCAAAGCCCAGGTGCGGCGTGACCGCGGCCGGCTCGACCGCGAGCAGCGTATCGGTCCCGATAGCCGGCTCGAATAGCTGCGTGGAAAAGGACTTCTGGACGAGCGGTTGCGCCGCCGCGCTCGCGGCGACCGAACAGAAGAGGCAGACGATAATAAAAAGGCAAGCGCGTCGCATTACGTACTCTCACCGGCGCGGAGCGCGGAAAGGACGCGTTATTGTTCCACGGAATCGGCAGGGGGCACAATGAACAAAAGTGCGCCCGCACGCGGCAACGTGGCGCGTGCGGGCATCCGGCAGCATACGTGTCATTTCGACCGCAGGGAGAAATCTCTGCAGCACCCATGTCATTTCGACCGCAAGGAGAAATCTCCTTCATGGAGATCTCTCACTGCGTTCGAGATGACAGGTCGCTTCGTTGGCGATGACAGGTCACTCCCGCTCGAGATAACAACGGGAGCCTGCCTCCCTACCGAAGCCCGTGGGCCATTTCGACCATCCCGCGGAACTCGGCCACCGCGCCCTCGGCGTCCACACCGGCGGCGAGGTCGACCTGCTTGACGAGCAGATCGGCGCTGCGCGGCGCCAGGTATTGCGAGCCCCTGAGCTGCATGGCGAGCTCGCTGACCGCCGCCGCGAAGTAGAACTTGACGGAGGGCTGGGGCATCTGGATGGCGCTGTCAAAGCTGGCGTTGATCAGCTTGCTCGCGTCGGCGTCCGGGTCCTTGTAGCGAATGCGAATCGCGAACAGGTCCGCACCGGTGACCGGTTCGAACTCGTCGACCGACTCGGAGCCGTTGGCGGTATCGGCGGGCTCCCCGCTCGATTCGACGACCGGGATGGTTCCCGGGATGGGCTCGGGAACCGGCTCTTTCGAGCCGGCGGGGATGACCTCGAACAGGGCGGTCACGCTCAGACCGGCGCCCAGCTCCCCGGCGTCGACGGTGTCGTTGCTGAAATCGTCGTTGCTGAGCATCCGGTTCTCGTACCCGATCAGACGGTAGGCCTTGACCTGGTCCGGATTGAACTCGACCTGCACCTTGACGTCCTTGGCGATGGTCAGCAGCGAGCCGGAAACCGTATGGATGAAGGCGCGCCGCGCCTCTTCCGGGCCGTCGATGTAGAAGTAGATGCCGTTGCCGTTATCGGCCAGCTGCTCCATCTTCACATCCTGGTAGTTGCCGCCGTCCCAGGCCGCGCCAAAGCCGTACACGCTGAGGAACACGCCGGTGTCGCGCTTGGTGGCGATGAAATCGACCAGCGCGTCCGTATCGCTGATCCCCACGTTAAAGTCGCCGTCGGTGGCCAGCAGTACCCGGTTGTTGCCGCTCTCGATAAAGTGCTGCGCGGCGATCTCATAGGCTTTCTGGATGCCGCCCGCGCCATTGGTCGAGCCGCCCGACTGCAACTGGTCCAGAGCAGCCAGGATGGTCTCCTTCTCGCTGCCCGGGGTGCTGTCGAGCACCACCCGTTCGGATCCGGCGTAGGTGACGATGGCCACCCGATCCTGGTCGCGCAGCTGCCGCACCAGCATACGAAAGGCCTTTTTCAGCAGCGGCAGCTTGTTCTCGCTGCTCATGGAGCCGCTCACGTCGAGCAGGAATACCAGGTTGGCCGGCGGCTGGTCCTTGAGCGCCACCTCCTGTCCCTGGATGCCCATCATGACGAGCTTGTGCTCGGCGTTCCAGGGACAGGCGCCCATCTCGGTATACACGGAGAACGGAACGGCGCCCTCGGGCTGGCGGTAGTGAAAGTGGAAGTAGTTTATGAACTCCTCGATGCGCACCGATTCCGCGGGCGGCTGCTCCCCGGCAGAGAGATAGCCGCGACTCAGGGTGTAGGACCCCGTATCGACGTCGATGGAGAAGGTGGATACGGGCTGCTGATCGGCGCTGCGGTAGGGATTCTCGGGCACCAGGTCCTCGGGGGGCGCGATCAGCGCCTGGCGCTGAACGCCCGAATCTGCCGTGGCCCCGTCGCTCAGGTCTCCGGCATCCTCCACGCCGGCGTCGTAGTCGTCCACGCCGGCGTCGTAGTCCTCCACACCGCCGTCCGTGACCATGGTCGTGTCCCCATCGTATCCCGAGCCGCCCGCACCCCCGGTGTAGGCGTATTCGGGCGAGTACGACGGTGCGCCCCCCGCACCCGCTGCGCTCGAGTTGTAGGTGCCGGTAGCGCCGCCGCCCAAGCCCGGACCCTCCACGACTTGGGTGAGCGCAACCGCGTTCTTGTAGCCGATGATGTCATCGCCGTAATTCTCGTTGCCTCCCGACGAGGCAAAGATGTCGCCGGGTTCGGCGCCCCCTTCGCTCGATCCGGTTTCCGAACAAGCGGCAACGAGCGAGCAACAGATGACCAAGCAAGTAAACGACGCAGTATTCAGTCTACGCATAAGACCCTCTCCCTGTACGTGGTTGGCGGACGCGGGCGCAGCAGCCGCAACGGTGTCGACCATGAAATACGCAAAGCGTATGCCAACCCCTGGATATCCTTGCTCGCTCGCGGGATGCTAGCGCAATAGCGACGCTTTGCGAGACAGCCTCCGGTCCTGCTCTTACTCGTCACCAAAGCCGACGCGACATCTCTGTCAGCTCGTTCGCCGGCAGTGTGCCAAAACATGGCACATCATGATCCGCCTACCCGGACGACCCCCGAGGGCGTGACCACGGCGTCCTGCTCGTCCCGCTCCACGCGGGCGCCAGCCCAGACGACTACGCGCCGCAGCTCAGCTCCGTCCGCGACTTCTGCGCCAGGCCCGACCACGACCTGATCGAGCCTGACATCTTTCCCGATCCGCGCATTGTTATCAACCAAGATACCCGCGTCGTCCGGTTCGATACCCGGCCAAGAAGCAGCACCCGATGCCAGAGCCAGGTTTGCGTCCAGATAGGCCTGGAGCGTACCGACTTCGATCCAGGGGTTCTGGTCTACGACCGCTCCGATGACCTCGCCACGTTCCAGCCATCGCAAGTACGAGTGCCTGACGATACAGCCGTCCCCCGGTAAGTCGTCCCAGGCGCGGGGGTCGAGCACGTGAACGCCGGAAAACATCTGCTTTCGGAGCCCAGCAGGGGTGTTTTTCGGGATTCCCAGCAGCCGCCGCACCCTACCCTCCGAATCCACCTCCACGGCGCCGTATCGGTCTGGATCTGGCGTTTGCCGCAAAACCATGGTCGCCATGGCCCCCAGCCGTATATGGGTGGCGATGGCCTGCTCCAGGTCGGGAGCCGAGATCACGTCGCCGTTCACCACCACGAACAGCTCCCCGGGCTCGGGCCTCCAGGCGTTTTTCACCCCCCCACCCGTTCCCAGTATCTCGGGCTCGTGAACGAAGGTGACCGTTTGACCGCTCGGCACCCGCGGCTCGACCTCGCGCACCAGCTCGGCCGCCAGGTGGTGAGTATTCATCCATACGGAGCTGATGCGGTTCCAAGCCAGCCAGTCCAGGGCAAAGCTGGCGAGCGGCCGGTTGGCCACCGGAACCGCTGGCTTGGGCAGCTGCAGAGTAAGGGGCCGCAAGCGGGTGCCGAAACCGGCCCCCAGCACCATGGCGCGAACCAGGGGCTGCGGAGGGCGTTCCTCGGAAGCTTCGGCAGCCACCTGTAAACCTCAGGCCTTGACCACCTTGGACCCGGGTCGGCGGAACAGACCGCGCGTATCAACAATGAGACGAGCGTGACGAGCGACCAGATCGTAGTCCACCCCGGGGTGGTCGGTGATGATCAGGACCGCGTCCTGGGCCGACAAGGTACGCGCGGTAAGCGGGCGCGATACCATGGCCGGATGCTCTGGCCAGGCGCGCGTCCGCGGCAGCGAGGGCACGAACGGATCGTGATAGGCCACCCGGGCCCCCAGGGCTATCAACCGCGGGATGATCTGGATGGAGGGGCTCTCGCGCGTGTCCCCCACCCCTCGCTTGTAGGCCAGGCCCAGCACCAGCACCCGGCTCCCCTTGACCGGCTTGCCCTGCCGGTTGAGCCCCTCGCGCAGCTTATCCACCACGTACTCGGGCATCTTGCGGTTGATCTCGCCGGCCAGCTCTATGAACTTGGTATCCACGCCGTGCTCGCGCGCCTTCCAGGAGAGATAGAAGGGGTCGACCGGTATGCAGTGGCCGCCCCAGCCCGGTCCCGGATCGAAGCGCATGAAGCCGAACGGCTTGGTGGAGGCTGCGTCCAGCACCTCCCAGACGTCGATATCCATGCTCTGGTAGATGATCTTGAGCTCGTTGACCAGGGCGATGTTCACCGCCCGAAAGATGTTCTCCGTCAGCTTGCTGGCCTCGGCCGCCCGCGCCGAGGAGACCCGCACGGTCTTTTGGATGACGCTGGTGTAGAGCGCCTCGGCCAGGTCGCCCGAGTCCCGGTCCACGCCGCCCACCACCTTGGGGATGGTGGTGGTCGCGTAGCGGGGATTTCCCGGGTCCTCGCGCTCGGGCGAGAAGGCGAGGAAGAAATCGCGCCCGCACTTCAATCCCGACCGCTCGAGCAACGGCCCCAGCAGCTCCTCGGTGGTGCCCGGATAGGTGGTGGACTCCAGGATCACCAGCTGCCCCGGACGTAACCGTTCGCGGATCTGTTCCGCCGTTCTCACGATAAAGGACATGTCCGGCTCGCGCTGCGGCGTGAGCGGAGTGGGAACGCAGATGATGACGACGTCGGGTTTTCGCAGCAGCGCGAAATCCGCGCTGACGCGCAGCTTGCCCGAGAGTGCCAGCGCGCGAATGCGGTCCGCGTCGAGGTGAGCGATGTAGCTCTGCCCCTTGCCGAGCGCCTTGACCTTGGCCCGGTCCACGTCGAATCCGAGCACCGGGAAGCCCTTCTCGGCAAAAGCCATGGCCAGGGGAAGCCCAACGTATCCCAGGCCCACGATACCGATGGAGGCTTCCGCGGACTGAATCCGGGACAGCAACTGTTTCTTCATAGAGGTTTTCGCGGGCAAGTCTGCCGCTCCTTTCCTGTTACCGCGCGTGACGATAACCGCAAGCGCTCCGGTACGAAAGTCCGCTTCGCTCATGGGGACGCATCGGTGGATGCGGCGTCGTGTCTTCTCGAAAAACGGGGAGGAAGCGCCATGCGCTGTCATTTCGAGGAGCCGAAGGCGACGAGAAATCTCTACGACGAGATTTCTCGCTTCGCTTCGAAATGACAGTAGCGAGGGGCTCGAGATGACATGGTTGCCGCCGGTTTCGGGAATCTAACCGGTTTGCGGAAAATCGCCCTGACTCCCCGGAAACCTAGCAGCCCGGTCGCGGGTCCGGGGGCGGCGAAAAACGCTCGCCGGATCTGGTTTGTGCCGTATGATGGCTTGCCTTTTACCGGCCGTTGGTGAAATTCGGTCGGGCGCCGCGGGACTGCCCCGGTACGGAATCGTCGCAGCCTGGGATCGAGGTGACGCGGCGAGGCTCGCCGAGAAAGAAAGAACGAGGAAAGGCTCCGTATGGACATCTGTGTGATTGGAACGGGCTACGTGGGGCTGGTCAGCGGCACCGGTTTCGCCGAGACCGGAAACCAGGTCGTCTGCGCCGATATCGACCAGGACAAAATCGCCCGGCTCAACCAGGGGGAGACCGTGATCTACGAGCAGGGGCTGGATCAGCTCATCGCGGCCAACCGGGAGCAGGGGCGGCTGAGCTTTTCCGGCGACGTCGAGGCCTCGGTGAGGAACGCGGAAGCGGTCTTCGTCGCGGTCGGCACCCCTCCCCGGGAGGACGGCGCGGCCGACCTGTCCGCGGTAGACCAGGTGGCAGAGACCGTGGCTCGGGCCGCCCAGCGCCAGACCGCGCTGGTGCTCAAGAGCACGGTTCCGGTGGGGACCAACGCCCGGGTCAGGCGTATCGTGCGCCCGATCGCTAAAACGGCGATATCGGTGGTCTCCAACCCCGAGTTCCTCAAGGAGGGCGACGCGGTCAACGACTTCATGCGCCCGGACCGCATCGTGGTCGGCTGCGACGAGGACGACGAGTACGCGCGCGATCTGATGCGCCGCCTCTACCACCCGCTGACGCTGAGCGGCGAGCGCATCGTCTGGATGGACCCGGCCAGCGCGGAGCTCACCAAGTACGTGGCCAACACCATGCTGGCCATGCGCATCTCCTTCATGAACGAGGTGGCCGGCCTGTGCGAGCGCGTGGGAGCGGATGTCAACAGCGTGCGCCGCGGCGTGGGCACCGACAGCCGCATCGGCAAGAGCTTCCTGTACGCGGGGGCCGGGTACGGGGGCTCCTGCTTTCCCAAGGACGTACAGGCGCTGGTGCACACCGCGCACGAACAGGGCACCGAGCTGGAGCTGGCCGCGGCCACCGACCGGGTCAACCGGCGGCAGAAGGGCGTGCTGCTGCGCAAGCTCAAGCACCATTTCCAGGACGACCTGCGGGACAAGAAGGTGGCGATCTGGGGCATCGCCTTCAAGCCGCGCACGGACGACATTCGCGAGGCCGCGTCCATCACCCTGATCGACGGGCTGCTGGCCGAGGGCGTGCGGGTAGCGACACACGATCCCGAGGCCTCGGACCGGGCGCGCGAGCGGTTCGGCGACCGCATCGAGATCGTGCAAAACGAATACGACGCGGTCAGGGACGCGGAAGCCCTGGTGCTGGTGACCGAGTGGCGGGCCTACCAGAACCCGGACTTCGAGCGGATCAAGAGCCTGCTCAAACGTCCGCTGTTGATCGACGGCCGCAACATCTGGGCGGCCTACGGGCTGCAAAAGCAGGGCTTCACCTACGACGGCATCGGGACGCGCGCGGGCTGAAGAATCGGGGGCAGGTCGGAGCGATGGAGGCGTCTACTTGAGCAAGACCGTACTGGTTACCGGTGCCGCCGGCTTCATCGGCAGCCACGTGTCCGAGGCCTTGCTGAAGCGAGGCGACAGCGTGGTCGCTCTCGATAACCTGAACGACTACTACGCGCCGGCACGCAAGCGGGCCAACCTGGCCGAAGTACGCGCGGCTGTTTCCGAGCCGGAGGCCTTCCGGTTCTTCGAAGGCGACATCCGCGATCGAGAGCTGGTCGAGCGCATCTTTCGCGAGCAGCGGCCGGACGCGGTGGTGCACCTGGCGGCGATGGCCGGGGTGCGGACCTCGCGAGAGCAGCCCCTTCTGTACTGCGACGTGAACCTCTCCGGTACGCTGACCCTGCTGCAGGCCGCCGCCCTGGTCGCCGAGCCGCGCCCCTGCTTCGTCTTCGCCTCCACCTCGTCCGTGTACGGCCGCGACAGCACCGTGCCCTTCAACGAGACCCAGACCTGCGACAGGCCGCTGGCGCCCTACCCGGCCACCAAGCGGGCCGGCGAGATGCTCGGCTACAGCTACCACCACCTGTACGGGCTCGACTTCACGGGCTTGCGCTTCTTCACCGTCTACGGCCCGCGCAACCGGCCCGACATGATGCCCCACCTGGTGCTGGACAGCATCTTCTTCGGAGCCGACGTACCGCTGTACAACGCGGGCGACATGAAGCGGGACTGGACCTACGTGGAAGACATCGTTTCCGGCGTGCTGGCCGCGGTCGACCGCCCGCTCGGCTTCCGCGTCCTGAACCTGGGCCGGGGCGAGCCCGTGCCTCTGCGGGAGTTCATCGAGGCGGTGGAAGGCTGCGCGGGAAAGAAGGCGGTGCTGCGGTCCGAGCCCATGGACAGCGCCGACGTGCAGGTGACCTGGGCCGACATCTCGCTGGCGCGCGAGCTTCTGGGCTACCAGCCCTGTACCTCGGTAAAAGACGGCGTGCGCGCGTTCTGGCAATGGTACCGGAAGACGCAGCTCGACCAGGACGCGTAACCAGCAACTTCTCGAAGAAACCCAGTGACATACTACGACATGTCATTTCGAGGAGCCGGAGGAGACGAGAAATCTCCTTCGATACGAGTCGTTCACGACCAGGAGATTTCTCGCTTTGCTCGAAATGACAACGGTGCAGTATAGGGAGAACAACAGATGACGGGTCCGGTCGGCACGAAAGGCAAGAAGGCGTTCATCACCGGCATCACCGGGCAGGACGGAAGCTACCTGGCGGAGCTGCTGCTGCAGAAGGGATACGAGGTCCACGGTCTGGTGCGCCGCACCTCCAGCATCCGCAGGGAGCGCATCGACCACCTGACCGAGGATCACCAGCCGGGAGCTGGCCGGGTCTTCCTGCACTACGGGGACCTGAGCGACGGCTCGACCATGCGCACCATCCTGGGCAAGGTCGAGCCCGACGAGGTCTACAACCTGGCCGCGCAGAGCCACGTGCGCGTGAGCTTCGACGTGCCGGAGTACACCACGGACATCACCGCGCTGGGAGTGGTCAGGCTGCTGGAGGCTATCCGCGAGCTGGGCCTGAAGCCGCGCTTCTACCAGGCCTCTTCCTCGGAGATGTTCGGCGGCGCCCAGGCAGTCGCTCTGAACGAAAATACCGCCTTCAATCCGCGCAGCCCCTATGCCGCGGCCAAGGTGTACGCCCACCAGGTCACGGTCAACTACCGAGAAGCCTACGACTTCTTCGCGGTGGCCGGCATCCTCTTCAACCACGAGAGCCCGCGGCGCGGCGAGACCTTCGTCACCCGCAAGATCACCCGCGCCCTGGGGCGCATGAAGCACCGGCTGCAGGACAAGATCTTTCTGGGCAACCTGGATGCCAGACGCGACTGGGGGTTTGCCGGCGACTACGTGGAAGCCATGTGGATGATGCTGCAGACAGAGCAGCCCGAGGACTACGTGATCGCCACCGGAGAGACCCATAGCGTGCGCGAGTTCCTGCAGCTGGCCGCCGAGCACGCCGGAGTCGACCTGAAAGACCGCGTCGAAATCGATCCGCGTTTCTTCCGTCCCACCGAGGTGCACGTGCTGATCGGCGACGCCTCCAAGGCCCGCCAGAAGCTGGGCTGGAAGCCCCGGGTCAGCTTCGAACAGCTGGTGAAGATGATGGTCGAGTCCGACCTGGAGCTGGCCGCCCGCGAGAAGCGCGACCAGGGGTAGGGGCGGGCCTCGCGCCCGCCCGAATCCAGCAACCACAAGGTAGGGGCGGGCCTTGCGACCGCCCGTCGCGGGAGGGGGCAAGCCCCTCCCCTACGGATCGTTTTCGGATACGTCGTACAAAATAGGGTCAGGTTACCGGGCGCAGCCGGCCGGTGTCGGCGGCTTCGCGGGCCTTGGACGGACGGGCCAGGCGCGCCTCGAACGCGTCGGCCACCAGCTGCAGCAGGACCTCGTCCTGCAGAGAAACGTCCCCGTAGCCGCTGCGCCAGCCGAAGCGCAGCACATCGTTTCCGATCCGTTTCAGCTGATAGGTTACCCGAACCACGAATTCGTCGGCGCGGGTGCTTCCGCCGTTACCAGCCCCGTGACCCACGGGCTCTCTCATCCAGATGAAACGGGTCGGAGCCGGTTGCACGCCGCTCCTCAGGCTATAAAAGACCAGCCCCGAGGCCTCGGCGAAGCTCTCCATCTCGCTCTGCAACTCATCGAGATCGCGCGCCGCCCGAATGCGCGAAAGCGCGCCCGGAACCGTCTGCCGAAAGCGGGCGGTGCTGGGCGCGTGGATGCGCATGCGCTGTCGCCGCGAGGCGCTCAGTTGCTCGAAGCCGCGGATGGAGCGGAACAGACCCAGGGCCACGGCGCTCATCACCAGCAGCGCAGCGCCGATCTCCCAGTTGCGGCCGATAGCCAGGACGATGGCGGAAGCCGCGAAGAGAACGGATACCCCATAAAGAATGAGCACGGCTCGACGGTGGTTGACCCCCATCTCCAGTAGCCGGTGGTGGATGTGGCTGCGGTCTGGTGCGAATATCGGCCGACGCTCGACGACGCGTCGGGCCATGGCCAGCAGCGTATCCATGATGGGCACGCCCAGGGCGATGACCGGCACCAGGATGGCCACGGCGGTGGAGCTCTTGACCGTGCTGGCCATCAGCGAGGTAGTGGCCAGCACGAAGCCCAGGAACATACTGCCCGAGTCGCCCAGGAAGATGGTGGCCGGGTTGAAGTTGTAGAAAAGAAACCCGAGGATGGCGCCCCCTAGCGCGGCGGAGAGCAGCACCACCAGAGGGCTTCCGGCCAGGGCCCCCACCACCAGGTTGACAGCGCAAGCGAAGAAACCGATGCCCGCCGCCAGGCCGTCCAGGCCGTCGATGAGGTTCATGGCGTTGACGATCCCCACGATCCAGAGCACGGTCACCGGCAGGGCGAAGACTCCCATCTCCAGGGTGCCGACGAAGGGGATGGTCACGCCCGGGATGCGGAAGCCGCAAAAGTAGACCAGGGTGGCCGCGGCGGCCTGTACGAAAAGCTTCTGGTAGGCGCGCACCCCGCGGATGTCGTCGGCCGCTCCCAGAATACATATTGTAAGACCGCCGATGCCCAGACCTACAATGCGCAACGGCTCGGAATAGAAGGTCAGAGCCACGCCGGTCTCCAGCCCGAAGAGCACCAGCAGCGGCACGAAGAAGGCCACGGTCACCGCCGCGCCCCCCAGCCGCGGTACGGCGCGCTGGTGAATGTGCCTCTCGTCCGGGGTATCGATCGCGCCGACCTGGAGCGCCAGCAACCTGACGATCGGCGTCAACAGTGCCGATACGACCAGGGCGAGCAGAAATGCTGCCAGCGCGCTATACACGTGCGAATCCCTGTTAGACGCTCTAGACCGGAAGAGCCGGCTTCTCGCCGTCCGCGCCGCCCTGCTCCGCGTCCGAGTCCCCGTAGTACCCGTAGCTATATCCGTAGCCGCGGTAGTAATAGTACCCGCCGTAGCCGTAACCGTAGCCGTAGCGGCCGTTGCTGAGGTCCATGCCGTTGAGCACGGCGCCCAGCAGGTTGGCTCCCACTCCGCGCAACTGCTTGACGGCCGAGTACATGCCCTGCCGCGAGGTGCTGCCGCCCTGCACCACCAGTATCGCCCCGGCGACCTGAGGCCCCAGCACTGCCGCGTCGGTCACCGCACCGAGCGGCGGACTATCGAAGACGACCAGATCGTACCGGTCCCTGGCCTCGTTCATCAGCTCGGCGAACTTCGCCGTCTGCAAAATCTCGCTCGGATTGGGAGGAGTCGGGCCGCAGGGAAGCACGTCCAGGCCGGAAACCTGACTCTGCTGAACCGCTTCCCCGAGCGAGCACTGCTCGAGGATGACCGAGGTTACGCCCACGGTCGAGGGCATGCCAAAGGCGTGGTGGATACGCGGCCGGCGTAGGTCGGTATCGACCAATAACACCCGCTTTCCGCTCTGGGCCATGACGATGGCCAGGCTGATGGCCACCGTGGTCTTGCCCTCCAGCGGATTGGGGCTGGTCACCATCAGCGTGCGCAGGGGCTGGTCGGTAGTCATGAAGGTGATGTTGGTACGGATGGTGCGGCAGCACTCGGCCACCGAGGACTTGGGCTGGGCGTGTACGACCAGATCCCGCTCGGGCGGGGGCTTCTCGCTGGTCAGCCCCCTGCCCTTCTTTGCACGCTTGCCCTTGCGGCCGTTCTTCTCGCCTGCCGGACCGATGGGGGGAAGCACGCCGAGCACGGTGACCCCGGCTGCCTCGATCTCCTCGGCCGAACGGACCTTGGTGTCGATACGCGTGATGAGCAGCACCACGCCCACGCCCAAGAAGAGCCCCAGCAAGACGCCGGCTACGAGATACATGCGGACGTTGGGGCTGATGGGAGATGAGGGCCTGAGCGCCCTTTCCACCGGCTTGACATGAGAGACGTGCAGCAGACGGGTGAGATCGGTCTCGGTGGTTCGTTCCAGCAGGATGCCGTAGAGGTTCTCGGTGTTCTTCTGCTCGCGGGAGAGCTTGCGGTATTCGATCTCGTTGCGGCTGAGCGCCATGCCGGCCGCCTTGGCCCGGGCGAGCTCCTGGCTGAGCTTTTTCTCGCGGGCCTGCACTTCATTCAGGTCATTGTCCGCGCTCTCGATCAGGCCGTCGATCTCTTTTCGGATCTGCTGCTTGATGGCCGCCATGGTGGCGTCGAGCGCCTTCATCTCCGGGTGCTCGGCGCCCAACCGCGTGGCCAGCTGCTCGCGCTCGGCCAGCTTGGCTTTGTATTCGGCGTGCAGCGGGGAGATGTTGGCGTTCTCGTCCACCCAGCGGTTGTGGACCTGCAGCGGGTTCTCCCGGTCGGTCTCGCGCAGGGTTTGCAGCTTGGCGGCCATCTCGATGCGCTGCATGCGTGCGTCGGTCAACGCCTGGCTGAAGCGCTGGATGTCCTGCGCGACCAGGTTCTGTTGATCCTCCAGCGACATGGAGAGCGCCTTGTGCTCGTCCTTGAACTTGTAGAGAGCTATCTCCGCGTCCTCGAGCTCGCTCTTCAGGTTATCGAGTTGCCCACTTAGCCAATCGAGCGCGCTGACCGTGGAGCCCATACGGTCCTGGCCGAGCTTTTCGATGTAGACATCCACGATGGTATTGGCCAGCAAGGCCGCGCGCTCCGGGTCGCCGTCCTTGACGCTGACGTGGACCAAGCGAGTGGCCTCGGGTTGCTCCACCGTAATCTTCGACTGCAGCGCGGACGCCGCCGTCTCGATCGTAACCTCGTTGATGTCTCCACCCTCGGGCAGGTTCATGAACCCGCGGTCGCGATGCAACCCCAGCTTTCGCACCACGACCTCGGCGATGGTTCGGCTGGCAATGACCTTGTTCTGGGTCGCGTACCACTCCTGGCTCATCCAGTAGTTCCCTACCGGATCGGCCACATCTTCCACGTCGCTTCCCAACGGTCGAGGCGGGGTCGGGTCGTACTCGATGACGGCCGTGGCTTGGTACACCTTGGGCAGCCCCATGGCGTAGAAGGTGGTCAGCATCGGCACCACGAACGCAGCACCGAGGACCAGCCACTTGTGGCGCATCAGCGTGCGCACCATCTCGAGCAGATCCAGAGGGCGCTCCGCCTGGTCCGTAGCGGCGACCTGGTACCCCTCTGGCGGAATCGAATGCGTCAGTGTTCGCTGCATGCCCTGAACGAGTGAGCAGATAACCCCAAAGAAGGAATGATCTTATAGCCCGCGGGTCTTCGTTGCAAACCGGTTTATTGCCATTCGATGCCGGAATTCCGTCTTGGCAAAAAAATTTCGACCTACCCCTGGTGCGTCCATGAATCAGGAGCTGGCTTCATTGCTCATCTGTGTCCGGGTTACCGCGTGGTGGACGGAAAAATGCCCTGCGAAACGCAGGGACGGGCCTTGCACGAACTCTGACGCCGTAGTGGCGGGCCTTGCGCCCGCCCGTCGCGGGAGGGGGCAAGCCCTCCTACGGTTCTGCCGAAAGCCGTCCACGCCCAAGCAGCCGGTCTCGCGCCGCGCACCAGCCCTGCTTTTCGGGCTCCATCTCGCAGAGCTTGGCGTAGATGCTCGCCGCTTTCCTTCGGGCTCCCGTCTGTTCGGCCAGCGCGGCAATGCGACCGAGGGTGCTGCTTTCCGGACTGAACGCGTAGGCCTCCTGCAACGCTTCGATGGCGCGCGCCCGATTACCCAGGTTCTGCTCCAGCTCGGCGAGCAGCCACATGGCGCGCTTGAGCCTCTCGGCGTCGCCCGCCGCGAGTCCTCTGAGCTCAGCCACGGACTCGCGCATGGCGTCGGGTTTTTCGAGCGCTGCCTGCGTCCGCCCTCGCAGGACGATCAGCTCCCAGTTCTGCGGAAACGCGGCCTCGGCCCTCTTCACGGTCTCTAAGGCCTCCTCGGAACGGCCGGCGTCGAGCAGCGTTCTACCGAGCGCCAGGTGGTTTCCCGGTTCGCTGGGTGCCTGGTCGACCAGGGAGCGAAGCTCTGCGATGGCGCGCTCCCAGTAGCCCCGATGCCGTAGCCGACCAGCCCTCCTCAGCCTGGGATTGGAGAGGTGAGGGTCGAGCTCGAGCATTGCGGCATCGATACGCTCTGCAAACGGCGACCTCGGGTCCAGACAGGAAACAGCCCTCTCCAGGAAGGCAATCCGCTGTTCGCCGGGAGGCGCGACCCGCAGCAGCATATCGATATCTGGCTTGACGGCCAGCACCCGGCAGAGCGGTTGCCTCGCGCTTCCGGGCCGGCGCAACTCGGACTCGCGTACCTCCAGCAGCGCCTGCAGCAGCCGTCCCTTTCGCAGCAGCCGCCTGGCTGCCAGCAGATGGGGCTGGTGCCACCGGGGAGCCAGCTGCATGGTGCGGTTCAACCACCGGTATGCGGCGGCGTCGTCGTCGCGCAGCGCCTCTGCCGCAGCTATCAGGGTGAGGTTCGGCTCCGAGGGATGCATCCGCAACCCGATTTCCAGCTGCCGCCGAAACTTGTTACGGTCGCGGGCCTCGAAGGCGGCCTGCAGCCCGTCCTGTACGGCCAGGGTATTTAGAACCAGCACGCGAGGGGCCAGGACCAGCAGGAGCAGCGCCCCGGCCGTAATACCGATCGGCGATATCCGCACCAGATCGGGGGCCTTCGTCTTCCCCTGCGAGCCCTCGCGCAGGGACGGGGAGGTGCAATGGAGCGCCACGGCCAAAAGGGCCGAGGCCACGGTAGCCACGCCAGAGAGCTCCAGGCTGAAGTCCGCCAGGTTCTGCGCGGTGATGGCCGTTATCCCGCTGAGCGCACCTATCCGAAGGATGGAGCGCGCGCCGTACAGCCCCCTGGCCACTGCGAGCGCCAGGGCTAGCAACAGCGCACCGCCCACGGGAAGCCCCCACTCGGCTATCCACTCGGCTGGCAGGTTCTCGGCGTGGGTGAAGCGCATCTCCGTGCCTTCGTACTGGACGAAAGCGGCAGAAAAACCGCCGCGCCCGATACCGACCCAGGGCTGCTCGGCGGCGTATCTCAACGCCTTCTCGACCAGCCAGAGCCGTGAGAAGCCCGGCGTATGGGCGTCCGGCACCAGCGCTCCCAACGCGGTGTAAGCCCCGACCCCGACGCCCGCTGCAACCGCCACGGCCGCCACCAAGAGCGTGCCGGCCAACCTCTGCCGACGCACGCGACTGCTGGCCGCCAACAGTGAGAAGAGCGCCCCCCCGGCCAGCAGCGCGCCGATGCCCCCCCGCGACATGGCTAGAAAGACGCTGCCGGCGATGAAGAGGGCCAGCGCTGTCCAGAGCAAGCGCTCGGCCCGCTCGGCCCGCATTCCCAGGGCCACCGCGGCCGGGAATCCCATGGCGATGAAGCCTCCGAGCTGGTTGGAATTCATCAGTGGCCCGATGGCGGGCAGAGGCGCGTACCGCGGCTCGTAAAGCCCGAAGACCTTTTCCGCACCGGCCAGCCGGTGCAAGAGCGAGACGAAGGCGATCAATAACACCGAGGCCACCACGCTTCTGAGCACGTGCTCCTGACGGCCCGCGGCGCACAGCAGCCAGCAAGCGCTAAAGATGGCGAGGATGGCGATGCCCTCCACCAGCTCGAGCTCGGTGGCTCCGCGGTCGCGGCTGATGGTGCAGGCAATGGCCGCCCCCGCGCGCTTTCCCTGATCAGTCGCGGCCAATGCGTTACGCGTCAACCGCACCTGTTCGACGGACTCGGGAGCCACCGCGCCCACCAGCGCACACGGTAGCGGAAGCGCCTGCACTCCGGTCCAGAGCAGCGCCGCCATCATGAAGCCCAGCACCGTAGGCGCCCGCACCTGCTGCCTGCGCTCTCGTAACGCCCACCAGACGGCGAACAGGGTTGCCACGCTCAGGGCACCGATCGCGGCCGTCGACCAGGGCAGCACCCCGCCCAGCAGCTGGGGCGCCGAGATCAGGGTGACGGTCACCCCCGCCCTGGAGACGAAATCCGCCGTGGAACGATGCGCCCCGACGCTATCTCGAAGCGTATTCCTCATCGCGAAACCGCCCCATCACTTCGCGAACCGCCCCGCATACCCGCGAGACCTCGTCCCGGGTGAGCTCGGGAAAGAGCGGTAGCGAGAGGATCTCCTCCGCGGCCCGCTCGGCCACGGGTAGCGAGAGAGCGGACGGGACCCAGGGAACAAAGGCGGGCTGCCTGTGCAGCGGCACCGGGTAGTGGACGCCGGTCTCGATGCCTTGCTCGCGCAGCGCCCGCTGTATGTGCTCTCTGCGCTCGGCGGGCACGCGCACCACCATTAGGTGCTCGGCCGGCACCTGGCCCGCGGGCGCCGGCACGAGCGCCAGCCCAGTAACACCCTCCAGCAACTCGCGATAGGCGGCGGTCGACGATCGGCGTTTCTCGTTCCACGCCTCCAGGTGAGCGAGCTTGACCCGCAGGATGGCGGCCTGCAGCGCGTCCAGCCGGCTGTTCACCCCTACCTCGCGGTGCAGGTACTTCTCGGTCCGCCCGTGGTCCCGCAGCAACCGCACCCGCGCCGCCAGATCGGCGTCGTCGGTGACCACCGCGCCGCCGTCGCCGTAGGCCCCCAGGTTCTTGCCGGGATAGAAAGAGTAAGCAGCGATCCTCCCCAGCCGGCCCGGGCGCACGCCTTGCAGACTGGCCCCGTGCGCCTGCGCGGCGTCCTCCAGCACGACGATCCCGCGCGCATCGGCGATCCGGTTGATGGCGTCCATGGGCGCCAGCCGTCCGAACAGGTGCACGGGGATCACGCAACGGGTCTTCTCGCCGATGGCCGCCTCGAACGCGCCCGGGTCCATCAGCAAGGTTTGTGGATCCACGTCGCAGAAGACCGGCCTCGCACCCGCCAGCACGATGGCCTCGCCCGTGGCCACGAAGGTATTGGCCACCGTGATCACCTCGTCCCCGCCCCCCACCCCCAGCGCGCGCAGCGCCAGGGTCAGGGCATCGGTCCCGTTGGCCACCCCCACCGCCTCGCGCGCGCCGCAAAACGCCGCGAAGCCGCGCTCGAAGTCCTCGACCTCGACGCCACCGACGAAAGCCGCGTTCTCGACGACCCGCCGCATAGCGGCGTCTATCTCCGCCGCGATAACCCGGTACTGGCGTTTCAGATCGACGAGCTTGATGGTCATCTCTGGTTCCGCGGCGCGGCCTTACGCGCGACCGCCGGCTTCCGCTTGCGGCTCGCGCTTCGCGCGGCCGCGGTCTTCGACCCTCTGCTAGCACGGGGCAGCTCTATCCGGAAGCCGCACTCCCTGCAAACGAGCGCGCCGCGACTGGCTCGTCCCGGAAACGGATGTCCGCAACGGCAGACGGTTCCCACCCGTTTCGCCGGAACGCCGACCACCAACGCGTGGTCCGGCACGTCCTTGGTGACGACCGCTCCGGCGCCCACCGTGGCCCAGGAGCCGATCTCGATTCCGCACCGTATGGTGGCGTTGGCGCCAATGGTGGCGCCCTTGCGCACCACGGTGCCGACCACCGGCCAGCGGTGGCCCCGGCTGCGCGGCCAGAGGTCGTTGGTAAACACGGCAGCGGGACCGATGAACACATCGTCCTCGATCACCACCCCGTTCCAGAGCGAGACGCCGTTCTTGACGGTCACGCGATCCCCCAGCACGGCCTCGCCTTCGACGAATACCTGATCGCAGATGTTGCAGTCGGCCCCGATGCGCGCGCCCTTCAGCACGTGGGCAAAGGCCCAGATGCGAGTGCCCGCGCCGATCTCGGAAGGCTCGACCACCGCCAGCGGGTGGATGAACACCCCGGTTTTCTTCGATACCGGAGTTTTCTTCTTCATACGCGACCGCCCTCCCCGACGGTTACCGCTCGCCCAGCCGGCAGCGCTGCGGTTGAAAGCGCAGGGCGACCGGCTGCCCGGTCTCGGCCGACTCGTACAACGCCGAGATGAGCTCCAGCGAGCGCCGACCCTCGACCCCGTCGACCAGCGCGTGGCTGTCGTTGCCGATGGCCTCTACCACGCCGCGCAGGTACTCGCTGTGGCCGAACCCGTAGACGTCGGGAGGATTCTCCTTGGCCGTCTGCAGCACCGTCTCGTCGCCCGGCGCCGCGTCCTGGAACTGCCAGGTCTTCATCTCGTTGACCGCGAAGCCGCCGATCTCCACCATGCCCCGCTCGCCGAGGATGCTGAGCGACCCCTCCACGTCCTTCGGACGGGTGGCCGTGGTGGCCTCGATGATGCCCAGCGCTCCCGAGGTAAAACGCACCACGGCCACCGCCGTGTCGTCCGCCTCGATGTCCACCAGCCGGGTGGCGTTGCGGCAGAAGACGCTCTCGGGCTCGCCCAACATCCACTCCAGCAGATCGATGTGGTGGCTGGCCTGGTTGGCCAACACCCCGCCGTCCAGCGCCCAGGTTCCCCGCCAGGCGTCCTGGTCGTAGTACTGCTGGGTGCGGCACCAGCGCACCCGGACCGTGCCCAGCACCATCTTGCCGAAGCGATCCGCCTCCACCGCCTCTCGCAGCTTGCGCACGGCCACGTTACAGCGGTTCTGCTTGACCACGAAGAGGCGCGTCCGGCTGGTATCGCAGGCCACGATCATCCGGTCCGCGTCGCGGAGGCGAAGCGCCATGGGCTTCTCCACCACCAGGTTCGGCACCTTGCCCGCCAGCTCGATGACGTTCTCGGCGTGCAGCCCGCTCGGCGTCAAAATGGTGACCACGTCGGGCCGCGTCTCGTCCACCATCGCGTTGCAGTGATCGAAGTGCGGGACCTCGAAACGCTTGCCCACGGCCTCGGCCCGCTCCGGCACCACGTCGCACACGCCAACCAGCCGGCCGAAGTCCGACTCGGTCAGAACGCGGGCGTGCCGCTCGGAAATCCTGCCGCACCCCATCAGGGCGAAGCGCAGTGGCTTGCTGTTCATGAGTGCTCCCGGGGACCCTTTCTCGGACTGCCATCTACCCTGCCCCCACCTCCGCGTCGCGCGGAATAAAGGGGGCAAGACGCCGAAAACCTATATCGCCCGCCAGCCTCACGTCAAACCAGCAGTCGCCCTTGTCATTCGTAGAGGCGAGCCTTGCACCTCTCCATTGATCACGTTTTTAATGAGATTCGTTTTGGGGGAATTTTACGATTTTCAGCGGTGTTTTGCCTTCATAATGAACGTCGCATGCTAACGGTGGGCAGAAGCTGAATTCGGTCAAGTACAACTTGGCGACTAGCGTCGTACCGGGCGGCTCGTTAGCAAGGGGGCGAGCGCGGCGTATTTTCACGCACTCAGCCTGCAGGTCTGACCGTGGCTGCGCGACTACCCCCCTGAACGGTTACTTCGCGCAAGAACTCTGCCGTGAGCCGCCTCAGTCGCGAGTTTCTTCGCTTTTCGCGCAAGAACTCTGCCGTGAGCCGCCTCAGTCGCGAGTTTCTTCGTTTTTCGCGCAAGAACTCAAACGCAACGGGCCCCGGGATGGCGTGCGTTGGGCCGCGACTTCGACGAACTCGATCGTTCTCGGACGCGGCTTCGCCGAGGTGCTCGTCGCTTCTAAAGTCGTCGAGAAGATCGGCGATAAATGTGACTAATGGTGAGGCCTTGCGCCCGCCCCACCAGCGGGAGGGGACAAGCCCCTCCCCTACGCCGCCCTCGAGGGATTTTGCAGCAAATATCCCCCTCACCCGTCCAGCCTCACGTGGAAGTGGTCGTCGTGCCCCTTGGAGGCGCGGATGATTCCACGGGCGCGGCCCTTGCCCCGGGGATACTGGAACAACTCCTCCAGCTCGTCTTCCCTCATCCCCTCGGCCTTGGCCCGCTCGTAGAGCATCTTCTGGATGTAGTAATCCATGAAGACGTATCTCACGCGGCCGGTGTCTAAAAACGCCTTGACCAGCGCCCAGGATCGACGCGCGTCCAGGTTGCTCTCGGTAGCCCTGCGAAACCGCTTGCCCTTCCCCGCCTCGCCCTGCAGCACGTAGGCGATATCCACGTCCTGCCCGGTCTGGTGCGAAACATGAGGCGGCAGCGGACCGCCGCCATGCTTGCTCAGGTCACCCACGTGCACGCGGGCCGCTCCGCGCGTCCGCTTCCGGTAGCGGGCGACGGCTCTCTGTACAAGCGCGATGGTCCGCGATGTCCCCCAGCTCAGGCTCGGGTTCTTGATCGTGTAGTGCGCGCTCGGCGGCAGTTGCACCCCGCGAGCCAGCGCGCCGCCCTCGCTGTCGACCCCGTATCCCGGCATGACCTCGCCGTCGACCCACACCACCAGCCGCTGGCCCCGCCTGAGCTCCTTCGGGTTCTGCAACCTTCCCCGCTGAAAGCTCACCACCTCGCGCACGGTCAGGCCGTAGCGGCGTGCGACAGCCCCAACGGAATCGCCGCGACGCACCGTGTGCGTGATCTTTCTCCGCTCGCGCGGCGGGATATCCGGGCAGACCCGAATGCGCTGGCCGGGACGCAGGCGGTTCGGATTCGCGCGCAGCCGCGGGTTGAGGCGGAACAGCTCCTTACGCCGCACGCCGTAGCGGCTGGCGATGGCGGTCAGATACTCGCCGGGCACGACCTCGTGCTGGTGAAGCCGCGTCTGGTAACCGCAGGCTTTGCTGGCAAAGGCGCGCGCGGGAGCGGTACATACCCGCAACGACTGCCCCTCGCGCAACGCGTCGCCGCTCGATCCGAGCGCCTTGTTGCTGCGTACGACCGATTGCACCGCCACCCCGTAGCGGTTGGCGATCTCGATCAGCGTCTCGCCGCGCTGAACCTTGTGGGTGAACCAGCTCCGCCCCGGAGCGCAAGGCTTGAGCTCCTCGGGCTCGGGCTGGCAGATGGTGAGCTCCTGCCCCTCGCGCACCCGGTCTGGCTTCACCCCCGGGTTGGCGCGCAGGAGCTTGCGGATGGTCACGCCGTGGTCGGCGGCCACCTCGGAGAGGCATTCGCCCGCGCTAACCTCGTGAATGATCGCTTTGGTGCCGCGAGGGCAGCCATCGGCCCGCGCCGTGCCGCTGGCTCCCGCCAACGACAACAGCAACACCGCAGCAACGCCGACAACCGCACCGTACCGCACGTTGCTACCATTCCACACTCCGGCTCCCGTTCAACCCCCTTATCGGACGGGGCGGGCAAAGGGAGAGGGCAAGCCCCTCCGCTACGTCGCCCTCCCGAACACCGCGCCCAGTGCCCAGAAAAGCCCCTCAACCGCGGAAAAACCGCTGGATCGCCTCCACGATTCGCGGTGCCGCCTTACCATCCCCGTAGGGGTTTACCGCGGTAGCCATCCGCTCGTACTCGGCCGGGTCCGTGATCAGGCGTCCCACCTCGGACACGATCCTACCGCGTTCGACGCCGACCAGCCGCACCGTTCCCGCGGTCACTCCCTCGGGCCTCTCCGTCGTCTCCCGCATCACCAGCACGGGTTTGCCCAGACCGGGCGCCTCTTCCTGAACCCCTCCGGAGTCGGTGAGCACCAGCAGGCAACGGCGCATCAACATGACGAACTCGCTGTACGCTTGCGGCTCGATGAGCCGAACGTTCTCCAGCCCGCCGAGGCGCCGGTTGACCGGCTCGCGCACGTTCGGGTTGAGGTGTACCGGATAGATGAACAGCAAGTCCTGGAACCTTCCGGCGAGCTCGGCCAGCGCTTCGCAGATCTCGCGAAACCCCTCGCCGAAGTTCTCGCGGCGATGACCGGTGACCAGCACGAACCGCCGTTGCCGCCAGTCGCCGCCGATGGCTCGGTCGAGCCGCGTTCCGATCTCCTCGTCTTCCCTTTGCCCTTGTTGCCGTTCGACCTCCAGGTGCAGGGCGTCGATGACAGTGTTACCCGTCACGAAAATCGAGCCATCGTCCACTTCTTCCTTCACCAGGTTCTCGCGAGCAAGAGCGGTCGGCGCGAAATGCAGCGTTACCATCTTGCTCGCCAGCGACCGGTTCACCTCCTCGGGAAAGGGCGCCCAGATATTACCCGTCCTCAGACCCGCCTCCACGTGTCCGATGGGTATCCTGCGGTAGAAGCAAGCCAGAGCCGCCACCAATACGGTGGTGGTGTCACCCTGGACCAGGGCCAGATCGGGCCGTAACCGGGCCAGGGCCTCGTCGATTCTTTCCAGCAACCTGGCGGTCAGCTCGGCCAGGCTCTGGTCGGGGCGCATGACATTCAGCTCCTGGTCGACCCGGATGTCGAACAGCTCGACCACTTGCCGCAGCATCTCGTTGTGCTGCCCGGTGCTGACCACCACGGTTTCGATATCGGGCCGGCCCTCCAGCGCCCGGATCACCGGCGCCATCTTGATGGCTTCCGGGCGCGTACCCATGAAGACCGCGACCTTGGGTTTTCTATCTCGCCGGTTTTCAGTCATGTCGAACGCAAGATAGCGCCCCCCTTCTGTCATTTCGAGCGCTTCCCATGTCATTTCGAGGAGCCGCCCCTTTGTCTGTCATTTCGAGGAGCCGAAGGCGACGAGAAATCTCCTCCGCCACCCCCGAACCGCCCCCTCAATCCGGCCAGCGCACGCAGAGCACCGGATAGGTGTTCTCCGCTATCCCTATACCCGTTCGCCCGCCCCCCTCCACGTCGAACAGGCTTTGCAGGGTGAGCAGGTAAACGATCGACCGGGTATCGAAAATGCTCGAGTCAACCGCCGGATCGCGGCCGTCCGGCCCGGGAAACAGGACCAGGCTGAACGCCTCCTTGTACGAGGGAAGCCGCCAGTCGTCGAAGCCGGCATATACCTCGTGCTTGCAGAGCGGGCTCCCCTTGGGCCCGGTCACCTCTTTGCGGCTTCCCGAGCACTCCTCGCCGCTACGTCCCACCAGGCAGCCCATCCAGACCAGCCCGGTAGTGCGGTCCTCGATCACGAACTCGTCCGGCGTATCGGCCGAGGGGGCGCTCTTGACGAACCTCTCCCCGGTATACCCCACGTCCGTCGACGCCCCGCGCCTTACGCAGCGCACCGAGTTCTCGTCGTTGCGCCAGTCGTCCCGCAGCAAGGAAGCGAACCCGATGGTGTTGGCCCCGGTGGAAACCGCGTACACGTCGCTATCCCGCCGGTACCCGGTGGTCCAGTACGACCCGTAGACCAGGCCGTGCCCCGGAAACGCCTCCTCGCTCAAATACCCCTGTCCCGGGTTCTGAACCCCCACGTCCAGGATCGACATCGCCTCGTACGGATCAGGCAGGTACCAGTCGTCGTGCCCGCCCCATTGCAGCTGGTCGCAGTAGACCAACGCGTCGTCCCAGTTGAGCTCCAGTGGCGTCCCGGCCGCGCAGTTCGCCCCGCTCATCCCGGCCGCGCAGGTCTGCCACTGCAAGCCCGTCACCAGGTCCGTGGTCACCGGCTGCAGCACCCCCTCGCTCGCATCGGTCACGAAAAAGGTATGCCCGTCCATCGGCGGAATCTTGAAGTGCGGCCCCGACGCATTGCACCCCTGCTCTCCGCACCCCGGCGAAACGCACACCCCGCCCACGCAGATGTCGTACCACCGGTCCGCCGCCACCACGGCCTCGACTCCCGCATCCTCGTCCGCATCCGGCCCCGCATCCATCTCGGTCCCGGTTCCCGGTCCGGTATCCACCTGGCACAGCGTCATGTCCGGCATCCCGGTACAATCCCCGACCGGTGTGGTATCCGTATCCGCCCTCACCTCCAGCGGCCCGTAGAACGCCGCCTGCTCTGCCAGGTACTCAGCCTGCCGCACCGCCGCCGCATCGCTCAAGACCCCGGCATCGCCGCCGCCCGTGCCCGCGGCCGCCTCTCCCCCTACCCCCGCGCCGCTGCCGGAGTTGCCGGCGCTGCCATCATCGTCGTCGCCACAGCCGGCAGCGCCAGACGCCACGGCCAGGGCCAGCGCGATCGCGAACAGCGCCCATACCTTCGTCTCCGGAAAGTTCTGCATGATCGATCCCTCCTCTACCGAGCGACGCGAGCTAGTCGACCGGTCGCAACCGCCCGGTGGCCACCCCGTCGGGCGCCTCGCCCAGCTCGACCACCCGCGCCTCGAACGCGTCGGCCACCAGCTGCAGCAGTATCTCGTCCTGAGGCGAAACGTCGCCGTAGGTATTCGTCCACGCGAACCGCAATACCGCCCGGCCCACCTTTTCCAAGTCGTACTCGACGCTCACCGCGTGTAGATCCGAACGGCTCGCACTTCCGTTTTCCATTTCCATTTCCGCTCCCCGGTTCCAGGCAAACGGCGCCAAGGGCGTCCACGCTCCCTCTTCTCGGCCGCGCGAAAACTCGCACGAGGCGAGCTTGGCGCGGTCGGCAAAAAGCTCTATTTCCTCGCGCAGCTCGCCCAGGCTTCGCGTCGATCGGATCCGGTCGAGCGCGTCGGGGATCACACCCCTCAATCGCTCGGTACTCGGGGCATGGTGGCGCAGGCGCAGGCTCCTGGAAGCCCTGATCTGCTCGACCCCTCGTATCGCGCGAAACAGACCCACGGCGACCAGGCTCATGACGGTCAGCGCCACGCCGATCTGCCAGTTGCGGCCGGTGGCCAGCACCACCGCTCCTGCGGCAAAGGCGATAGAGAACCCGTAGAGGATAAGCACGGCCTTACGGTGGGTGACGCCCATCTCCAGCAACCGGTGATGGATGTGCCCCCGGTCGGGCGAGAAGATGGGCCTGCGCTCCAGGACGCGCCTGACCATGGAAAACAGCGTGTCCATGATGGGGACGCCGAGCGCGATGACCGGCACCAGGATGGCTACCGCGGTCGAGTGCTTGACCATGGACCCCAGCAGCGAGGTGGCCGCCAGCACGAACCCGATGAACATGCTTCCCGAGTCGCCCAGGAATATCCTGGCCGGATTGAAGTTATACAGCAGAAAGCCGAGAGCCCCGCCTGCCAGCGAGGCCGACAGCAGCATGACCAGCGCGCTCTGGTTGATCAGCCCGACCACCAGATTGACCGTGCAGGCGAAGAACCCGATACCGGCTGCAAGCCCGTCCAGGCCGTCGATCAGGTTCATGGCATTGATGATGCCCACGAACCAGAGCGCGGTGATGGGCAGGGCGAACACTCCCATCTCCAGAACCCCGAGCCCGGGGATCGCGATCCCCTCTATGCGGAAGCCGCAGAAAAACGCCACGGTGGCCGCTGCCACCTGGATCAGCAGCTTCTTCCAGGCCACCACCCCCTTTACATCGTCGGCCGCGCCCAGCGCGCAGACCATCAACCCGCCGACGCCCAGGCCGACGATGCGCAAGGGTTCGGAGTAGAACAGCCTTGCCGTCCCGGTATCCATCACGAAGAGCAGAACGAACGGGACGAAGAAGGCAGCCGCCACTCCGATGCCGCCGAGCCGGGGAATCGCGCGCTCGTGCGCGTGGCGCTCGTCGGGCTTATCCACTGCCCCCACTCCCGACGCCAACCGGCTCACCAGGGGCGTGAGCAGGATGGCGACCACGAACGATGCGATAAAAGCGGCTAGCGCGCTGTACATCTTCTCCCCGTCGTACCCCTGTCGAACCTAGTACCGAGCGATCCCACGGGCAAGCATACCTCGATAGATCTTCTAGCGCGACTGTATCGAGCGAAGCGCCGCGCTCGACTCGCGCCCGCGCAATCGATCCCGCGCCTGACACCATCTCGCGTTGTCGGGCCGGTTCCGGCAGAGGTCGCTATACGCAATATATGCCCGCTTGCGAAAACCGATCCGTTCGGCCAGCCGGGCTATCCGCTCGAGCGTCACGTCCGAGGGCTGAAACGTGAAGGCATCCTCCAGCGCCTTCAGGGCGCGGGCGCGGTTGCCCAGCCGTTCTTCCAGCGTGGCCTCGAGCTGCTTGGCCTGCGACAGCCTGGAGGGATTGCCCTGCGAGAGCCCGCGCAGCTCGGATAGCGACGCCCGCATGGCCTCCGGCCTAGCGGCCGCCGCTTCGGCCTCGGCGATAAGCGACACCAGGTTCCAGGTATCGGAAACGCTCTCTTTAGCTACCCTCAGGCAATCGACCGCCGTTTCCGGCTCCCCCGCCCGTATCAAGGCCCTGGCCAAAGCCAGGCGCGCCTGCTCGTGGTCCGGATTTCGCTCGACGACCGCGCGCAGCTCGTTCACCGCTCCGGCGACGTCATTCTTGTCGATCGACCTCTGGGCGTTTCGGATCCTGGGCTCGGCAAGCCCCGGACGAAGCCGAAGCAGCCGCTCGTCGATCCGCACCGCCAGCTCCTGCCTACGGTCCAAGCAGGCCGCGGCCATCTCCAGAAAGCGCGGCTCGTCTTCCCTGGGAGCCGCGCGAAACAGCGCCGAGGCGTCGGGGTAGGCCTTCAGCACCTGGCACAGCAACCGCTTCGCGCTTTCGGGCTTGCGGTTCTCGGCCTCGCGAATCTCCAGAAGCGCCTGCCCGAAGCGCCGGTGGCGCAGCAACCATTGCGCAGCCTGCAGGTGGGGCGCCTCCCATTCCGGAGCCAGCTGCATGGTTCTGTTCAGCCACCTGAGCGCGAGCGGATCGCCGTAGTGCACGGCCTCGGCACCGGCGAGCAGCGTCAGCGCCGGCTCCGAGGGATGCGCCTTCAATCCCCGAATCAACTCTTGGCGAAAGGCCTCTCTATCTCCGGCCTCGGAAGCCTTCACCAGCCGTTGCTGCACGCTCACCAGATCGGTGGCCAGCACGCGCGGCGCCAGTACCGCGGTCGCCACCAGCCCCGCCACGGCCGCCCCTGTACCGAAGCCCCGGGGCGTTCCTCTGCTCCAGCCGAGCGCTCGCTTCCACCAGCTCGTTCGTCCATCTTCCTCGCCGCTCGCCGACGACGAGCGTCGGGGAAGCCCGGACGACGCGCTCGACACCAACCCGCTCGCCAGAAGCGCCGACGCCACCACCGCCACCCCGCTCAGCTCCAGCCCGAAGTCCAGCAGGTTGTCGGCGGTGATTGTCACGACTGCAACCAGCGCCCCGATCCGAGTCATGGTCCGCGCCTCGCGAAGCGCATCCAGCATAGCGAGCGCCAGCACCGACATCAGCATCAGCGCGACCGGCAGCCCCCACTCGGCTATCCACTGCGCCGGCAGGTTTTCGGGAAACACGAAGCGGAACTTGCCCCCCAGCTGCTCGACGAACGATGCGGAGAACGCCCCGCGGCCCAGGCCCACCAGCGGCTGCTCGAGCGCGAAGCGAAGCGTCGTTCCCATCATCTCGATCTTGGAGACATTGGGCGAGGACAGCTCGTCGACCAGCCTCTCGGACACGACGTACGCTCCGGCGCTGGCGCTGACAACCACGGCTACCACCACGTAGATCGCCGACCCGAGCCCCCTCGCGCGACCCCGCCCGCGCCTGTGCCGCGCGGCCAACGCCGTAAACAGAACCGAGGCCCCCAGCATGGCGGCTATCCCTCCGACCGAAAGCGCCAGGATCACCCCCCCTCCCACCAGCAGCGCCAGCGCGAGCCAGAACGTGCGTTTCGCCCGCTCGCTCTTGGCACCCAGTGCCAGCAGCAGCGCGAAGCCCATGGCCAGAAAGCCCCCCAGGCTGTTCGGATTCATCAGCGGTCCGTTTTTTGGGTCTGCGTGAACCGGATCGTACAGCCCGAACACTTTTTCCGCCCCCAGCAGCCGGTGCCCGAGAGAAACCGCCGCCAGCAACACGGCCGAGGCAGCCACGCATTGAACGAGGAAATCGCGCCGCCCGGACCGCGAGAGCAGAAAGCCCGCCAGGAACACGGCCAGGATCGCCGTACCCTTGATCACCTCGAGCTCCGTGTTGCCCCGATCCCTGCTCAGCGCGCACCAGCCTGCTTTGTCCTGCCCCACGATGCCCAGGGTGGCGCGCATCTGCTCCACGCTGGCCGGCGCCACCGTCTCCACCGCTGCGCAGGGCAAGGCGATCGCCTGAAGCAGCGTCCAGCCAAGCGCCACCGACATGGCCACCGCTACCCAGAAAACGCTCCCTCCCCACTCCGCCCCTCGCCCAACCGCCCGGAGCGCCGCGAACAGCGTCAACAGACACAACCCGGCGATAAGGCAGACGCTCCAGCTCGTCACCCCCCCGAGCAGCTGGGGCGATACCACCACGGTCGTCGCGAAAAGCCCCATGGCCCCCAGCTCGGCCGTCGTCAATCGCATTCTCGATCGGTTGCGAACACTCGAAGAAGACCGGTCGGGCATCGCCGTAGAATACGGCTGCCAGACGGACAACGTCCAGTATCGATTTCCGCGTCGGGCTGATCCTACTCGCCTGCGTTAGGCATAATCACGATAAAGCCACGGCTCGCGTGCCCTCGATATACCCATCCGCTGTATGCCTGATATCCCAATGTTCGATACGGTCAAGCGAAGCATTCCCCTTCCTTACCAGGGTATCGCGATCGGAGAGCGCCTCGGTCAACGCCCGGTCGAGCGCCCGAACATCCCCGGCGGGAAAGACCCAGCCATTCTCGGAAGAGACCAGATCCGGAGCGCAGCCCACCTGGTCCGAGGCGATGATGGGACGCGCCAGGTTCATGGCCTCGTTGACCGCCAGCCCCCACGGTTCCCGGTTGGAGGGAATGATGAAGACGTCGCCGAGGGCGTAGAGCGCGGGCATCTCCGACTGGTTCATGAAGCCGACGAAACGGATGGACCTGTCGGGATAGCTCGCCGCCAGCCGTTCGAGCTGCTGTCGCAGCGGCCCCTCGCCGGCGATGACAAGGGTCGTGTTCTCGCGCCGCCTGGCCGCGTAGGCGCGGATCAGATCGGCGCAGCCCTTGACCGGGATGAGCTTGGCCGCGAAGAGCACGACCTGCTCGCCGTCGCCGATGCCGAACCGCTGGCGCAGCGCCGCCGCCTTCTGGCGCGAACGCTCGGCGTCTCTACGAAAGAACGCGTTGTCGACCGTATAGGGCGCCAGGAAGATCCGTTCCTCGGGCACGCCGCAGTAGCGGTAGAATTCCCGGTTCAGCGTCCCGATGGCCAACGCTCCCGCTAAGCTTCTGAGCAGGGGAGCCACGCCGTATCGCTTGACCGCTCGCACCCAGGGCGGGCGGGCGACCAGCAGGTTAGACTCGCCTCGCATCAGCACCGGCACCCTGTGCCAGTAGGCCGCCTGGATCACCGCCAGGGTGGTCAGGTGGGTATAGCCGTGGACCACCACCACGTCCGGCCTCCAGTCGTAGATCCGTCCGGGGGCGGTCGGGTTGACCAGGCCGGTCAACGGCTGGGTGCCCGGCCTGGGAGACACGTTGGGCAAAAACTCGTGCTCGTATCCCTCGACGAGCGGTACATCCCACTCAACCGCCCGCCCGAAACCGGGATCGAATGTCTGCCGTACCCCGAAGTCCCAGCAAAAGAACACTTTAAGCTCGATATCCCGCGAGGCGAGCTCGCGATAGAGCGGTGCCTGGTACTGAATGGGATGCGAAGTTAACACCGCGATGCGCAGGCGGCTCGGTTTCATTCTCCTGTTCTCACCGTAAGCGCGGGGGGTGCCCCGCTTTCTGCTGTTCTTATCAAAGACATGTGAAACGAACGCTCTACCCTTCGATCTCCGGCGCTCGGATCTTCTGCTGCATCTCGTACATCTTGGCCTTGGTATGGAAGACTTGTACACCTCTCATGCCGCAGTAGATCAGGCCGGGAATACCATCTAAAAACCCCTTTTTCAGCAGGTAGCTGAAGGCGAACTGATAGAAGCTGGCTCCCGGCATCTGCAGGAAGTTTTTCTTCAACCAGCGCCGTAGCTGGGCCTGCGACCCCAGGAGCGACGGGCGCAGATCGGTCTCGTCTCCGTACAGCATCACCTTCGCCTCCCAGTTGGAATAGGCGTTGTGCTTGTCGATGTAGTGCGCGAGCGAGTTGAAGTTCTCGTGCCGTACCGGCTCCCGTATCCGGCCCACCTCGCCGTCCACGATCATGTGCTCGTGGACCTCCATGTCGAGCATGGAGGTATCCTGCGCCTGCAGCCGGCGCTCGAACCGACCGCGGCCATGCCGGAACAGGGTTAGCTTCCACAGCTCGGTGTCGCCGAAGCGAAGTTGTTTGCCCAGAAAAAAGATCTGGTACCGCAGGTAGTACCCGTCGTAGCGCGATCCGCGAATGGCCTCCCCGATTTCGCGCTTGATGGGATCGAGCAAGATCTCGTCGGCGTCCAGCAAGAGAACCCACTCGTTCGCCAGCAGCTGGTTGTCCAGCGCCCACTGCCGCTTCTTGGGCCAGCCGCCCCGGTACTCGAACTGGACCACCCGCGCGCCATATCGCCGGGCGATGTCCAGCGTATCATCGTCGCTACCCGAGTCCACGACCAGGATCTCGTCGGCCCAGCCCGCGATGGCTCGTAAGCATCGCTCGATATTGCGTCCCTCGTTCTTGGTAGGCACGATGATCGAGAGGGGGGCCTTTTGTTGCGGGGAAGCGGTCATTTCATCCAAGAAGGGAGAACGGTTTCGGCTTATACCGTATCGACGTGTTCCGGGGGAGCGCCGCCGCCGAGAAGCCAGGTGTAGGTCTCGCGCATCATACGTCCGATGCGCGGCCACCCGAAATCCCTTTTCATCCACTCGCGACCCCGCTCTCCCTTGACCGCGAGCCGCTCCCGGGAGAGGCGAAGCGCCTGGCGCAGGCACTCGACCAGCGGTCCCTTGCCGATCTCGATCCACCAGCCGCATTCATTCGTCTCCAGCCCCTCCCAGGGCGCGCCTCTGGTCACGATGGCCGGAACCCCCTGGGCGAGCGCCTCGGCCACGGTGATGCCGAAGTTCTCGGTGTGGGTCGGAAGCACGTAGAGGTCTGCCTGCCGGAAAGCGTTGGCCTTGTCGGCCCCGTAGACCGGCCCGTCGAAACGCACCCTCTCGGTTCCGAGGCGGGCGGTGAGCTGTTCGTATTGCGACTGGTACCCTTCGCTATCCGGCCCCACGATGCGAAGCTCCCATTCCGGCGTCTCGTCCTGTAGCTCGCGCCAGGCCTCCAGCAGCAGGTCTACGCCCTTGACCGGATGGATGCGGCCCAGGAAAAGCAGCCGGCGCCTTTCCGGCCGTTCCCGCTCCACACCCGGCGGATCGATATCGATTCCATTGGGGATGACCGCCACGGGCTGGCGAAAGCCCCTCTCGCGGATGTACCGCAATTCATCGCTGCTGGTGGCGTGAAAGCAGTGCGACGCTTTCACCGCCTCGCCCTGCCCCGCCCACCACATCAACCGTTTCCGCCAGTACGATCTCTTCCAGGCCCAGGGGGCGAATGTGCCCCGGGGGGAGGTCACAAGCCGGCAGCGCTTTCCGCGGGCCAGCAGGCCCGGATAGACATTCGCCATGCACCACAAGCTGTGGTTGTGAACGATGTCGGCCTTCTCGACGCCCTGCCTCAGCGCCTGGAACATGCCCGGCGACACCCCGATGCGCGGCGGCCAGGCCCACTCGCCGTGGGTATGACAGGTAAACGGCATCTCGGGCGGCGTGGTCCCCTGGGTCACATGAAGATCCACTTCGGCGCCCGATTCGGCCAGCGCCCGGCACAGGCTGGGCACCGAATGCGAGGGGCCGCTAGCCTCGTCCAGGATACGCGGCACGACTTGAATGACTCGCATGGCACTTTCCGCAAACAGATCGGTCCGAACCCGCTCTTCTTCTCGACCGCTCAAAGCGATAGCTTCTGAGCTTCGAGGTAGTGGGCTAGCACGAACAACGCCCAGGGACGAGACCATCCGACCGAATCGGGGTGGGCCAGGAACCGCTCCCAGCTCGACAGCACCGCGCCACCGTCCAGCAGATCGGTATCCCGCACCATCCCCTGCAAGGTCTCGGTCACCCTGTCGCGCAGCGGTCCCGTGAGCCAGCTCGAGAACGGAAGCTCGAACCCCCGTTTGGGCCGCCGAACGTTCTCGGCCGGAAGCCAGTCGCCCATGGCCCTCACGAACCGGTGCTTGGGCACGGCCCCGGGTTTCCTCGCCCCCGGCTCCAGCCTGAGGACCATGTCGCTGAACTCGGTATCCAGGAACGGCTGCCGGATCTCGAGCGTGTGCGCCATACCCATCACGTCCGAGTCGCGCAACAGGGTCTGCCCCATGTACAGGGCGAGCTCGAGGTGGCCGACAGCATCGACGGGCGCGTACCCGGTCACCAGGCTCTGCAGCTCCTCGAGGCGCGGTTCCACCAAACCACTCGACCACGCCGTTTCCGCCAGCCCCGGACAGAGCGCCCGCACCTGCCGGGAGGTAAACAACCGCCGCCTGACCAGGTAGGCCGGCAACAGACCGGCAGGCGCTTCCAGCAAGTCCACTATCTTGGCCGCGCGCAACGAAACATCCCGCTCGTCCCATCTCGTCCGTTGCAGCAGGAAAGATGCCGGCGACAACGCCAGCCTGGCCAGCGCGAGCCACGGCACCTCCCGGAACGAACTGTACCCCCCGAACAGCTCGTCCCCTCCCAGACCGGACAGCGCCACGGTCAGCCCTGCCTGCCTGGCCGCGCCGCTCACGATATAGGTGTTCATGCCGTCGATCGACGGCTGGTCGAGCGAGCCGAGCGCCCGCGGCAGCATCTGCAACATCTGCGGGCCGGTGACCGGGATCTCGACGTGCTTGGTCCCGTTCTCCTCGGCAATCCTTCTGGCGAACCTCTGCTCCGATGCCGCCGGCTGATCGGGGAACACCACCGCCAGCGACGTGACCTCCCCGCCCCCCGAGCGTGCCGCGGCCGCGGCAACCGACGACGAATCGATGCCGCCCGAGAGAAACACGCCGATGGGTACGTCGCTCACCAAATGGCGACTTACCGCCGAGGCGAAAGCCTCCTTCAGCTCGCCGTCACCCAGAGCTGTCTTGTCGCAAGGAGGCTCCCAGTACCTGCGAACGACCGGCGTCTCTCCCGGCTTTACCGTCACGTATCCGCAACGCGGCACCACCGATACCCCGCGCACGACGCTCCCCGGCTCCTGCACCGCCCCGTTGAACAGAAAGCCGTACACAGCATCGATATCGAGACGCCTGTCGACCAGCCCGGAGGCCAGCAGCGCGCGTATCTCGGACGCGAACACCACCGTCCCCTTCGCCCCGTTCAGCACGGCGTAGTACAAGGGCTTCTGTCCGAACCGGTCGCGGGCCAGAACCAGCTTTTGCTCGCCCTCGTTCCAGAAACCGAAGGCGAACATGCCGTTGAGGCGTGGCAGGACCTCCACCCCTTTCTCGACCAGAGCCCGCAGAAGCACCTCGGTATCGCCCGTCGACCCGTAGCGCTCGCCCCGCTCCTCGAACTCCCCTCTGAGCTCCTGGAAATTGTAGATCTCGCCGTTGTATGACAGGCAACAGCCGCTGCTCCCGTGCTCCATCGGTTGCTCGGCTGCTTCACTGAGATCGAGTATCGCCAGCCGTCTATGCCCCAACACGCAGAGCCCGGAGGGCGACGTCCAAATCCCGCTTCCGTCCCGCCCCCGGTGCTCCATCGCATCGAGCATGCGCTGCACGGCCTGCTGCTCCCCTACCGCATCCCCCCCTACAATGCCCGCTATCCCGCACATGGCGACCCGAAAACGTCCCCCCACCTTTCAAGAGAGACGGGCACGATATACCACCGGCATCCTGCGACCGACCCCCACTCCCTGTTCCCGATTTCGCTGCCCATAATAGACGCCCACCAGAAACCACCACAAGATCGCGAGCACGGATACCTCCTGCATACAGAGAGGTAGATTGGCGATGATGGAATACGCCCCCAGCCCCGCGCCGAGCCAGGCGAAGGAGGAGTGCCGCATGATCGCGGAAAGTAGTAGCGATGCATTCATCCATAAAAAGGTCGCCAGTCCGATGACCCCGGTCTGGGCCAGCACGAAGAGGTAGCCCCCTTCCAACCTCATCCCGATGTTCAGCTCGCCGGTCTCTCCGAGCTCCGGCGCATAGGTCGAAACCCCCATCGTGTACACCCCCCAGCCGGTCCCCCAGATATCCGAAACGTCGAGGGCCTGCGAAAGCGTCTTTCGCCCGACATAGCTATCCACGGTTCTGCTGACCACATCCCCGGTCGCAAAAGACCTGCTCGGCGCCGCGTCCTCGAACCGAATGCCCGCGAAGTCCAGCGCCACCACCCCGACGAGCAACAATCCCGCGATGTACGGCACGAACCGCCCGCGCTGCCGCGTAGAGACGATACCGAAACCCAGGCAAATGAGCGCGCTCATTCCGGCCATCCTGCTTCCGGACTGAAGCCCGGCATAGTAGACCAGACCAACGGCAAGGATCGCCGCGACGCGAATCCGCGGTCTACCGGCGGTCAGGAACCACCCGAGGCAGGCAAGAATGCCCATCGCAATATAGCTTCCGTAGATGTTACAGAACTGGAAGGTCGACGTCACCCGATGGTAGCCGTGTGCTGAATACGAGGGGGTGACCATATCCATGCCTAGATTCACCCAGTGGCCAGGCGGTAGCCGGGATTGAATCACGGCAAACGCTCCTCCTGCTACCGAGTAGAAGGCTACCCTTTTTATGAGCGCCACGACCTCGTCGCGATCCCGGTAGAGGGCCGAACCCAGAAAGGCCAGCGGGACGAAACAGATGTTTACCACGATACCGAGAGCAGCCGCGATAGGCCGCTCCGGTACCACTGCTATCGTCAGAAATACCCCCCAGCCGAGGAACCACATGGTCCCCGGCGGAACCGCTCGCGATGTCATCGAACCCAAGACATAGCGGCTCATCAAGACGTATAGAAACGGGAAATAGACGAACTTGAAGGCCAGTATCGCCTGACCAAACGCGGGAAACATCTTGCGAACGAGCCCCTCGCTGAGAACGAAAAAGACCCCCGCCTCCACGAAGAAACGCACCCGGGCCAGGTTTCTCCCGCTGACCGCGGTAGCCATCGATGGCGGCGCGAACCTGGCGTACGCAGGAATCCTTTTACCGTTTGCCGAGATACCCGCCACTATAGGTAACCTTCTCCGTCGCCTCCTCGGTTCCGGTTCGAACGGGCCGCGTACGCGCCCTGGAAATAGCGGCCCAGTCCTTCCGCCAGCCTCTGCTTGAAGGCGTCGAAACCGAACATCTCATTAACCTTTCTTCTGAGGAATTCCCCGTCAACCAGATGCGACGTTACGTTCCCGGCCAGCATATCGTTGACGGCAGCTGCTATCGCATCGACGTCATCCGGGTCGACCAGCATTCCCAGCTGTCCGTCCGCAACGGCATCGACCGAGCCATCCCGGTTTCCCGCGACGACCGGCTTGCCGTGCAGCAGCGCTTCCAGAAACACGATACCGAACCCTTCCCCGGTCGAGGGCATGACGAACAGATCCGCCGCGCCGTAATAGTTCACGAGCTCCTCGTCGGGAACGTATCCCCTCAGCTCCACGAAATCCGTCATGCCGGTTTCGGCCACGACTCGCTCCACCCTTGCGACCTCTTCCGGTTCCCCCTTCCCCACGACCACATACCTTACGTCGGGAAACCGAGCGCGGATCAGAGGCAAGGCCCGGATGACGCGGTCGTACCCCTTGTAGCGCTCGGTCGCGCTCAGGCGAGCGACCGTGAGAAGCACCTTCGTCGCCTCCGAGATCCCTACCCGGCTCCGAAAACCCGGATCCGGAGCATGGAACGTCAGATACGGATCGATGGTCACCGGCAGGATCTCCACGTTTTCTCCAGCGATTCCCTGCGCCTTCACCATGCGATCCCTCGTGTACCTGCTGATGGCGTATACACGATCAGAGCGCCTCAGTAGTTCTAGCTTTGCCCGTCCGAGCCTTCCCCAGACGTCTATCCCGTAGGCCATTGTGACAAGCTTTAGACGAGGGTTGAGCGCCTTACAGAACAACGCAACCGGCGCCAGATTGACGTGGGCGACGAAGAGGACATCGGCCCCGAGCGCGTCAACCATGGCACTCAACGCGAACACACGCTTCCTCCCTTCCATGCACTTGAACACGCCGGGATCGCAGCAACGAGCGTCGACGTCCCGAGCGCTGTCGTATACCGAGACGGCGTTCAGGCGAAAACCGCGCTCGACCGAGAGCTCCGACAACGCCTTTACGAGATTGCGGTTAAAATTCTCAAGGCCGCCGCCCCCACCGAAAATCCGTAGACATAAATAGGTGACTTTCATGGAATTGTACTCAATCGTAAGCTGCGAATTCCTTCTCGCGCCTATAGCGAATGACTATGCCTTTTCAAGCAGTTGCGCATCAACACTAGCAAAGACCAAGATATTTGGGTAACCTCGCCGATTGATGAGAAATAGCTCATGGGAAGAGACAGTACATTGTTGCCGTTGATCGAATTCCTTCCGGTAGTTAAGCGAATTTGGACCGATCCCTGCAACCGCGGTGAACGTACGCTGCGAACACTGTATCTTCTAACCTGGCAGTCCCTAAAAGGCCTCCTTCGCGATCGCGTAATATGCGAAACATTCAACGGAAAGAAAATCATCATTTCAGCGGGCGTAATGTACTATAGAGTCTATGAAGCCCGCTATACCGATTTTGTTCTGAAACATGTTGAGCGCGGGGGGACACTTGTAGACGTCGGCGCGGACGTAGGTCGCTATGCCCTACAAATATCAGACCTGTTTACGCGAATATTTTGCTATGAACCCTCGCACAACGTTCACCGTCTATTAGCGAATTTCTATCTCAATCACGGCCGTATACCGATGCCAGAAGTACACAACATCGCCGTTTCCGATGTTTGTGGAGAAATCAAACTATTTATCCCTCCTAGAAGTGTACCGCGTATCGCACTCCCCGACGACCCCATTGAAAGCGTTTCTTCCGTCAAATGCGCGACGTTAGACAACACTCTCAACGACGTCAGGGATATTAGGCTACTAAAAATCGACGTTGAGGGGCACGAATTGTACGTGCTTCGAGGTGCTCAAGAAACTCTCGCACGGAATCCAGCGGCGCTGTTACATGTCGAGTGTTTCGGTCCGAAACGTGAACTCTCAACCCTGTTGGCGAAAAGTAAGTTTAGGTTATTCGCGCTTGACGTCAACGATCAGCCATCGAAATGCCCGTCGATATTGGACGCTTCTACTGACGTATTTGCAGCGGGCCCCGCCCACCGTCTCTATAGCAGGTTGGGCTAACTTGACCTTGATCGCTCCCCCCTCCCGTTCCCGTATTGCCCACTGTTGAATCCCCGACGTGTACGACAACTCCCCGTCAACCCGTCATTCCCTTCCGCAACGCTCTCCGATACACCCGCAGCATCTTCTCCGCGTGCACTTCCGGACAGAAACGAGCCTCTGCCTCCCTGCGTCCGTCCGCTGCAAGACGCCGCCGCAGATCTTCATCGACGATCAGAGATTCGATGCACCTCGCCAGATCCTCCCAGTCGTCCGCCGCGGCGACCAGTCCCGTTCGACCATCATCGACGATTTCTATCAACCCCCCGCGGTTCGACACAACCACCGGCTTTTGCCACGCCATCGATTCGATCGCCATCCTTCCGAACCCCTCGTTCCACCGACTGGGAACCACGACGATGTCCAGCGACCGAAAAAACGATTCCATGTCGGAAGAAAAAGGTTCGAGGTGCATACGCTTCACCACCTCGCCTCCGGCATCTTCTATCTTCCGTAGTATGCCGTCTGTATACCGGTCGCTTCGGTTCGCTCTGTCCACCCCCTTGAAACACACCTCCAGATCGTATTTCTTCATCAGGTGGATCCCCGCGCGGATCAGAAGGTCCTGACCCTTGTCAGACGTACACCGCCCCGCCATTCCTACGCGAAACGTCTTCCCTCCGCTCTCGCGAATATCCGGCATCTCGGGAAGTTTCACCGCGTTGTATACCACGGTGCTCTTCTTTCGAATCGAAGCCGGAAGGCTCGCGTTGACCCAGAAGGACACGGCCACGATATGATCGGCCAGACCGAGCCCCGCGTTCGAATAGTTTCTGGCGTACGTTTCGCGCTCGTGCGTCACGAGCGGCACTCCAGATCTCTTCGCCACGGGCCACGCGTAACGATTTCCGGCGGGGGAATGCGCGTGGATGACCTCAGTGCCTAATTCGCCCACGGCTCGTCCAAGGGCCGAAACGATCCCAACCCAACGCTTCGTTCTCGACGCCGGAAGCCCTTCCTTCCCGAAAGCCGTCACCACTTCCGCGCCGACCTTCCTCGCCTCCGCCGCTAGCTCCGAATCGTCCAACGCGAAAACGTAGGTCTGCCCCTGGTTTTGCAGCTCCTCGACCAGCGTGATCAGGCTTCTATTCGCTCCGCTCATTCCGAGATACGGCGAGACGTGAAGCACTTCCGGAATAGCTGCCATAACCAAAAACAGATCCCCGCGTTGGACCAATCGTTTTGTTGTCGTGGATCGGCGGACTCGTTCGCGTTCTCATTCACCAATTTGGAAACACCGGACTATTTCACACCCTTCCCTTCGTGTACAGCGCTACCAACCTAAATGGGCCGATGCTACCGGACACCTACTATAGCCACTTTTTTTCTAGACCGCGATGCACTATCCTTCACGTCGTAAGAAGGCAATGATGTCAAACGTAAATTACAGGGATCTTCTCTATGCTCGGTACGTGACGACGCATACGAGAACCGGATGCAGCCGTGGCACCTCCGACGAGCCTCAACCAGTTCCATTCATTGAAAGGTTGGTGCGTCGCCACTTTCCTGCAAATCGAGATGTTCGTATTCTGGAACTCGGATGCGGTTCGGGAGAGCTAATAGCCTACCTCCACGCCCAAGGATATTGCCACGTAACAGGCGTAGACACTTCTACGGAACAGGTTGCGCTGGCACGAGGACTTGGCCGCGAGACGATCGAGCAGGCTGACGTATTTGATGCGCTCCACCAAAGGCCTTCGAGTAGCCTAGATGTCGTAGTGGCTTTCGATGTCGTCGAACACTTATCCAAGCCGGAAGTACTTCCCCTTTTCGAAGAGGTCTGCCGAGTGGTTGCTCCGGGCGGGCGCTTCTTAATCCACACGATCAACGGAGAATCGCCTTTCTTCGGACGCATTCGTTATGGGGACTTCACCCACGAAGTAGCTTTCACCAGTAGGTCGATGCGACAGCTGCTATTGTACGCTGGGTTTACGCGCATCGACTCTTACGAGGACACGCCGGTCGTACACGGACTCACGAGTTTCGGACGCGCTTTCCTTTGGCAGGTTATTCGTAGCGCCTTACGAATAGTACTCGCCAGCACGCGTGATCGCTTAACAGCCGGCCCAAACGGTTTCTGACGGCGATTTACG
>CAYVFC010000021.1:0-76997 GCA_964450715.1 uncultured Sandaracinaceae bacterium | reverse complement strand
CCCCCCCCCCCCCCCCCCCCCCCCCCCCCCCCCCCCCCCCCCCCCCCCCCGCGACGAGGCGGTTTACTTTCTGTGGCACTTTCCTCGGGGTCACCCCCACCAGCCGTTAGCTGGCATTCCGCCCTACGAAGCTCGGACTTTCCTCCCGCCACCTGTCAGGCGGACGCAAGGCCCGCCCCTACGAGGCGACCGGCGATCACCTGAGCCGCTCCGGCGCCGAATTGATAGCCCCCTCGGTCAATTCCGGCAACCCTCCCATTACAAAAGTATAAAAGCGGGACGGTCCTAGTTTCCTAGTTAACGGTTGGCCGAGTTAACTAGGAAACTAGGACCGTCCCGCTTCTAATTAATTCCGTTTATCTTGTTTATACAATTATCCCAGGTACTCTTCGAGCTTTTCTACGCCGTCGCAGACCTTGAGCTTGCCGAGGCCTTGGGTCTCTAGTTGCCGAACCCGCTCCCGGGTCAGGTTCATGATCACGCCCACGTCCTCCAGGGTGATGCCGCCCCGATCGGCGATATCGAGGGCGCAGCTCTCGGTCATCTCCCAGACCTCGAGGTCAGGGAAATTGACCTTGATCGAGCCGCGTACCGGATGAACGTCGATGAACAGGTGGTACTTGCAGGAAACAAAGGGACAGGGTCGCTCCATGTCTTTACAGTCGCCGCGCGTGCGGGGCTTCCAATAGTCGGTCTCGGGGAACTCCTCTCGGCCCCGGTTCAGCTCCGTCTTGCTCAGACGCCGTATGGATATGGTCCGCGCACGGGCGTTGGTCCGGCGCTTGCGGCGCCTAGGATCGGCCGAAGGTTCCCCGGCAGGCGCCCCGCCCTCCCGGCAGCCGGACGGGCAGGGCGGATGCTCTCCGCCGGCCTGCGCCGCGCCATCGGGCATCGTCTCGTCCGTCACCTTCCTCGCCTCTGACCCGTGTCGTCCGCTCATGCCTTCCTCCTGACCTGCCTGGCTCCACCTCGACTAGACCGCGGCCCTGGCCATGCGCGCGTGCACGGCTAGGCGCTGCTCGATTGCGCAAAGCTTGCGGATGAGCTCGTCAGCGGCAGCGCGCGCATCCGCCACCGCGCGCTGCAACACGCGATCGGCGGACTCGGGACGGCTGTCCGCGCGAGCGACGTGCTCGATGCTGGAGAACACCTTGGTCAGCTGACGAGAGAGCTGCTCGATCTCGCCGCCGAGAAGGGGGAACTCACGCTGGATCTCCTCGATGGTAAGCCCCTGCGCCATCAGTTGACGGATTCGTTCGATCTGCCGGACCACGGTGGCCGGATACAGGCCCCGGGAACCGCGGTGCTTGCCCTTACGCCCGATGCGAACGCTGCGCGGCAGCAAGCCGAGCTGCACGTACTTGCGAAAGGAGGCCTCTGTCAGCCGGGCGCCGCTGGAGGCGAAGACCTCCAGCACCTGCTGAGTGGTCATTCCTTCGGGGTGGCTCTGCTCGACCTCGGTGAGAAAAGCCTCGTCGAGACGGCCATCGCCACCGCTCGCGGGGGGCGTCTGCGAAGAAGATGAGGTGATGGTGATTCGCTTCATAGTAGTACGTCTATTTAATTTCTCTCAATGTATTACATTGAATAGATATCTGTCAAAATAAAACACTAACAAAAATACTTTTATTGTTTTCTTCTTAATGAATTAGCTTCTCTGTGGGTGTCCGCCCAGGCCGGCGGAAGGATTGGCCGGAATTGTCGAACACCAGAGACCGGAAAGGCAAAAAAACTGTTATATCAATAATTTCAACTTCTTATAGCCACCAATCAGCCGATATATATTCCTTTTTAGGGTATTTTTCTTCTATAAGTGCAGTTCACGCCGAGCTCGAACACCCATGGGAAGCAGGGATACCAGGCGGTACACTACCGATCTCTCGTAAAAAATAACGATCCGCGAATTCCGACTCGATCGGTTTTCTAGCCCGGATACACCGTCAGGAACCCTTCGCGGTAACGTCGAGATGGTCTCACGGCCGCCCTCGCCACCCTCCCCTCGATCGCCGGGCTCGCGATCACTCCCGAGACGGCATTGACGGGGTCGTTCCAGTGCTGCCAGGCTTGCCCGCGACAGGAGGAAACCTTGCCCGGCCACGTATACATCGAACGGCTCTGCTCGCGCGTCGGCGAGACGGTCACGCTCAAGGGCTGGCTCAATGCCAAGCGCTCGAGCGGCAAGCTGCTCTTCCTGGAGCTGCGCGACGGCACCGGTAGCGTGCAGTGCCTGCTGTTCAAACCGAACGCGCCGGAGCTCTTCGCGCGGGTCCGGCACCTGCCCCAGGAAACCAGTCTCGAGCTGACCGGCCAGGTCCGCGAGCACAAGAGCCGCGACGGCGAGTACGAGGTGGACATCGCAGAGCTGCAGGTGATCGCCGAGCCGGTGGAGGAGTTTCCCATCTCGCCCAAGGAGCACGGGGTGGATTTCCTTATGGACCGCCGCCATCTCTGGCTCCGGTCGCGAAGACAGAACGCGATTCTGCGGATCAGGGCCGAGCTGGTCTCGGCCATCCGCGATTACTTCCGGGAACAATCCTTCACCCTGGTCGACGCACCCATCCTCACCCCCAACGCTTGCGAGGGGACCTCGACCCTGTTCGAGACCGACTACCACGGCGAAAAGGCCTTCCTGACCCAGAGCGGACAGCTGTACATGGAGGCCGCGGCGGCCGCCTTTGGCAAGGTCTACTGCTTCGGCCCGACCTTTCGCGCCGAGAAGTCCAAGACGCGGCGCCACCTGGCCGAGTTCTGGATGGTCGAGCCAGAGGTCGCCTTCATGGACCTCGAGGCCGACATCGAACTGGCCGAGGATTTCTTGGTCGCCATCGTGGCGCGGGTGCTCGAGCAGTGCGGCGAGCAACTGCAGGTCCTGGAGCGGGATCCGGCGCCCCTGCAGAAGGTGGTCAAGCCCTTCCCCCGCATACGCTATGCAGAAGCCGTCGAAATGCTGAAGCAGGCCGGCCACCCGATCGCGTTCGGGGAGGATCTGGGAGGCGACGAGGAGACGCTGTTGTCCGATCGCTTCGATCAGCCGCTGGTGGTCACCCACTACCCCATGCAGCTCAAGGCCTTCTACTTCAAGCGTAGCCCGCAGGACGACTCGCTGGCGCTCAACGTGGATATCCTCGCCCCCGAGGGATACGGGGAGGTCATCGGCGGCGGTCAGCGGGAAGACGATCTGGCGACCCTGCAGGCCTCGATCGAAAAGCACGGGCTGCCCGCGGAGTATTTGGACTGGTACCTCGACATCCGGCGCTACGGCAGCTTCCCGCACGCTGGATTCGGGCTGGGGCTGGAACGGACCCTGGGCTGGATCTGCGGGCTAAAGCACGTACGGGAGGCCAGCCCTTTTCCCAGGATGCTCACCCGGCTCTCGCCCTGAAGCGTCACATCATGGAGGATCGGTCGAGCCCTCGCGCGAACGCCTCTCCTTGGCCTCGACCGCATCGACGAACATGCTGAAGTAGGTGCCGGCGCTGGCGACGGCGAAGAAGATGCTGGCCAGCAGCAACCAGTACCCCACCGCATTCAAGCTGACGGTGACGTCGAAGAGCCAGAAATCGATGCGGTAGGTGTTGTGCACGATCAGCATGGAGACCGCGGCGTTCTGCAGCGCCGCCTTGTCCTTGCCGCCCCGGCTGGCGTAGATGACCAGCCCCTCGCTGATGGCGATGGTCCTGAGCGCGGTCACGCTGAGCTCGCGCCCGGCGATGATGATCACGGGCCAGGCCGGAATCCGGCCCATCTCCACCGCCAGTACCAGGATGGCCAGGATGAGGAGCTTGTCGGCCAGCGGATCCAGAAACTGCCCCAGCAGGCTGGTCAACCCCCGCCGGCGCGCCAGCCAGCCGTCGATGACATCGGTGACGGCCGCTGCCGTAAAGACGAAGACGGCGATGATATTACCCGCCCGCGTGCCCTGGTACATGCAGATGAGCACCGCCGGAATGAGCAGGATACGGAGGATGGTGAGGGAATTGGGCAGATTGAAGGCGTCTTCCCTTAGGCTGCTGCGGCGCTTCTGTTTGCCTTCGTCCACTACCACCGTACCGACCGCCCTCCGGTCCCCGGTCAGGGGACTACGAGGAGGGTGCTATCATGAATCGCCAGGAGGATTCAGTCTACAGCGCCGGCGCGATCACTTTTTCGGCGCGTGGCACTGCTTGCACTTGAAGGGTGCGGTGGCCTTTTTACTCTGCTTGAAGTGGCAGCTGTAGCACTTGCCCTTTTCTTTTTGATGGGCGGCCTCCTTCATGCTAGGCGCCTTGTCGGTCGACTCGGGCCCGTGGCACTTCGCCGCGCCGCACTTTCTCTCCCCGTCTCCTACAACATGGTGGCAATCCGCGCATTTGGCGACTTCGGCGTGGCTCGAATGCTCGTAGGTCACCTTGCCCTTCTTGCCGAAGTTGGTGACGGTGAGGGGGCTCTTGGGCGCCTCGACCGCGAACGCGACAAACGCCAGGGTCGCGAAGAAAAAGAGCGTGGAAATGGCGAAAGTTCTCCGCATGAAGGTGCCTCGTCGCTGGCTATCTGGTACGGGTTGAGCCGGTCTCGTGGCCGGCTCGCGTGACGGGAACCGGTTTTATGACGCGGACCTGAGCCATTATATTCGTCATCTAACGGAGGAGAAGAGATGGGAGCCGTAGTCGTCGTGGGCGCCCAGTGGGGCGACGAAGGTAAGGGAAAGGTTATCGATCTGCTCGCCCAGCGAGCCGAGCAGGTCGTTCGCTACAGCGGCGGGGCCAATGCCGGCCACACGGTGGTCGTGGATGGCAAGCAGACTATCCTGCACCTGATCCCGTGCGGGGTCCTGAACCCGGATACCGACATCGTGCTGGGGCAGGGCATGGTGCTCGACCTGAACGTGCTGGTCGAGGAGATCGAGACCCTGGAGAAGCTGAATCTGTTCCAGCCCGAGCGCTTCCTGGTTTCCGAGCGGGCCCATCTGGTGCTTCCGCAGCACCTGCTGATGGACGAGCTGCGCGAGCGCGGCAAGGGCGCCATCGGCACCACCAAACGCGGAATCGGCCCTACCTACGAGGACAAGGTAGCGCGACGCGGTGTACGCGTGGGCGATCTGCTCTCTTCCGCCAAGTTCGAACGCAAGCTGCGGGAAAACCTCAAGGCATGGGAACCCTCCATCCTCAAGCTTGGCGACAAGGTCCCGGATGCCGAGCCCATCGTCGAGCACTGCATGAAGCTGGCGGAAAAGGTCAGACCCATCATCGGTGACGCCTCGCGTCGCGTCCACGATCGCATCAAGGCCGGGGGCAAGGTCCTGATGGAGGGCGCCCAGGGGGCCATGCTGGACATCGACAGCGGCACCTACCCCTTCGTTACCAGCAGCTCGACGGTGGCCGGCAGCGCCTGTACCGGCGGCGGCATCGGTCCCACGGCCATCAGCAGCGTGATCGGCGTGAGCAAGGCCTACACGACCCGCGTCGGCCACGGGCCCTTTCCGAGCGAGATGCTCGGGCCGGAGGGTGACGCGCTGCGGGAGGCGGGCGCCGAGTACGGCGCTACCACGGGCCGGCCGAGGCGCTGCGGTTGGCTGGACATGGCGGCGCTGCGCTTCAGCGTCAGGGTGAACGGCATCACCGCGCTGGCGATCACCAAGCTGGACGTGCTGACCGGTCAGGAGACGGTGAAGATCTGCACCGGCTATACGAAGGACGGCCAGCAGCTGGATAGCCCTCCGTACGACGATCTGGACGACCTGCAGCCGGTCTACGAATCATTCCCCGGCTGGAGCGAGTCACTGAAAGACTGCAAGTCACTCTCCGATCTACCGGCCGCGACGCGGAGCTACGTCGAGGCCATCGAGCAGTACGCCGGCTGCGAGGCCTGGATCGTAGGCGTGGGCGCCGGCCGCGACCGCAGCATCATCACCCACGACCCGTTCGCCTAGGCGGCGAGTCGGTCTCATCCCCACCCCCGACAATCCGCAGGCGAGCGCTCGCGCCCGGCCGCTGAGGCAGGAGCACTTAGCGTCCGTGACAAAATAACTCATCCATCTTTCGGGCGGGACGGCCCCGTCTGCTGCGTTGCTCCTCCTCGAAATATCCCCAATATTCCTCGTCGTCGCGCCTTGCATCCGGGGCCGTCGCGCTCCGAAACCTGATCGAGTTATTTTGTCACGGACACTTACGACGAACGGAGGGGGTCGTGCTTCGTCGGAAGGAGATTCCTCCCTGCGGTCGGAATGACATGGGTCGCGGCGCCGATACGCCGCCTGGCCTTGCCGGCGCGCGCCGCGCCGCTTCGGTCATCGAGTGCGGCGAGACGGCCTGCAGAGCCGGGAGGTATGGCCCGGAGCGCAACTCAAAAAGAGTGCTTCACGATACCAAACGGCTCTTCGAAATCCGTAAAGGAAATTCCCGCTGAACGAGGTAACGGGGGCCGGAGCGTCTCCGGGCCATACCTCCCGGCTCCTCACCAAACCGTCTCTCCGCCGGCAAGGCCAATCGAAGACGTTCCCCGGTTACTCTTGGTGGGCGATGCTGGACTTGAACCAGCGACATCCTCCGTGTGAAGAAGGCACTCTACCTCTGAGTTAATCGCCCTCGGTGCGCACTGTGTAGCAACACAAGGCCGTCGGCGCAATCACCTCCGGCCCGCAGCTCACTCCTGCTTGGCGTCGCCCAGCTTGGCGCGCAGCAGGTCGCCGAAGGTCCCGAATCCCTGCTTGGCCGCCTCTCGCCGGTACTCCCTGACCGCACGACGTTCTTCGTCGATGGCCAGTGCCTTTATAGAGCACTTCAAGCCGCCGTCCCGGTCGACCCCGAGAACTTTTACCTCCAGCTCGGTGCCGGCCGGGAAAGCCTTCCTGAGATCGGTCCCCCGTTCCTTGCCCGTCTCACTACCGGGGATGAATCCGCGCCCCCGCTTGCCGGCGGCTCCCACCACCCGCACGTTCAGACCGCGGTGATCGGCCGCGTCGATCTTGACCTTTACCCGGGCACCCGGCTGCAGGCTCGGCGGCCGCTTGCCCCTCTCTTCCAGCGTGCCCTCCTCGAACTCCCGGGCGGCTTGGGCGGAGAGCTTGGAGAGCGAGACGCGGCGCGTCTTGCGGTCCGCCCTCTCCACTACCACGTGAAGCTCCTCACCCTCTTTCACGGCCTGGTTGGCGTGCTTGAGCTCCCTGCCCAGCTCGGTGATGTGCAGCAACCCTTCGATGGAGGGAGCCAGCTCGACGAAGGCGCCGAAGTCGGTGGTTCGGGTGACCTTGCCCTTCTGCACGCTTCCTTCGGCTATCGCATCGGCATGGGTATCCCAGGGATCGGGCAACAGCGCCTTGATGGAGAGGTTTACCCGGGTGATGCGTTCCTTCTGCCCCTCGCCGTCCGAGCCCACCTTGATCACCTGCACGTCGACCTCGTCGCCCACCGCGGCGACCTCTTGCGGCTTGACGCCGAACGCGTAGGAGAGCTCGGACTGGTGCACGAGACCGTCTACGCCCCCGATATCCACGAACAGCCCGTACTCGCGGACCTGGCTGACCTTGCCCCTGATCTTCTGACCGGGCTGCAAGGACCGCAGCAGCTCCTTGACCCGCTTGCGGTTCTCCTTCTCGAGGATGGACCTCCGACTGACCACCAGATCCTTGGCGTCGGCGCTTCCCTTGGCCGCCGGCAAGGTGAACTCGAGCTTCTGACCCACGTATTGCCTGGGGTTTTCTATGTCCTCCAGCGACATACCGCTGGCCGGACAGAAGGCGCGGATGCCGTCTACCAGGACGTCGAATCCGCCTCGGTTGAACCCGAACACCACGCCGCGTACGCGCTTGCGCTGCTCGCGTAACCGCTCGATTCTACCGCGCACCGCTTTCGGATCGACCCAACGATTGACGATACCGACGTGACCGCTCTCGGCGATGGCACCGATGCGCCCCCTGTAAATCGCTCCCGGTTGTAACGGTGGTGGCGGTTCGACCTCGGCTTCCTCATCCGCCGGAGCTTCAAGCTCCCCGCTCGCGGTCTGCTCGGCGTCATCCTCGGAGTCTTTCGCCTCCGGTTCCCCGGATGCCTCCGGCTGCAGCGAAGCGGCCGCCGCGCCATCGGCGGCGGACGGCGGCGGCGGCTGCTCGGTTTCCGGCGCTGCCTCGACCGCCGGGGCCGCGGAAGTATCGGCGGCCACCGGCGGCTCCTGCGCAGCCGCCTGCGGCTCTTCGTCCTTTGCCGTCGACGCGCCCTGCTCGATCGCGGCAGGTTGCCGCCCGGCCGCTTCCGCCTCGTCGCCGCCAACGGCGCGCGCCTCCTCGGGAACCGTCTCCCGTTCCTCGGTCGCGGGCTCGACGCCTTCTCCGGCTGCAACGGCCGCATCAGATTCCGCGCTCTCCGCCTCCGCGGGTTCCGGCTCGGTCGCCTCGCCCCCCTCCTGGGTACCGGCGCTCTCTGCGTCCGTTTGCTCGGGGGTCTGCTCGCCGGCCGCGGCCGGCTGCTCGGCCTCGGTTTCGTCCCCTTTCTCCGGGAACTCGATCTCACGGGGCTCCATCTCGTCCGCGATGGCGGTCGCTTTCCCGAAGAGGTCGACCACGACAGATCCGCCTTCGTTGCTGAGAACCCTGCCGGCTACTACCTCGCCGACCGCGAAGAAGTGCCGCTTGCTGGAGGCGCCGCTGCTCAAGAAACGAATGAATGGCAGGTGGGAAGCTTCCTTGGACTTGCCCTCCTTGCCCTTGCCCTCCTTTTCCTCAGCGCCCTTGCCGGCCGCTTCCGCGGTCTCGCCCGCCGGCTGCTTTCGCTTCTTCTTGCGCTTGCGCTTCGAACCTCCCGCAGTCGCAGTCGGCGGCTCGCTCGAGGTCATCCCGCCCGCGGGCGGCTCGCTCGCGGCTTTCTCGACCTGCTCCTCGGTCGACGGCTCGGCCACGGCCGGTTCCCCTTCGGCCTGCTCGGGCGATGCTGCGGGGGCTTCGCCCTCGGCCTGAGAGAGCCCGGTCTCGGCAGCGGCCTGCGCTGGCTCGGCTGCCGCGCCCGGCTCGACGGCGGCATCCGGGACGGCCCGAGCCTCCTGCGCCGCTACCGCGTCGGTACCGGTTTCGACCGGACCGGACGGCGACCTGCCCTCATCCGGACCGGTGGCCTCGGCTGCTGACCGCTCGCCCGGCTGCGGACTCTCCTGCTCCCCCGGCGCTTCCGCGGAGGTCGGTTCATCGGATACGCTTGGATTTCCGTCGCTCACTATTATACCGCTAGACCGGTCGGTGGGACCGGAATGCTCCTCCTCTGGTGAGCCTTCCCTCGGTTCTCGCTGCGCATCCGGTTCCCTCGACGCGACCGCCGATACGCCCGTTACTCCGGTTTTTTCGCCATGCTTACGACTGCTGGAAGGTCGCCGATTCAGGGGTCGTAGCCTAGGTCTGGACCTACCCGCAAGTCAAGCGGCCGCTCGTGCCGCGGGTGAAGATCCGGAGTTTACGCTTTGACCCGCCCGCCGAACGATTCTATGGTTGCGACCGTGGATGACGACTTCCCGAACAACCGGCGACAGCACACCAGAGCGCCCATCGAGCTGCGCGTCGAGTACAAGCGGCTGAACTCTTTCTTCGCCGACTACACCCGCAACATCAGCCGGGGGGGCACCTTCGTCGCTACCGAGCGACCGCTGCCGATCGGCACGGAGTTCCTTTTCAAGCTGACCATCCCCAAGCTGAACAAGCCGCTGGAGCTGAAGGGAAAGGTCCATTGGATCGTGAATCCCTCCGACGTCGAGGAGGGACAGGACCCGGGTATGGGAATCGGGTTCGTCTACGATAACGAAGCGGAACGGCAGTCGGTCGAGAGGGAGGTAGAGCGGCTGATGATCAGCAGCCTGGGTCAAGCGCTCTATGACAAGCTGATGGGCGACCGAAAAGACGAGCAGTGAACCTGCCGCCGTCGTTTGTGTTCGAGTAGCCCGCTGAACGGTACCGTTGACACGAAGGGCCGCCCGGGCTACCAGGTCTCTGCCCCCGCACCGGCGCGCGGGTTACCCGGGTAAAGGTCATGGAAGCATCGGTCGTCGTCATCCGTCAAACCCTCAGCTCACTCTCGCAGCGTCTCGATACGCTGGGGAGGTACCTTTGACTTGGACGCACTGCGCCGCGAGCTGAGGGAGCTGGACGAGCGCACGCAACAAGAGGGTTTCTGGGCCGACCAGGAGCGGGCGAAAAAGGCAATGGGGAGGCGCGCCCTGGTCGAGCAGACGCTCAACCGGTACGAAAAGCTCGAGCGCGAGACCAAAGACCTTCTGGAGCTGCTGGAGATGGCGGAGGAGGAGGAGGAGGAGGCGCTGCTCGGGGATCTGGCCGAGCAGACCGAGCAGCTGGAAAAGAGCCTACGGGAGGCAGAGCTCAGGCAGCTGCTCTCGGGGCCGCAGGACAGCTCGGACGCCATCGTCTCCATCAATCCGGGGGCGGGCGGTATCGACGCCCAGGACTGGGCCGAGATGCTGATGCGCATGTACCTGCGCTGGTGCGAACGCAAGGGCTTCAAGACCGAAGTCGTCGACCTGCAGCCCGCGGACGACGCCGGTATCAAGGACGTATCGTTCACGGTGCAGGGGCCCTACGCTTACGGTTTTCTCCGGGCCGAGAACGGGGTACATCGGCTCATCCGCATCAGCCCCTTCGACGCCAACGCCAGGCGCCACACCGGCTTTGCCGCGGTATTCGTGGTGCCGAACCTGGACGAGGACGTGGGCGATATCGAGATCAAGGTCGAGGACCTCAAGGTCGACACCTTTCGCTCGAGCGGCGCCGGCGGCCAGCACGTCAACAAGACCGAGTCGGCCGTGCGCCTGACCCACCTGCCGAGCGGCATCGTGGTCACCTGCCGCGCCGAGCGCTCCCAGCACAAGAACCGGTCGACGGCCATGAAGATCCTCAGAGGTAGGCTATTCGAGAAGGAGCGGCTGGAACGGGAGGCGAAATTTCAGCAGAGCTACGGCAGCGGCAAGATGGCCATCGACTTCGGCTCTCAGGTGCGTACCTACACGCTGGCGCCGTACACGCTGGTCAAGGACGAGCGAACCGAGCACAAGACCGGTAACGTGAACGCGGTCCTGGACGGGGACCTGGACGAATTCATCGAGGCGTATCTCAAGTGGCGACCGAGGACGAACTGATACTGGCCCGGAGGAAGCACGTCGCCGCGCTCGGCGAGGCGGGCTCCCCCCCCTACCCCAACGACTTCGCGGGCGACGACGCGCGGCGGCGCGAGGTGCTCCGCATCGCCGGCGACGAGGCGGCGCGCGAGCGCTTGCCGGGCGAGCAAGAGACCCCGGAAGACGCGGAGCGCTTTTCGCTCTACGGACGGGTGATGGCCAAGCGCGGGCCCTTCCTGGTCATTCGCACGCCCCACGGCAGCGCGCAGGCGCTGGTGCGGCCCGAGGCGCTGCCCGACGAAGAAGCGGCGGTATACAAGACGGTGGACCTGGGCGACCACGTGGCCGTGACCGGGCCGCTGATGAAAACCAAAACCAGACAGCTGGCAGTCAAGGCCCTGCGCTACCGCCACCTGTCCAAGGCGCTGCTGCCGCTCCCGGCCAAGTGGCATGGGCTGACCGACGTGGAGAAACGCTACCGGCAGCGCTACGTGGACCTTTTCGCCAACGAACAGGTGGCGGGCGTGTTCCGGGCCCGAGCCCTGATCTTGACCACCCTGCGGCGCTTTCTCGAGGAACGGGGCTTTCTCGAGGTCGAGACGCCGATGCTGAACTCATTGCTGGGCGGCGCCCTGGCCCGGCCCTTCACCACCCACCATAACGCCCTGGATATCCCCCTCTATCTCAGGGTCGCCCCCGAGCTCTATCTCAAGCGGCTGCTGGTCGGCGGGTTCGACCGCGTGTACGAGCTGGGCCGCTGCTTTCGTAACGAGGGGGTGAGCACGCGGCACAACCCCGAGTTCACCATCGTCGAGTTCTACCTGGCCTACGCCACCTTCGAGGATCTGATCGAGCTCGGAATGGAGATGGTGAAGCGGGTGGATACCGAAATGCAGGAGGCCTTTCCCGAGCTGTGCGCTGACCGGGCCTTCGACCTGGCCTCGCCCTGGAAGCGGGTGACCATGCGCCAAGCGCTTGCCGACCGCATCGAGCGGGCGGGAAGCGGCGCGGTGCAGGCCACGCCCTGGGCCGAGGTGCTGGACGGGCCGGGGGTGATGGACGACGGGAAGCTGCGAGCGGCGGTCGAGCAGATGCTGCCCAGGCTGGACGAGGCGGACCGCGCCCTGATGTCGGGCTGCCGCACCTATGGCGAGCGCGTCCACCGGCTCTTCGAGCTGATAGCCGAGGAGCAGTTGCCCGCCCTGTACCGCACCGAGGACGGCTCGCGCTCGGTGCCGGTCTTTATCACCGAGCATCCCGTGGAGAGCTCTCCCCTGGCTCGGCGCAACGACCAGGACCCGCAATGGGTAGATCGTTTCGAGATTTTTCTTGAAGGTAAAGAAATTGCCAACGCTTTTAGCGAGATGAATGATCCGGACCAGCAAGCCGATAGGTTCAGGGCGCAGCTGGCCGAGCGGGAGCGCGGCGACCAGGAGGCCATGGATTTCGACGAGGACTACGTGCGCGCGCTCATGCACGGGATGCCTCCGGCCGCGGGTTTCGGCCTGGGCGTCGACCGGTTGGTGATGTTCCTCTGCGGGCAGCCCTCCATCCGCGACGTGCTGCTGTTTCCGCTGCTCAAGCCGGAAGCCAGGTGAGCCGGGTGAGCCGCTCCGCTGCCACCTACGCCGTGCTGGTTCCCTTCGTGCTGCTGCTCGAGGGCGTGATGGCCGTGCGGAGCGAGAGGCTGCTGTTTCTGGCCGCATTCAACCGGGACAACGCGGCGGGCCTGGCCTTCGTGGCCCTGGCCTGGTCGGCCGTTCTGCTCGTTCTCGCGTTAAGGGTATTCGTCCAGCTCAGGTCGCTGCCGCGAGACCGGCGCGGACAGGTGCGGCTGCTGGTAAGCGCGCTCGGCGGTGTGGTGCACGCGCTGGACAACGCCGTACTGGTAGCGCTGCTGCTCGGACCGGACGTGGCCCTGTACCTGGGAGCACCGACAGCGGCGGGCCTGTTGGCGAACGCTAGGGCGTCGCTGCCGGGCGCCATCGCTGCTTCGATAATCACCGCGCTGTTCATGCTCTGGGCTCCGCTGCTCGCCTGGTTCCAGCTACGCCCCATCGTACGGTCCAGGATCTGGTTCGTGGCCGACGTGCTGCTGTTGGCCGGGGTGATCGCGGCCTGGATCTATCTTCCGAGCCGGCCGCCCGCCGAGAACCCGGACGCGCTAGAGCTGCCCATCCTCAGACACGTGCTCGTCACGCTGGCGGTGCTGCGGTTAACCGTCCGTTTGGTGCCCCTGCTGCTCGACGCGATTGAGGCCCTGGGGTTCCAGACCATGGTAGCGGCGCGCCACCTGAGGGCGCACAAAAGCGGTTTCCTGGCAGCCATCAGCGTGGTGTCGGTGGCCGCGGTGACCATCTCCTGCTGCGCGCTCACCACCACCCTCTCTGTCATGGGCGGTTTTCGCTCGGACCTGAAGCGTAAGATCCTGGGCCATAGCGCCCACATCGTGGTCGACGTGGCCCACGGAGGTATCGCTGACTGGAAGCCGCTTCTGGAAAAGGTATCTAACTCGAAACAGGTATCAGGAGCGTCACCCTACGTAACCGGCGAGACCATGCTCTCCAGCGTCTCCAACCTGGCCACGGCTATCCTGCACGGGGTCGATCCGGAGACCGTGGGTGACACCACCGACCTTCCCAAGAACCTCAAGTCGGGAAGCCTGCAGTATCTAGAGTACCCGGAGCGGCTGCTGAGCCTTCCGCCCGGGATGTTACGCTCGATGGTGGTGCCTCTACCGAGCGGGTCACAAGGCAAACGGAAAGGCAGGGCCAAGAACGCCCCGGAGCCGGATGCAGGGCGAGCGGGTAAACGCGACAAAACCCGGCCGCCGGACTGGGAAGCTGCCGAGGGCCGCGACATCCCGCAACCGGCGTCCGGAAGCGGTCGAAACGGCAGCCCGCCGGATAGGACCGTGGCGAGGAGCGCGGACCTGGAGTTGGAGCATTTCCTGAAGCGCAAGATAGAAACGCCGCCGGCCGACGACAGGGAGGTGTTGCCGGGCATCATCCTGGGACAGGAGCTGGCGCGCGCTCTGCGCGTCTACCTGGGAGACGAGGTCAACGTGGTCGCACCCCTGGGCGCGCTGGGGCCGTCGGGCCCCATGCCCAAAACCCGCGCCTTCCGGGTGGCCGGCGTCTTCTACAGCGGGATGTACGAGTACGACATGAAGCACGCCTACGTAGAGCTGGCCACCGCGCAACGCTTCATGAATACCGGCGAGACCGTCGGCGGCATCGAGGTGAAGGTGGTCGAGCCCGAACACGCGCCCGCCGTGGCCGGGCGGCTGCGAAAAGCGGCGGGCAGAAGCGACCTGCGTATCCGGGACTGGCAGCAGCTCAACAGCCGGCTGTTCGGGGCGCTCGAGCTGGAGAAGCTGGTGATGTTCCTGGTGCTCGGCATCGCCATACTGGTGGCGAGCTTCTGCATCGCCGGCACGCTCACCCTGATGGTTCAGGAAAAGGGGCGCGAAGTGGCCATCCTCAAGGCCATGGGAAGCAGCGACCGTTCCGTGGTCGGCGTATTCATCCTGGAGGGCGGGCTGATCGGCACGCTGGGAGCGGTGCTGGGGCTGTTTCTCGGCTATATGGTGTGCTACTCGGCCGAGCACCTGCGGATCCCGCCGTTGGATCCGGAGGTCTATTACATCGACCACCTGCCCGTTCACGTCGACGGCATCGAGTTCGCGCTGGTAGGGCTGGCGGCAGTGGTCGTATGCCTGGTGGTGACCATCTACCCGGCGTTTCTGGCCAATAAGCTGCGCCCGGTGGAAGCGTTGCGATACGAATAGAACAGAGGACGACGTACGGTGGCAAAACGGCTGGTAGAAGTCGAGAATCTCGAGAAGAGCTTCCTGCACGAGGGCCGGAATATCCCGGTGCTCAAGGGCATCGGTCTCACGGTCGACGAGGGGGAGATGCTCTCGATCGTCGGCCCCTCGGGCGCGGGAAAGAGCACGCTGCTGCACATCATGGGTACGCTCGACGTGCCCAGCAAGGGACGGGTCTTCTACGAAGGCCAGGAGGTCACGGCCTACTCCAGGGCGCGGGTGGCCGAGTTCCGCAACCGCAGCCTGGGGTTTGTCTTCCAGTTTCACCACCTGCTGCCCGAGTTCACCGCGCTGGAGAACGTGATGATGCCCGGAATGATCCGCAGCGAGCGGCGCGCGGAGCTAGAAAAGCGCGCGGTCGATCTACTGACCGAGGTGGGGCTGAGCGAACGGTTGACGCACCGGCCGGGCGAGATGTCAGGCGGCGAACAGCAGCGCGTGGCGCTGGCCCGCGCGCTGATCATGAACCCCAAGCTGGTGCTGGCGGACGAGCCCACGGGAAACCTGGACACGAACACCAGCGTGGCCATGCACGATCTGCTCTGCCGCCTGAACCGGCAGCGCGGCACCACCTTCCTGATCGTCACTCATAGCCGCGACCTGGCCGACAAGATGCAGCGGGTCGTACAGATGCGCGACGGGCGCATCGTGGAGGACGGACGGGGGACGGCGGCGGACTCTCCCGCGTGAAAGGTAACCGTTCAGGGGGGGTAAGGGTGTATGAAACGACGGCGGCCAATCCATCCCGAAAAACCGGCTTTCGTCCTCGGGCCACCTCGTCACGTACCTGTGTACGCTCCTCGGCGGCCCTGCGGGCGCGCGTACCCGGGGCCTGCGGCCACTGTGTCCTGTCGCCGGATTCGTGCAGCTCCGTGGACTGTCGTCCACTTCGCTCTGCACGAATCCACCGACGAACGGTTTTTCGGGCGCCTTGGCCGCCGCATGGACCAGAGCCTGAACGCTCGTGTGAAAGGGGCGACGGCTCTCGAAAACCGATTTACGGCTCCGTGAATCGACGGTTCGCTACCGGGTGTCGCGTGCCCCCCGATCGATAACGAGCCAGACAAAAGCCGGCATTCAGAACGGCCTCTTCCGCTTGCAGCGCCGGGCGATGAGCTTGACCGCTGCAAGCCGCACGGCTAATAGGGCGCTGGTTCTCTCTCCCCCTGTTTTGGACCCGCGCTTGCCCCGATTCCCTCTCGCTCTCCTCGCCGTGCTTCTCTGGTTCGCTTGCCAGGCGCCAGCGCGAGCGCAGCAGCCGGCTCCGGAGGGTTCGGACGATGACCCGTCACCTGCCGAGCGCGAGGCCGCGGCCGCGGAAGCGACCGGGGAGCCTTCCGGAGCCGAGCCCGCCGGCGAACCGGGCGGCAGCGACGAGGACGAGGACGAGGACGAGGAGGGGACGGCCGAGCCGGATGCGATCGGTCCGGCCGCGCTTCATTCGCCGAAGACCATCTGCGAGGGCCACCGCATCGAGAAGATCCGCGTGCAGGGACACGGCCGCGTGGCCGCGGACGACATCCGCGCTACCATGAAGCTCAGGCCGGGGCTTCCCTGCACGGACGCCGAGGTGACCGCGGACGCGCGGGCGATATGGAACCTGGGCTACTTCGACGACATCGCGGTCGACGCCGCGCTGAAGGGAAAGGGGGTGGAGCTTCTCTTTCGCGTCCGTGAGCGGCCGGCCATCGCGGCCATCGTCTATGAGGGAAACGACGAGCTGGACGAGAGCGACTTCGAGGAGAAGGTGACGCTGGAGTTGGGGGCGGTGCTCTCCATTCCCGAGGTGCGGGAGCAGCTCGACCGGATACAGGACCTGTACGCGGAAGAGGGGTACTTCCTGGCCCGGGTGAAGTACGAGCTGGACCCCATGCCCAACAACCAGGTGCGGGTGCGCTTCATCGTCGATGAGGGTGAGGAGGTCACCGTCAGGAGAATCGTCTTCCTGGGAAACAAAAACCTTGACGACGACGACCTGAAATCGGTGATGCAGACCGGCGAGACCGGGTTATTCTCGTTCCTCAGCTCGAACAACAACTTCCAGCGCCAGAACTTCGAAGAGGATATCAACCGCATACGGGCGCTCTACTACGACCGCGGTTATCTGACGGTTCACATCGTGCAACCGCTCGTCGAGCTCACGCCCGACCGGCGCCACATCGACATCACCATCCGGATCAAGGAGGGGCCCCGCTTTAAGATCAAGTCCATCGGCATCAAGGAGGTGGACAAGAGCGGAAAGGAGGTCGAGCCCCTGGCCGGACGAACGAACCTGCGCGAGCAGATCCACCTCGATCCGGGCGACTGGTTCAGCAGCACGGTCATCCAGCGAGACTTGCAGGAGATCACTCGATTCTACCGGGACCGGGGCTACGCCTTCGTCAACATCAGTCCGCAGACCGAGCTGCACCCGGACCAGCGGCTGGTCGACCTGATGGTCTCCATCGAGCGCGGTCCGCTGGTCTACGTGCAGCGCATCAATATCAAGGGCAATCAGAAGACGCGCGACGAGGTCATCCGCAGAGAGCTGCGCATCGCCGAGAGCGAGCTGTACAACCAAACGAGGGTCGAGCGCTCCAAACGGCGAGTGACCGCGCTCGGGTACTTCGAGAACGTGGAGGTCTCCGAACAGCGCGGTTCGCAACCCGACCGCATCGTCATCAACTTCGAGGTGGCCGAGCGTCCCACCGGGACATTCCAGGTCGGCGCGGGATTCTCCTCGCTGGAGACCTTTCTCTTCACCGGACAGATCCAGCAACAGAACCTGCTCGGCCGCGGGCAGACCCTGGCCTTCAACCTGCAGCTGTCCGGAATACGCCAGCTCATGCAGCTGCAGTTCGTCGAGCCCTATCTCTTCGGCAGCGAGTGGCACATGGGTGTGGACGGCTTCCGCATCATGCGACAGCTGCGCGACTACAACCGCGACTCCACCGGTGCCAGCCTGACCCTGGGCCATCCGCTCTGGTTCATCCATGAAGACCTGCGCCTCTTTCTCAACTACCGGCTGGAGGATGTGGAGATCACCCCGGCCACCGGAGGGGTGTTGGGCGGCGCGGGTCAGAGCTACTACCTGTTCCGGACCATTCCGCTTCGAAACCTGTTCCGCAGCGGGCTCACCAGCTCGGTGCGGCTGTCGCTGCAGTGGGACTCGCGCGACGACCGGCTCTTCCCCACCAGCGGCATCCTGGCCACGCTCTCTACCGAGATGTCGGAGGCCTTCCTGGGCTCGGACAACAACTTCCTGCGCCACGAGGCCCGCTTCCGCTACTACCACCCGCTCTTCTGGGGCATTGTCGGCAAGCTCAATACCGAATGGGGCCTCATCACCTCGCGCGATCCCCAGGGAGTACCGGTCTTCGAGCGCTACTTCCTGGGCGGGATATTCGACCTGCGCGGCTTCGCGCTGCAGAGCGTGGGGCCGCGGATCGCGCTTCCCCTGTCGCTCGATCCGGCGAGCGAGGCCAGCACGCGCGGCACCTCGATCGGCGGCAACATGGAGTTTCACTACAACCTGGAGCTGGAGTTCCCCATCATCGAGTCGGTGGGCATCAAGGGCGTGCTGTTCAACGACGGCGGCAACACCTGGAACCTGGAGCGGCCGCTCTGCGAACAGGTTCCGGAAGCTGAGGCCGGGGACATGTCGACGACGCCATGCGGCGTGCACCCGCTGCAGCTGCGCACCTCGGTCGGATTCGGTTTCCGCTGGTTCTCGCCGCTCGGCCCGCTACGTTTCGAGTGGGGCTACCCGCTTCACCCGCGCCGCCCCTACGAGGACACCTACGAGTTCCAGTTCACGGTGGGGAACGCCTTTTAGTGCCCTCTCTGGGTCCCCGGAACCGCGCGCTCGCGCCACCTCTAAGGCATTCACGGATCCCGGATTCTTCGAACGCCGGTACCGCGCGGTTCCGAGGACCCCGCGTACGACCACCGCGGTCAATACGCGGACCGTTAAACCCGTTCGTTAAACCGGGACGGTCCTAGTTAACTAGTTAACTCAGCCGCGCCCTCCACACGTAAACTAGTTAACTAGGACCGTCCCGCTTTTAAGGCCGGCCCGGCTCCGACGCGTCGACAGGCCTGGGCGAAAATGCCCAAAAACGTGAATGAGCGGGTAAGCGGATCGTCCAAAACAGGGCAAGCTTGACGCTACCCGGCGTTACGTGTAGCTACAGCACCGCGAAGGGACAACGCTATGAAAAGACTTCTATTCGTCGTGATGCTGCACCTGATGCTGCTGCCGTGGGCAGCTGCTTCACCCGCCGAGGCGCAAGGCAAGATAGCCGTGGTGGATCTGCAGCGCGCTATCAACGAGACCGAGGACGGGCGCGCGGCCAAGAATAAGCTGAAGAAGCTCTTCATGCGCCGGCAGAAGGACCTCGACGCCAAGCAGACCGCGATCAAGCAGATGAAGGAGAGCATCGAGGCGCAGCGCAACGTGCTGTCCCGGGAGGCGCTGCAGAAGAAGCTGGAGGAGTACCAGAAGGCCTTCGTGGACCTGCAGACGGTCTATATCGATTACCAGCGCGAGCTCTCCACCAAGGAGGCCGAGCTGACCAAAGACATCATCGCCCGCATGCAGCTCATCTTGCGACGGATCGGCCAGAAAGAGGGCTACGCGCTGGTGCTGGAGCGCAACGAGGCCGGCGTCATCTTCGTACCTACCAATTTAGATCTGACGGATCTGCTCATTCAGAAGTACAATGCGGGAGAGGGACGCGAGAGCGGAAAGCCCGCGAAAAAGAAGGGCAAGAAAAAGAAGTAGCGCCTCGCTTCCCGGAGCGAACCGGAGAGGCGAAACGTGAACCTGGATATCAGCAAGATTCTGCGGATTCTTCCGCACCGGACTCCCTTTCTGCTGATCGACAGGGTGGTGGACCTTGAACCGCGGCGGTCGGCGCGGGGCATCAAGTGCGTCACCTACAACGAGCCCTTCTTCCCCGGCCACTTCCCGGGCACCCCCATCTTTCCCGGTATGCTCTGCCTGGAGGCCATGGGCCAGCTCATGTGCATCCTGGCCTACGCTTCCCAGGAAATCGACACCAACAGGCAGCTGTTCTACGTGATGGGCGTGGAGAAAGCGAAGTTTCGCCAACAGATCATCCCGGGAGACCAGGTGGAAATCTCGGTCAAGGTGCTACAGACGCAATCCAACATCTGGAAGTGCGAGGGCTTGGCTACCGTGGGCGAGGCCCTCTGCGTGGAGGGCGTCATTCTGGCAGCCATCACCGACCGCGAGGACCAGAGGCAGTAGCGCCAAAAAAGGGGGCGCTGTAGCCGACCGCGCCGGTTTCCGCTAAAACCCGGGGCGTGAGTTCGACGCTGCAGCTCTACTGGTCGTGCGCACCGCTGGCGCTCTGCACCTTGGCGCTCCCCGCGGGGGCGCAGCAACAGCAGGGCGAGGCGACCGCCACCCGCACGACCGACCTACCCGCTCTGGTAGAGGCTGCCGAGAAGCGCGACCCCGGCCTTCGCTCGGCCGCGCACGCCATCGAGGCGGCGCGGGCCCGTCTCGGAGAAGCGAGGGTCTCGCCCTTCTTCTCCTCCTTCAATGTCACCGGTACGTTCGCCATGGCCCCGGAAGCGCGCGGCACCCCGGTCGTCTCCCCTGACGATGACTTCCCGGTGGAAAACCGCTGGCTGCCGGTCTACAGGGCCGAGGTGAAGGGGTCCGTGCCCCTGTGGACCTTCGGCAAGCTATCAGCCGCGCGAGAGGCGGCGAGCGCGGGCGTGCAGGGGGCCGAGCTGGAGCGCGAGCGTACGCGGGCCAAGCTGATCTACGACGTCCGCCGGGCCTACTTCGGATTGCAGCTCGCGCTCGATACGCAGCAGATGATCTCCGAGGGCAAGGACAAGCTCGCCAAGGCGGTCAAGCGGCTGGAGGAGCGACTGCAGGACGGGGACGCGGACGTCAATCCCTCGGACAGGTACCGACTCTCGTCAACCCTGGCCGAGGTCGAGGCGCGCAGCTCCGAGATCGAGAGCCTGGAAACCGCAACCCGGGCCGCGCTGCAAATCCTGACCGGAATCGAACGGGTCCGCGTGCCCGACTGCCCGCTCGAAGCCATCGATTTCGAAGCGAAAGACATAGCGACCTATCAGCGCATGGCGCGGCAGAACCGGCCCGAAACCGGGATACTCGATGCGGCCATCGCCGCATCGCAGGCCGACGTGGATGCCACCCGCGCCCAGTACCTGCCCGACATCGGGCTCGGCCTGCACGCCGGCATCAGCCACGCGCCCGGAGCAGTCGACCAGCACAATCCTTTCGTGAGCGACCCGGCCAACTATCACTCCTATGGAGCGGCGCTGGTGGCGCGCTGGTCCCTGGATCTATGGGGCAATACCTATCGGGACCGCCGGGCCACGGCCACCTGGCTCAAGGCACGTGCCGGCCTGGAACAAGCGCTGGAAGGGATCGAGCTGGAAGTTTCGAGCGCTTACACCGAGCTCACCAGCGCGGTCCGCCGCCTGCGGGCGTGGGAGACGGGCCACCGCGACGCCAGGCGCTGGTTCATCGCCGCAGCGCAGGCCGAACAGCTGGGCGTGGGCGAGGCCGAGGAGCTGGTAGACGCGGTCAAGGCCTATTTCACGGCCCGCTACGCCCACCTGCAGGCCGTGCACGACTTCGACATGGCGGTGGCCCGGCTGGAGAGAGCAGTAGGGGGCGAGCTGCTCGAACCGGGAAAGTGGAAACCGTCCTGCGAGCAGGAGCCGGTCGAGACGGAAGCGGACCAAACCGGAGAATGAACCGGCGGCCGGGCTCGTCTTACCGTGGAATGAGGAGAACCATGAAATCCGTAAAACGAGCCATATTCGTCCTGCTGGCGCTGGTCCTGGTATCGGCGTCCCCGGTCGCCCTTGCGCAGACCAGCGCGAGGGCGTTTCTGAAGAAGCGCCACGATTCTCTAATGAGCATCCTGCGCCGTTCGGCCAAGAGCGCCGAATCGATCGAGCGCCGGAACCAGGAGTTGGACACATTGGTAGGAGCCCTGCTCGACTTCGAGCAGCTTTCCCGAAAAAGCCTGGCGAGCCACTGGGACGGTCTGAACGAGAAGCAAAGGGCGGAGTTTTCAGCACTGTTGAAGCGCCTCGTCCAAAAGAGCTACCGAAAAAATCTAGAATCTACCTTAGATTATTCCATCAGTTACGTGAGCGAAAAGCCGGGCTCGGAAGGGGTCGTGGTTCACACCGTGGCCCGTTCGCGCAAGAAGCGCCGGGCGCCCGAGATCGTCATCGACTACGTGCTAGTGAAGACGGGTGAGGAGTGGCGCGTGCTCGACGTAACCACGGACGGCGTCAGTTTGATCGACAATTATCGCAACCAGTTCAACCGGATCATCAAGCGCAACGGGTGGGATGAGCTGCTGAACCGGATGCGCAAGCGACTGGACTCCGGCGAAGACTCCTGAACCGAGGCGAACGCACGCGATTCGGCCGACACCGCTTCCCTGTGGATTGACGGCCGAGCCGGCTAGCAGTAGCTTGAGCACCGTCTCGCTCGGCCCTAAAATGGAAAAGGCGTATTATCTGAAATGAGACTTTACAAAGGGAAAATCGAAATCATCGCCAGAGACCTGATCACGACGCTCAAGAACGAGGGGGACATCGAGGTGGCGAACGAGGAAGAAGCGCGCCTCGACGTAGAAGCGGTCCTCAAGGAGTACTTGAGGCTCGACCGCGAGCTGGTGGAGGAAGCCAAGAACCGGATGGAGACGCGCGGGCTCGGTTACGGCCACCTCGGTCAGGTGAGGAACCAGCTGGCAAAGGAACGGGGCGCACCGACCAACGAGGACACCCTCCCCTATATCCTCGACCAGATCCTGAACATCCTGTTCCACAGCAACAACGTCGAGGAGATCTTTGCGGAGGACTCGAGCTTGCGAGTCAAGATCACGCCCATACTACGCAAGCACATGGAGGTCGACACCGACCTGGACCGGGAGGTGCGCTCCAAGATCAAACACCTGGAAGAGGGCACCGCCTCCTTCGACGTCGAGTACTCCAAGGTGATGGGCCAGATAAAGAAGCGCATGGGATTGTCGTAGACCCTACGACTTGAGCAGGGGTTGCGATCGTGCTCAGCATGACCGGGTACGGTACTGGTATTGCCGAGCTCGGCCGGGGAAGGCTGGTAGTCGAGGCCCGAGCCGGCAATCACCGCTTCCTGGACGTGGTGGTGCGGTTTCCGCCCGAGATAGCCGACCAGACCTGGGCGAGCGACGCGGTGGTCAGAAGGCTCGGCGAACGCGGCAGGATCGAGCTCACCGCTCGCATCGAGGGAGCCATCGGGGGCGAGCCGGTCATCGACCTCGAACGGGCGCGCGCGGCCTACCGGTCGCTGCTGGCGCTTCGCGACGAGCTGAGCCCCGGCGAACCGGTACCGCTCAACCTTCTCTCCTCGGTTCCCGGCCTGTTCGCCGCAGCAGAGGCTCCGGATTCGGAAGCGATCCGCCGGGCCGTGGAACGAGCCACCGAGCAGGCCTGCCTGGCGCTGCGGGAGATGAGGGAAACCGAGGGGGCGGCACTGGTCGCCGACCTACGCGAGCGGATCGGACGCTTGCTGGAGCTGACCAGTGCCATAGCCGCCCGCCATCCGCTGGCCATGGCCGACTATCGCGAGAAGCTGGGCGAGCGGATCGCCTGCCTGCTGCGCGACTGCGAGATGGCTACGGATAAGGGACGAGTGGAGCACGAGGTCGCGCTGTTTGCCGACCGGTCGGATATCGCCGAGGAGCTTACCCGACTGAGGAGCCACTGCGATCAGCTGGGCGACATCATCTCCTCGGAACGCGGTCCCACCGGACGCCGCATCGAGTTTCTGTTGCAGGAAATGGTTCGCGAGGTGAACACCATCGGCTCCAAGAACTCGGACTTGGAGATCACGCGCCCGGTTATCGAGTTGAAGACTGAGATAGAACGGATGCGCGAGCAGGCTCACAACATCTTGTAGGGGCGCGTTTTCGGTGGGGGGAATTCGGATGGACCGCACGCGGCGCACGGGGCGGCCGTTAACGAGTCGGTAGCGTCAAGACCGTCTCCAGATAGAAACGTAGCGCCGCGACGGTCATCCTCCACCCTCGGTTTTTCGGGGACATCAATGGGGGGAAATCCCCCGCCGCCCCCAGGGTCAGAGGAGGTCGCAACAAAGGGCCGACCGCCAGGGAAAACGCCCGCCGGGCGCGGGTGGGCCGGGGCCGGGCGGAGGGGGCTACCCTCCCTCGTGTCCGCGAGTAACCTCTCGAAAAGGCGAGCCGAGGCGTCACTTCGAGATTCGGTTCAGCTGCCCGCCTTTGCCCAACGACGATCGCCGGGCCTTTTAGAGAGGTTACCTCAGCGCGGCGTCCGCCGCTCTCGTGGACCTGGATGGTCGTACGCGGGGTCACGGTAAGCGCGCGGCAGAGGCGTCCGGGCAGCTAGTGCAGCGCGAAACCTTGAGCGAAGGCTTGGACGCGCGCTTACCGCGACCCGGAGAGGGCGCGAGAGGGGGCGACCCCCTCCGCCCGGCCCCGGCCCACCCGCGCCCCACCGAGACGCCGGCAGCTGATAGGCGATCAAGTCCAACACACGCCACAACGGTAATCTCTCTGCTCGGCTGCGAAGAGATCTCTCACTCCGTTCGAGATGACAAAGAATGGGGCTTCTTCCGTAGCGGGGGCGGGGTCGTGTATAAACCAGAGGCGATATGGCAACGGAAACCGATACCGACCTGTTACTGCTCATCATCTCCTCGCCCTCGGGCGCGGGGAAGACCACGCTGGCGCGCGACCTGCTGGAGCAGTTCCCGGACCTGATGTTCTCGGTGTCACATTCGACCCGAAAACCGCGGGCCGGAGAGCGGGACGGGGTCGACTACCACTTCGTGCAACGCGATGCCTTCCTGACGCTGGTCGAAAAAAACGCCTTTGCCGAGTGGGCCGAGGTGCACGGCAACCTCTACGGGACCAGCCTGGAGGAGATCGATCGCTGCCGGCGTACGGGTAAGCGGGGCATCCTCTTCGACATCGACTACCAGGGCGCACGGCAGATTCGGGCCCGTAGGCCCGATGCGGTAAGCGTCTTCGTGTTACCGCCCTCCATGAGCGAGCTCAGGCGGCGGCTACAGACCCGCTCGACCGACGACGAGGCGACCATCGAGAAGCGCTTTCACAACGCCAAGCGCGAAATCGAGCATTACGGATTCTTCGATTATCTGATCGTAAACGACGACCTGGAACAGGCCCGCCAGCGCCTGCGCAGCGTGGTCCGGGCCGAGCACGCGCGTCGCTGGCGCGCCGCCTCGGAGGCCGAGACCCTTCTACGGCAGATCAAGAGCGATACTGAACAGGGGTAGTTAGGAGGCCGGTCGAAATTAATCGTCCAGGTTTCGGAGCGCGACGGTCCCGGATGCAAGGCGCGACGACGAGGAATACCGGGGGTATTTTGAGGAGGAGCAACGCAGCAGCCGGGGCCGTCCCGCCCGTAAGGTGGACGACTAATTTCGACCGGCCTCCTTAGAAAACCACGCCTAACAGCAGCCGCAGGTTCTGGGGGATCTCCATCTCGAAATCCGGAGGCCTCTCACCCCTCCGATAGCTCAGCCCCTGCATGGGGAAGAGGATGCCCCACTGTATCAACGCGTGGTAGCCGTCGATCATTTCCGGGCCGTCCTCGCTGCGCCAATAGACCGAGGTATTGATCTCCACGCCCAGGTCCTGGTCGCCGCCCCAGGTCTGGGCGGCGGCGCTGGCGCGGCTGATGATCACGTCGAGCTGCGCGCCGAAAAGCTGACCGAATTCGCTGCGTACGAAGTCGTAGTTGATACCGGGCTTGAAGTAATAAGCGCCCGTAAGCTGGCGCATGATGCTGCGCCACAGGATCATGTCGATGCGGTAGCTCGGGTGGAAGCGGAAGGTGGTGACGTTATCGGCGCCGCCGCTCTGGGTAACCAGGTTGTCGATGGACGACAGGCCCCGCACATCGCTGTCGCCGGTGGCCACGCCGGTCTTGAAGTGAAGCCCGAGCTTGTCGTCGAGCAGCCGGTACTCGGTCTCAAAGGCCGCGCCGATCTGCAGGATGTCGTAGACGTCAGGCGCGTCGGGCTCGCCGCCCCTTTCGACGTTGTCGATGGTGCCGGCCACCAGCGCCGATTCCAGCTCCAGGCGTAGACCGCGCCAGCGAAACTGGCCCCACGCGTCCACGGTGAAGGTCTCGGCGTCGATCCGGCCTAGCAGCGGGTTGCCGCTACTGTTGTTAGGGTCGTCGGGACGGGTCGTGTACATATCCTGAACCCGATACGAGAAGAGCACGCCTCCGTTGAGGATGACATCGCCGCCCTCCATGGCCAGGTCCTGCTCCTCGGGGGTCAGGCGCCGCGCCACGGTGAAGGTGAACTGGTCGACGTCGTCCAGCTGGGCCACGTCGGCCGGCAATCCCGTGGAGTAGTTGTGTGCGGTGTAGCCGTCCGAGAGGAAGTCATAGGCCGCCGAGAGGTAGATGCCGAAGATCTTGGTGATCCCCATCAGGCGGTCCACGTCCGTGGAAAAGTCGTCGTCGATCCGGTTGCCGGCGTTGTTGAGAATGCCCAGGCCCCAGTGATCGGGCATGCGCCCGAAGCGCAACTCGCCCAGCGAACGGTTGCGAACCTCGGCCCATGCGCGCTTGACCACGATGCTGTCGTCCGGCGGCACGTCGGTAGAGGCGAAAGCCTCGCTGGTGGACGGAGGCACGTTGCCGTAATAGGTCGCGGGCGTAGTGCCGGCGACGATGTTGTCGAGCATGTCGAACATCATCTTTACCCGTACGTCCTCGCTCAGGTTGAGCTGGGGAGCCAGGCGCAGCCGCAGGTTGGCGAACTGCAGCGTGGTCACGTCGCAGGTCTGGTTGGGGAGCGTGCCCGCGTCGCCGCAGCCGCCTACGGGTGCCGGCAAGGTACGTTCCAGAGGGATGAAACGGGTGAAGGGCTCCGCCGGGTCCTGCCCCTCCTCCGGCGCCGTCCGTCCCAGCCAGAGCGTATCCTGTAGCTCGCCCCGCACCCTGAAGTAGCCGTGCAGCGTCAACACGGGCTGCGGGGCGGTCCACCCTTCCCTCTCGCGCCTCGCCGGCTCGGGCGCCTCTAGCGTCAGCCGCTCGCCCGCCTCGCTCGGCGTGGGTACCTCGGCCATCGCGCCCTCGGCCGACGGTAGGGCATCGGGCGGCTCGCTCGGCGGGGCGAGATCGACGTCGGGCATCTCCATGGTCGGCGGCTTGAGCCGGACCGAATCGCTGGCGCTGACGCCAGCGGCCGCCCCGGCCTCGGCGTCCGACCCGGCGCCCGCTTCCGGCTCGTCTTCCGGCTGGCCGATCGCGCCCTCAACCGGCCGCGTTCCGGGCTGTTGCCCTTCCGAATCCGCGCCCGGCTCGGCCGGCGCGCCCGCTCCGGGCTCGGCTGGCGGAGCCTGCCCGGGCTTCTCAGCCTCGCCGGCCGGCGGCTTGCCCTTTTCCCCGGCGGCATCTGTGGAGGGCCTCGGCTGGGCCGACGCCGCAGCGCTCCAGCAGATGATTACGAGGCACGAGATAGTAAGACGAGCGCCCATGGACTCTCTCCCTTAGGAACCGGCGACCACATTGGTTGGTCGCCCGGAATGGTGCGCTGGGTAGCACGGGGCTGTCCATGCGGTCAATTGAGACCCGAACGTAACCTCGCGGGCCGGCTCGCCAGCCGGCTTTTGTTACGAGGGCTTGACCTTTTTCTCTCCAAGCTGCAAGTCAGGCACCGTGACAGAACCGATCCGATTCGCTGCCCTGGGAGGCTTGGGCGAAGTAGGCATGAACTGCTCGCTGCTCGAGCATGGCGAAGACACCCTCGTCATCGACTGCGGTATCGGCTTTTACGGCCGCGAGCAGGGCGTGGACGTCGTCCGGCCCGACTTCCGCTACGCTCTGGAACGGACCGACCGGCTGCGCGCCCTGATCATCACCCACGCCCACGAGGACCACATAGGCGCGGTGCCCTATCTGCTGCGCCACGTCGACCTGCCCATCTACGGACCGGCCTTTGCCCTGGCACTCATCGGGGAAAAGCTGCAATCGGGTCCCGGAGCCGCCCGACCGCCCCGCCTGCACGCGATCGTCCCGGGGCAGCGCGTGCGGCTCGGCGCCTTCGAGCTGGAACCGATACGGGTCACCCACTCCATGCCCGATTCCACCAGCCTGGCCATACGCACGCCGGCCGGTCTGGTGGTCTACTCGGGCGACTTCAAGATCGACGAGACCCCTTACGACGGTGAGCGCTTCGATGCCGCGCGCCTCGAGGAGCTCGGACGCGAGGGCGTGCGGGCGCTGCTAAGCGACTCGACCAACATCGACGTGGCCGGCGCCTCGGGCAGCGAAAAGAGCGTGGCCAAGGCCATCGACGAGCGGGTGGCGGCCGCCAGCGGCAGGGTGGTCGTCTGCCTGTTCAGCTCCAACACCCACCGGCTGCGTGCGGTATTGCAGGCGGCCAGACGTAACGATCGCGAGGTGCTTCTGCTGGGCCGGTCGGTCGTTACCTATCACCGCGTGGCCTCCGGCTTGGGGATGATCCCCGACCCCGAGCCCGTGTTCGCTTCACCGGAAAGCGCGCAGCAAATCGAGCCCCGCCGCTTGCTGGTGGCCGCTACCGGTACGCAGGGGGAGCCCCGCGCGGCGCTGGCGCGGCTGGCGGACGGCAGCCACGACTTTTTACAACTGCAGCAGGGCGACGAGGTCATCCTCTCCTCGCGCATCATTCCCGGCAACGAGCAGGCGGTGCTCGAGATCATCGATCGGCTGGAGAGCGACGGCGTACGGGTATGGCACCGGGGATTCGATCCGGCGCTTCACACCAGCGGTCACGCCTGTCGCGAGGAACAGCGCCGGCTGATCGAGCTGCTGAGACCGCAGACCTTTATTCCGGTACACGGCTCTCGCTATCATCTGAACCGACACGCCGAGCTAGCCCGCGAGACCGGGGTGCGGGAAGCGGTGACGGTGGAAAACGGCACGGTGATCGAGATGACCGCGCAGCAGACGCGCGTAGCCGGGGCGGTGCCCTGCGGCCGCGTCTACCTGCAGAACGGCAGCGAGGTGGAAGCCGAGGTGCTAGAGGAGAGAAAGCTGCTCTCCCAGTACGGCGTCGCCGTGATCACCGTCGCGGTGGACGACGAGGGCGAGCTGGTGCTCGATCCCGAGGTCGTCCTGAGCGGGGTGCGCTTCGAGCAGCCCGGCGGACCGCTGGCCCAGCAGGCCTCGCGGCGGATCGCCGTAGCACTGGAGCGGCTCTCGCTACCGGCGAACGACGATGTCATCCGGCGTAAGGCCGAGTCGGCCGCGCGCTCTTTTTTCCGTAATGCCCTCGGCTTCAAGCCGGTCGTGCACGCGGTGGTCATGAGAATCGACTGGTAAAACGACGGCCTCTTTGCCCGCTCGGATACCCGTCAACCGACACACGAGACCCGACACCGAACAGCCGCTCATGAAGCGAACCGCCGTCATCCTGGCTCTGCTGCTCTGCGTGTGCTCGCCCGCCCTGCAGTCGGGTCGCGATATCGAAGGCGGTAACGTCGAAGGGGCGCGCCCGCTGCCCTACGGGGTCGATCCGAGCCCCCAAAGCCGGCGGCGGGGGCAGGAAAGGCCGCCGACCGCGGAAGAGCAGCGAATCATCGAGCTGCTCATGAACGAAGCCGAAACGGTGCGCGAGCTCGCCTTCGTTCATCCGGTCCCCATCTCCATCCAGGACGCGGAAGCCATCAGCGCCGAGATCGAAGAGCAGGTCGAGGAGGAACGGGTCGACCAGGTGGCGCGGGTCTACCGGGCGATCGGTCTTCTGGATCCCGACCTGGACGTGAAGGCGCTGCTGATTCGCGTCATGGGCGAGCAGATCCTGGGCTATTTCGACCCGAGAGAGCGCAGGCTGGTGATCCGGGACGACATCATGCGCGCCATCGTTTCCGGGCGTCCCGACCCGGACGCACCCGCGCTGGAGGATGCATCCCTCGCCCTGGTGCACGAGCTGGTACACGCGCTGCAGAGTCAGCACCTGTCGCTGTCCAGCAACCTGCTGGTCGACCGGAGCATCGATGGCGAAAACGCCTTCAGCGCCCTGGTCGAGGGGGATGCCACCCTGGCCATGATCGACTTCGCGCGTCGGCAAAAAAGGCCGGGGTGGAGGCTGAGCGAGCTAACCACCCGACCGGAGTTGATTCGCGAGATGGTCGCGAAGTTCGACCAGCTCCGCGTGCCCGGAGACGAGCTGGAAAAGGCGCCCGCCGTGCTCCGGGTGCCGCTGATCTCCGCCTACATCGACGGGATGAGCTTCGTGGCCCACCTGCACGGACGAGGCGGATGGAACGCCGTGAACCACGCTCACCGCAGACCCCCTTTGTCGAGCGAGCAAGTGCTGCACCCGGAGCGATACCAGCCCGACAGCCCGCCGAAAAGCCGGCCGCTACCGGTGCTGGAGGCGTTCGAAGAGCGCGGATTCGCTCCGGAGGACGAGGAAACGCTGGGGGAGCTGGAGATGGGCGTATTCTTCGGCCTGGCGCTGGACCGGGACAGTGCCCGCAGCGCCGCGGCGGGGTGGGGATGGGACAGGCTGCAGCTGTGGGCGGGCTCGGGTAAGAGGGACGCCGTGGTCTGGTACAGCTTCTGGGACGACGAGAGCGAGGCTCGCGAGGCCGAACGGGCCGCGGCGGCCGCGCTGGAATCTCTCGGCCGGGCAGGTGAGGAAGATGCCGGGGTGGTCCGGCGCTCGGAGGCGCTTCTCATCTGGCTCGGGATCCCCAAGGGCCTGCACGCCGGTCTGAAACGGGCTTTCGACGGATGGAGCGGGATGGACGTCCGGCATGGGCCGTGATAGCCACCTGGCCATGACGAGCGGGCGCGTCCCCTGGGATGAGTACTTCATGAACATCGCGGCCGAGGTGGCCCGGCGTTCTACCTGCGACCGCAAGCAGGTCGGGGCGGCGGTGGTCAGGGACCGGACCATTCTCTCCACCGGCTACAACGGCTCCATACGCGGCCTCGCGCACTGCGACGAGGAGGGCCACATGATGCAGGACGACCACTGCGTCCGCACCATCCACGCGGAGCTGAACGCCATCATCCAGGCCGCGAAAAACGGGACGCGCATCGACGGGGCGACCATGTACGTGACCGCCTCGCCCTGCTGGAACTGCTTCAAGTGCATCGCCAACGCGGGCGTCGTGCGGGTGGTTTACGGCGAATTCTACCGCGACGATCGCGTGTTCGACGTCGCCAAACAGCTCGGCATCGAGATGGTGGAGTTGAGTAGGGGTGCTTGACGCTATGCCGTAGCGGCATTAGACGACTTGGTCATGAAATCGCAGGTCAAAGAGATCAGCCCGGTCGAAATCGAGCTCGAGGTCGAGGTCCCCTGGGACCGGGTGAACGGCGAGCTGGAAACGGCCTACAAGAAGCTCCAGCAGAGCGCTCGCGTACGAGGATTCCGGCCGGGCAAGACCCCGCGCCACCTGGTGCGACAGCTGATGGGCAAATCGGTAAAGAGCGAGGTGACCGCCACCCTGGTTCAAGAGGGGATTACGGCTGCGGTCAAGGAGCACGCGCTGGAGCCGGTGACCATGCCCGAGGTGCAGTCGGCACGCCTGCAAGAGGGGGAGCCGATGAGCTTCACCGCCAAGCTGGAGGTGCGGCCTAAAATCGAGAAGGTCGATACCTCCCAGTTGGAGGTCGACGCGGTATCGGTGCAGGTGGACGAGGAACAGGTCGAGAAGGAGCTGGGGCGGATGCAGGAGCAGAACGCCGAGCTGGCGCTCCCGGATCCGCCCCGTCCCTCGCGCAGGGGCGATGTGCTGATCGTCGACTACCGGGTCAAGGTCAACGGCGAGGAGCGGGCAGAAATGAATGCGACCGAGCGGCAGATCGAGCTGGGAAGCGAGCAGCTGCTGCCCGAGTTCGACCGCGGGTTGATGGAGGTACAGGCCGGAGCGGTCAAGCAGATACAGGTCACCTTCCCCGAGGACCACCCGCGAGAGGAGCTCAAAGGGGCCCAGGCCGAGTTCGAGATCGAGGTCAAGGAGGTCAAGGAGAAACGGTTTCCGCCGATAGACGACGAGCTGGCCAAGGATATCGGTTACGATACGCTCGAGGCGTTGCGGGCGAAGATACGCGAACAGCTGGAGGATTCGGCGCGCAAGCAGGCCCAGAACCAGCAGCGGGAGCAACTGGTAGAGAAGCTGGTGCAGAAAAATCCCATCCCGGTTCCGCCCAGCCTGATCCAGCGGCAGGAGCAGGCCATGCTGCGCGAGCTGTTCCAGTTTCAGCAGATGCTGGGCAAGTCGCCGAGCCTGAACGAGGAGATACAGAAGGACATCCGCGAGCGAGCGGAGCGTAAAGTGCGGGCGGCGTTGCTTTTCATCCAGATAGCCCGCGAGAACAACATGGAAGTGACTGACGAGCAGGTGGAGGCCAGGCTCAAGCACCTGGCGGAAACCTCGGGCAAGAACCTGGCCAAGGTCCGCGCCGAGTACAAGGACGAGATGCGCGAGGCCCTGGAAGCGCAGCTGATGGAGGACAAGCTGATCGAGCACCTGTTCTCCCTGGCCACCATCAAGCAGAGCCCCGCGGAGCCGGGTGCGGCAGTTGAGGAGGCGGGTAAATGAAAGGGGAGCGGCCGATGAATTACATTCCCTACCCTCAGGTGATCGAGACCACCCCGCGGGGCGAGCGCAGCTGGGATATCTTCAGCCGCCTGCTCCGCGACCGCATCATCTTTCTGGGCAACGAGATCAACGACGACGTGGCCAACATCATCATCGCCCAGATGCTCTTCCTGGAAGGCGAGGACCCGGAGAAGGATATCACCGTCTACATCAACAGCCCGGGAGGGGCCATCCCCTCGGGCCTGGCGATATATGACACCATGCAGTACGTCCGCTGCCCGGTGGCCACGGTCTGCCTGGGCATGGCCTCCTCCATGGCCGCGGTCATCCTGGCCGCCGGCCACAAGGGGATGCGCAAGGCGCTGCCCAACAGCCGCATGATGATCCACCAGCCGCTGGGTGGAGTGCGCGGCCAGGCAACCGACATCGAAATCCACGCCAAAGAGATCTTGCACCTGCGCAAGAGGCTGAACGAGATCATGTCCCGGCATACCGGTCAGACCGAGGATCGCATCAAACAGGATACCGAGCGGGATACCTACCTCTCGGCAGAGGATGCCGTGCAGTATGGGCTGATCGACGCCGTGGTACTGCCCCGCCAGGGAAAGTCGGAGGGCAAGAAGGGTGGCAAAGGGTAGGCGCATCCGGCGTCGCAGGGGGGAATTGGCGGGTCCGAATTATTCATTTGCTTGCTGAGCGCGAAACGGGTTGTTAGAATTTAGCCGGTTCTGATCTCCCTGATAATTTACAAGCAAAGGGTAACCGGCCGTGGATAGAAGGCGGGACGACAGCCGCGGAAATCTCCAGTGCTCTTTTTGCGGAAAGTCGCAAAAAGAGGTGAAAAAGCTCATCGCCGGGCCGACCGTCTACATCTGTGACGAATGCATCGGGTTGTGTAACGACATCATCGCCGAGGAGGTCGAGCGCGAGGACTCATTTTCCTCGGGCGGGCCGCTGCCCAAGCCGACCGAGATCAAGGCCATCCTGGACGAATACGTAATCGGCCAGGAGAGGGCCAAGAAGATCCTAGCGGTGGCCGTTCACAATCACTACAAGCGCATCGAGTCCCGCGTGGCCATGGACGACGTCGAGTTGCAGAAGTCCAACATCCTGCTGCTAGGTCCCACCGGCACCGGCAAGACGCTGCTGGCGCAGACCCTGGCCAAGATCCTCAACGTGCCCTTCGCCATCGCCGACGCCACCACCCTGACCGAGGCCGGTTACGTGGGCGAGGACGTGGAGAACATCATCGTCCAGCTCTTCCAGAATGCCGACCACGACGTGGAGCGCGCGCAGCGGGGCATTGTCTACATCGATGAAATCGACAAGATCGCCCGCAAGGGGGACAACCCCTCCATCACCCGCGACGTCTCGGGCGAGGGCGTACAGCAAGCGTTGCTGAAGATCATCGAGGGCACGGTGGCCAACGTGCCGCCCAAGGGAGGGCGCAAGCATCCCCAGCAGGACTTCCTGCAGATCGACACCGGAAACATCCTCTTCATCTGCGGCGGGGCCTTCGTGGGGCTGGAAGAGATCATCGAGCGCCGGATCGGAGAGAAGCGGCTGGGCTTCGGTGCCGACATCCCCTCCAAGAAGGACAAGCGCATCGGCGATCTGCTGGAGCTGGTAGAGCCGGAGGATCTGCTCAAGATAGGCCTCATCCCCGAGTTCGTCGGGCGCATCCCGGTCATCGCTACCCTGCACGAGCTCACCGAGGCGGCGCTGGTCGACATCCTGACCAAGCCCAAGAACGCCCTGACCAAGCAGTACCAGAAGCTGTTCAAGATGGACGGCGTCAAGCTGCGCTTCGAGGAAAAGGCGCTCAAGGCGGTAGCGGAGCAAGCGCTGGCCCGGAACGCGGGCGCGCGCGGCTTGAGAGCGATCCTGGAAAAGGCCATGCTGGACATCATGTACGAAGTGCCCACGCACCCGGGCATCAAGGAAATCATCATCAAAGAGAACGTAGTCAGGAAGGGCGAGAAGCCGCTTCTGGTCTACGAGAAAGAAGCGGAGCCGGCCTAGCGGCGCCCGCAAGAGTCGAGATGTTTTTCAACAAGACCGACGACAACAGCCAGGGCGCCCCGCGGTCCAAGGGCAAGGTCCTGCCCCTGTTACCGCTCCGGGACATCATCGTCTTCCCCCACATGGTGGTTCCCCTCTTCGTGGGGCGCGAGAAATCGATCAACGCGCTCGAAGAGGCCATGAAGAACAAGAAGCTCATCCTCATGGCCGCCCAGAAGGTCGCCAAGACCAACGAGCCGGCGCCCGAGGACATCTACGCTACCGGGACGGTGGGCACCATCATCCAGCTGTTACGGCTGCCCGACGGTACCATCAAGGTGCTGGTGGAGGGCAAGTACCGAGCCAGGATAGAACGCTTCATCCCCAACGAGAGCTTCTTCCTCTGCGGCATCTCCCCCGTAGAGGAAAAGTGGGAGAAGACGGTGGAGCTGGAAGCGCTGATGCGCACCGTGCAGACCACCTTCGAGAACTACGTCAAGCTCAACAAGCGCATCCCACCCGAGATGCTGGTCTCCATTCAGACCATCGACGACCCCGCGCGCCTGGCCGACACCATCGTCGTGCACCTGAGCTCCATCAAGCTCAACGACCGCCAGGAGATCTTGGAGATCTTCGAGCCGTCCACCCGGCTGGCGCGCCTGTACGAGATGATGAATGCCGAGATCGAGATCCTGCAGGTGGAGAAGAAGATCCGCACGCGGGTCAAGAAGCAGATGGAGCGCACCCAGAAGGAGTACTACCTGAACGAACAGATGCAGGCCATTCAGAAGGAGCTGGGCGAGCGCGACGAGTTCAAGAACGAGCTGGGGGAGCTGGAAGAGAAGATCGCGGCCAAGAAGGTGTCGGACGAGGCGCGCGAACGGCTGGGCAAGGAGCTCAAGAAGCTGAAGATGATGCAGCCCATGAGCGCCGAGGCCACGGTGGTACGCAACTACATCGACTGGGTGCTAGCGCTTCCCTGGGCCGAGAAGAGCGAGGACAACCGCGACATCGAACTGGCGGAGAAGATCCTGGAGGAGGACCACTACGGCCTGAAGAAGGTCAAAGCGCGCATCGTCGAGTACCTGGCGGTGCAGGCGCTGGTGGGCAAGCTCAAGGGACCCGTGCTCTGCCTGGTGGGCCCACCCGGCACCGGCAAGACCTCGCTCGGCAAGTCCATCGCCCGGGCCACCAACCGCGAGTTCGTGCGCTTCTCGCTGGGCGGCGTGCGCGACGAGGCGGAGATACGAGGCCACCGGCGCACCTATATCGGGGCGCTGCCCGGACGCATCATTCAGCGCCTGCGCAAGTGCGGGACCAACAACCCGGTCTTCCTGCTCGACGAGGTGGACAAGATGTCCTCCGACTATCGGGGCGACCCGGCCTCGGCCTTGCTGGAGGTGCTCGATGCCGAGCAGAACCACAGCTTCAACGACCACTACCTCGATCTCGATTACGACCTGTCGGACGTGATGTTCGTGACCACGGCCAACTCGTTACAGAACATCCCCATCCCGCTACGCGACCGCATGGAGATCATCGAGCTGAGCGGCTACACCGAGTTCGAGAAGCTCAACATAGCGGTGCGCTATCTCATCCCGCGGCAGAAGGAAGCGGCCGGGCTCAAGGACGACGATCTGGAGATCACCGAGAACGCGGTGCGCACGGTCATCCACCACTACACGCAGGAGTCGGGCGTGCGCAACCTGGAGCGGGAGCTGGGGGGCATCTGCCGCAAGGTCGCCCGCAAAATCGTCTCCAGCAAGGAGCGGGAAAGGCTCCGCGTGGCCGCCAAATCGGTGCCCCGCTACCTGGGCGTGCCCAAGTACCGGCCGGACAAGACCGGCGATAAAGATGAGGTCGGCGTTTCTAACGGGCTGGCCTACACCAGCTTCGGCGGCGCCATCCTCAAGTGCGAGGTGGCCGTGGTGCCGGGCAAGGGCGAGCTCATCATCACCGGACTGCTGGAAAAGGGCATGAAGGAGTCGGCGCAGGCGGCCATGAGCTACATCCGCTCGCGCACCAAGCTACTTGGTATCCCCGAGAACTTCTACCAGAAGAACGACTACCACGTTCACTTTCCCGAATATATCCCCAAGGACGGTCCCAGCGCCGGCATCACCATGGCCACCAGCATCGCCTCCGCTCTGATGAAGATCCCGGTCGACCGCACCATTGCCATGACCGGCGAGATCACCCTGCGCGGAACCATTCTGCCCATCGGCGGTCTCAAGGAGAAGATGCTGGCGGCGCACCGCACCGGCATCAAAACCGTGCTCATCCCCAAGGACAACCGCAAGGACCTGAGGGACATCCCCCGCCGCGTGCTCAAGGTCACCCGCATCGTGCTGGTCGAGCATATGGACCAGGTCCTACGCGAGGCGCTGTGTTTAAGCGATCCGGAAGCCGTCTTCGGCAAGCGCCTGCCGCCCATACAGTACGTCAACGGCGAGCTGGTGGAGCCGCGGCGCGATCCGGGCGAGGATCCGGAAGACGGTTCCATCCCCACGCCGACGGTGGAACCACCCAGCGCCACGCAGTAGCCGGTGCCGATCCGCGCGGCCTCTCTGCCCCGGGGTCCTGCGATCCGGGTTGCCCCCGGTCGCCGCCCGGCTGGTGTTTCACCCCGTCTTGCGACCGATCTTCTCCAGCAAGGCTCGCGCGTGCTCGATCCAGTACTCCTCCTCGATCGCGGTGTAGTCCCGTTCCGCCCGGGTGATGTACTCGCGCGCGGTATCTTCGTCGCCGCGTCTCAGGTACAGCTCGCCCAGAAACAGGGTTCCGAGAGCGAGATAGGGACGCACCTCCAGCTCTTGCAGCAGCTCGACGCCTCTCGAAATCTCGATCCGGGCCTCCTCAAATCGTTCGAGTGACTGCGCCCCCATGGAACGACCGAGACAGATCCGCGACAGGGCTTCCATGTATCGGTCCCCCTTGGCAATCGCGGTCTCCCGGCCCCGCAGCAGATGGCTACAGGAAGAGGCGAAGTCGCCATCCGTATACAGGAGCGTTCCCATGGCCAGATCCGGCATGCCGGGCAAGATAACGGCGCTCACCTTTTCCCTCCTCGCCAGCGCCTCCCGGGCGCACTGTCGGGCGCGGGGAAGATCGTCCAAAAACGCGTGGGCGCGGGACAGGACCGCGTAGGCATCCGCCGTTAGCCACGTCCATCCGGCTTTCTCGACCAGCTCGATACCGGTGAGAAGGTGCTCGCACGCGCGCACCGCATTGCCCTTGGCCGCCCAAAACACGCCCAGCGACAGATGTACGATACCTTTGGTCACCGGGTCGTCGCCCACAGCGCGGGCGCTGGCGAGCGCCTTCTCCCCGTAGCGCAGAGCCGTCGCGAACTTACCGGTGGCGGACAGTCCGAGCATGAGACGGGCGCAGATCTGCGCGTAAGCGCAGAAAGGGAAGCCGAAGTGGTCGGTCTGTCTGCCGGCCTCTTCCAGCTGGGTCACGGTCCTGGGCGCGATACGGGGTATCCTGGCGTAGTCACCGGTCAGCGAATAGGCCTCGCATAACACCAGGGTCGCCGATACTACCGACTCGATGTCGTCGGTGCGCGCGATCTGCTCGTAGGCCCGTTCGGCATACGCCCCGGCCTCCGCGGTCTCTCCCAGCTGGCTGCAGTAGATGCCCATCCTGCCGTAGGCCAGGGCCAGTGCGCACGGTTCGCGGATCGCTTCCGCCAACGCCACCCATCGCTCGAGGTTCTGCCGGGAGCCCTCGGGGTACCCCAGACCGGTAAGCGAACCGTCCAGGGCGAATCGAAGCAGGGCCTCTTCCCGGATCGCCTCCGGCGTTCGAGGCAGTCGAGCCAACGCTTCGATGGCTCGTTGGTAAAAAAAGGCGGCCTCGTTGTTCGAGTAGCTTCTCGCCGCCTTGTCGCCCGCCTGCCGGGCGTATTGAAGGGCCTTGGGCCAGTTCTCGGCGTTGGCGAAGTGGCTGGCCAGGGTCTCGCAGAAGTCCTCCAGTCGTTCCGGGTGGGACGATTCGAGCTCGTCCGCGATCTGTCCGTGGAATCCCCTCCGTTCGTCCGCCACCAGGCTCTGATAGGCCACCTCGCGCGTCAGCGCGTGCTTGAAGGTGAAATCGGCATCCGAGGAGGAGGGATTCTCGTGGATCAGCTCCAGGCCGCTCAGCTTGGCCAGGTGCGAACGGATCTCGTTCTGCAAGCCGCTGATGTTCTTCAGAATATCGGAAGGAAAATCGGGACCTATCACCGCCGCCATCTGTACCGTCCGCTTGATGCTCTCTTCCAGCCGGCCGATACGCTCCGAGATGATCCCCTGTACCGTCTCCGGAAAGGCGGTGGTTCGGGCATCGGCCTGCAGCGCCAGTCGGCCCTGCCTGCGGACGATGGTGCCGTTCTCCAGCAGGGTACGCGTCAGCTCTTCAACGAAGAGAGGATTACCGAAGGAACGGCCGTAAACGAAGGCCGTCAGCCGGGAATCGACTAGCGGTTCGCCAAGTACGGAGGTGATCAGGCGGCCGGTGGCGTCCAGCGTTAGCGGCCCTAGCTCGATCTGCCGGAAGCAGTCGGGAGCGATCCAGGTCGGCCGATACTCGGGACGGTAGAGTAAAATCACCAGCACCGGTTGCTCCCGTATCGAGCCCACGAAGTGGGCCAGGAACTGTTCGGAGCTATTGTCGATCCAGTGGACATCCTCGATGGCGATGACGAGCGGCCGATCGCGTGCGATACGCAACAGTAGCGCGGTTACGGTCTGCAAGATCCGCTCTCGTTTCTGCTGCGGGGGAAGAGCCCGGAAAGCCGTGTCTTGTCGGGAGAGCGAAAACAGCTCCTCGAGCGGACCCAGGCCCTGCAACAGCTCCTCTTCTATCCCCCGCAGCTCCCGGATCAGCCGTTCCCGTATCCGGGACTCCGCATCGTCTTCTTTGATCTCGAAATACAGACGTAGGATCTCCCGGATCGGAGAGTAGATAATCGCGTCGCCCTCCGGCACACATCTGCCTTCCAGATACCGGTAACGAGACGACGGCAAGCCCCGCCTCCATTCGGAGAGAAGCCGGCTCTTGCCGACTCCCGCCTCGGCCACGATCGCCACCACCCGCCCCGAGCCGTTCTCGGTCTGGCCGAGCGATTCGTCCAGCTGCTCCCTCTCGCTGTCCCGTCCCACGAACAGGGTCCGGACCCCGGAAGCGTACGAAACCAGCTCCGATTCGACCGCCGCCGCTTCCCCGGAGCTGGTCCCGTCGTCGTCCGGCACGCTCCGCAACGCTGTCAGCTCCTGCGTCAGACACTCTTCCGATACCCGCTCCGCGCTCCATTGCGGCCATTCCGGAAGCCCGATCGGGTCCGGGTTCTCCGGCAAGTCGATGCCCGCCATCCGCGCGCTCAGACAGAGGGCCTTGGCAAAGGCCCGCATGTCCGGATAACGGGCGTGCAGATCCTTCTGTAGCGCCCGGTCGACCGCTAGACCAAAGCTCCTGCCCACCGCCGGCGCGCACGAGGTCAGGCTGGGAGCCGGCGTGCGCACTATCTTGAGCAAAAGTCCGGCCGCCGCGTCTGCCTCAAACGGTACCCGACCGGTCAGACAGCGAAAAAGAACCGCTCCCAGCGACCATACGTCCGTGGACGGGCCGACCCGGGCGTCGCTGGCCTGCTCGGGAGACATGTACTGCACGGTTCCCACCACCACCCCGCTGTCGGTGAAACGGCTCTCGCCCGACGCCACCGCGATGCCGAAATCGAGAAGCTTCGGCACGCCGATACCGTCCTCGGTCCGGGAGAGAAAAATATTCGATGGCTTGATATCCCGGTGTACCACCCCGTGGTCGTGCGCGTGCGCCAGCGCGCCCATCAGCGGCGTTATCCAGCGCAGCGCCTGTTCCAGCGAAAGGGTGCCGCGTTCCCGCAGCTCCTCCTCCAGGGAACGGCCCCGTAAAAGCTCCATCACCAGATAGGGTTCCCCGCGCTCGTCGATACCCGAGTCCAGCACGCTGACGATATGCGGATGGCGCAACGAACCGGTGGTCTTGATCTCGTGCTCGAAACGTTCGCGGCGCTGGTCGTTCATCGCCCCCTGCGTGCGCATGAGCTTGATGGCAACCTCGCGTCCGGTTCGCTCGTCGCGCGCCGCGGACAGCACCGACATCCCCCCCTCGGCCAGGGTACCGACCAACCGGTACCGTTCGCCCAGGTAGAACCCCCTATCGCTCCTCTCACCCCTTTCGTTCATCGGATACGACAGGGGAATACTCGAGATTTCAGATAGCGCAACCCCTGGTACAGGCGCGACGCGACGAGCTTCCGACCGCAAACGGACAAACGACCCGCCCCGGTCACGCAGACGTCGTCATCCAGCTCCTGGGCGCGCTCCCGCCCTTCTCGCTACTCGCCCGCCACCCATCGACGCGCCGCCTCGATGTCGCCGAAAACCCGGTAGGCCACCGCTCCCCGGTCCACCCCTACGTCCTCCATGAAGCGTTCCTGCTCGGTGACGCGCAAGTAAACCGCCGCCACCCGGAACTGTTTCTCGACCCCGTACCTTTCGTGGTCGACGACGGTTTCGTAGGCCCCCATGGTGGTTCCCTCGATGATGGCGTCCCGCATGTCGAAGAGGAACCGCCTGCACCCGTGCTCCATCGCCTGCTCACCGGCTATTCTCAACAGCTCGCGCGAATCACCGGGTCGCCTATGTAGGCCGGAAACCCGGACCGCGCAGACGTGAAGCTCTTCATCGTACTCGACCGTGCAGCGCATCGGGCTTGCCAAGCCTACCACCCGGCCGAGAACGGGTGCTGCCCTCGTCGAATCGGCCTTTCAATCCGAAGACATCGCTTTTTCGCAAAGACTACGATCATTTTCATTTTCCCTCCTCTGCGTGCCCCTCCGCGGTGAACGAGAAGGTCGCGCGAACGCGACCATCGCGTTCGCGGCTCTGCCATCCCCTTTCCCCTTCCACCAGCGAGCGAACGCCGCCCGGAGCGAAATGCCTCAAAGCCGGGAGGCAGATGCGGGAGGGGGCGATGACCGATAAGCGGAAAAACGCCCACCCAAGGAACAAAAAAATGCAGGCTCCAATAACCGTACCTTTGTTGAGTTTCGCACTCGCTTTCGTTTTCGTTTGTCTCCTACCTGAGGTGGTAATCGACTCGGAGCGATGTCGATCGCCGCCTCGAAGACATCCGCATCGCCCAAGAGGCCCAGATCACCGACCGGTTCGTAGCGGCGGTAACACTGCTTTCCGAGGCCGGAAACAATAAGACCGCCGCTCGCTTGGGAGGAATCTACGCTCTGGAACGAATTGCGAAGGACTCGCCTCCCGACCGCACGACCGTTATGGAAACCCTAGCGGCATTCGTACGAGAAAACGCGCCTTTACCGACCGAAGATGGCGTATGGCACTCCCCAAGGGATGCGAGGCCAAGCCCGCCCGACAAACCGGATACCGACGTTGCGGCCGCACTAACGGTCCTCGGTCGTCCTGGGCCACCGCATGGGGATGAAAATCAAGGGGTAGATCTTAACGATACGCTATTAAGCAACGCCGCCCTATCGAAGGCCATCTTACCGGGCGCCAACTTCGTCAAAGCCAACCTTCAGAAAGCCAAACTCGAGGGAGCTAACCTACAGGGCGCCGATCTCCGGCATGCGGACCTCCAGCACGCTGACCTCCAAGGCGCTGACCTCCCGCGCTCTAAGCTCAGTGACGCGAAACTCCAAGGCGCCAACCTCGGGGAAGCCAACCTCAAGCTTACGAACCTCCAGGGCGCCGTCCTCTCGAAGGCCGCACTTTTGTGCGCCAGCCTCGAGGATGCCGACCTTTGGGGCGCCGTACTCGAAGGCGCAATACTCGGAAACGCCGATCTCAAGGGTGTTAAACTCAAGGATGCCAACCTCAGAAATACCAATCTTCAGAGCGCCGACCTTCGGGGCGCCGACCTTCGGGACGCCGACCTCTCAGGCGCCATCTACGACTCAGAAACCAAGTTCCCCGAAGGTTTCGACCCCGAAAAGGCCGGGATGAAGCTGGTCGAACGGGACTGGACAGCTCCCACCGCAAACAACGGCGAGTCATCCGACAACGGGGACTGAGACCTGGAGGGGCCTCTCGACTGCACTCTCCAAGCCCCTCAGCGCCTCATTTTCGCGATCTGTCCCGTCTCCATATAAAGGCGTGCCCCCCCGGGGGCGCGGATCAGGAGCGATCTACAGGGCGCTGGAATGACGGCTCAGACGGCCCCTGCTCTCTCCCACAACGGCGGTTCCGTGCTGATTTTTTTCTAGGCCCGTGGTAATCGGACGCAACCTCCGGGGACGGTGGCCGATAAGAGGGGAAACTACGCAGGGAGTCCGAAGGATGAAAACTCTACGGAATTTTGCGGTGTTGCTGGTGGTAAGCCAGGCGGTCCCCGGCTGCGCCGAGGAGGTGGTCTCGCGGGCCGTCGACGGGGAGTGTGCCGATGCTGACGTCCGGATCCGCGAGTGCGCCGACTACCGGGACAGCGAGGATCTGGTTTCGAACTGCCGTTCCGGTCTCGAGGCGTGCGTCGCCGACTGCGTCCTCGCCGAGCCCGAGGGCGGCTGTGAGGACATCGCGGCTCTCTACGATTACGGGTATTACCAGAGCGAGGTCGGGTGGTGCGTGACCGTCTGTTTTCGCGATCACACGGAATCCTCCGGGGAGGTGTCGCTATGAAACGGTCGATCTATTTCGCCGTCGCAGCGATCGTCGCTCTTACGGCCTGCGAGTTAAGAGACGACCCCGATTACTGTCCGCTCTGCGCGGGTTACGACGTTGACGCCGCCATTCGCGATCTGCTGGGCGACGGCGGCATTGGCGGGGCTTCCGGCGGAACCGGTGGCGAAATCGGTATCGACGGCGGCCAAGGCGGCACCGGCGGCGAGATCGTCGTGGACGGCGGCCTGGATGGAAGCGCCGGGGAAGCGTCCTCTGACGGAGGCCTGGACGGCATGGTCGACGCCGACGCCGAGCCCGAGGCCGGCCTGGACGGAGGCCCCGACAGCATGGCCGACGCGGCGACCGAGGCCGGCTGCGAGGCGTTCGACGCTTGTGTGGAGTGCGTGGGCCACGGGGACTGCCCCGACGAGGCGTGCGATACCGGACGAGGGGTATGCGTGCCATGCATCGCGGACGGCACCGGCTGCGCGGACAACACCGGGGACCCGATCTGCAAGACCGCCGGCAACACGGACAATAACGAGTGCGTCGAGTGCACCCAGAGCTCCGGACAGTGCGACGGAGCTACCCCGGCCTGCGACACCGACAGCAACAGCTGCGTGGAGTGCCTGACCGGCACGCATGAGGGCTGCTCCGGCGCCGAGCCCGTCTGCAAGGCCGGCGCCACTACGGCCGAAAACGAGTGCGTGCAGTGTACGGCGGCTGACGACGACGCGTGCAGCGACGACACGCCCTACTGCGACACTAGCGACAACACCTGCGCGGCTTGCCTGAACAGCTCGCAATGCACCGATTTCGACGCGGCTCGCTGCAATACCCTGACGGGGTTATGCGTGTCCTGCCAGAGCAGCAGCCCCGACTGCGACAGCGTCTCGGGCCTGCCCGTCTGCAAGTTCCCGGAAGCCGAATGTGTCGAGTGTACCGCGGCCGAGGACGACGCCTGTACCGACACCACCCCCCACTGCGACACGGACAGCAACAGCTGCGTGGCCTGCACCGAGAACAGCCACTGCCTGGAAATCTCCGCGGCACACTGCGACGCCGACAGCGACAACACCTGTATCGGCTGTACCGAGGACGCCGACTGCGCGCGGTTCGTGGACACGCCGGTCTGCGACGAGCCCGCGGGCATGTGCGTGGAGTGCACCCTGGACACCGAAGCGGCGGAGTGCGGCGCTAAGGCCTGCCGGCTGTCGGATGGGACGTGTACGGAGACCGACAGGAATTCTGTATTTCCCTGCAGGGAATGCGAGGCCGACAGCGAGTGTGTCTCTGGCACCTACTGCGTGGATCAAGGCGGACAGTATTGTTTCTGGGATGCTGGGGCCGGATGTGCGGATACGCTAGGACCAATTCGCCCCTACAGCACCACCTCAAGCACGCTCACCTCGATCGACGGATATGAGAGCACGTTTTGCCTACCGCCGGCCTCAGTGTCATGCGCGGCGATCGTCAGTGCCGAAACCGACACGATCTGTAGCGCATTCACAGACTGCAGTCCGTCGGGACAGGGCGGCTATTGTCCTCCGGCCTCCGAACCCCGGGAAGGCGAATGCAGCTACGCGTGCGAGGAAGACTACGACTGTAAAATAGGGCTCAGTTGCCCGGACGCTGGACTGCAGTACTGCCAGTGAGTAGCGTCATTAGCTACGCCGCTACGCGTATCTCGCCGCTACCGCTCTCAGAACAACGAGGTTCGCAGTACGACTCTGTCGCGAGTGAACGTTTCGGTGACGAACAGACAGATACCAACCGCTCTCGTCGCTTGCAGCCTGCTGTTCGGCTGTATTGGCACCGAGGTCGTTGTAACTAGAGAAACAGAGAAAGAAGCCGACTCGGGCGTCCCGCAAAGTAGCGACAGCGGCGCGGGGGGCGGCCAAGGCGGCACCGGCGGCGAGATCGTCGTGGACGGCGGCCTGGATGGAAGCGCCGGGGAAGCGTCCTCTGACGGAGGCCCCGACGGTATGGCGGACGCGGCGACCGACGCCTACGACCTCATCCACCGCCTGGGCGCGGTACGCGACGGACGGAACGTGCGCTTGCCCGAGCGCTGGCTGAAAGCGTATCTTCGACGAATCGAAAAGGAGGCTCGCCCATGGCTCGACTCTACGCAGAGCGCGGGGTCTAGTACGCCTACGGTTACTACCACGACACCGATACGGGACGGTTCGGGCGCTGGCACCGATCCACCCGCGTCCGCGTCGGTGGAGCCAAAGAGCGACGAGCAGCCGAAGCCGTCGCCCGAGATATCGAGGTTACAATTGCTAGTGGAGCGGCGCGTCCGCGCCCGAAAGCTCCAACGGTCCAGCAGGCGGTCGCCTCGCTGATCGAGCGCGCGCGGCAGAGTAAGCGGTCGGCTGCCACGGTCGAGAAGCACCTGCAGAAGGGCGCCAACCTGATCGCGTTCTGGCCGAACACCCGACTGCCGGACATCGACCAGGCCGAGCTCGCCCGCTACGTCGAGGACGCCCGCACGGCCGAGAAGCCGCGGAGCGACCACACGATCCACATGGAGCTCCGGACGCTCCGCCAGGCGTGGAAACTGGTCCACCAGGCCGGCGAGGTCGCCGAGCTCCCGCCTCCGATGCCGGATCTGGGGGCCTACTACACCCCGAAGGACCGCTGGTTGCCCCGGGACGAGATGCTCAAGCTCATCGCCGCCCTACCCCCGGAGCGGACGGATTACGTCGTCGTGGTGGCCCAGACGGGGCTCGATAAGGGCGAGCTCGAGGCCCTGACGTCCGCTCACTGCGATTTCCGCCAAGGGGTGATCCGGCCCCCCGGGACGAAGAACCGGTACCGTCAGGGCCGCCTGGTGCCGATGACGGACGAGGTCTACGACATCCTCGTACGCCGCGCCCAGGGCAACGAGGGGGCTCTGTTCCCGCCCTGGGGGAACTCCGTGCGGGGGTTGCGGAATGCCTGCAAGCGGGCGGGGATCGCCGACTGCTCGCTCAAGGACCTGCGCCGGACCTTTGCCAGCGAGCACGCGGCGCTCGGGACCCACGAACTTGTCCTACAGCGCATGATGGGCCATGCTGACAGTAGGATGTTGGCACGGGTTTACGCACAGTTCGCCGACGAAACGCTGATCGAGGCCGGCCGACGGCTCCGGTCGTACCAACCTCGAAGCGGCGTGAAACTCGTGAGTATTTCGTGCACGAACAGTGCAGATTTGGCTGGAAACGCGGAAGATGCGAAGCCGGCAGATGGAGAAAACCCCGTAAAAAGACCGGAAAAGCCCGCATAGGGCGGGTAGCTCAGTGGCAGAGCGCCGCCCTTACAAGGCGGATGTCGCAGGTTCAACCCCTGTCCCGCCCACCATCAGCGGTAACCCGTTTACGAGATGGGCTACAGACCCGCCAGCCCGAATCCAGGCAGCTCGCACCGGTTCTTCTTGCCGTTACTCGCCCTGCTGCTTATCGGCTGCGGCAAGAAGCCGGTCCCGGGCGGCGAGCGGCAACCGGGCTCGGCACGGCCGGTCGAGACCCGGGCGGCGAGCCGGAAATCCGAAGACGAGGCGAGCCGGGAACCCGAGGACGCGGCGAGCCGGGCCGAGGTCGAAGATGCGGCCCGGTTGTCGTGGACGCCGTGGCAGGAAATCGAGGCCGAAGAAGCCATCTCCGAACCCACGGGCACACCAGCCCCGAAGCGCGTGCCGCTCGATTTCAGCGATATCGACCGGGCGGTCGAGCGGGCGTTGAAGCTGAAGCGAATGCCGGGCTGCGTGGTGGTGGTGGGCAGGGGCGACGGCGTCAGGTTCGAAAAGGCCTACGGCTTTCGTGCCCTGTATCCGAAGCGGGAGCCGATGACGCTCGATACGATCTTCGATCTGGCGTCGCTCACCAAGCCGGTGGCCACCGCGACCTCGGTCATGATCTTGCTGGAGCAGGGCAGGCTCCGGCTCGACCAGAAGGCCGCCTCGATCGTGCGCGAGCTGGATACCAAGTACAAGCGCGCCATCACCGTCCGCCAGCTGCTGGTGCACACCTCCGGCCTGCCGGCCGTCACCCCCAAGCAGAACTACCAGGCGGGGCTAAAGAGGGCGCTCAGGCGCATCGCGGGCTCTCGCACCTCGGCCTTGCCCGGCGGCGAGTACCGTTACAGCGACGTCGGGTTCATCGCGCTGGGCGCCCTGGTGCAACGCGCTGCGGGCCTGCCGCTCGACGCCTTCGTCCAGAAGCACATCCTCGATCCGCTGGAGATGAAGGACACCTTGTACAATCCGCCGGAGCCGCTGCGCGCGCGCGCCGCGCCGACCGAGCAGCGCGACGAGCGATGGATACGCGGAGTGGTGCACGATCCGCTCGCTTACCGGCTCGGGGGGGTAGCCGGAAACGCGGGTCTGTTCTCCACCGCCCGCGACCTCAGCCGCTTCGCGCGCATGATGCTGGGGCGGGGCTCGCTGCAGGGACGCCGGGTGCTATCCCGACGCGCGGTGGAGCTGATGACCTCGCCCCACTTTCTCGGCGAGACGGTGCGGGCGCTGGGCTGGGACATGCGCAGCAGCTACTCCGCCAACCGGGCCGAGCTCTTCTCGCCGCGCGCTTTTGGACACGGGGGATTCACCGGTACCTGCCTCTGGATCGATCCCGATCTCGATCTGTTCGTTCTCTTTCTGAGCAACCGCGTGCACCCGGACGGCTCCGGCGAGGTCAACCACCTGGCGGGCGCCATCGGCAACATCGCCGTCCGGGTGGTGCAAGCCGAGCGGCGCGAGGCCGCACCGGTCCGGCCGGGAGCGGTTAAAAACGGCATCGATGTGCTGCGGGAGAGCGGCTTCGAGCCGCTGCGCGGCAAGAGCGTGGGCCTGGTCACCAACGCCACCGGGCGGGCGCGGGACGGCGAACGTACGATAGACCTATTAAACGAGGCGAAAGACGTTCGGCTGCGAGCGCTCTTCAGCCCCGAGCACGGGCTCGAAAGCGACCGGGAATGGACCATCGCCGACGGCCAGGACCGGGCCACGGGTCTGCGCGTCTACAGCTTGTTCGGTCCCACCCGCCGTCCCACCGCCGCGATGCTCGAGGGCATCGACACCCTGGTCTTCGACATACAGGACGTGGGCACCCGCTACTTCACCTACATGTCCACGCTGCTCGAGGTGATACGGGCCGCGGCCAAGCACGGGGTGGCGGTGGTGGTGCTCGACCGCCCCAACCCGGTGGACGGCCTGCGGGTACAGGGCCCGCTTCAGGATCCCGAGGTGAAGAGCTTCGTCAACTACCACCGCCTGCCGGTGCTGCACGGCATGACCGCGGGCGAGCTGGCCCGCCTGCTCGACGCCGAGCTCGGGCTGCACGCCGATCTGCAGGTGGTGCCCCTGCAGAACTGGAAACGGGAATTGTCCTTCGAGCAGACCGGGCTGACCTGGATCAATCCCTCCCCGAATTTGCGCGGCCCCACCGCCGCCCTGCTCTACCCGGCCGTGGGTTTGTTGGAGAGCACCAACTTGTCGGTAGGCCGCGGCACCGATACTCCCTTCGAGCTGTTCGGCGCGCCCTGGCTCGACCACCGGGCGCTCGGCGCCGCCCTGAACCAGGCCGGGCTGCCTGGTGTAACCTTCGTGCCGGTGGAATTTATCCCGCAGCGCAACCCCTACCGCGGCGCGCGCTGCCACGGGCTGCGCCTGATCGTCACCGACCGCCGGGCGTTTCAGCCGGTCCGCACCGGCCTGGAGATCGCGCGACAGATCCTGAAGCTGCGCAGCGGGCGCTTCGCCTTCCAGGATCTCTACAAGCTGCTCGGGCACCGGGAAGCCATGCGGGCGCTGGCCGCGGGACGCACGACCGGACAGCTGGGCAAGCTCTGGGAGCGCGATCTGCAACGCTTCCTGGAACGGCGGCGGATGTTTCTGCTGTACGAGTAGGCTCGATGGATAGACTCTTCGAAATCGTCCGCAAGGAGTGCTCGCCGCAGGTCTGGTCGCGCGCGGTGCAGCTGGCACGCGGCGGGACCATCGATGGGCGGGTGACGGGCGACGGGGAGCTGGAGCTGCGCATCGTCACCCCGGGGGGCATGGCCTCGCCCCCGGTGGTGCTGGCGCCGGAGTCGGACTACTGGTCCTGCGAGTGCGACAGCGCGGAAGATGTCTGCATTCACGTGGCCGCGGCCGTGATCGCGGCCAGGCAGTCGCTGAAAGCTAGCGGCCAGATCGAGGGCATGAAGGGCCCGGCCGCCACCATCGCTTACCGGCTCTGGCGGCACCAGGGCGCGCTACACCTGCAGCGCTACATCGCCCGAGAGGGGGAGCTCACCATGCTCGAGACCCGGGTCACCTCGCTCAAGAAACGGGACGCGGGCGGAGACGTGGCCGTCAGCCAGGCCGACGTCGCCCTGGAGCTCGCGCTCGGCTCGGCACACGGCGGGGAGATACCCCGGGCGCTGATGGCGCGGGTGCTGGCGGCGCTGGCCGACTGCCCGGATGTGAAGCTCGACGACAACCCGGTGATCGTCGGTGAGGCGGGCCCGATGTTTCACGTCTGCCTGGAGGACTGCGGCGAGGGATTCCGACTCTTCGCCGAGCAGGATACCGAGCTCGAAGAGCTGTTCTGCAACGGCGCGGTGCTGCGCGAGGGCGTGCTGCGACCGGTGGGCGACTGCGATCTTTCCAGCCGGGATATCGAGGAGCTGCGAAAAGGCCGGACCTTTGACTTCGGTCAGACCGCCGACCTGGTCGGCCGGGTGCTGCCCGCGCTACAGGAGCGCATCGCGGTCGAGGTGCGCAGCCGGGTGCTGCCCTCGGCCACCTCGCTCAGGCCGCGCCTGGCCTTCAGCGTTCACCACGACGACGAGTGCCTGGAGATCCTGCCCACGCTGGTCTACGGCGATCCGCCCTCGGCGCGGGTGGACGGCGGCCGGCTGCACTACCTGGGCGGGGCGCTTCCCTTGCGCGACGAGAAGCGGGAGCGGCAGCTGGTGGAGGAGCTGGCCAGCTCGCTCGAGCTGGAAATCGGCAAACCTCGCCGCTACGCCGGGGCACAGGCGGTGGAGATGGCCGAGCGCATCCGCGGCTGCGACGATGCCTACGTCCAGGGAGAGGGCCTGCAGAAGTGCTTCGTAACCGAGCAGCTGCAGGCCCGTTTAGAGCTGAGGGGCGACGACTTCCAGCTCGACTTCGTCTCCCGGGCGGAGGGAACGGTGCGGCGAGCCGACCCGCGAGCGGTGCTGCGCGCCTGGGAGCGGGGGGAACGATTCGCGCCGCTGCTGCAGGGCGGCTGGGCGCCGCTGCCCGAAGCGGTGCTGGAACGCTGCGGGCAGCTGATGGCCGATCTGCTCTCCGCCCGGGAACAGGCCGGGGCGCTGCCCGCCTGCTCGGCCGCTGACCTGGCCCGGCTCTGCGAGGCCATGGAGCACCCCCCGCCGCCCGGCTTCGAGCGGCTGCGCCTGATCGCCGAGAGTTTCTCCAGCATCCCGCGGGCCCAGCTGCCCGCGGACCTGACGGCGACCTTGCGACAATACCAGGTACAAGGAGTCAACTGGTTGTCCTTTCTATCCGGTGCGGACATGGGCGCCTTGCTGGCGGACGACATGGGGTTGGGCAAGACGCTGCAGGCGCTCTGCGCGCTGGGCTCTCCCTGCCTGGTGGTGGCGCCGGCCAGCGTGCTGTTCAACTGGAGCCGGGAGATCGAGCGCTTCCGCCCCGCGCTGCGGCAGTGTCTATACCACGGCCCGGCGCGCGGGCTGGACCCACAGGCCGACATCACGCTTACCACCTACGCGGTGCTGCGGCTGGACGAGCCGGTGCTGAGCGCCCGAGGGTGGGACACGGTGATCCTGGACGAGGCCCAGAACATCAAGAACGCCGAGAGCCAGGTAGCGAACGCGGCCTTCAGCCTGCGCGCCCGCTTCCGCATGGCGCTGACCGGCACCCCGGTGGAGAACCGCCTCGACGAGCTCTGGAGCCAGTTTCACTTCCTGAACCGCGGTCTGCTCGGAGGCCGCCGGCAGTTCCTGGATCGCTACGCCCGCCCCATCGCCGACGGCGACGCCGAGGCCGCCCGCTCGCTGCGCGAGCGCATCGGCCCCTTCCTGCTGCGCCGGCTCAAGCGCGAGGTGGCCGCCGAGCTTCCCCCGCGGACCGAGGTGGTGCTGCGCTGCGCGCTCGACAGCCGCGAGCGCGAGATCTACGACGCCATCCACGCGGCAACCCGCAAGGAGGTGGTGGAGAAACTGCAGGCTGGCGGTAGCGTGCTGGCCGCGCTGGAGGCGCTGCTCAGGCTGCGCCAGGCCTGCTGCCATCCGTCGCTGCTGCCCGGACAGGCGGCGGAGTCCTCCTCCAAGCTGGAGCTGTTGCTGGATACGCTCGACAAGGTACTGGCCGGGGGACACAAGGCGCTGGTCTTCTCGCAGTGGACCCGACTGCTCGACCTGATCGAGCCTCCGCTGCGGGCCGCGGGCATGGCCTTCACCCGGCTGGACGGCTCCACCCGCAACCGCGACCAGGTGGTGGACGCGTTCCAGGCTCCCTCCGGCCCCCCCATCATGCTGGTCTCCCTCAAGGCGGGCGGCACCGGGCTCAACCTGACCGCAGCCGACACGGTCTTCCTGCTCGATCCCTGGTGGAACCCGGCGGTGGAGGAGCAGGCCGCGGACCGCACCCACCGCATCGGCCAGCACCGGCCGGTGCTGGTGCAGCGCCTGATAACCGAGGACACGGTCGAGCAACGCATCCTCGCCTTGCAGGAAAGCAAGCGGGATCTCGCCCGCATCGCCGTGGACGAGGGGCAGAAAGCCGCGGGGCTCACCCGCGAAGATCTGCTCGCGCTGCTCGACTGACCATCCGGCTACCTGGCCTTGGCGGCCCAGGCGATGAACTCCTCTGCCAGCCGCTCGTGCAGCTTCTCATCCACGCCCCGCATGATCAGCACGTGAGAGCCGTAGTTCTCTACGCGGAACGGTATCTTCGCCTCTTGGGCCGGGGCTTCGTACCCATCATTGGCGAGGTTCACTACCAGCTCGACACTGCGCGGATCGCTCAAGCCGACGATCCAATAGGCGGCATACTTTCCCTTGCGCCCCAGAACCAGCAGCCGGTCGCCGTTCCAATCCGAGGCGATCGACTCGGTATCGGCCACCCCGCGCGACAGGTAAACATCGAGGTCGAGTCGGCCCAGCACGTCGCTCTGCAGCACTCGATAGCCGGCTCGCTTGAGAGTAGCGATCGACGGGGACTTCAAAACCGGCGCGCTCCATTTCTCCATATAGCGCTGGTACTCGTAGATCTGGGAGGTCGAGGTGGGCATGGACCGGAACGCCCCGTTGACAGCCTCCCAGCCGCCGTCGTCCAGCAGACCGGCGACGAACAGGGCGGCGCGCTGGTAGCGGAAGAGCAGTTTCATCTGGGCAGCGGTCAGCCGGCGGGAAAAGGACATGGCCCGTTCGATCCCGATCACGTGCCGGAAGGTCTCCTGTTCTCGGATAACCGACTCGAACTTGAGGCCGAGCCGCTTGACGATGTAGTTGATCATGGCCAGCGTGGCGTCGCCCTCCACCAGCGCCATGCGGGCGGCTCGCTCGTCCGCGGGGCGCTCCTGCTCCAGCGCCCGGTCGATTTGGTAGTGCTGGTCCTGAAGCGCGTGTACCAGCTCGTGCAACATGGCCGCTCGATTCTCGACCTGGGCCCTGCGGCGGCCCAGCATGAGCAGCCCCGGCGCTACGTCATCCCGCACCACCAGGCGGTTGAGCTTCGGATCGTAGTAGCCGAGGGGCGGATCGGACTCGTCGATCTCCTCGAGGATATCGTCGGTGGTCATCTCCTCGTCCAGCATCCCCAGCGCCTGATAGCGAATCCGCATCCGATCGATTTCGCTGCGTTTGACCTTGCTACGCACGTAGGCCCTCATGGCCTCCTTGTTCTCGATCCGGATATCCACCGGACGGATGAACTTCAGCCCGCGAAACTTCTCCGCTTCCAGCGCCAGGCGCTGGATCGCGTTGAACTCGTCCTCGTCCGGAGGCCGGCTGATCCCCTTGCCCGAACCGTACGCCATCCGCGCGTAGGTCCCGCGGTCGACCGACTGCTGCCAGGGCTCGGCCGCGAAGTTGGCGTTCTCGTTCAGACCGTTCTGATAGGTGATCGGAATCGATTTGGGCGTGTTATCGGACGATCTTGCGGGCGTTTCGCTTCCGCCACAGGAGAACGCGATTAACAACACCGCCGCAAATAGGACCGGGGATCCGAATTCTGCCGCGCCGACACCGGTTTCCTGTCCCATCGTCATGTTTACCCGTGGGGTCATGTTCGCATCCGCCTCCCTGAACGGGGAAGCGTAACAAAAACCGTAAAAAAGGTATGGACGCGTGCGAAACGCCGCTCGGCGCGAGACGACGGGAGTTTTCGGGATCCGTTCTACTGACTTTCTCTTCTACCAAAGGATCGCGACCGTATTCGAGGCGTCCTCGAGCTTCGCTGTCGTTGTCATCTCGACCGGAGGGAGAGATCTCCATTTGCAGGAGATTTCTCCCTCCGGTCGAAATGACATGGAAGTGGCGGAAAACCACGAGACGTTCCATATGTCCTATTTGCCGAAGAGAAAGTCAGTAATACGACTTGATCGCTTTTGCCTTGCCGGCGTCTAGAGTGGCGCGGGAAGGCCAAGCCAGGCGATTCAACTCAAGCGAGCGGTGGGGTTAAGCAGCCACCACGACCTTGGCCGCCCGCACCACTGCCTCGTCGGTGCGGAATCCCGGGCAGACCTCCCCGGTAACCGTGCCCCTGGCAACGCCCGCTCGGTCCTCGGTCATCACCGCTTCGTGCAGCGCCGGGTCGAAGCGGGCACCAGTAGTGGGTATCCGTTCTAGCCCGTGCTGCTGAAAGACCTTCTGCAGGTTATCGGCTACCAACTCGATCCCCTCACGTACCGATGCGGGATCGCGCTCGGCCGCTTCGATCGCCACCTCCAGCAACCGGACCACCTCCCCCAGCTCGCCGAGCAGCTCGTGCCTGGCCCGGTTCTCCGCCTCGGCCAGGGATCGCTCGGCATGGCGACGGTAGTTGCGGAAATCCTTTTCGAGCAGGGCCTCGCGCTGCCGCACTTTCTCCAGCTCCTCGCAGAGCCGCCGCTCGACGGCCGATCCGCCGTTCTGCTCCGGCGCCTCGCAGGCGCGCGTGAGCTGCTCCGGCTCTGAACCGTGCTCTTCCAGCGGCGTGAATTCGCGAATGTCGACCATCACCCGAACCCTCGAATATGGGTAGTAGCCGGCCCTCTGCGGGCCTTGATCACAACCTGTGCATCGCCGGAAGGGTGTCAAGGGGCTTACCTCGGCCTCAGCCCAGCTTCGCGCGGAGCCGGCGCAGGCCTTGCTGCAGCCGATCGATGCCCGTGGTGTAGGCGAAACGAACGTGGCGCGATGCGCGGTGGAAGCCGTGGGCAAGTCGGGCTCGCCGACCTCCATGTGTACGATGTCTCGCCCCTGCGCCTCCAGCGCCTGTGCGCGGGCGATGAGCTGCATGACCAGGGCTGGATATCGCTCAAGCGCCTCGGCGTGTTGCGGCATCGTGCCCTGTCTGTGACCGGTTCTTTACGCTGCTTGGTACCCGGGAAAGATTGCGGCAACAGTTGTCGACGAGCAATAAGGGGGTATGTTTCCTCGGGAACGGATGGAGGCGAGATGAAGCGGACGAAGAGCCAGGGCGGGATACGGCGTCGAGAGAACTACGACCCGGTTCTCGTCGCGCTGCTTCTGCTGCTTCCGGCGAGCGAAGCGCGCGCCGGGCTGTTCGACGACGCGGTCAGCGGCAAGCTAGAGGCGGAGCCGCAGGCCGAGACCGTTGACGGCGCCACCGATGATTCGGCGACCGCAGACGGCGCCACCGACAAGCAGCAAGCGTCGGGCGGGGCAGGAACCGTCTCGGGCGAAACGACGGGCGGCGGCACCGATCCCGTCGCCGCGCCCGCGGTCTACGACGACGCGCCCGCGCCAGCGCAGCCGAGCCTGTTGAGCCAGACCGCGGTGGAGCTAAACGGCTACGTGCGCGGGGTGGTGTACGCGGGAAAGCAGCCGGAAAAGAAGGCGGCCGAGATCAAGAACGCTTATGCCGAGCCCTCGCTCAAGCTGCGCGTGCGCAAGGGCTCATACGGAGACGGCTTTGCCGAGATCCGCTTCCGCTACGGCTACGAGGGAAGCAAGCCCCGGACCGAGCTCGATCTGCGCGAGGGCTACGTGAACGTGTACGCGGGCCCCTTCGATTTCCGGCTGGGCCAGCAGGTCGTCGTCTGGGGTCGGGCGGACGGCTTCAATCCCACCAGCAACCTGACCCCCATGTCCATGCGCGTTCGCTCCCCGAACGAGGATGACCAGCGGATCGGCAACCTGGCGCTGAGAAGTTTCTTCAACCTCTACCCGTTTCGCCTGGAAGGGGTCTGGGTGCCTTTGTACCGCCCCACCGAGATACCCGAGCTACCCTTCCCCGACTTCATCACGCTGCGGGACGAATACCCCGCGCCTCGGCTCGACAAGGGATTGGGCGCCGGCCGCCTGCACCTGGAGCTGCCCGAGGTGGAGCTGTCGGTTTCCTATCTCTTCGGTCACGCGCCCATGCCGGGCGTGGTGGTGGACCAGGTGACCTTCCCCGACGACGCGCCCTCGGTCGCGCTTCTCCGCATTCCCTACCAGCACCACGTGGTGGGCGCCGATTTCGCCGCGCCGGTAAGCGACCTGTTCGGCCTGCGCGGCGAGGCGGCCTATCGCCATCCGCTACACTACGACACGCGGGACCAGGTCCCCGAGCCCGACCTGCAGCTGGTGCTGGGGGTGGACCGCGAATTCGGCGACCTGATGATCATCGCCCAGTACGTGGGGCGGTACACCTTCGAATGGGAGGAGATCCAGGCCGAGCCCATGAGCTTGAGCGGAGCCGACCAGATCCCCGATATCATCCCGGCCCCGATCCAGCCGCTGTTCCTGGAAGAGATGGGCAACCGCCTGGCCAAGACCAACCAGATGATCCAGAGCCAGACCGAGCGCTGGCAGCACTCGGCCTTCCTGCGCCTGCAGTGGAAGCTGCTGCACGAGACCCTCTCGCTGGAGGTAAGCGGGATGTACAACGTCAGCACCGACGACTGGATGGCCCGGCCCAAGCTGGCTTACGACATCACCGATGCGCTGCAGGTGGTCGCGGGCGGCGAGATCTACGGGGGGCCGGACGACACCCTGTTCGGCATGATCGAGGAGATCCAGAGCGCGGGGTATGCCCAGCTGATGGCCTCTTTCTGACAGGCTACGGAAAGGAAGCGACAAGTGCTCACCAAGATAGCGGATGTGGTCGTCAAGCTCCCCTGGCTCTTCATCGTGCTCTTCGTAGGGGTATCGGCCTACTTCGCGACCTGGCTGCCCAAGGCCGAGATCGACCCCGAGGTAAAGAACCAGCTGCCGGACGATTTCCCGGCCCGCATCGACCTGGACCGGATCGAGAAGCTCTTCGGCGGCACCGACATGGTGGTGATGGTTCTCTCGGCCGACGACGTGCTGGCACCGGAAACCCTGCAGCGCGCCCAGGCCATATCCAAGCAGATGGAGAGGGTCAAGGAGTTCGACAAGATCATCAGCCTCTTCACCCTCAAGGAGATCAAGGGCGAAGATGGCGCCATGATCGTCGACCCGGCGGTCAGGCGCATTCCCAAGTCGGAGAAGCGACGGGAGAGGCTGAGGGCGGATCTGAAGGACAACGACCTGGTCTACGGCAGCGTGGTCTCCAAGGACTTCAAGCACACGGCTATCGTGGGCTTCATGAACTACAAGGCCACCGACGATACGGCCATCGCCAGGCTCAACCAGGTCATCGCGGACAACCCCGGGCCCGAGCCCATCCACGTGGCCGGGCTGCCCTTTCTGCGCATCAACCTGGGGGAGGATATCCGGGGCGACATGCAGAAGTTCCTGCCCGGCGGCATCGGCATCATGCTGATCTTCCTCTTCGTCTGCTTCCGGCAGCTGCGCGGCGTGCTGCTGCCGGCCATCGTCACCATCATGTCCATCCTGCTCGCCATGGGGCTCATCCCGTTGCTGGGCTGGAAGATCCAGCTGGTGATGATCATCCTGCCGGTCTTTCTGATCGCCGTGGCCAACGACTACGGGATACACGTGCTGGCGCGCTATCAAGAGGACAACCAGCCCGGAACCGACCTCACCTCGAAGCAGCTCGCTCACCGCGGCATCACCGAGCTGGGAGCGCCGGTGCTGGCCACGGCCGTGACCACCGCGGCGGGCGTGCTCTGCCTGCTCACCCACATCATCGTGCCGGCCAAGAAGATGGGCATCCTGGCCGCCATCGGCATCACCTATGCGCTGGCCGGCAGCCTGCTCTTCATCCCGGCCGTGCTGGCCGTGCTCCCCCGGGCCAAACCCGTGCTGGGCAAGGACGAGAAAGGCGAGCAGAGGCTCTCGGCGCTCGACCGCCTGCTGCAAAAGACGGCCGCCGGAGCCGTGCGCCACCCCCGCGGCATCTTGATCGCCATCGTCCTCTTCGTGCTGGCCGTGGCCAGCGGGATACCGCGCATCGTGGTGGATACCAATCCGGCCAACTTCTACGACCCCGACAGCCAGGTGGCGCGCGGCAACGACATCGTCAACGACAACCTGGGCGGCGCTACCAGCGTCTCCATCGTGGCCGAAGGCGACATCAAGGATCCCGCGGTCATGAAGCAAATCGACCGGCTGGAGAAGCACCTGGAGGCCCACCCCAACGTGGACATCACCGCCTCCATCGCCAAGATCGTGCGCGAGATGAACGAGGTGATGAACGACGGGGACGAGGCCTTCAACAAGATTCCCGACACGCGCGAGGCCATCGCCCAGTACTTCCTGCTCTACTCCATGAGCGGAGACCCGGACGATTTCGACAAACTGGTGGATTTCCCTTACAAGCACGCCCAGGTGACGGCGCGTATCAACGATACCGGCACCACGGTATCGATGGACGTGGTGCAGTACGTCGAGAAGTACCTGGCCGACAACCAGGGCCACCCCTTCACCGTGGTGGGCGGGTTCGCGGAGCTGCTGGCCGAGCTGGTGCGCGAGATCGTGCGGGGGCAGATCCTGAGCCTGCTGCTCTCCATGGTGCTGGTGGCCCTGCTGGTAGCCATCCTGTTCCGATCGGCGGTAGCCGGGTTGCTGGCGGCCACCCCGCTCGGGCTCACCATGCTGCTGCTCTTCGGCCTGATGGGCTACCTGGGCATCGAGTTGAATATTCCCACGGCCATGCTGTCTTCTATCATGATAGGTGTGGGCGTGGACTACACGATTCACTACCTCTGGAGGTACCGCGAGGAGCGCCGCCGGGGCCTGGCGCCCGGCGAGGCGGTGGCGACCACCCTGACCACCAGCGGCCGCGGCATCGTCTTCAACGCCCTCTCGGTGGTGATCGGCTTCTCCGTGCTGATCATCTCCACCTTTTTCCCGGTCCGGTTTTTCGGCATCCTGGTGGTGGTGAGCATCAGCGCCTGCCTGGTGGGCGCGCTGCTGGTGCTGCCGGCTATCAGCCTGATCTTCAGGCCGCGGTTCCTGGAACCGCCGTCGAGTGCCGCGACCAGTAGATTTCGAGCGGATACCGGCGAGGATTCGGCGCCGAGGGCAAGGAGCGACGACGAGCAATAGCGGGGCTATTTCGAGCAGGAGTGACGCCGCCATTCGGCGCCGAAGACCGCCGCAAACCGGTCGAAATCTACTGGTCGCGGCACTAGCTAGGAGACAGACCATGAAAGCAACGCGTTACAGCAAGAGCGTAATCGGATTGGCGGCGGGCCTCTTGGCGGCGGCCGGCTTCTGGTACCAGGCGGCGAGCGCCCGCGCCGAGGAAAAGCTCACCGCCCGCCAGATCATGGAAAAGATGGCGGACAACCGCCGCGTCGAGGGCTCCGAGGCGGTGACGACCATGACCATCTACAACGCCAAGGGCGAGAAACGAGTGCGGCAGATCGCCATGGCCACCAAGCTCTACGACAACGGCAAGACCGAGAAGAAGCTCAACCGCTTCCTCTCGCCAGCCGACGTCAAGGGCACGGGTCTTTTGACCTACGACTACGAGGTCAAGGACGACGACATTTGGCTTTTCATGCCCGCGCTGCGCAAGACGCGGCGCATCGTCAGCAGCGAGAAGAGCAAGAATTTCATGGGCAGCGAGTTCGCCTACGCGGACATGAACATCCCCAACCTGGACGACTACAGCTACAAGATCCTCAAGGAAGAGAAGCTCGGCGGCGCCGATTGCTGGGTGGTACAGAGCACCCCGAAGAACGAGGACATCGCCGACGAGAACGGCTACTCCAAGCAAATCGCTTGGATCGGTAAGAAGGATTTCACGGCCAGAAAGGTCGTCTACTACGATCTGGACGGCTCCGTCCTCAAGGAGATGAACGCCAGCAAGGTCGAGCAGATCGATTCGGAGGGCAAGCACTTCCGGCCCAAGAAGATGGAGATGGTCAACAAGCAGAACCAGCGCCGCACCACCATGACCTTCGACAAGCTGGTGGTCAGCAAGGACGTCAAGGACGAGTACTTCACCACGCGCTACCTGGAACGCTTCTGAGCGTAACGCGGGTGGGCGGTCAGGAACCTTTCTTTTCGCCCACCTCGGTCTCGCCGTTCTCCACGTCCTGGTCGATGGGAACGATCTGGAGAGCCAGTCGCCTGAACGCCCACTTGAGGGCGTAGGAGAGGGTGGACACGGTCTTGACCATACTCAGGTCCACGCCGAGCAGAACGATGGTGCGCGCCACCTCGGGCCGGATGCCGCTGATCACGCAGGAAGCGCCCAGCAGCTTCAACGAGGCCACCGTGGTCAGCAGGTGGTTGGCCACCGTGCTGTCGACCATGGGCACTCCGGTCACGTCCAGGATGACCACCTCGATCTCGCTGGCGGCGACCCCTTCCAGCAGGTTCTCGGTCAGCTTCTGCGAGCGCTTGGTATCCATGAAACCGATCAGCGGCACCACCAGCATCCGGTCCCAGATGGAGATGACCGGGGTGGACAGCTCCTCCAGCGCCTCCTGCTGCTTGCGGATGAGATCAAGCTTCTCCTGTAGCTCGCCAGCCCGTTTCTGGCTGCGCCGGACCTCTTCGCCCAGATCGGATATCAGAACGTTGATGCCGACCTCGACCGAGGTCAGGTCATCGACGTTCTCGTGCGAGACCGGAATCTGCGCTTCGTAGTTGCCGGAGGCAGCCGCGGCCAGCGCGTCCTCGATCTGGTTCACGCGCTCGTCCAGGTTCCTGACCGTTTTGTCCTTGGTCTGCCCCACGGGTCCTTCCTAATCGGGCCGCTGCTCGGTCAACCACTTGATAGCTTCTTCCCGCGTCTCGAAGAAGCTCGCGTTCGACGTCCTTCCCATCACCGCCAGGATGATCTTGGTCATAATACGTAAAACAGGGGAAGCGCCGACAATCGCCGCCCGCTCCACCTCAGCCTTCTTCGCGTACTCACGATACAACCGCCGGGTCTCTTTGTCGACCTTCTCCGAGGGGGTACCACGGGAGAGGTCGGCCAGGACGTACCTCCTGGGCTTGCCCTCCAGCAGCCGATCGATGGCAGAAAAGAGCGCTGCGACGTCGTCGTTCGACGGCTCGCCGTTGGTCGCCAGCAGCAGCACGTCGTTTTCGTCGTCATAAGAGAGCTCGTACTTCACGTATCACCTATTCGGGTTGCCGCTCGGTCAACCACGACGAGGCTTCCTCCCGGGTTGCGAAGAAGGCGGCGGTCGACGAGCGTCCCATCACCGCGACGATGATCTTGGCCATGATGCGCATCACCGGAGAGGCGCCCACGATGGCCGAACGCTGGATATCGACCTTCTTCGCGCACTCCCGGTAGACCTGCCGGGTCTGAGAGTCGACCGGATTCCCGATCGGCGCCGCGGAAAGGTCGGCCAGGATGTAGCGGCGGGGCTTGCCCTGCAGCAAGCGGTCGATGTTATCGAACAGCTCCAGGATCTCCTCCCGCGACATCTCCCCCAGGAGCTCGAGCATCAGGACGTCCCGACCGTCATCGTACCTGACCTGGTATTTCATTTTTTCGCCCGGGCGAAGAGCCCGAATTCTACAGCCCGAACGGCAGGAACGCCAGAGGAAGCGGCCGCCCCCCGCTTCACCCCATTTTTCGGCGCAACCGTCCCACGATGTCCTCCATCAGCACCACCTGAAGCGCCGGGATGAGAAAGAGCGTCATCAGGGTGGCCACGCCGATGCCCCAGACGATGGTGTTGGCCATAGGGCCCCAGGTCAGCGACATGCCGCCCAGGCCCACGGCCATGGGCAGCAGCCCGGCGATGGTGGTGACCGAGGTCAGGATGATGGGGCGGAAGCGCAGCCTGCCGGCCTCGATCACCGCCTCCCTGCCGTCCGAGCCCGCTAGCTTGTGGGCGTTGACGAAGGTCATCAGCACGATAGCGTCGTTGACCGCGATGCCGGCCAGCGCCACCCAGCCGTACAAGGCCAGGATGGAGAAGGGATTGCCGGAGACCAGCAGGCCCAGGGTGGCGCCGATGAAGGCCAGCGGCACGGTCCCCAGGATGACCAGGGGCTGCACGTAGGAGCGGAACTGGGCGCCGAGGATGGCGTAGACCAACAGAATACCCAGTGCAAACAGCTGCACCAGCCCGGCGAAGGACTCCTTGAACTCCTGGAACTCGCCGGAGAAGTCCAGGTTGATGCCGGGATAGCGCTTGGCCATGGAGGAGAAGGACTCGGCCAGGGTCTGGTTGGCCTCGACGGTGGTGGTCTTTTGCTTGTCCAGGTTGGAGTAGACGGTGATGGCCCTCTGCAGCTTGTAGCGCCGGATCTGGGCGTAACTAGGCTCCATCGTGTAGCCGGCCAGGTGGCCGAGCTGGACCGGGGCGCCGGCCCGGGTGAAGAGCGGCAAGCGCAACAGGTCATCCGGTTTCTCGAAGGCGTCCGGATCGACCTGCACCACGATCTCGATCTCCTCGTCCCCGTCGTACATGGTGTCGGCCACCGCCCCGTCGATGGCCGTTCGCAGGGCCAATCCTACCTCGGCGACCGAAAGCCCGTGCAGCGCCGCGCGCTCGGCGTCCACCCGCAATCGGATCTCCTCCTTGCCCGGCTCGAAGTCGTCACCGATGTCGGTTACCCCTTCTATCCCAGCCAGCACCTGCTTTAGCTCCTCGGCCGCCGCCTCGAGCTCGGCGATGTACTTGCCCTTGATCTTGACCTCCACCGGCTTGCCCATGGGGGGACCGGTGTTCATCTTGGCCAGCTGCACGCTGGTGGGACCGGTGATCGCGGTCACCTTCGCCCGCAGATCGTTCATGATCTGATCGGCGCTTCGCTTGCGGGCATAGGAGGGCGCCAGGTCGACGAAAATCTGCGCCACGTCCGAGCGGAAGATCCAGTCCTCGTCGGTCATCATCAGGCCGGCGGTGGCGTGCACCTCCCGCGCCTCGCCCTCGGGCAGGGTGAGCGCCGCTCGCTCGAACTTCTCCAGCGTCAGGCTGGTGGCTTCTAGCCCGGTGCCGGTAGGCATGCGAATACGTACCTGAAAGGTCGCGATCTCCTCGCCGGCGAACATGTCCACGCCGATCACGGGGATGAGGGCCGCGGCCCCGGCCAGTAGCAGGGGTACGAGCAAGAAACAGAAGGCGTAGCGAAAGCGGACCACGAAGCGCAGCGCGCGCTCGTAGGCGTTCCGGGCGTCGACCAGCCAGCCCGGCTCGGGCCGTATGGGCCGGTCCTTGCCCGGCCACTCGGCCAGGTGCGCGGGCAGAATGATGAAGGCCTCGATCATCGAAGCGAGAAGTGCCAGCGAAAGCGCCACCGGCACGATGCGCATGAACTTGCCCATGATGCCCGGCATGAGCATCAGCGGCAGAAAGGCGGCGATGGTGGTGGCCGTGGCCGAGAGCACCGGCGACATCACCTCGTCGGTCCCCTCCACCGCCGCCCGAGCCCAACTCTTGCCCATCTGCCGGTGGCGGTAGCAGTTCTCCACGATGATGATGGCGTCGTCCACGATGATGCCGAGCACCAGCACCAGGCCGAAGAGCGAGTTGCCGTTGAAGGACTCGCCCATGCGGTGCATGGCGATGAAGCAGGCGAGAAAGCTCAGGGGAATGCCCAGGGCGGCCAGCACCGCGTTGCGGAAACCCAGCACCAGGAAGAGTACCACCAACACGATGACGAAGCCGAACCAGGCGTTGCGACCCAGCTTGGAGAGGACGTCGTTGATCTGCTCTGAGCTGTCCTGGGTAAACGAGATGCTGATCTCGTTGTCGTAGCGCTCGACAAAGCTGCGGGCGGTCTGCTTGACCTGCTCGGTGATGCGGATGCTGTTGCCCTCGGCCCGCTTGGTGATGGTCATGCTCACCACCGGCTCGAGCCCCAGGCGGCTGCGGGTGACCTCGTCCTCGAACCCCTCGCTCACCCGGGCCACGTCGCCCACCCGTACGGTGCCGCCACCCGGCGTGGAGCGGACGATCACCCGCGAAACCTGCTCGGCGTTCTCGAACTCTCCCAAAGTGCGTACCAGCAGCTCCCTCCGCCCGAAGGTGAGCTTGCCGGCCGGCACGTCGACCCCCTGCGCCCCGATGGCCAGGCGGATCTGCTCGGGCGACAGCCCGTAGCCCTCCAGCTTGATGGGATCGGCCTGAACCCAGAGCTCGCGGTCGCGGACGCCCGTGAGCTCGACCTTGCTGATGTGCGGCACGTCCATGATCTGGTCGCGCAGCTCCCGTGCCAGTGAGAAGAGGCGCTTCTCCGCCACCTGGCCGTGCAGGTGCACCGAGATGACCGGCATGAACTCGGCCGAGGTGAACATCTGTACCTCGGTGTCCAGAGCCTCCTCGGGCAGGCCCTTTACCTTTTCCACCTCGGCGCGGATGTCCTCGAAGCGGTTGCGGAACTCTTCGTCGGGCATCTGCTCGAACTTGACCGAGATGAAGCAGCTGCCCTCGGACGACTGCGAGGTGACGGACTCGATTCCCTTTACATCCTGTATCTCCTCCTCGATGGGAATAGTGATCAGCTTCTCGATCTCCTCGGCCGAGACACCTGGATAGGGCTTGATGATGAAGACCCAGCCCATGTTGATCTCGCTCATCAGCTCGCGCGGCAGGCTGACGTAGGAGAGCAGCCCCAGCACGAAGATGGAGACCATCAGCAGGTTGGCCACCACCGAGTTGCGGACCGAGAAGCTGGCGGGAGACATGGCGAACCGCGATCCCCGCTACGGAGCCTGGTCGCCCGGCGGTTGGCCCGCGGGCTCCGCCGCCGCTTCCGCCCCGCCGCGTTCGGCCGAGATGCCCAGCACCATCACCTCGGCGCCTTCTCGTAGCCCGTCCGAGCCCACCGCGATCACGCGGTCGCCGGCGCTGAGCCCCGACTCGACGATGACCCGATCGCGCACCTGCGCCCCGATGCGCACCTGGAGCCGATACGCGCGCCCCTCGCGCACCACGAACAGGGCCGGGCGCTCGCCCTCGCGCTGGACCGCGTCGACCGGCACTGCCAGCACCCCCCGATAGTCGCCGAGGGTGAGCGAGCAGCGCACCACCTGTCCGGCGCGCAGACCCACCGAGGATTGCTCGACCGACACCTCCACCGGAAAGGTGCGCGTGCTCTCCTCGGCGGCCACGCCCAGCCGGGAGACGGCGCCCGAGAAACGCTCCAGCGGCCGCGCGGTATCCACCACCGCGACCTCTTGCCCAAGCCGGATGCGGGCCAGCTGATCGCCGGTCACCGAAAGCGAGAGCTTCAGCGTTCCCACGTCAACCAGACGCGCCAGAGGCGTGCGCGGATCGACCATCTGCCCCACCTCGACCATGCGCGCGGCCACGTGGCCGGCAAAGGGAGAGGTGATACGCGTCTCCCGCAGGCTGCGCTCGGCCGCCCTCTGGCCGGCGCGTGCCTGCTCGAGCGTCGCAGCTGCCGAACGCGCCGCGACCTCCATCGCGTCCAGCTGCTGGGCGGCGACCGCCGCCTCGTCGCGCAGCTGCTTGATCCGCCGCAGATCCCGCTGCGCATGGTCCAGCGCGGCCTCGGCCTGCTGAACCTGCGCCCGCGCCTGCGCCAGCGCGATCTCGTAACCTTCGCCGTCCAGCTTAACGAGTAGCTCGCCCTTCTTGCACTGCTCGCCCAGCTGCTTGTAAACGCGCTGTACCTTGCCGCCGACCTCGGCGGTGAGCACGACGTCCCGGTTGGGAAGCAACAGCCCGGTCGTCTCCAAGGTCTCGGTCAGGTCGACCGGTTGTACCTCTACCACGCGCACCGGCCGGCGCGACACCTCGACGTCGGTGATCAGCCCGTTTTCCGAGCGCTGGGTACGGTTGGCCCAGGTCGCCGCGCCGACGGCGCCGAAGAAGAGCACCAGAAGAGTCAGTCCCAGGCCGAGCTTTTTTCCGGAAGCCATCTCGCCTCAATGACCTCGAGTCATGGGGTCGCGCTCAATTAACGGCGGAAACCGCCGCCAACGCTACAGGAGAGACAAAGCGAAATACCCCGGCAGCCGGCCACCGGCAAGCGGTTACCGGCCTCGGGCGGCCTCCCCGCGCAGCACCCTGCATGTACTGGTGAGCTTGGCGACCAAGCTGCCCCAGTAGTCGGTGACCTCGCACTCGGGACAGGGAGCGCGTTCGCCGGAAGACCTATCTCTTGCTATGCGAGACGGAAATCAGGACGCGGCTGCAGAGCGGATTAGCAACCCCTCGAAAGCGCCGGTCGCCCTGCTACGGGCGTCGTCGCTCCGTATCAACCTGGCGTAGTGATGATAGCCCAGCAAGATGCCCCAGAGCTCGAAAGCGAACTGGTCGACGTCGAGATCCGCGCTGAAATGCCCCTCCTGCACGCTGATCCGCGCCGCGTGCGCCACGGTATCCAACAAGCCGCGCTGGTGACCGACCAGGGTATCGCGAACCGGCCCGGACCGGTCGTCCAGCTCCGTGGCCGCGGCCACGAAGGGGCAGCCGCCGCTCAGAGCACCGCTGATCCAATCGAGCCACAGCTCGAAGAGCCTTCGCAGCCTGGGCACTCCCCGGGGCCTTTTAAGGGCGCGCGAGAGCACCGCAGCCGTGAACCGATCCGCCGCAGCATCGAGCACCTGGCTCTGCATCTCTTCCTTGGACTGGAAATGGGCATAAAGGCCGCTCTTCGACATCCCCATCCGTTTGGCGAGCATGCCGATGGTCAACCCCTCCAAACCGACCTCGCTCGATAGGTCCAGGGCTTGCCGTAAGATGGCGTTTCGAGTCGCCTCACCCTTATCCATGCTCCATAAATAGCACGAACGTTCGTTTTGTAAAGCGGCGGTTTTACTTTATCCGTGCTCGACGGCCGGCATACCTACGAATGCTACATGAAAGGTGACCGTCAAAGCTTCGGAGCGAACAGCTGTCTCATCAGAAGAAATGGGTAGACATGGGTAGGATGAAAGCCTACACATATTCGTACAGGTCGGCGGATGGCTTTGATTCTCCGGGCGCCTTGATCGAACGGCGGCGGCGAATCAGGGTATATAGTTGGCTTTATTCGCTGGCGGCGCGGTATCCTATGGTGTTAGGTGTACTACGGAAATTCGTGGCGAAAGTCCGGCACATACTCTCCCCTGGAGACGCTACCCGCAGCACAGCCCTGCTGGCCTACGCGACCGTCCTGCTGGTGGCCGCGGGTTGCGCTTCCCAAGCCGTGGGCGACCCCTCGGATCCGAACGGCTCGCTGGAATGGGTCGAGGCCGATCTAGATCTGGATCCTCCGGAGAACGGGTTCCAGATCGAGATCCCGGGAAGCATGATCGAGAGCGGCGACGATATCGAGTGGTGCGAGGTCGTCGAGCTTCCGGGCCGTCCCACTGACGTCTACTACGTCAACAGTATCGAAGCGGCGATGACGGGGTACGGGCACTACCTGCGGGTGAGCGCGATGCTTCCGGGCTCGGAAACCGAGGCCAATGCCGCCGTCGGAGATCGCGTGCTCTGCCAGCGGGCCGGCGAGGTGTTCGGGGAGGAGCTCACCGACGTCATCAACACCCAGCACCTCTATGACGAGGTGCGCTTCCCCGAGGGCGTGGGCAAGGTGTTCTGGGGCGGCCAGAAGGTCGTGATCGATCACCATTACTACAACGACTCGGAGGAGGCGGTTCCGGCCAAGGTAAAAATCAACTTCCACCTGGCCGCCGCGGAAGAGATCCGCACCATTGCCCACACGGCCGCCTTCGAGAACCTGACCATCTATACACCTCCGAACGGCGAGAGCTCGCACCTGGGCGAATGCTCCGTTACTCGAGGTATCCTAGTTTCAGGACTGGCCAGGCAAACCAACCGCTGGGGAACGAGCTTTACGGTCTGGTTCTCCGGGGGAAGACGGGACGGCGAGCGCATCTGGACCAGCACCCAGTGGGATCGGGACACCCGCTACGAGTTTCCCGATGGACCGGTAGCGCTGGAGCCCGGCGAGGGTTTTCGATTTCAGTGCGATTACCGCAACCCGATGGACGAGGAGCTTCAGTTCGGGGTCAACGCCACGGACGAGGTCTGCGTTCTGCATCCCACCTACTGGTCCGCCTACGAGGGGGAAGAGGTGGAAGATCAGAGCTGCCTACTGTTCTTCGTGGGCGAGGACGGAATCGCGCGTAAAGAAGAGTAAGTGAACACTCAGCAGTACGAAGTAGACCCCATCGGAGGACCCGTTGACCCGTGTCTCTCCTCGTTACATTCTGCTCACGCAAGCCAAGAAAAACCGATCGCACGGGCGCAAAGCGGTAGGGCGGCCGTTCTACTGAGGTCAACCGAATGCAGTCAATTTCCTTCGGCAAGTACCAGCTAGGCGAGCGGATCTACACCGGTAAGAAGACCGAGATCTTCCGGGCGACCCGCACGGATGTCACTGACATCGAACGACTGGTGGCCGTCAAGCGTCTTCTACCCAGCCTGGCCGCCGACGAGCGATCGGTATCGGATTTCAACGAGGAAGCTCGTATCGCCGTTCAGCTCACCCATGGCGCGATAGCCCAGGTACTGGACGCCGGCACCAGCGATGGCATCCCCTATCTGGCCCTGGAATACGTCGATGGCAAGGACCTGAAAGCGATCGTCGAACGGATGCGCGAGGTCAAGACCCTGCTAGCCATCCCCTTCAGCTGCTATGTCGTCGTCAAGCTGTGCGAGGGTCTGAACTACGTCCACGAGAAGAAGAACCCGTCGGGCGCGCCGCTAGGACTCGTACATCAGGACGTCTCCATGGGAAACGTACTGCTCTCCTACGACGGCGAGATCAAGATCGTGGACTTCGGTTCAACTACACACATTAAAAAGAAGCGGGAGGAATCGGGAGAGGAACTGCCGGGAACCTACGGGTATATGTCGCCCGAACAGGTGCAGAACAAGGAAGTGGACAGTCGCAGCGATGTTTTTTGCGCGGGCGTATGTCTCTACGAGCTTCTGACCAACCACCGGCTTTTCTCGGATCGAAGCGATTTCGCGGCGTTGCAGCAGATACGCGACGTCGACATCTTGCCGCCCAGCAACGCCAATCGACAGATCTCCGAGGATCTGGAACGAATCGTGATCAAGGCGCTCGCCCGGAACCCGAACGACCGGTTCCAGTCGGCGCTCGAGTTCCACGACAGCCTGCAGTCGTTCATGTACAAGAGCGGTTACCTTTACGGACGCAAGGAGATCGCGGCCGTCATGGGGGATGTCTTCGGCCACGAGCTGGAGGGAGAATACGCGGGTGGTGGACCGTCCAGCGCCATGGGCAAGCCGGTACCCGACGAGGAGGGCACGGGCCTGTTCGCCTTCGAGCACCTGGAGCCCGTGAGCGTGGTCAGCGAGTTCGTACCCACCGAGGACTTCCAGCAGCGGGCCGCGGCGGTCGGACAAGCGCAACCCGGCGGCGGGTTGCAGGGCTACCAGCGACCCCAGGGCGGAGCGGCGGAAGCGGCGGCTCAGGCGCAACAGGTCTCCTCGGTACCCGAGCCGCCGGCCGTCAGGTACAAGGCCACATTACTCGGTATCCCACCGAACCGGGGACCTTCCTCGCATCCGCCGGCGATCCCGCGTTCGGCCGGCCCGGGCGATACGGCGCCGCTGCACCGGATCCCGACCCCCGGGGTTCCGAAGAGCACGCCACCGCCGCCGCCCTCCCGCCCCTCTCAGCCGTCGTCCCCGGCACCGGTCTCGACTCCCGCGTCGCCCGTACCGCAGGCCCGGAGCGTGGCGCAGGACTATCTGCCGCCGCCCGATGATTTCGACGACGAGAAGACCGGGCTGTGGATCCCGCCAAGCACCAAAGGCGAGGACGGGATGGTCGCGGGAGCGGAAGCGTCCGCGCCGCAGGCGCCGATCATCGATCCCGAAGCTACCCCGACTCCCGGTCGCGGCCTGACATTCAAGCCCATCACGGACGAGCAGCTGGACACCGACGCGGACGCCATGGCGTTTCGCTCGAGCGTCGCAGAACGGCTGCGGTCGAACCGCGCGCTGGTCGCGGCCGGCGCCGTGGTGGCGATCGCGCTGTTGTCGCTGTTCTTCGCCCTGCGGGGCCCCTCGACCGGACAAGTGGTTTTGACAACCACGCCGGAAGATACCGTTGTCAAACTGGACGGAGAACCGATCGCCGATAACTCTAGCCCCTTCGAGATCGCCGAGGTAGCGGCGGACACCTCTCACCTCATCGAGGTAAGCAAGGCTGGATTCATCAGTTGGTCCACCACTGTCGAGGTCAACGCCGGTCAAAAGTTGGAGCTTCCCCCGGTCGTCCTCGACCCGCTCAGGGTGGAGACCGGCTTCATGCTCGATTCCGAACCGAACGGCGCCTCGGTCTTCGTCGACGGCAACCGGCTCGCGCAAAAGACCCCGGTAAAGGTGACCGACCTCAAGCCCGGCCCGCACGAGATCCGAGTCGAAAAAGGAGACGCGTACGAGTCCTGGTCGACCCGACTGGAGGTACCGCCCAACCAGGTGGTCGATCTGCCGAAAGTCACGCTGGCCGAAAAGCCCGAGCCCGAGCCCGAGCCCGAACCGGAAGCCGAACCGGAAAAGGAGAAGCCGTCCCAGCGCGTCGTCAAGCGACGCTCCCGCAGTAGGGCGGGTCGAAAGGTCGTGCGCTCGACCTCTCGGCGGCGAACGTCGTCCGCGGGCTCGGGAGCGGCCCGGGCGTCCGGCGGTACGGGGGTGTTACGCGTCAACACGCGCCCCTGGTCGCAAGTGTACGTGGGCAACCGACTGGTGGGCAACACACCCCAGATGGGCATCCAACTCCCCTCCGGAAGCCACAAGATCACCCTGGTCAATCCGACCTTCGGCATTCGCAAGACGATCTCGGTCCGCATCCGCGCCGGACAGACGGTGACCAAGATTCTGACCCTGGTACCGGGCGGGTAGCGGCTGCCCGTTCGCGTTCTTTTGAATCGAGGGCGAAAACCGGCGTCGTATCTGGTGGGAAGCGGATCGATGAGTGGAGCACCCGAAAGACCGGCGAAGGCGGTTCTGTTCGCCGTCCTTCTCCTCTGTTGCCTGCCGATGCCCGCCCCGGCGGCGAGTCAGCAGAAGGCGGCAACGCCCCCGTCGCGGGGCGCGGAGAGCACAGCCACCGCCAAAGCCGACGCGCTAATACGTGAAGCCCTAGAGCTGCGGAGAAAGGGAAACGACGCCGCGGCGATCGACAAGCTGCTCCGCGCCCTTCGACTCGACCCGACTCCGCGCGCCAAGGCCCAGGTCGCCATGGCCCAGCAGGCGCTGGGGCACTGGGTGGAGGCAGAGAAGCACATGCTACAGGCGCTGGCCACTCACCAGGATCCCTGGATAGCCAGCCGGATCACGGTCCTGCGCAACTCCCTGGAAGCCATCCGCGAGAGGCTGGGGCTGCTGCAGGTCGCCGGGGTGCCCGAGGGAGCCACCATCTACGTCGCCGGCGCCAAGGTCGGAACCGCGCCGCTGAACAAGTCGATACGGGTGGTAGCCGGCACCGTAGCCATCCGGGTCGAGGCGGCCGGACACCGCACTCACCTGGGAACGGTCGAGGTTGAACCGCGACTGCTGACCCGTCACGTCGTCACCATGATTCTCCTGAAGCCGGCCGCCCCCGAACCGGAACCGCCCAGTAGCGAATAACGGTACGCGCTATCCCCGCATCCGGATGTTCCGCCACACGTCCCGGTGCAGTAGCGCCAGCACGGTGACGATTTCTAGCCGTCCCGCCCACATGGCCACGATGAGCAACAACTTGCTGGAAACGGGAAAGGCCGCGTAGCTCCCCATGGGGCCTGCCGGACCGAAGGCCGGGCCGATGTTGCCCAGGCAAGCCAGGGCGGCCGAATAGCCGGTGACCAGATCGGCGCCGAGGACCACCAGCAGCGTGCCGATGGTGAAGTGACCGACTATGAAGAGCCCGACCAGCAGGAAGACGGCGCGCATGATGTCCTCGGGTACCGGACGCCGCTTGTAGCGCAGCGGCAGCACCGCGCGCGGGTGAAGCACGCGAGTGATCTCGCGCAGCGCGTGCTTGGTGACCAGCAGCAGGCGGATCGATTTCTGACCCCCGGCGGCCGAGCCCGCGCACCCGCCCACGACCATGACCACGACCAAAAGCGCCTTGGCCGCGTCCGGCCAGGTCTCGTAATCCGCGCTGGCGAAACCCGTGCTCGACATCAAGCTCGCCGCCTGGAAGGCGCCCAGACGGAGCCGCTCCAGGTCCGGTATGCCGCCGGCCAGCACGAAAGCCACCCCGAGCGCGCCGAAGCACATGACACCGAAGTAGAAGACGAACTCCCCGTCGCGAAAGAATCCCAGCAAGCGCCCGGTAAACACCTTGTACTGCAAGGGAAAGCTGGTCCCGGCAAGAATCATGAATACCACCAGGATCCATTCAGCGTTCGGATTCGCGTAGCCGGCTATGGAGCTGCCGTGCGGGGAAAAACCGCCGGCCGGCATGGTCGTCAGGCTGTGCAGGACGGCTTCGTAGGCGGGAAAACCCGCGCCCATCAACAGGGCGGCGAGCAGTAGGGTCAGCATGGAATAGAGAATCCAGAGCCGTTGCGCGCCGTGCCTGACCTTGGGGCTGACGGCCTCGGAAGGCGCGCCGGATGCTTCGGCGAAGAAGAGCTGGCGACCGGCGATGCCCAGCCTGGGCAGCACCACCACGAACAGCGCGATCACGCCCAGCCCCCCGAACCACTGGGTCATGGCGCGCCAGAGAAAAAAAGCGCGGTGATACAGGGAGAAATCCGTGAGGACCGTGGCCCCGGTGGTGGTGAGCCCGGACATCGACTCGAAAAGCGCGTCGACCGGCGAAAGCCCGGCGAACAGGTAGGGGACGGCCGCAAACACCGCCACCGAGAGCCAGGTAAAGGCCACCACGGCCAGCGCCTCGCCGCGATGGAAGACTGGAGCCCGGGGCAGCCCCTTGCTGGCGGCCGAGCCGGCGAGCAACGTGGCGAGCAACGCGACGGCGAAGTGCGCGGCCGACCACCACTGTCCGTCGAACAGCGCCAGCAGCACGGGCGGAACAAACGCCATGCTGAAGACGCGCAACAGCTGACCGACCACGCCGAAGACCAGTAGCAGGCGCACGGATAACCCTCACTCCCGCTTGTCGTCGCGCTGGGATCTGGACGGATTCAGATAAAACTCCCGGGTTCGCTCCTCGTCTTCCCGGGTGGAGAAGACCAGCACCTCGTCTCCTCCCGCGACCACGTCGTTGCCGCCGGGTACGGTGACCCTCCGGCCGCGCACCACGGCTCCCACCCGGGAGAAGGTGGGCGGTCTCAGATCCCGCAGCCGGGTCTCGGGGAAGCCCGCCGGCAGCTTGAGCTCGATCACGCAAGCGTCGCCGTGCTCGATCTCGGCGCGGATCTCGGAGTGGGTCTGATCGATGGTACGGACCACGGAACGGATGGCCGCGCCGCGCGCCGAGCGCACCACGTCGATACCGACCTTCTCGAAGAGCCGCTCGTTGGAGAGCCTGTCCGCGCGCGTGACGGTACGCTTGACCCCGAGTTGCTTGGCCAGCAGCGACACCAGCAGGTTCTTCTCGTCGTTGTCCGTGACCGCCACCAGGACCGAGGACTCGCCGATGCGCTCCTGCTCCAGCAGATCGATATCGGCGCCGTCGCCGTTCAGCACCATGGACTCCAGCCCGGAAGCGATCTGCTCGCAGCGATCCCTGCTGCTCTCCACCAGCTTGACGGACCAGCCCGCTTCCTCCAGGCCCCGCACCACCAGCACTCCCACGTTGCCGCCGCCCACCACGGTGGCGGACCGGCTGTCCTTGCCGCGGGACTCGCTGCGCAGGAAGCGCTGCAGCAGCCAGCGCACCGCCTTCCAGCGGCCCATGGCGATCACCTTGTCCCCGGGCTGGACCACCGTGTTGCCGGCGGGCACGATCATCTCGTCGCCGCGCCGGAGCATGACCAACACCACGTGCCTGGGGAGCCGGAGGCTGGCCAGCGGAGCGCGGGTGATGGGCGAGTCCGCGTCGACCGCGTAGCTCAGCAGGCGCACGCGCCCGTCGTAGAACTCCTCTACGTCCAGCGCGCCGGGAACGGTCACGATGCGGATGATCTCCTCGGCCAGCTGCTCGGCCGGCCGGATGACCAGGTCGATGCCCAGGGAATCGGCCAGCTCCGCATCCTCGCCCCCTACGTTCAAGAACCCGGGACGGCGCAGGATGCAGATGGTCCGTTTCGCTCCCAGGCGCTGCGCGGCGATACAGGAGACGATGTTCTGTTCGTCGTTGTCCGAGCAGGCCACGAAGACCTCCGCGTTGCCCACCCGAGCCCGCCGCAGGCTTTCCGGCGACGTCACCTCCCCGGTCACCGCCTCTACGTCGAGCCGTTCCAGGCGGGTTCCGGCGTATGCCTCGGAGGCGAGATAGACGATCTGATGGCTCGCCATCAGATCCTCGGCGATGCGGAAACCCACCACGCCTTCGCCTGCGATCAGTATCTTCATGGCTCTCGTCTGCCGACGCGTCCCGACGGCCGCGCCATTCGCGCCTTATTGTTTCACCCCGGGGCAATCCCGCGCAAGTACTCCCCTGGTATCGCCGGGACGAACGCGTTGACGAGACCGCGGCGAGACGGCAGGTTATCAGCGGCCCTCACCGTGGAAACCATCGACGAAAGCAAGGCCGCCGCGCCTCCTCCGCTGCTGCAACGGGTCCCTCCGCCGGAGCTATGCGACCCGGAGCACATACTCGACGCTTTCGTCGCCTACTCGACGGAGCTGGGCCTGAGCCTCTACCCCGCGCAGGAGGAGGCCATCCTGGAGATCATGGCGGGCCGGCACGTCATCCTGAACACGCCCACCGGATCGGGCAAGTCGCTGGTAGCCGCGGCCATGCACTTCAACGCCCTCTGCCTGGACCGGCGCTCGGTCTACACCTCGCCGGTCAAGGCGCTGGTCAACGAGAAGTTTTTCGACCTCTGCGAACGGTTCGGAGCCGAGAACGTCGGCATGCTCACCGGAGATGCCAGCATCAATCGCGACGCCCCCATCCTCTGCTGTACCGCCGAGATTTTGGCCAACTGGTCGCTGCGCGAGGGCGAGCGCATGGACCTGGACTGCGCGGTGTTGGACGAGTTCCACTTCTACGCCGATCCCGAAAGGGGCATGGCCTGGCAGATACCGCTGCTGGCGCTGCCTCAGGTCGCCTTCCTGATCATGTCGGCCACCCTGGGCGACACGCGGGGCATCGCGGAAAGGCTGCAGAAGCGCAGCGGGCGCGAGGTCAGCCTGGTGCGTTCGGCCACCCGTCCCGTACCCCTGGACTACAGCTACCGGGAGAGCGGGTTGCAGCAGACCATCTCCGACCTGGTCGAGGAGGGACGCGCCCCGGTCTACGTGGTCGGCTTCACCCAGCGGGAGTGCGCCGAGCTGGCCCAGGGACTGATGAGCCTGAACTTCACCTCCAAGCAGGAGAAGAGGCGCATCGGCGAGGCCCTGCAGGGCTTCCGCTTCGACAGCCCTTACGGCAAGGAGATGCAGCGTTTCACCCGCCACGGCATCGGGCTTCACCACGCGGGGCTGCTGCCCAAGTACCGCCGACTGGTCGAACGCCTCTCCCAGCAGGGACTTCTGAAGATCATCTGCGGAACCGATACGCTGGGGGTCGGGGTCAACATCCCCATCCGCACCGTGCTGTTCACCAAGCTATGCAAATTCGACGGCGAATCGGTCAAGCGGCTGACGGTACGCGAGTTCAAGCAGATCGGCGGTCGAGCCGGACGCAAGGGCTTCGACGAGCGGGGAAGCGTGGTCTGCCAGGCGCCCGAGCACGTGATCGAAAACAAGAAACTGCAGGGCAAGCGATCCGGCGGCCGGCAAAAGACCGCGCGCAAGCAGCCCCCCGGCAAGAGCTACGTTCACTGGGATGAAGCGACCTTCCGCCAGCTGGTCGAGCGCGATCCCGAGCCCCTGGTGAGCGTGTTCCGCGTCACACACGGCATGCTGCTCAACCTGCTGCAGAGCGACGAGAGCGAACAGCGCAAGGGCGGCGGATACCGAGCACTGCTGGAGATGATCGCCGAGTGCCACGAGCGGGAGGCGATCAAGTCGAAGCTGCGCCGTACCGGCAAGATGCTCTTCCAATCGTTGCGCCGGGCCGGAATCGTCGAGCTGGTCCGCCGCCCGGATGGCGCCGGCTCCCGGGCTCGGGTCAACGAGGAGCTGCAGCGAGACTTCTCCCTGCATCATTCGCTCTCTCTATACCTGGTGGAGACGCTGGACGCCCTGAACCCGCAAGCCGAAGCGCACGCGCTCGATCTGGTCAGCCTGGTGGAATCGGTCCTGGAGAACCCCACGCCGGTCCTGTACGCCCAGGAGCGCAAGCTCAAGTCCGATCTGGTCGCTCGCCTCAAGGCCGAAGGCGTCGAGTACGAGCAGCGCATGGCCGAGCTGGAACGGGTCACCTACCCCAAGCCCCTGGCCGACCTGATCTACTCGACCTTCAACAGCTATGCTTCCCTTCATCCCTGGCTGGCGGAGGAAGACATCCATCCGAAGTCGGTGGCCCGCGACCTGTTCGAGCGCTACGTATCGTTCGCCGACTACATCAAGGAGTACGGCCTGCAGCGGATGGAGGGGATCCTGCTGCGTTACCTGACCCAAGCCTACAAGACGCTGGTGCAGACCGTTCCCGATTCCTACAAGGACGACGACTTCCTCGAGGTGATCGCCTTCCTGCGCGCCGCCCTGGAACGGGTGGACTCTAGCCTGCTGCAGGAGTGGGAGCGTATGATGGTGCTGGAGCAGACCCTGGAGGCGCCGGAAAGGGCCCCCGTGCTGCCGGACATCACGGCGGACTTCAAGAGCTTTTTCGCCCGGGTACGAGCCGAGATGCACAACCTGGTCCGCGCGCTCTCGGGCCGGGACTACGAGGAGGCCTCTCACTGTATACGAAACCGGGACCCGGACGCCTGGCCTCCGGAACGGTTCGAGGAGGCGTTGCGCCCCTACTACGACGAGCACGAATGGATCGTCTTCGACCAGCGCGCCCGCTATTCGGAGCGCACCATCCTGAATAAGAAGGAGCCCCGTCTCTGGGAAGTTCGCCAGATCCTGGTCGACCCGGACGACTACAACGACTGGTACCTGCAGGGGCACATCGATCTGACCGACGATCCCGCGCCCGAAGGCCCCCTCATCACCCTCACCCACCTCGGCCGCTAGAGAGCAGTAGGGGAGGGGCTTGCCCCCTCCCCTCGCCCGCCCCTACCTCATACACAACCCCGAATCGTAGGGGAGGGGCTCTATTTCCCGGATAGCAGCGCGACGCCGGCCGGGCGCGGGCGGTCCGGGGCCGGCCGGCGGGGGCGTCCCGCGTGCCAACCGCCGCTGGAACCGAGACCCGCGGTTGGCG
>CAYVFC010000020.1:74847-79291 GCA_964450715.1 uncultured Sandaracinaceae bacterium | reverse complement strand
GCGCCCGCCCACGCGGCCGCAACCGGATCGTTTATTTTGCGGTGCCTCCTAAGGCTGCGCCGCCGTTTGTTAGAAGAAGGCACCGGTTTCGCCGATCTACGCGAGACGGTTCGGCGCGACCTCGCCCGCGATTACCTTGCCGACGAAACGCGCAGCGTCACCGAAATCGCCTACCCGCTGGGGTACGCTCAACCGTTCGCCTTTACCAATGCTTTCCGTCGCTGGACCGGCTCGACGCCGGCCGAGTTTCGCACGGCCAGCGCCCTTCCCTCGCGACCTCCAGGTAACGGTGGTGATCCGGGTGAACAGTAGACTATGCGCCGGATCGCTCACGCAACCTGCCGATCACGGAATGCAACAACCGCTCGATTCGGGCTGCGCAATACAGTTGTCGACCATGGCTTCCCAGATCGCCTGCGCCATGGCGGCTGAACCCGTGGAATTCGGGTGGAGGTCGGCATCAGCGAAGTACTCCGGGTGGCCTTCGAACACGGGCTGCAGGTCGACGAAGTGACAGGTCAGCTCGCCGCCGGTACGGGTAAAAGCATCTTCACAGGCCGCCCTGGCGAGAGGTCTTGCATACCCGAGGATGCCGTTGGGATCCGAGCCCAACCAGGTTGGTGGGACCTCTGGGTAAAAAAAATATATTACATCTGGAATGCCGGCAACGACCAGCTTGTCCATATTTTCGACGGCGGTGTCGACCGCCAGGTTCACGATATCCTGACAAACGGGGGTGGAGCCGGAATTGGGGTCGTTCGAGCAATTCCCACCCCCGGGGAATCTTATTTCGTCTGCGATCAGGATATCGTTGCCGCCGCCGGTCATGACGACGACCAGGATATCCGGGTCGTCGACGATGGCTTGATCGAACTGGGGCGGTATCAGTCCCAGGCCGCCCGAGGCCATCGAAAAGCCACCGACCGCGTAGTTGCGCACCGGCACCCCCACCACCTCACTCATATCGGAAATGAAGGTATGCGTTATCCAGTTGATGTAGGAGTCCCCGATCAGGACGATCTGGCTTCCACTGGTAAGGCAGCGGCGCTCGAGCGTATCCGTTGTACCGCCGGTGCCGGCATCTGATCCGCCCGTACCGGCCTCGATGCCGCCGGTGCCCGTCTCTAGGCCGCCCGTACCGGCCTCGATGCCGCCGGTGCCGGCCCTGATGCCGCCCGTACCGGCCCCGATGCCGCCGATGCCGGCCTCCAGGCCGCCCGTACCGGCCTCGATCGAGCCGCCGATCCCACCCGTTACAGCGTCTACCGATCCCGCGCTACCGGCGATACTGCCGGCTGTACCGGCCATCCCTCCGGCCTCACCGCCGTTGAAACCGGACGCGGGCCCCGAGCCGGCGACCTCGCCGGTGTCATCGTCACTGCCCCCGCAGGCGATGGCGGTCAGCAATCCCAACGCGATTACCAGAAGATACAACCTATCGTTCACGACAAGGCCTCCGATGCAAAAACGCAAGAAGAACGCTGCGCCATCCCAGGAAGTTTCGGTCGGTACACAGCACGTAAGAATCGAAGATTACGAAGCGGGGTATTGCGGCGGAACGTTCTCGCTAGATAGTAATACGTTCGTATCGCCACGGATTTCCATGGGAGCGGAGGCGGTACCGGGCGTTTGGCCGCGAAAGCAAACACTTTGGTCACTTGCGGCCAGCGGATTGGCGGTGCTCGACGCATGGAGACCTTTGAGCATCAGGGCTCGTCTCATTCGTGTTCCCGTCGTCTCGCGGGCGGGGCGAGGTGATCTGCGGCGTCGTGTACTCGGGTCCTGCGGACCCTCCGTCGCAGCACGATGCCTACCACCGCTCGCGCAGCTTTTGCCATGTGGCCGTGCTCAGGAAGCTGTCATCGACGCTCGCCTCCATCCGGAGATACAGGGAGTACGGCATCGTGAAGGACAGAAGCTCTCTATCGATCTTGCCCCGCTGCGAAATATCGAAGAAGCCGATGACTCCGCGCGGATTATCGCTCTCGGCTTCCGCGTAGGCGAACAGGATCGACTGACATGCGGCTCCCCATGGGGACACAGCCGGGTCGGTCACCCCGCGGCGAAACCCGGCCAGCGTTACCAGTGCGGAGACCTGGTCCGGATTGACGAACATCAGGACCAGCGAGGCATCCTCTCCCTCCTCTACCTTATCGAGAGGCTTGAAGACGATGAACTCGGTCGGCACATCGTGGTACGGCAGAGCGTTCGCCCAGCGATCGGCCACCTCGGGGCTCTCGAAGAAACGCTCTCCCTCGCCCATGTCGAAGGCGCCGCCGTTCGGCAACTCGGCCTTCCCTCCGGTCGAGAGTAGGCGATCGATCGGGAAGCCGACGTAGCAGTTCCCGAACCCGAGCCCCGTTCCTCCGCCCGGACAGCCCCAGGTCTTTCGATCGAAGACCGCGACCCGACCCTTGGCGGCTGCGTACAGCATGGCACCAACGCAACCCATCTTGCCTTCCTTGAACTGCGTGGCGGGCTCTGGTTTTGTGTCCGTTAACACAACAGCCACGGGCGAGTGTTTCAACGCCAGGGCTTCCGTTATACGGCTACGCATGTGACCGCCTCCCTCGTTCGAGGCTTAAAAACCAGCTCTCAACTCTTCCAATCCTTCTTCAAGTGTAACGACGTCCTCGTATCCCAATTCTTCTCGGGCCTTCTTGTCCGATATGGTGTACTCGGTCGCCTGCATATGAACGAACTCCGCATCCATGGGCGGGGGTCCTGCTTTCTTCATTAGCTTCCAGAACACGGGAACAACGTAACCCAAAGCCAAGGCCAGGTTTCGATTTATGTTCCTCTCGGGGGGGGCAAGCCCCTGGGTCGCAAGAACGCGTGTCAAAAAGTCCCTGAAAAGGACATGCTCCTTATCGATCACGTAATACATTTCGCCCGGCCTTCCATTTTTGAAGGCCGCGAAAATCGCCTGACAGAGGTTTTTGACGTGGATGATGGCGATCCTGTAGTTTCCTTGATTAAACCAGGCAAGTTTATTTTCCTTGCGGAGCTTCACGAGTAACTTCACGACGCTACCTTTTCCCCACACCAGGGGAGGTCGTAAGATTACCGTCTCAAATCCTGCCGAATTGTTTTTCAGGACAACTTCTTCGGCCAGTATTTTGGTTCTTCGATAGTTTCCTCGTGGCAGGCCAGCAAAGGTCAGGCTTTCGTCTGCGTCATAAACAGGTTTGCCTCGGAGAATAATTGCCGCTGTGCTGACATAGATGAATCGCGGCACTTTCGCTTTCTTGGAGGCCTCGATCAGCTTTTCGGTTCCGGTTACGTTTACTTGGTAAAAATAATCGTAGCCTTTCGAGAAATCAGTCGGGGTAGCCAGATGAAAAACCGCTGAACAACCTTCGAGATCATTCCCCAAACGATCAGTCTCTGTCATATCTACCGAGATCGGTATAGCCCCAAGGCTTTTGACCGTGTTCGCTGCTTCTTCCGATCTCGCCATAGCCAGAACCTCGAAGCCCTCATCGATGAGCTTGGTTATGAGATTGCTTCCGATGAACCCTGAACCTCCTGTAACGAAACTTTTCATGACGAATCCTCCTCTTGGATGCGTAGCTGCTTCCGTCGACTTCCGTTACTTCATAACGTACTTCTTCATCTTGTCCAGCAATGTAACCCGCCGATACCGAGACTGGAAGCGATCGAGTGTTTACGTGGCGTTTCGGTCCCTGCAGATTTTCGTCGAACACCTTGACATTAGGCGAAGAAGCGTTGCACCGATCGCGATCGAAACGCGGCGCTAACTCGAGATCGCTTGCAGGTCCGGTTCGTAATAGCGTCTCAGGGTTCGATGTTTCGTTTGGCCGGCATTATTTCGGAGCGGCTTCCTGGATTCTCGATAATCTGATCCATGCCAAGGGCGGGCTTCACAACCGCATCACCAGACGGATACGGCTGATGCCTTTCACGCTATCGGAAGTGCGCGAGTTCCTGGCCGCTCGCAGCGTGTCGCTCAACCCGGTTCAGGTCGTCGAAATATATCTGGCGCTCGGAGGCATTCCCTACTACCTGATGCAGGTTGGGCGGGGACGATCCGCGGCACAGAACATCGGCGCGATCTGTTTCGACCGCAACGGTTCTCTGTTCGACGAGTTCGAGCGGCTGTTCGCCTCGCTATTCCGCTATGCCGATGTCTACGACCGCGCCTTTTCAGGACCTGTTGGTCAGGCTGTTGGTCAGTTTTTCGAAGAAATGGCCCACGCTGGGTGCGCGAGGAGTCTCTCCGAAAGTTATGGATCGAGTCTTCGAGTGGACCGGCAAACCGATGTCTTCGAGCGCGGATGGTTCACTCGAGCAGAACGGAGTTCGGCTACTGTGACGGCGGTGGAAACCGGCAGGGCTATCCACCGATCCAGTCTCGATCCGCGACCGCGTACCAGGGGAGCACAGTGGTTGTCGAACGCTCCTGGTACTGATCGCCCCCGGT
>CAYVFC010000020.1:9977-74747 GCA_964450715.1 uncultured Sandaracinaceae bacterium | reverse complement strand
CACGAGATAGGATTGCACCGGTCGCGACTCATCGGCGTTGTGCATCAGTTGAGCGCGGTCACGAGATAGGATTGCACCGGTCGCGACTCATCGGCGTTGTGCATCAGTTGAGCGAAGGCTGTCAGCGACTTGAAGAAATCCCCGGCGACGGTCTGCCCCGATTTGATCTCTATGGCGAGGATTCGATCGACGCGCTCGAGTACCATGTCGACTTCCATCTTGGCTCGATCGCGGTAAAAACTCAGACGCGGCGTCGTCGCACGATGTGTACGGGCCTTGATGATCTCGGTGGTCAGTTAATAGGTATCATAACCACCTTCCTGGGGAACGGGGCGTACCCAATCTCCACAACTTCCGGAAAAATGAAAAAGGGCAAGGCGAGAGGTTACGGGTATTAAGTTGTTTAAGTTGGGTACGTCCCCTATTCTTATCTATTCTTAAGTTGTTTAAGTTGGGTACGTCCCCTATTCCTATTCTTCCTATTCCCTACTATTCCTATTCTCAGTCCGAGTCGAGCACGGCGCGCACGCAAGCCGACAGGCTGCTGAAGGTGTACGGCTTCGATATGAACTGTACGCCCTCGTCGATCACTCCGTGGTGCGCGATCACATCCTCGGTATAGCCGGACACGTACAGGATCTTGATCCCCGGACGCACCGTCGCGACCTTCTCGGCGAGTTCCTGCCCGTTCATTAGCGGCATCACGACATCGGTCAGTAGCAGGTCGATGGGACCTTCGTGGTCGCGTGCGAGCGCCAGCGCGCCCTGCCCGGACCCCGCGACCAGCACCGTGTATCCACATCTGCGCAGCATCTGCTCCGCCACATCGCGTACGAGCTCCTCGTCTTCCACCAGCAGTACCGTCTCGGTGCCCCGCGACAATCCCCGTTGCGGCCGCGGAACCTCTTCGTCATCTCCCTCGGTAACGCGCCGGAAGTAGATCTTGAACGCCGTGCCCTGCCCGGGTGCGGAATCGACTTCGATGTAGCCGTCATTCTGTTGCACGATCCCGTGGACGGTCGCCAGCCCGAGCCCGGTACCCTGGCCGAGCTGCTTCGTCGTGAAGAACGGCTCGAAAACCCTGGAGCGCACCGCTTCGCTCATGCCGATTCCCGTGTCGCTCACGCCGAGCATGACGTGCTCGCCGGGCACGGCGTCGGCGTGCGATTCGCAGTACGCGTCGTCGAGCACCACGTCCGCCGTCTCGATCAGCAGTCGCCCTCCGTCGGGCATGGCGTCGCGCGCGTTGACCGCGAGGTTGAGGACGATCTGCTCGATCTGACCGGGGTCCATCTTGACGCGCCCCTGGCTCTTCTGCGTCATCGTATCGAGGATCACGTCCTCCCCGATGAGGCGCGTGAGCATCGAGTGCAGTCCCTTGATCACCGCCGAAAGCTCGACGACCTTCGGGTCGATGACCTGCTTGCGCGAGAATGCGAGCAGCTGTCGCGTCAGGTCGGCGCCCCGTTCCGAGGCCCTGGCGATCGTCGTCAATGATTCGCGGAGGGGGGCGTCGGCCGGGAGGTTCCGCAGCAGCAGGTCGGCCTGGCCCGATATCGCGCACAGCACGTTGTTGAAGTCGTGGGCGATCCCACCCGCGAGGCGTCCGACTGCCTCCATCTTCTGCGCCTGCGCGAGCTGATCGCGAAGCCGCTTCTGCTCCCGCTCGGCCTTGCGCCGTTCGGCGAGCTCGTCCAGCGAAGACTGGTAGAGGCGGGCGTTTTCGATGGCGATCGCCGCGTACTTGCCCACGGTGCGGCAGAGCGTGAGTTGCGCCTCTGCGATCTCGCCGGAAACCTCCGTGGACGCCATGATGTGTACGCCGATCGTTCCCTGGCTGCCTATCACCGGGTTGTAGACGACGTTCTTTATACCGCGCATCTCCACGATTTCACGTTCGGCCGGGGTCCACTCCTCGACCGAGACGTCGCTGACCATGACCGGGGAACCGGTATCCAGTGCCCTGGCAATGTGCGGGTGAGTCTCCAGCGGGGGACGCCGCAGGTGCTCGGGAAAGTCCGGGGGCAGCGGCGGGTTGGTCGCGGCGAAGTAGATGCCGTCGCCATCGCACAGGTACACCGCCGAGGATCCGCCCGGGATCAGCCTGGCCGCCGTATCCGTTAAGGTCTGGCACACATGATCGAGCTCGAGCGAACGCGAGAGCGACTCGAACGTCGCCAGCACGAAAGACAACTCCTCTTCGTGTACGCGCCGTCGGTCTTCGGACTGCGCCTGGGAGCTCATTTCACGGAACGCCTGGAGCACCCGGGTGACCCTGCCACCCGAGGTCACAAAAGGCGCCGAGACCACCTCGAAGCGTTTGCCCTTGACGGTCACCACCTCGCCACGGCCCACCATCCCGTCGTCGAATGCAACACGTGCAGTACAACCGTCGCACGCTTTCTGGAGGCCACGAAACCCCGCGTAACACGGCTGTCCAGAGAGGTCGCCGAAAGCTTCGGCAAGAAGCGAGTTGACCCGTAGTATGCGGTAGTCGGGACCGAGGACCGCAAGCCCGATGCCGGCCGCCGCGAGGCCGTTCATCAGGGCCTGCAGCGCTTCATCTTCAGGAGGGACAATCCTGCGATCTAGCAGGCCACCCCCGAGGCTCTTGAGCGAGCTGTCGTGCTCGCGCGTCCCCCCAAGCTCGCCCCCGAGATTCGACATCCGGCCTTTCTCGTCGTGCATCGGTCACCGTCCTGGCCTCAATGTTCCTCGCAACGGATGGGGTTTGCCAAAAATCTCAGTATAGCGGCTTTCCCCCCGGCGGCACGCCGATTCTTCCGGGAAGGGGACGTCTTGGATCCCGCGCAAAGGTCGTAAGAACCTCCTTCCCGTTGCCGAAAAGGAGGTAAGGGATATGCTGCTCGGCTACGCCAGGGTCTCGACCGAGGACCAGAAACTGGATCTGCAACACGACGCGCTGCTCAGAGCCGGCTGCGAAAAGATCTTCGACGAAACGGTATCGGGCACCGCGCTCCGGTTGCCGGTCCGGCAGGAGCTGCTCGACTTCGCCCGGCCGGCAGACACCGTAGTAGTCTTCAAGCTCGACCGGCTCGGTCGCTCGCTACGCGACTTGATCGAACTAGTCAACGCGCCCAGCGAGCGTGGCGTCGGCTTGCGCTCGCTGCGCGAATCGATCGACACCACCACGCCCGCGGCCAAGCTGACCTTCCACGTATTCTGCACGCTTGCCGATTCGAAAGAGATGTCGTACGCGAACGAACCCACGCCGGCCTGCTCGCCGCCCGCCAGCGCGGCAAGACCCCCCGGCAGTCCCCGCTCGCTCAGCCCGGCTCAAGTCGAGATGGCGAGAACTCTGCTCGCGAACCCGAACCTGTCGACCCGCCAGGTCGCCGCTCAGCTCGGGGTGCACGGCGCCACGCTGTACCGCAGCCTCGCTGAGACCCGGTAGCAGCCGCCCCCGCATCGAAAATGCGCCGCCCGGCGCCGCCCCGGTCCGAATTCCGGCCTTTTGCACGCTTGCCGGAAGGACACGTTCCTCCCTACCTCGTGCCCCAGGTTGCGAAGCGCCCCCTTGATCCTCGTATACCCCCTAGCCCGCGTTTTCCCGCGCCATCCGGACGATCAGATCCCCGTTCTCCTCCGACTTCCTCGGCCTTCCCGGCCACCTTTTCTTACCCTTGTCGTACTTCTTCGCCACCAGATCCCGATACCACCTTAAGATCGTATCCGGCGTCACCACGAACGCCGTCTCCCTCTGCGCCCCGCAACCCGGCCGCTTCCCCAGCTCCGCCAGCCAGCGCCGCTCCCCGTCCGTGAACGCTAACCTCTTCTTCCCCGCCTTATGCAGTTCGACGTTGGGTTTGGGGACGTCGTGCACCCAGGAGCAGAGTAGACGGATTATCCGACCGTCCTCGATCTTCCCGCGCCGCGATTACGCGTGTATCCGCGGGAGACAATCTGGTACGCAGGAGCGGTGGTAACGAGCTCGGATGACCAACTCTACGAACGGCCTGAAAAGGGCAATCGGGAGAATTCGGGTGTGTCCCACTTGGTCAACCGAGGAGCCGCACCTGTCATTTCGAGGAGCCGAAGGCGACGAGAAATCTCTCTGGGAGATTTCTCGCTGCGCTCGAAATGACATTACCGCCACGACTTTTTGAGAAGTTACCGCAAGGGGCCACCATTACAGTTGACCAAGTGGGACACACCCGAGAATTCGCGGATTTCCGCGGGGTGAAACCAGCGGAGTCGGGTGCGTGCAAATCGGATCGTTAGCCGTTCGTTAATGCTTCCAGACCGAATTCGCTCCACGGCCTCTACCGACACCCGTGATGGGTGTTTTCGGCACAGGAGGTGAACCGTGCCCCGGAAGAAAAACCGGGTACGGACAGAGTGCAAACTGACGAAAAGTGTATTACACTTACTTGATGCGATTCGATGCGATTCACCTGGGATCCGGTCAAGGCGAGGTCGAACGAGCGCAAGCACGGTGTGTCGTTCGAAGAAGCCGTGACGACCTTCGCCGATCCGCTAGCTTTGGTTATCAAGGATACGGTGCACGAAGAAGCTCGGTTTATCCTCATTGGTTTGTCGGCGCCGGAGAGGATCCTCTTCACGGTCCACGCCGAGAACGACGCGGAAACGGTTCGCATCATCAGCGCAAGGCGTGCGACCTCGCGTGAACGGAGGCGGTATGAAGAAGGCGTCTAAAAAGAAGAAGACTCGTCGGGAACCCGCCGCGGCGGCTCTGCGAGAGATGCCCGAGGTAGATTTCGGCAAGGCCAAGCTACGCAGGAATCCCTATGCGAAAAAACTGGCGGAGTCGGGGATCGAGATCTCCCTGCCCGGACGAAAGCCGCGACGACTTCGCATTCAGTCGGGCAAGGGACGCCCGGTCAAGGCGGCCGAGGTCGGAAGGACCATCCCCAGGTCGGTACGGTTTCCCGACAGCCTCTGGCGCGAGTTGGAGAAAAAAGCCAAGGAACGAGGCAAGACTCTCCATTCCGTGCTGCGCGAGGCCATTCTAGAATGGCTGGAAAAAGCCGCGTAGGGTTACGGGGGTTGTAGTGCCCAGGGACAGAATCGAACTGTCGACACCAGGATTTTCAGTCCCCGTTCTCCTCTGGCCAAGGCCGCGTAACTACAAGCGAAGACGTGAAAGGGGCGCCTGGACCGTAGCGTATTTGCAACAACCCCCGGCCTCGGCCGCCGTGGTGGGGGTCACGCAGCCGGGGACCCAGGGGCGGTAGTGAGGCCCGGCGGCCCCGCTACTGTAATCGGATGCGGCCGGGAATCGCGGATCGAAATTCGATCGGGCGAACTCCGTGATGGGAACAACGGCTGCTGCCGGAACAACAGTCGCCATGAAACAGGTGGGACAGGCGAACACCGTTACCGACAACGTGGCACAGGTTCTGCTCCTGTCTCTACCAAGGTTTTTTTTGCCGGTGTGTCCGATATTCTTAAAGAAAGTCCGGTTTCGCAGTCATTCATACGATAGTGGGTAGTGCCATATCAGAACGGTCCGTGCGCGGCGTTCGCGAGGCAGCCTCGGAACTGCCGGCGCGCCAAGTACGCGATTCTTCTCGCGAAGCAGCGAAAGAGCTCGATAGAGAGCTAAATATCGACGAACTGTATCTCGATCAGGCCGACTTCGTATGGCGGTCACTACAGCGGCTGGGCGCTCCGCAATCGGACCTGGAGGACCTGCTCCAGGACGTTTTCGTCGCGGTTCAACGGCGGCGGTATAGCTACGATCACAGCTGTAGAATTACCACTTGGTTGTTCGGATTCTGCCTGCGCGTGGTCAAGCGACATCGACGGCGCGGCTGGTTGCGCCGGGTGCGGATCGGGTCTGCCGTGCCGGAGCCCGTCGAGGAGAGTACGCCCGAACAGGTCTGTCAGAGGCGGGAGGCCCGGCGACTGGCGGACGAGCTTCTCGATACCATGAAGCCCGAGCGACGAGCCGTGTTCGTCATGTTCGAGCTGGAGGGTATGTCCACGGCTGCAATAGCGGATTTGATGAGTATACCCATGGGTACCGTGCACTCGCGGCTGCGGCTAGCGCGAGAGGATTTTCGGCGGGCGCTCGCTCGCAGTGATTCACGCTTACGTTGTCGAGGCATAAAATGACCGAACCCAAGAGATGGCTCGATCCCGACTCGGGCGCGCCGCCGCGGATACGCGAGCTTCTGGAGAATGTCCGGGCGCCCCGGGCTCTGACTCGCGAACGACGAGAGCGCGTGCATTGCGCGTTGCGGAACCGTTTCGGCAAATCGGTGACGCGTATCGCCGATTGTTTATCCATCGATCCGGGCACATTTATCATGGTCACGACCAGCGCCATGGCTGTCGCCTATTTCGTCGTATCGGTGCTGAGCCCGCGCGATTATTCCGTGGCGGTTCGGAGCGTGACGGTCCGGAGTGAATATCAGCCATCGGCGCGGATACCACAGTCGGTCCCGGAGCCGCAGGTTGCGCCGGCGAAGGCGCCGGAGCCCGCGATTTCGCCGGTTGAAGAACCGGCTGCCGTTCCCTCCGAGGCAGTTGCCGTTCCCTCCGAGGCAAAGGTCGAGGAACCGGCGCGCAAGAAGACGCGCAAGCGCGCGAGACGCCGCTCGGGGACGCGGCGCGCGGCCGCGAAGAGACGTGCCGAGGATCGGATCGCCGCTCTGGTGGACGATATACTCAAGCCCGACGCGCGGTTGCTCGAGAAGGCGAGGGAGAAGCTGGCGCGCGATCCCGCGACGTCGTTACGACTGATCCGCGAGTATCGAAAACGCTATCCCGAGGCCGCGGTTCCGATTCCCTCGGCACTGGTGGAGGTCACTGCGCTGCGCATGCTCGGCCGGGTGGACGAGGCCCTGGCCCACGCCCGGGCGCTGGCCGACCGGGTGCCCCTCGCTTACTACTTGCCGGAGGTCGATCGGTATTTCGCCGAGCTTTGATCGATCCGTTTGCGCCGCTTCGTATTTTTAAAGAATATAGTCCCTTGCCTTCATTCATGATCAGGGGCTGAAAACAGCCTGCGCCGATCGCGAAAGCCGATCGCCAGAGTCGATCGCCGGAGAAGTGGAACGGCGAGGGTCGCGGTGCGGAGCGGCGGGTGAATCGGCGCGTGAGGAGGCGGCGTGCGAAGAACTGGTGCGCGAAGAGAACCGATATCGTCATTCATCGCGATGTTCCTCGTCGCCGCATTCTTTTCCGGCGAGGCTCACGCCGACAACCGGCCCATCTGTATTCCGAAAGAAGTTCGAGAGACAATCGAGGCGTGTCCCGCCGGCCTGACCGCCGAGGCCTCCCGTCGCCGCAATAGCGGCCGGCCCGCTTCTCATCTGAAAGGGCAAGAACGGCGGGAGAGGGTCGAGCCCCGGCCGCCGAAAGCCGGTCCGGAGATCCGGATCAAAGCAGGCGATCTGTTCGGTCACGATCCGTCGCGGCGCAGAAGCGCGGTGTTGCTGAAGAAGGAGTTGGCCGTCGCGCGGCGTCTGGTCGAGAACGCGCTGCCCTCGGATCCGAGACGGCCGGACTATATTCTGCGCCTGTCGAGAATTCTTCTGGAGATGGCGCTACAGCAGAACGCCGTGGTTCGTGGGCTCGACCAGCCTATCTTCGAGACATGTAAAACTCAAAGGGACGAAAGCCGGTGCTCGCGTCTGAAGAACGAGCAGGGGCGCGCCCAGGACAGACTGGACCGGCTCAGGGCGAGCCATATTCGAACCCTGGCACAATTCGTCAGGGATCATCCCGGGTACCGCCGTATCGACGAGGTGCTCTTCTCGCTGGGGTACTCGCTGGAGGAACTGCGGCAGTTCGACCGCGCACGACACGTCTACCACAGGCTGATTAAGGAGCATCCTGCAAGCGCCTACATACCGCACGCCTATCTCTCCTTCGCCGAGTATTACTTCCAACAGGGCGACATGCGCGCCGCCGGGCTTTTCTACGAGAAGATCGTACAGATACCCCCGGATGCGAACCGAGTCTACGGTTACGCGCTCTATAAACAGGCGTGGTGCCGCTATAACCTCGAGGAATACCAGGAAGCGCTCGAGAGCTTTGTCAGGGTCATCGAATTCGGCGCCGCTCACCCCGACGCGTTCAACGTTTCCAACCTGGTCGGGCAGGCGCGAAAGGAGATGGTTCTCGCCTACGCCCAGGTCGGCATTCCCGCTCGCGCCTTTCGCTTCTTCTCGCGTTACGCCAGCGACAACAAGCAGGCGCTCGGGATGCTGGAAAACCTGGGGCGGCTGTATGAAGGCACGGGGCGCTGGCCGCAGGCGGTAGCCGTATATCACGACTTGATGCGGCGAAAGCCAGACAGCCTCCGCCTCTGCGAATGGCAGGCGCGCGTGACCGCGGCCGTCGTCGCTTCCAGGCCCAAGCCAGAACAACTCGTCGAGGCGCAACGGCTGGCGGACATCGCCGAGAAGACCCGACAGAACCAGAGCGAAGCAAGCCCGACGCGATCATGCAGGGAGGCGGCCGCCTCCGCGCTCATCGATCTGGCCACGGCCTGGCACAGGGAAGCGGTCGGCACCGACACCCAGCCGGGAACGAACGATGAAGAAACCATGAAGCTCTCGGCGCGCTTGTACCGGCTTCTTCTCCAGCAATTCCCGGACCTGGATCGGCTACGGTTTCCCGATATCGATCGGCGTCATCGGACGACGCGGTACCGGGCTACCTATTTCATGGCCGAGCTGCTGTGGAAGATGGAGGCCTGGGACGAATGCGCCGAAGCCTTCGACCGGGTGGTCGAGATCGAACCCCGCGGCGCTTTCAGCCGGGATGCGGCCTACGCCGCGGTGCTCTGTTACAACAACGTCTACCGGACGACCTACAGGAAAGACCGGAAGCGATTGGGCGCGGCATCGGCCGACGATTGCGATAACCAGAATTGCCCGCAACACGCCCCGCGCGAGCTCGCGGATACCGAGAAGAAGATGCTCGCGGCATTCCGCCGCTACCTCTGCGTCTCGCCCCGGGGAGAACACGTCGCGCATATCAAGTACCGGAGGGCCTATATCCACTACGAGGCCCGACACTTCGAGGAAGCAGCCGTCCTGTTCAGGGATGTGGCGTTCAACCACCGGGACGACGAGGTGGCGCCATACGCGGCGAATCTCTATCTCGATTCCTTGAACGCACTCGGGAGCCGCGGCTCGGCGAGGAATCCGGCTTGCTTCGAGGAGTTACGGACCTCGATCGATCCGTTGGACCGGTCTTTTTGCGCCTCCGACGACCGCGAAGATGAAGATCAGGGGGGGTTGTGTGACGTGCTGGCCAGGTTGCGGTGCGAGATGATGCGCAAGAACGCTGAGGAGCGCCAGGCAAATCAGCAATGGAAGTCGGCCGCAAAAATCTATATGACCATTGCACGAAAATATCCGAATTGCGGCCGGCTGGATGAGGTGTTGTTCAACGCCGCGATCTGCTTTGAGGCCGATCACCTGCTGGGCAGGGCGATCAAGACACGGACCGTTCTGGTCGAAAAATATCCGAACAGTCCGCTCGCCCCAAAAGCCGTATATCTCGTGGGAGCCAACTTCCACGCCCTGGCCATGTACGACCGGGCCGCGGAGTACTACGAGATCTTCGCCGGCAAGTATCCCCGCCAGACCGGGAAAGATTGCCCGGCGAAGGACAGGGAACTCGGTCTGTGCGCTGGGGCGCACGAGGCGCTTCAGAACGCGGTCTTTTTCCGCCTGGGGCTCGGCGACGAGAAGAAGGCGATCGAGGATGCCGCGCTTTTCGAAAAACACTTCGCGGCCAGGTATCCGCGCGACGCGTCCCGGGTCAAGTACGCGCTCGGTTCGATCTACAGGCGCTCGGGGCAGTGGCAGCGGGTGGCGGAACACTATCGCGGTTTTCTGGACCGATACGGATCCCGGGCCATGCCCCACGAGGTGATTCAGGCCAACGTCGAGATCGGCCGTGCCTATCTGTCTCTGGGTAGAAAGAGCAGGGCGTTGCCCTTCTTCAGGGCGGCGTCCGACGCCTGGTTCAGGGGCGCCGCTGACAGAATCGCCAAGCTCGAGGAGACGAAGGAACAGAAGGAGCGCTTCGCGGCGCTCGCGCGAACGGCGACGGCGGAGGCGCTGTTCCATCAAGCGAACGACGCATACGACGCCTTCATGGCCATCGAGTTCCCCTCATTTCGTGCGAAAGGCCGATACCGGGCCAGAAGGACGGCGCTTTTCCAGCAATGGTTGAATCGAGATTTCGCCCGCTGGATGCAGCGCAAGCTCTCGGCCATGGACGGAACCCGAATAACCTACGACCGCGTCGCCACGCTGTCGGTCCCGGGGTGGAGTATCGCCGCGGCAGCGAGGGTGGGGGACGTCTACCTGAGTTTCGTGAACGAGTTTCGCGAGGCGCCCGTGCCGCCCTGGCTCGAGGGAGACGAGGAGCTCGTAGCCCTCTATTTCGAAAAACTGGACGAAACCTCTCAGCACTGGGTCGTTCAGGCGACCGATGCCTATAGATACTGTCTGTCAACCGCGACCAAGCTTCGCTGGTTCAACGAGTACTCGACCCATTGCGAGACCGAGCTCTCCCGGCTCGATCCGGCGACCTATCCGCGCGCGGCCGAGCTGCGCGGTGATGCGGATTTTTTCTATACGGCATGGGCCATACCCGGAGCGGTGCCGGGAACCGATGAGGAGGGACGATGAAACACAGCTCGATGGTTGCGGTCTTTTTCGTCGCGGTGTCAATGCTCTTCGTTGCCTGTAGAGCTCCGGTTGCAGTGAAGGCACCGTCGAGAGCCGACGCGGTTCCCCTGCGCCGAGCTCAACAACGCCGTCTGGCGAAACGAATCTCCCTTTACGAACAGGCGAGCAAGCAGGGCTTCTCCGAGGCGGTATGCGAGGAGGTGATGTCCGCTCTTGACGCCGGCTCGGGAGAGAAGAACGACTCGGCCGCGACGCTCTACATGGCCGGGCTCATCCACGAAGAATGCGGACAGCAGGCAAGGGCCCTGGATCTGTATCGGCGTTCTCTGGTCGTGGACGACGAGTTCTGTAAATCGCGGGTGAAGATCGGCATTCTGCATGCGATCGGCGGGCGTTCATCGGAAGCCGAACGCGAGTTTCGCAGGGCGGTACGCGACGATCCGCGGTGTATCGAGGGATACGTCAATCTCGCCATCGCCCAACGGCGGAACGGGGACACGCGGGAGGCGCTCAATAACCTGCGCCGGGCCCTGGCCATCGACGCTCGCTATCTTCCCGCCTTTTACGAGATGGCCCTGCTATTTCTGATGGGGGCCGAGGAGGACGAAAAGAAGCTCGCACTAGCCGAGGTCGTATGCACCCAGGCCCTGCGGGTCGACCCCGGTTACGCCCCTATCTACAACGCCTGGGGTCTGATCAATCTGCGGCAGAAGGACATCATCGGCGCCTCGGCCAAGTTCCGCACGGCGACGGAGCTCGATCCGAAGATATTCGAGGCCCACATGAACTTCGCCCGGCTCACGCTGAAGTTCCGGGGGTACCGCGATGCGCACCGGGCTTTCCGCAAGGCGCTCGAATTGCAGCCCGACAGCTTCAGCGCGCAGATCGGTCTTGCCATTTCCCTCCGGGGGCTGGGACGGACAGACGCGGCCGGCAAAGCCTATCTGCGAGCCATCGAGATAGACGGCGACCGGGCGGAAACCTTTTTCAATCTGGGAGTCCTCTATCAGGACTACAGGAACGCCACGATCGAGGACATGACCAAGGCGCGAGACTTCTTTCTGCTATTCCTCGACAAGGCCGGAGACGACAGACATCTCGCCGCTGCCGTGAAGGAGGTCACGCGCAGGTGCGCTCCCGTATCCGAGCGACGTTCCCGTTCCGCCTCGAAATGCCAGGCCGGCCGCCTTCAGAATATCGAGACCTTTCTGCAAAACGCAAAGGATATCGCCCAGCCCACAAACGAAGGCGATAAAGGTACCTGAATCCCCGAATCCCCCAGGGACGTAGAGCAGCTACCGGACGGCGGGTGCGGTCCCGAAAAGGGGCCAATCGGCATAACCGATCGAAATCATAGAGGAATTCAGGAAGGCTAAAACGTACGAGTTTTCGGGATACAGGCGACAAAAAACGGCGTTTTCCGCGGAATTATGCGTAGTTACGAACCGTGTTGGCCCCTTTTCGGGATCGCGCCCCCGGACGGCCATTAATGGCGGGGCGCCGAGACTCGAAGGCGCATCAAGTCGCCCGCCTTTGCGGCGGTCATCCCGATCCCGCGGTGCGTATGGGCGTTTGGAAAAACTGCATAAGCCTTGCGAAAGGCTGCGTTCGAACGTTCCCAGTTTCCCTCGAAAAACTCTTGAAATCCCTCTCGGACGGCCGCGACATACCTTGGCTCTTCGGCCCCGCCGGTCGATCCCGCCACGGAACCGCCAGGAACCTCCGCGCCCCTTTCGGCTTGTTGGGCCTTAGCAACATTTCACACAACAAGGAGAATCGCAGCTAAGAGCGGCAATGGTCGGTAAACCCCTCTGGCTGATAGTACTTCTTATACTTGCCCTCCAACAATCCCGCCGAGCTGTACGTCAGGCGAAGCCATGACAAGGACGAATCGGGAACGGATACAAAACTTAAACCCCTCCGCTCCGCCTCAAAGAAGCGTTTCGATATTAAGTCTTTTGGGTCCGTCCCCTATACCTCGAAGGCTCTAGAGACGATAGGGGAACTGGATCGGGAGCTGCCCTGCCCTGAATTGCGGGAACCTCGCCTTTCGCACTGCCCTGGCGATGCACGCGGCCATCGGACCGGAAAACTCCCGTACACGGGCGCTCCGAACCCGACCGCTGCTACCGACTACCATGGACACCGTGGCCAGCGGCGCTGTTCCGTCCGAGCAAGCCCGGATCTGGGGCTGAAGCGCGCGCAGCACGGCCTTCACCTCGTCCTTGGAGGGCCGCACCGGCAGAAAGGATCCCGCTCGCGGTCGAGCGGGATCACCGGCCGGTTCGTCGGCGTCGTCCGGTTCGCCGTCCTTGGAGGGAACCAGCTCGCTCAGCACCTTCTCGAAGGTATCGCCGGCCGTCGAGCGCTCGGTCACGGTCTCGGTCGAAACGGCTGACGGCGATGGCGGCGCACTGAGATCGCCGTCCGGGGGCCTGTCGGCCTTACGGCGCCCGCGTTTCGGCCTGGCACCCCGCTTCACCGGTTTACGAACGCCGTTTTCCGCGACTCCATCGCCGACGACATCCCGCGTATCCACCGACGCCCCTTCGACTTCCGCCGGGCCTATTGCCGAGGGCGTATCGGCGGTCGCGGCCCGGTCGACGCCGACCGGCGCGGGCTTGATGCGAAACTGAGAGGGAACGCTCTCTCCATCACCGTCATGAACGAACACGACCGCCGCCGCCACCATCGCCGCCGCGATCAGCGCCTGGCCCGTCGCGATGGCGACGAATAGCTGCCTGTTTCTGGCGCGGGTCTCGGCCGGCAGGCCCCGGGGTGCCGCGATCGGAGAAGCGAGCGCCTCGAAGGCTACTCCGCTCGAGCTCGAGAATAGCAACTCGTCGCGCTCGTCCACGCGGTTATCGTTCTTGACGAACCCGGACGCGGCGGCCAGGGCTCGGATATCGATCAAGCCGGAGCCCGTGATATCGCGGTCCGCCTCTTCTCGAACGTTTGCTCTGGCAGCATCCATGCCCCCGGCCGACGCCGAATCGGTTGCCAGCCCCCTGAGATTCTGCAGCGAAAAGAGAACCGAGCTCTCGTTGCGGGCCCCGGTCATGGGGGGTGACTGCTCCGATCCGTTATAGAACGAACGGGAGAAGACCGCTTCGTCCCGTTCAATTTCGGCGAAGGGGTCGGCCCCCATCGACACCGGTCCCGAATCACGTTTCTCCTCTTCTTCCGGCGAACGAACCGCTGTCTCGTTCGTTGATCCGCAGGCTCGGTCGGCGTCCGCCCGTAATGCATCGACCAGTTCTTCGATTTCGCGGGCGGGCCGCCACTCTTCATACCCCTCACACCAGACAAATGAGTCCCAGTCGATGCGGTTGCTGGTGATCAACTCGCCGATCTGTACGACGTCATAGGGACCGTGCGAATCCCCTTCGAACACCACGTGCCATCGCGCTTCCTCCTTGTGGTGTGGGCTGCCTACGGCGAGAACCGGCGAGTCCACTCGCCCTCCTCGGATGAAGATGGTTTCGCCACAACTTTTGCAGCGAATCCGGCAGCTTCTACCTATGATTTTCTCATCGGCGACCGAATACCTAGCGTGACAGCTCTGGCATTTAATTATCATGACACGATCCCCTTGCTCCCTTCCGGAGCGAACACCGGTCCCGCCGCGCGCGGGCGAACCGAATCGGAATCCGACAGACAATCCGGCTCGTACGATTCGGGCTGCGGCGCCACCGCCGCCACGAGCCCTGTACCGTCGTCTCGTTATCGACGCTCTTCCGGTATGACCCCGCTTTCGGACGAAGCTTAGAAAAAGACCGAGCGAGGCCCCCCCGGCTTTACCCCGCTCCCGGGCGAGCCTGAAACTCAAGCCTTTAGGCCGCTTTACCGGGGAGATCGGGGACGCGATCGAAAAACAGAAAACGTCGGATCTTGTTCGGATCCGAATGGTGGTATTCCCAGAAGTCCCGCGGCCAGGTGCCTCCCTGTCGTCAGTCCGTCGAATCCCGCGTACCGCCGGATCACAATGGCGATAAGGAATTCGCCGCGGACCGAAATCGCTAGTCGAGCGACGGCGCCAACCCCTGAACTGCTAAAACCCCCGCGAAAAGCGGGGCCTTCGGTGCCCAGGAATAGAATCGAACTGTCGACACGAGGATTTTCAGTCCCCGTTCTTCTTTGGCCAACGCCGCGTAATTACAAGCGATACCGCGAACGGGGCGCTCGGACTGTAGCGTATTTGCATCAGCCAGCGCCCCAGGCCGCCGTGGTGGGGGTCACGCATCCGGGGACGCTGGATGGACGCTGCAAAGAAACCGGGGCGTTCCTTTATCGCTCTGTCAACAAGGCCTAACTCGACGTTCTGTGACATAGTTACGTCCGTCGCCTCTTCTCGAAACCTCCGGAACGCGGCGCTTGCGCTGCTCGCCCTTATTGCCTAGAAGCGACCGTTGACCCCTATCGGTCGCAAGGTTGGATCGATGCCGAAAAAAACGCCTTCAAGCCGAAACAGGGCCGGCGAGCTGAAGGTGTTCATCTCTTCGCGCGACTCGAGCTGCGACGAGTGCGGGGAGAAGCTCGGCCGCCAGGCCTGGATCACCCTCGCCGGAGACAAGGGCGCATTGTGCCTGGCCTGCGCCGACCTAGACCACCTCTCGTTTCTGCCCTCGGGGGACGCCGCCCTCGCGCGCCGGGCGCGGAAACACGCCACGCTGGCCGCGGTCGTGCTCAAGTGGAGCCGCGGACGGAAGCGGTACGAGCGGCAGGGCCTGCTGGTGGAAGCAGCGGCGCTCGAACGCGCCGAGGCCGAATGCCTGGCCGACGCCGACGCCAGGGCGCGAAAGCGAGAACGCGCGGCCGAGCGCTCCAGGGAGACGGATGCCGCGTTCAAAGCGCGGTTCGCCGTTCGCGTGCGGGAGCTATTCCCGCGTTGTCCGCCGGAACGCGAGCACGAGATCGCCGAGCACGCGTGTATGAAATACTCGGGCCGCGTCGGACGAACGGCCGCCGCCAAGGCGCTGGATGAGGAGGCGGTCGTGCTCGCCGTACAGGCCCACGTTCGCCATTGCGAGACCGTCTACGACGAATTGCTGGCAGACGGACTGGAGCGCCACCAGGCGCGCCTCGAGATCCAAAACGAGGTGCAACAGATCCTGGGCGGCTGGCGGTAGCGGGAGGCGTATTACGAGGTTGGTCTCCGTATCCGAATGCCGCGAGGCGTCGCGACGGCGATACATCCTTCGATGTCTTCCAGGGTTATCGTCTGCAGTACATCTATGATAAATGCAGCGACTGCCGCCGGGCGGTGCTTGTCCGGTCGCAGCAGCAAAACGCCCCGGTGCGAACCGGGCGCGTAATGGCGGATATCGCCGAATCCCTTGTCGAGCGTGACCAGAAGGCGCGACTCGTCTTGAATCACGGGCCAGATGTCGTCATCGCTCCAGCCCGACATCTCCTGTTCCGGAACCGTCGTGACGTCGTGACCTAGTTCCCGCAGTACTGCAACAGCTTCGCGAACGACGTTCTCGTCGAGCTTGATCTTCACGAAGCTTTCTTGTCTGCAAGGGGAAGGAAGATCTCGTCCCGTGCGGCCTCGGCTCCGAAAGCGATGGCCGCGCGCAGGTGCTCCCGCGACAGGGTAGGATACGAATCGAGCAACTCCTGCTCGGTGGCTCCCTCTGCCAGCGCTTCCAGGACCTGGTAGACCATGATTCGCGTATTCGCGAAACGCAGTTGCCCATGGCAGATATTTGGATCCGAATCGAGATATTTCCAGAAGTCCGGCATTGGGCGCCCTTTCGTTGACCCGTCGAATTCAGCGTACCGCCGGGACACCACGGTGACAAGGAAGCGACCGCGAGTCGAATCGGGTCTGTTGGTGACGCCGTCAACCCCGCAAACGCGAAACCCCGGTAAAACCGGGGTTCGTGGTGCCCAGGGACAGAATTGAACTGTCGACACGAGGATTTTCAGTCCACTGCTCTACCGACTGAGCTACCTGGGCGATTGCCGGTTGCCCTCTCTTTGCCCTCTCTATTAAGTATTGAGGACGAGAGAGGCCGGGCCGACGGGTGCTGCGGGGTGCCTGGTTCCGGGTGGCGCGGGGCCGCTCGGGGCCAAGGGAAAATACTCGCACGGCTCGGACTGTCAAGGTTCGGACGCCTCTATCCATATAAGGAGGGGGAAACGAGCGAGGGAGAGGGCTGAACAAAGAGGTGGGAACTTCTCGAACAGCGGGGTCTTGTAAATGCGCCTGTGCGACAGGAAAAAATCATCCGGAGACGTGGGGGGAGCATCTGTAGAGCATGGGCTCGGACGCTTCTCGACCTGTCCGGCGACGTTATGAGAATCCGGCGAAGCCGGAACGGCAGGACGTACGTTCGTGCTCGGGGGTCGCGGGCGGCTCCCATAATTCTGGCACTCTGGCCGGGGGCAATTCGGGGATGTATACTTGCGGGCGGTTTCCAAGTAAGACGGTTCCGGGTCGTTTCCGGGTCGGGAGGCGCGAAAGGAAGCTCCGGTCCTGGGGAGGAACACGGGCTCGGACAGAACGAGGAAGAGGGAGAATCGTGGAGATGACAGCTTACGGTTGCCAGGCAGGCGTTCGAAATGGGGTCGCGGGAGGCAGTAGCTACGGTCGCGTGGTGAGCTGCGTACTGCTGGTTCTCGCGTGTTTTTTGGCGTGCGTTGCGGGCTGCGCGCACGAGACGGAAAGCCCGGGGGTAAGGATCGACGCGGTCGAGCCGGACCTGGTATGCAATGCGCAGCGGGTGGAGCCGAACGCGGCCGTGGTGATCACGGGCAAGGGGTTCGCACCCATGCCGACCAAGGTGCTGGACACGCCGGTCGAGCTAATGATGCCCGAGGTGACGATCGCCAAAACCCAGGACCTGGCGGGCAACGAGGCGACGGGGAGCGAGGTGGTCTTTCCGGCCGAGGCGGGCGAGGAGCTGAGCGATAACCTGAGCTGGGAGAGCAGCGGGCAGATGACCATGCGGGTCACCGAGGATCCGCCGGTCGCCCTGGATCCGGGTCTGTACGACGTAACGGTGGAAAACCCGGACGGGCATACGCGCGATACGCTGGAGCAGGGGCTGGCGGTAGTGCCGCCTCCCAGGATCGATGCGTTGGAACCCGCGCCGCCCGCGCTCTGCGTGGAGCAGGACCCGCGAGAGCTCGTATTCAATGGCGCGAACTTCTTGAAGGTGGGCAGCGAGACGCCGACCGTGACGTTCACGCCGGCGGCGGGGGATGACGTGGACCTCGGGTCGGCCGCGGACGACTGCGCGGCCGTGCCGGGCACTTACGCGGGCGGTACCATCGAGCTCTGCAGGAAGCTAACCGTGGATCTGCCATCCGACCTTGCCTATGGCCCGTACAACTTGACGGCCACCAGCCCGGCGCCGGCCAGCTGCTTTTCCAGCGAGCAGGTCTCCATGGCCGTGGTACCGCCCCCCGCGGTCAACGCGGACGGCATCCAGGTCATCTGCTTTGATGAGGACAACCGCCGTATCATCGTGACCGGCGGCGGCTTCCTGAAAATCAACGACAGCTTGCCCTCGGTGGAGATCACGGGCGGGGGGCTCGGGAGCCCGCTTCAGCTGCAGCCCGACGCAGACTCGCTCGGCAACTGCTCGGCCGTGGAGGGGGTGACCGGAGTCGAGTCGTGCACGACCTTTACGTTGACCGTTAGCGAGACCGAGCTTCCGCCGGCCGAATACGGCATGGTCATCACCAATCCCGACCCGGCGGGCTGTTCGACCGCGCAGGAGACGCTTTCCGTCGAGCCGCCGCCCGAGGTGGATATGGTCGCTCCCTCGACCGTCTGCGAGGGAGGAAGTCGGCTGAAGATCACTGGAAGCGGCTTCTTAGACGGGGCGGTGGTGGAGCTTCACTGCCCGGACGGCAAGGTGGTGGAGTCGATGAGCGTGGAGGTGGTGAGCGCCACCGAGCTACGGGCCGTGATCGGTGCGGGCATCGTGGAGGGCGAGGTGTGCGACCTGGTGGTGGCCAATCCGGACAGCTGCGCGGACGAGCCGCCGCACGAGCAGGTCACCGGTATCACCGGGCCCTTCCTGTTCATGGCCGATCCCTTCGTGGTCTACAACGGCATCAATACGCCCATCACCCTGTTTCTGACCACCATAGTGACCGATGAAGATGGGTTGCTCCCCGAGGGCGCGGTAACGCTGGTCAACAGCGCGGACGGCGAACAGGTGGGCAGCTTTGACCCGCAGGTGATGGCCCGTTACCCGAACCGCGCGCAGTTCACTGTGCCCACGGGGCAGGCTGCAGGGCAGTACGACGTGATGTTCGAGGACCAGTCGGGCTGCTTTGCCACGCTGCAGGAAGCTTTCACGGTGACCGACCAGACCTCGGTCGAGATCGACCAGGTGGTGCCCCCCTTCGGAGACAACGACACCTCGACCGCCGTCACCATCTTCCGCGCCTCGTCGGGCGATCCGTTCCAGGCCACGCCGCGTGTGTTCCTGGCGCCGAGCGACGGCAGCGGCGAGGCTATCCTGCTGGGCTCGGTTTCGCTGAGCGGCGACGACGTGCTGACCGCCATCGTGCCGGCGGGAACCGCGGTCGATCAGTACGACATCATCGTAGTCAACCCGGACGGCAGCGTGGGAGTGGCCACCGCCGCCTACAGCTCGGTCGGCGACCCACCACCGGTGGTGGACGAGCTGGCTCCGCAGTCGCTGGTGGTCGGAAACGATCCCAACCAGCTCACCATCAAGGGTACGAGCTTCCGCAACTCCGAGGTTTCCCTGCACTGCGTGGAGCCCGACGGAAGCGAGGTCGATCCCCCGGTCACCTCGGGAAGCGTCGATTGTAGCGGAGACGACTGCACGCAGACCGCCAGCGCGGACGCGTCCGGGATCGCCAACGGCACGGTCTGCGTGGTCCGGGTGACCAATGACGACGGGACCTACGGCGAGTTCTCCTCGCTGGGAGCGACCAACCCATCGCTCAACCTCTCCAACCCGCAACCCGGCACCTCGCTCAACGTGGCGCGCCGGGCGCTGGTCTCGGGGGCGGTCAAAGCCACGACAGCTGCCCGCTTCGTCTATGCCGTCGGCGGAGACGGCGGGCCGTCGGATGCCAACGCGCCGTTCGACTCGGTGGAGTTCGCCTCGGTGGACGTGTTCGGCGAAATGCAGTCGTGGACGATGGCGAACGACGAGCTCGCGATCAACGCCGCGCGCTCGTTTGCCGGGAGCGTCACCCTAGGGCGTTACATCTATATATTCGGTGGCACCGACGGAACGGACGCTCTATCCAATGCGGAGCGGGCCATAGTGCTCTCGCCTGAGGAGGTACCCGTCATCGAGGACGTGGACATCGTGCCGGACGAAGACGGGCTCGGCGGCGGGCTCTGGTCCTACCGGGTCTCGGCAGTGCTGACCGGCGCCGACCCGGACAACCCCGGCGGCGAGACGCTGGCCTCCAGCCCCTTGCTGGTGCGCCTGCCTTCGCTGGACGACGGCATTCTGACGCGGGTGACCATCTCCTGGTCGGCGCCGCTCGACGTGCTGGGAGACCCGCTGGACAACATCGCCGGTTACCGCATCTATCGCACGGTCAACCCCAACGAGACAGCGGGCGCGGACGAGGTGCTGATCGCCGAGCTCGACATCGCCGATCTGCCCACGCTGCAGTATACGGACGACGGCTCGGACACGCCGGGCAACGACCCGGACCGGCCGCTGCCGCTGGGTTCAACCGGCCGCTGGCACGCGATCGATAGCCTGAACACCGCGCGCATGGGGCCGGCCGGCGCTCTGGCGCGCAGCCCCACCGCGGCCGGCACCTGGCACATCTACGCGCTGCTCGGCAAGAGCGGCGGAAGCGAGGACAGCGGCACGGCGCTCGACAGCTACGAGTACCTGACCGTGACCGTGGGCGCCGACGGCCGGCAGAGCATCGACGCCGCCGGCTGGACCGTGGGAGGCAACGTCGCCATCGAGCCGCGTTGGCTGCCGGGCGCCTGGGTCGTGAACGCCAGCGTGATCCCGAGCCTGGCCGACGATTCCTATGTATACGTAGGCGGCGGCCGGACTACCCCGGTCAACATCAACAACGACCGCACGGGCACGGTGGAGGTGGCGCAGGTCAACGACGACGGAAGCCTGGCAGCATTCGACGGCGCTCCCGACGATCTGTCCTCGGATCGCGCCGGTTTCGGATGGCTGGCGCTCGGGACCTCGGACACGGCCAAGCTGCTGCTGTTCGGCGGGCTACAGGCCAACCCGAGAAACAACGCCATCGGTGGAACATTGCTTTCGGCCACCGAGATCGACAACTGGAACAACGAAGGGCTGAGCATGCAGCAGCCGCGCTACTTGCCCGGCCACTCGGTACAGAGCGCGTTCATCTTCCTGGTGGGCGGGCAGACCGATTCAGACGGTAGCGTGACCGACACGACCGAAACGGTCATCTGGTGATGGTCATGAAGAGCATGGAGAACGGTATGGCAACTTCGAAATCGAATCGCGAGTTTTCGCTGTACACCGTGTTCGCGGCCGCGCTAGCGCTGACCGTGCTGGCAGTGGCGGCATTGCCGGCTTCAGCCGGAGCCCAGGAGCCGGAAGCACCCGCGGCGGCCGAGGGCGCGCCCGCGGAAGCGACGGCACCCGAGGAGCAGATGGCCCCGGAGGAGCAGATGGCCCCGGAGGAAATCGACTCCACTATCGAGGAGGCCGCGGAGCTCGACATCGAGGGAGGGCTCGAGGATCTGCCGCCCGAGGAGGAGTCTGGTGAGCCCGACAACAGCTGGGGATTTCTGCTGGCCGGCAAGTTCGGCGGGATGGTGCCCTTCAGCGATCTGGGGATGATGGCCACCGGAGCGCTGGAGCTGGGCGTGGTCTTCGGCGGAACCAAGCAGCGGATCGTCGGTTTGCTGGACATATCCTATACAGTGCCAACCGCCGACGGCAAGGCCGAGGATTCGCGGATCCAGGCGCCGGGAACGGAAGACGGGAGCTACTCCTGGGAGCTCACCCAGAAGGAACTCGTATTCCAGCCCACCTTCCTCTTCCGCTTCACCGGACTGGCAGAGCCCTTCGTGCCCTACGCCGGCATCGGCCCCCGCATCTATCTGCTGGAGAGCGATATCGAGGGTAAGGCGGGCGAGTCCAAGATCCCCGAAAACGTCGAGCAGTCGACCGGCTTCGGCTTCGGCATTCCGCTCGGCTGCGAATACGAGCTGGGGCCCGGCGGCCTGATGGCCGAGCTGCTCTTCCAGTGGGGGCCGCTCACCCACGATATCACCGGAGACTCCAACCTAGGCTCGGCCTCGCTGTGGCTGGGCTACCGGGCGATACTCTAACAGACTCCGGCACGTCGTGACGGGCCGGAGTTAGCAAGGGGAAAATGATGGCTAGAATAACTTTATCAATCGGCGGTCGAGTTTTAGCGGTCATCGCCTGCTGCTTGCTCTGCGTGAGCTGCGGCAGCGAGTCGCACGAGGGATTTCAGCAGACCGACGACTATGTAGGATACGAGGAGAACCCGAGCGAGTCGGTGGTGCTGACCGGCGAGTCGGACTATGTCGGCCCTTCGTCGGGCATCTCGCCCGGTAGCGATATCCCCATCGACGGCGAAGCCCCGGTCACGGTAGACACCACCGGGGTCAAGTTCTGCGACGACCCCAACGCCAAGATGGACGTGATCGTGGTCGACGGAGAGGTGGTGGACGTGATCTGTTACCCGCCGCCCACCGACGACAACATGACGCGGATCGATCCCGCGCAGCAGGGCGACACCGACGTGCCGCAGAACGCCAACAACACCGTCATCGTCTTCGATCCGGCCACCGACGGGCAGGTGATCGAGGGGGACATCAACGTGGACGGCAACAACGTGGCCATTTACGGCAATGGCGCCGAAAACACCGTGATAGAAGGCGATCTGATCATCTCGGGCAACAACGCGCGCGTGCGCGGCCTTTACATCAAGGGCAACGTCATCATGGACCTGAACAACATCGCGCTGCTCTTTTGCGTGGTCGAGGGCAACGTCGAGATACGCAAGAACAACGTCACGGTCGCTGCCACCGACATATACGGCGACCTGATCGTCCTGCAAAACAACGCCATTTTGGTGCGCAACCGCGTGCAGGGAGCGTGGGAGATCGGTGGAGAGAACCACTACTGCGACGGCAATACCGCTTTCGAGGACGGCAACGGCGACTACCTCATCGATCCAGCGGAGGAGGGGGAAGCGTTGGCCTGCGAATAGCGCTGCAGGCGGGCGGGCGCAAGGACCGCCACTACACGGTATGGGCAAGCGGCGTAGGGAGGGGCTTGCCCCCTCCGCGGCCCCGGTCCGGCGCCGTCGCCGGGCGGGCGCAAGGACCGCCCCTACGGGGATGGATGATTCCTGGGGAAGAACCGGCCTTGAATTGATCGATCACGAGCCCCGGTGGGGAGAGCGAAGACAGGACGCCTCCTTACGGGAGGCTATCGGTCCTCGTCGTAGACGCGCCACATATCGTCGTCGTCGAAGATCTTCTCCGAGTCATCGGCATGCATGGCATCGCGCTCGATGTCCCGGTACCGGCCCCGCTCCTGGCGGAACTCCTGGTAGAGGTCGTGCTGGATCATGGCGCTCATGATCTCGTTGGTGCCGGTCCAGATCTGCGCCAATCGCGTGTCGCGCACCGCCCGCTCGATGGGGTAGACGTCGGTATAGCCGATCCCGCCGGTTACCTGCATGGCCAGGTTGACCGCCTCCCAGCCCGCGTCGGTCACGAACTTTTTGGCCTCGGAGACGATGCGCCGTTTGTTGGGCGCGTCGCTGTCGGCGGCCAGCGCGGCCTGATGGATCATGGCGCGGCTGGCGTCGAGCAACACCTGCGCCTTGGCGACCATGAAGCTCACCGCCTGGAACTTGCGAATGGGACGATCAAATGCCTTGCGGCGGTCGGCGTAATTCATGGCCACGTCCAGGCAGGCCTTCATGCCGCCGGGCATGGGTGCGGCGCTGCAGAGCCGCTCGGGTATCATCATGGTGTTGAAGACCAGCGCGCCGCCGTGCAACCCGCCCACCAGGTTGGCCTTGGGCACCTTGACGTCGCGGAAAACCACCCTACCGGTGCCGCCGCCGCGGGTGCCCAGTAGCCCGTAGAGGTACTTGACCTCCACGCCCGGGCTGCGATCGATGATCAGGGTGCTGATGCGCTCGTAGGGCGAGGCCGCCTCGTCGAAGTTGGTGCGCACGTAGGTGAGGAAGAAGTCCGCCCCCTCGGCACCCACGATGAAGCGCTTGGCCCCGCGCACCAGGAAGTGATCGCCCATGTCCCGGGCGCGGCTGGTGGCGCCGAAGAAGTCGGAGCCGCCGCGGGGCTCGGTCAGCGCCTCGGCCGACACCAGCTCCCCGGCCAGCATGGGCGCCAGGTACTTCTGCTTCTGCTCCTCGGTACCGAAGCAGTTCAGCGCCTCGCCCACGATAGAGGGCATGACAAAGGCGCATCCGGCCGCGGTGCCGAGACACCCGATCTCCTCCATGACCGCGCACTCGGTCACCCAGTTTTGCGCCTGGCCGCCGTACTTCTCCGGAAAGCGCAGGCCCAGCAGGCGATTGCGCGCGTAGCCGTCATATAGCTCGCGCGGAAACCGTACCTCGTCCCGGTCCATCTTCCTCAGATACTCGGGATCGACCTGGTTCTTTACGAAGTCGCGAGCCTTGTCGCGTAGCTCGATGGCCTCTTTCGATAGCGTAAAGTCGTACATCGCCTCTGTCGCTCCTGTTGTTACGAGTTGAGCAGGCGTCCCACTCCGGAGGCCCTTGGCTACCGGTTTTGTGGCGACGGGAAACCCGCGTTACGGTAGCATACATCCTCCATGAAGCGCGCCGCGACAGCCCTGGCTCTCTGGCTCTGCTGGCTCTCGGCGGCCGATACCGATGCGCAGCAGAGGTCGACACGGGGCCGACCGCCGCGCAAGGCCGTGGTGATCGGCCAGGTCGAGCCCGCGCTTCTCGAGCGAGTCCGCGGCCAGACGGGTGACCTGAGCTGGGATCTGCGGCTTGAAGAGACGAGCGGCCAGCCTGACCTGGAGCAGGCCCGGGCGGCAGCAGAACGGCACGGGGCGGAAGCGGTGATCTGGTTCGAAGCGCCCGCGGGCGGTGGCCTGGTAGTGAATGTAATGGAGATCGAGCAGAGCAGGCTTCTCTCCCGAAACATCGAACCACCCGGCAAGGGAGAGGTCCACGCCTACTCGGCCACGGCCGAGGCCGCGGCCCTGGTGGTGCGCTCCTCGCTTATGTCCCTGGCCAGCGGCGCTCCGCTGGGCGAGCCGGTCGAGGGGCGTCCGGCTGATCGGCAGACCGCAGCCGAGGAAGAGGTTGAATCGGAAACGCAGAGCGTGGAGGCCGGTACGCGAGTGAAGGCGACGACCGGTCCGCGGACAACGACGTACGGACAAACGGTGCAAACGCGAGCCAGGGGCGAAAAGTCCGAGGAACAGTCCGAGGAAGAGGAAGAGAGAGAGAGAGAGGAGCGGAGGCTGGAACCGAGGAAGCGAAAGCGAACAGTTCGGAAGAAGAACCGATCGAATACGCGATGCAGAGCGATGAAGATGAAGACGAGGACGAGGAAGGCGCGGTGACCGAGATCGAGCCCGAGAGGGTGGAAAAACCGGGGAGGCCTCTGGACGTGCGGATGCGTACATCGATCGGCTGGCAGGTTGCCCTGGATGGTCAGAGCCCTCTCGGGCAGCACGCGTTCGATCTGCGCCTGGTGCTGGAGCTGGAACGGTTCGAAATCGGTTTTTTGGGGTCGCTGGGGCTTTTCGCGGCCCGGATGGAGGACGATGCCGAGAGCTTCGCTATCCGGGTCAACCGCCACGCGATCCTGGGCGGGCTGGGCGTTGCGCTGCTCGCCGAGGAGCAGTTGCGGTTGAGCGCGGGCGTGGCCGCGGGAATGGCGCTCTTCTACCGGCGGACCGAGGTGTACACCGACGAGCTGCGGGCAGAGCCCTCTGTTTCCATCGAGGCGCTGGTGATGCGGTTGGGGCTGGTCGGGATGTGGCTGCCATCGTGGACGGACCGCGTGCTGGGCCTGGAGCTGGAAATCGCGGCCGACGTGGTACCGGCTGCCCCGGTATACAGCCTGCAAGAAGCGGACGGCGTGGCGGACCGGTTCGAGCTCTGGCCGGTGCACGCGGTCGCGGTGGTTGGAGTGGTGGTGAGATTGTAGGTTCTATTCGATGATCAGCGTGCCGCAGCCGAGCAGGATGTTGATCTTGCCGGTTTCGGTGGCCTGGATGGTCTCGCAGGTCTTCTCGCAGGCGATGATGCGCGTAGGGGCGTTCGGGTCGTCGTAGTACCAGCCGAGGTTGTCGCGGCAGGCGGCGGCCGAGTCTACCCGGCCGAACATCTGCTTGTCCGCGTCCAGGCCCGTGGGCGTGAACTCCACGTTCACCTTGTCCCGGTTGAACGCCTCCTCGGCCGGGGGTGCGGGTATCTCCCACTCGCATTCCAGCGCCACGGTCTGTAGCTCGGTCACGGTATCGTAGCGGGTGACCATGGTGGTCACCATGTTGCGGATCTGGTTCAGGGCATCCACGAAGGTCGTGCCTCCGGTGCTCACGTTGCATGCCCAGGTCGGGTCGGCCGGGTCGGGCGTACAGTCGCCGTGTCCGGCTTCACCAATACGATCTAGCAGGGTGAAATCCGCCCCGGCCATGCCGATGGCAAAGGTCATGACCTGGTGATTGGCGTAGGCATCCGCGGCGATCTTGACCAGGTCATCATGGAAAACGTTGCACTGGGTAGGCTGCCCGTCGGTGATCAGCACGGCCACGCACTCCTCTCCCTGGGGATTTGCCACCGGGTCGGTCTTGAACGCGGCGCAGAACTGCGTGACCCCGCGCAGCGCGCCCTCGATGGGCGTGCCCCCTCCCCCGCTGGCGCCGGGAAAATGGGTGTCGAGCGCCGTGGTGATGGCGGTCGCGTGTCCGGGCAGTGTCCCCATGGGCACTGCGGGCGTGTCATAGCCGGCCCCGGTCAGGCAATCGCCGGCGGCGATGGGGAAGTACTGCAGCGCCACGTCGATGTTGGCCGAGCCCGGGTCGTTGACGAACCACTTGATGGCGTCGACCGCCACGTTCCACTTGAAGGGCGGGATATAGAGTGGCGACTCCATCATGCTGCCCGACTCGTCCAGCATGAAGTAAAGGGCGACCGGGTCGGCCTCCACCACCTCGACCAGGACCTCTACCTCTTTTTCCACCTCCACCTGCTCGGCCTCGCGGCTGATGGAGGCGCAGGCGTCGGTTACGCCGCTGTCCAGCGTCCCTTCGGTACCCCCGCCGCTCGAGCCCGCGTACGGATCGGGTAACCAGGCACCGCCCGCACCTACTCCGGCGACCGCGCCCGAGGCTCCGGCAACCCCGCCCCCGCTTCCGCCCGGTGCGAGCGGGCCCCTGTCGCCCCCCGCACCATTCTCGGCCGTGCAGGCTCCTAGTGCTAACCCAACGAAAACAAAGAAGGAAAAAGCCAGCGCGTGAAGCTCGGCCGAGCCGTTCCAGTAGTTCCCAGAGTAGGTTCCCGAACGGTGAGAGCCGTTCCCAGAGTAGATTTCGCCGTTCCCAGAGTAGGTTCCCGATCCGCTCGGACGGTAGACTTCTCCCATCATCACACCTCCGGCTCCTCTATCCGGTCGGGCGTTCTGGCGCGGACCGGACTGCGCGCAATGCCTTCATTTAATGTCGCCGTACGGCCCTTCCGTTTCTTTACTGAAATGTAATTTTTTCTAATAAGGAGGCCCGTAAAGGAAATCGGCCCGGCATTGCGACCGGAGCGAGAACCGTTTTCAATGCAATGAGAATGGAGCCGCCTGGAGAACGAAACCGCGGCCCGGGTGTCGCGGACCCGGATCGGCCCAGCCCGTTCATCGCAGCGCTGGCGGCCGCTTCGCTGTTGCTGCTCGCGCGGTGCAGCTGCGATGACGACGCTGCGCCCTATGCGATGGCGGGCGACAGCGCGGATGGCGGCTCGCCCGACGCGGTCGGGGGCGCCGGCAACGGGGACGACGGCGACGGCGGCGGTACGGGCGGCGGCGGTACGAGCGGTGGCCAGGCAGACGGCGGACCGGCCGGTGGCGGCGCTGGAGGCGGAGGCGATGCCGGTGGCGGCAACGGCGGCGGTGAAACGGACTGCGACTACCCAAACACGGATGAGCGCCAGGTTTTACCTCTTTATCCGGGGGCTGGCGCCGACTGGAACGACTACCTGGTAAACGACGGCGCGGATTTTCTCTCGGCCGACGACAGTGCCTGTACCGGAGAGGAGAGAAGCGGCTATCACGCCTGCCTGCACGGCGGCGAGCTGCGACAGGTCGTCGTGGACGGGCGCGACAGCTGCCAGGGCCTGAAAGCGCAAGATGCGCTCGGCGCATTCGAATGGAGCTGCGATCCCGGGGTCTCGCCCGTCCGCATGGTGTCGACGAGACTGAAGGCGGAACGCGGCCTTTCCCATCTGGTCGATTTCACCACGGGATGCTGGAAGACCAATTCTGTAACGGTCTCCGACCAAAGCGGGCAGATCCTTTCGACCCCGGACGAGGTCTGGTGGGATAACCCGTTAGTGGTAGACAACGACGGCGGCGACCTCGACCGATCGGGCGCGGTTTACCTGGTCAATACGGCAGCGGTGGCCGACTACCGCATCCAGGCGGACGGGATCGCGCTTCTGGTGAAGCCAGGTGAGGTGCTAACCGGGGCTGGCACGGACAACGAGGTGCTGCGCATCTACGGTCGCAAGTTCCTCTGGCTGGAAGGAGTCGTCGATGCCGACGGAGCCGAGACCGGCGTCTTTCTCGGCGGGGACGGGGTCTGCTTTTCCATGCTGCGCCGGCTGAGCGCCCTCAACGCGTACTGGGGGGTGGCGCTCTGGACCGGGTCCCGGAACAACCGGCTGCAGGACGTGACCGTCGCCAACAATACCTGGGGGCTCTACCTGGGAGCTGCCACCGACAACACGGTGCAGGGGCTGGCGGCCTTCAACAACCTGGAAAAGAACCTCTACGTCCACCACGGCGCCCGCCGCAACACCTTTGCCAGCATCACCAGCTTCGCCGCTCCGGAGGGGATCTACCTGGAGGGGGCGACCGACAACATCTACCTGGACGTGACCTTGGCCAACATCGGCCACGGCATCGCCGACGACGGATTGACGCTCTTCGCGACCAGCGACCGCAACCTGCTGGTCAACCTGGCGGTGGCCAACAGCTATGCCTCTGGCGTTTACCTGGAGATATCCGGCTACAACACCTTTCTGAACGCCGCCTCGGCCGACAACGGGGTGACCGGGGCCTACAGCTCGGCCTTTCGCTTCCGCGACGCCTACCACAACTACTTCACCGGCCTGCTGCTGGCGGGCAAGCGGGAGGTCACTTACTACTGCCGGACCAGTGGAAGCACCCGGCCCGGCCTGGAGTTCTGTGCCGGCTGCTGCAACGACGGTCCCTCGGACGCGGTCATCACCAACGGTATCTCCCTGGCCGACGCCTTCGTGGGCAAGGCCGGCGGGGATAGTAACAATGAACACGGCCGCGGGGGCACTACAGCCTTTGACGAGATCGTGGACTGGACCGGCTTTACCAGCCGCTTTCGCGGCTGGGGCCTGGACGGCGGCTCTTTCCCCGATACCGAGCACATGGATCGCTGCCAGGAAGCTGACACCTGCCGCATCTGGGACTTCAGCCTCTCCGCGGCCGACGACTTGATTCGCGAGGTTCTGACCGTCCCGGGCGGAGACGACACCCTGACCCACGTCTGGTCAGCCGCGGACGCCTCGGAATGCGCCTTGATTGCCGGCGCCAGCTGGCGCGGCGAGGTCTGCTCGCATCCCGGATACGGCGAGCAGGGCACCTGCGAAGCTTCCGGCGGCGACTGGCTTTTGGACAAGTGCGCCAGCACCTTTCTACGCAACGCGGTCGAGATACTCGACGACCGGGCGGGCAACCAGAACGGCCTGTGCGAGTCGGACGAGAGGTGCCTGTTCACCCCCAACCTGGGCAGTTACCAGGGCCACGGCGAGCTGGTACCGGTGGCGAGCATCGGCGAGGATACGACCCTCAAACGGATCGAGCTGTTTCGTCACCCCGAGAACGGGTACTGAGCGAAAACGGAAGCGGAAGCGAGGCTCATGGGGTCGCCTCTCTTTATGACCGCGCGTAGACCGGCCTCGCTCACTGAATTTGCCACGAATCGGAGCAGGTCGACGATTCGCCTTCCGACGCAACGTCTTGGTCGTTCCGGCCGGGCGCGCTCGGCCGATCGTCCGCGCGGGGATGCAGCACTTTCCGGTGGCAACCCGTGTCATCAAAGGAGAGGCGCAACGTGCTCGCGCCCGGTATTGAGTCGAACCGGGTACGGAATCCGGCACCGTACCAGCCGCGCCTCTTGCTGCTCTGTCTGCGCAGGGGAAGGCTCGCGTCGTGGACGACCTTGCCGCTAGCATCGGCGAGCAGCAGATCGACGTGACCTTCCCGCGCGCAGGCGCCGTGAAGGTGGCGAATCCTTCCGTACACCACCAGCTGTCCATCCTGCTCGTAGGCGCGCAGGTAGGAAAAGCGGTGGTGCTGCGACTGGTCCCAGACGATATTCTGCTCGATCTCACTGTAGAGATAGGGCTCGGTCGCCGCGCATCCCGTCCAGAGCATAGACGCCTGCAGTATCACGACCACGCTAATGGTTCTTCGATCTATCATGAGATGCTCCTTTCCTGTTCTACGGTTTCGGAAGAAAGCCGCGGCGGCAGCCACTGATAGAGGGAGGGCAAAACGAAGAGGGTGAGCAGCGTGGCCGTGGTCAGGCCGCCGATGACGACCACGGCCAGAGGGCGCTGCACCTCGGCCCCGGGACCGACGGCATAGACCATGGGCAGAAGCCCCAGCACCGTGGTCGCCGCCGTCATCAATAATGCCCGAAAGCGCAAGCCGCACGCTTCGACCACCGCCTCGTCTATCGAGCGCCCGCGCTTCCGAAGCTGCTCGACGAAGGCCACCAACACCGTGCCGTTTTGCACCGCTACTCCGAATAGAGCGATAAATCCTACCGTAGCCGGAACATTTAAGGGTATATCCAGCAGCAGCATCGACAGCACGCCTCCCACCAGAGCGAACGGCAGATTGGCGAGCACCAGTCCGGCCGTCTGTACCGAGCCCAGGGCAGATACCAACATGAAGAAGACGAGCAGGATCGACAGCGGCACCACTATGGCGAGCCGGCGCATGGCACGCTGCTGGTTCTCGAAGGTGCCCCCGTACTCGAGCCAGTAGCCCGAGGGCAGCGCCGCCACGACCGGGGCCAGTTGTTCCTGCGCCTCGGACACGAAGCTGCCCAGGTCGCGCCCGCGCACATTCGCCTCCACCACCACCCGCCGCATGTTGTTCTCGCGGCTGATCTGAGCCGGACCCTCCACCCGTTCGATGCGGGCCACCTGTCCGAGCGGCACCCGCGCTCCGCCGGGCGTGGGCAGAAGCAGCGCTTCGATCGACCGGATGTCTTCTCGCCGCGCCCGGGGAAAACGCACCTGTACGCCGAAGCGCATCTGCCCCTCGATCATGGTGGTGGCGACCTTGCCGCCGACCGCCGTCTCGATCACCTGGTTGAGGTCGTGCACGTTGAGCTTGAAGCGGGCCATGGCGCGTCGATCGGGGATGATGTCCAGCTGGCTGAACCCGGTCACCTGCTCGACGCGTACGTCCTGGGCGCCGTCGATGGAGCCGATGGTGGCGGCGATCCGATCCGCGTTCTGCTTTAGAAGGTCGATATCCTGACCGAATACCTTCACCGCCAGGTCGCTCTTGACCCCGGAGATGAGCTCGTTCACCCGCAGGGCGATGGGCTGACTGAAGGAGAGCCTGAGACCCGGAATCTCGGAGAGTCGCTGCTGCATCGCCGCCACCAGCTCCGGCTTGCCGCGCCCGCTCGTCCACTCGGACTGCGGGTGCAGCATGACCAACAGATCGGTCTGCTCCGGACCCATGGGATCCTCGGAGATCTCGGCCCGCCCCGTCTTGCTGATGACGGTCTTGACCTCTTCGAAATCAAGCAGCTGCTTTTCCATGAAGGCTCCGACCTTGACCGATCCCCCGAGCGAGGCATTGGGCAGGCGCACGGCGTTGATGGCGATGGCGCCTTCCTCCAGCGCGGGAAGGAACTCGGTCCCGACTAGCGGGAAAGCCGCCGCGGTAGCGACGAAGAGCCCGGCAGCCGCGCCTACCATGGTCCGGCGGTGAGCGAGAGCGGCGGCCAGAAGCCGGAGGTAGCCGCGCTGCAGCCGGATGAAGAGGCGGGGCTCTCCCTTGCCCCCTCCCCGCGCGTTGCCCAACGAGAGGATCGCGGGCACGATGAAGAGGGCCACGACCAGCGAGCTCAACATGGCGAATACCATGGTCAATGCCAACGGCCCGAACATGCGCCCCTCCATCCCCTGCAAGGTGAGCAGCGGCACGAAGACCAGCACGATGATCAGGATGGAGAAGACGATGGGCCTGGACACCTCTTGCGTTGCCCGCACGACCAGCTGAAACCGATTCTGCTCGGGGCATTCCCGCAGATGCCGGACGACGTTCTCGGTCACCACGATGGAGCCGTCCACCACCATGCCGATGGCGATGGCCAGCCCCCCCAGGCTCATCAGGTTGGCGGTCACCTGCGCGACGTCCATGAAGATTAAGGCCCCGAGCGCGGTCAACGGCAGGCTGCTGGTCACCACCAGCGCGGAGCGTAGGTTGCCGATGACCAGGAATAAAACGGCGATGACGAGAATGGCCCCCTGCAAGAGCGCGCCCGAGACCGTGCCGATCACGGACGAGACCAGGTCGGTGCGGTCGTAGAATACGTCGATCGAGGCGCCCTCGGGCAGCGACCGCTCGATACCCGGTAGCGCCGCCTTCACCCGCTCGACTACCTGCTTGGAGTTCTCCCCCTTGAGCATGATGACCATGCCCGCCGCCACCTCGCCCTGACCGTCCCGGCTGACCGCGCCCATCCGGGTCATGGCGCCCTCGACAACCTCGGCCACGTCCGCGAGGTAGACCGGCGTGCCGTCCTCGGCATGCAGAACCACGTCCCGCACGTCCTGCATCGAGCCGAACACCCCGACGCTGCGGATGTTCTCCTGCTCCCACTGCTCAGCGATGAAGCCGCCGCCGGCGTTGGCGTTGTTCTCGGCCAGGGCGGCCACGATGTCCGGCAAAGTCAGCCGGTACTCGAGCAGCCTGTCGGGATCGACCCGCACCTGAACCTGGCGCACCTGCCCGCCAAAGCTGTTGACCTCGTTCACCCCGGGGATCATGCGCAGCCGCGGAGCGACCAACCAGTCCTGCAGGGTCCTGAGCTCCGTCAAGTTGTGCCGGTCGCTGCGGAGCGCGTACTGGAAGACCTCGCCCAGCCCGGTGCTGATCGGCCCCATCTCGGGCTCTACCCCGGGGGGCAACTGCTCCTTGGCCATCTGCAGCCGTTCGAACACCAACTGTCGGGCGAAGTAGGTGTCGACGGAATCCTCGAAGACCACCACGACTTGCGACAACCCGGTCTTGGACAGGGAGCGCACCCCGGTAACGTCGGGAAGCCCGCCCATCACCCACTCGATGGGAAAGGTGACCTGCTGCTCCACGTCGAGCGGGCCTAAGCCCTCGGCCTCGGTGAGTATCATCACCTGCTGATTGGTGACGTCCGGAAAAGCGTCTACGGGCAGTCGGTTCCAGGAAAGCACGCCGGCGATGATCAGGACCAGCGTTCCCATCCCGACCATCATCCTTCGCCGTAGCGCGTATTCGATCCAGGCTCCCACGCTCACCCCCTCCCCTAGTCAGCGCAGCCCGCGCCCATCTTCGAGCGCAGCACGTCTGACTTCATGAGAAAGGCGCCGTCGGCGACGATGGTCTCGTCCCCCTCGAGCCCGTCGACGACCTCTAGCAAGCCGGCAGAATCTCTTCCCACCCGGACCGGGCGACGGAGGTAGTACTGATCGTGATGGTGCACGAAGACAAAGGCGCGTCCCTCGTCCCGCAGCACTGCACCGCCGGGCACGGTGAGCGCCTCGCGATCGCCGGTGACGAAGACCCTGACGTCGGCGAACATGCCGGCCAGCAGACGCCCTTCCGGGTTGGGTACGGCGATGCGCAACTTGACCGTACGCGACGACTCGCTCATGGATGGACTGATAAAATCCACCGTTCCCGCGAATCGCTCGCCCGGAAACGCCTTGACCTCGATCTCGGCGGCGAGCTTCGCTTTCTGCTGCTCGCGGGCTACCAATGCGACGTCCCGCTCGTACAGATCGGCCCACACCCAGAGGGACGAGTTGTCGCCCACCGTTACCAGCGAGGTCTCCGCGCGGGCGACCTCTCCGGCTACCGCGTGCATGTCGAGCACCCGACCGGCGACCGGCGCGCGCAGGCTAAGCCTTCCGTTGGCGCTCTGCTGGGTCAACGCGCGCGCCGAAGAGGACGACATGCCGAGCCGGGTGAGCGTGCCCAGCGCCGCGCTGTACCGAATCCGCGCGGCATCCAGGTTTTGCGTGGCCTGCAGAAGCTCCTTCTCCGAGGCGATGGTCTCGCGCCTGAGCTCGGCGATGCGATCGTGATTGCGACCGGCCAGCTCTAGTATGGCCTGCGCTTCCAGATATACCGCCTGCGCATCACCCACGGCCACCGACTCGATCTCGACCAGGGGCTGGCCCCGCTTGACCTCGTCGCCGAGCGTGACGTGGACCTTGCGGATGATCCCCCCCGCCAGGGTGCTGAGGTGGGCGACCCGCCGCTCGTCGAAGCGCACCTCGCCGGTCAGGCTCAGCGGCACCGCGACCGCCTTCTTCTCCGCCCGCACGGTCCCGAGCAACCCTCCCTCGAACAGGCTGGCCGCGGCCTTGACCACCCCGACCTCGTAGCGGCACTCGTCGCATTGATGGGCCTTCATCTCGTGCTCGCAGGTCGCGGCGAACAGCTCGTCCACCGGGCGATCGAGATCCGACGGCTCGTCTTCGCCGCGGTCGTGGCGGTGGTGGTGACGGTCGTGATCGGCGGCCCGCTCTTCCCGCTCTTCCTGCTCGGCCGATCCGTGCTCGCTTTCGTGCGACGCGTGGGTTTCCGCCGACGGGCCGGCGCTCCGGTCGGCGCAGCCGGCCGCGGCCAGACAGCCGATAAAAACTACAAATACCTCGATTTCCGTCCGCTTGTTCATGGCAATCCCTCCTCGGTCAGCGCTGCGAGGCGCCCGCACTCGATCTGCGCCCGTACCAGCGCTTCCAGAAACTCGCGTTTCGTATCGAGCAGGGTTCGACGCGAGTCGATCATTTCCAGCAACGTCGCTTCGCCCAGGTGGTAGGTCCGCTCGATGATTCGCGCGGAGGATTCCGCGCGCGGCACGATGCCGTCCCGGTAGCGGAGAGAGAGCGCCACTTCCGCCCGGCAGCTCGAACCGGCCTCGATGACAGCGCCCTCGAGCTGAAGCAGCTCGGCCCTCAGCAGCTCCTTACCCGCCGCCAGCAGTCGTTCGGACCTGCGGATGTTGTCCGTGTTCCAGTTCCAGAGAGGCAGCTGAAGGGAGAGCCCCACGCCGTACGCGCGTCGATCGAGCTCGTGGTCGGTGAACGCCGCAATAGACGCCTCGGGTATTCGCTCTGTTCTCTCGACAGCGAGGTCGGCCGCCAGTGCATCGACCCGCGCCCGGCTCGCGAGCAGGGCCGGGTGCCCGGCGCGCACCCTCTCCCTGGCCTTGCCCGCGCTGATGGGTCGGGGGAGCTGGTAGAGATCGGCTACCGCCACCAGGCGCCGATCGCTTCCCACGCCCAGCCAGGTCGCCAGCCGGGCGCGTCGAGCCTCCAGCCCTAGCCGCGCGACCTCCAGCTCGCCCGCAACCCTCTCGGCTTCTATCTCGACCCGCGTGGCCTCGACCGGACGGACCTCGCCCGTCTCCGCCCGCCGCCGGACCGCCTGCACCAGCGCGCCGGTCTGCTGGCTCGTCTGGTCGAGCGCTTCCACCCGATGCTGCTGGTAGACCAGGTTCCAGAACAGCAGGCGAAGCTCGAGCAGGACGTCGCGGCGTAGAGCTCGGACCTCGGCGGCGGCCGCCCTGGCCTCGGCGCGAGCGGCGTCCATCTTTGCGCCGCGCTGCGCGAGCCATCCGAGCGGGATGGAAAGCCCGAGCCCCCACTCGATCCTGGAAGCCGAGCCGTCCACTGCCTGGCCGTAGGCACCCGTGGCCTCGAGCTCGGGGTTGGCGACCGCGCCGGCCGCGCCTTCCGCCGCTCGGGCGGCGGCAACGCGATGTCGACCGGCTGCGATCCGCGGATGCTTTTCGACCAGCGCCGCAAGCTTCTGCCAGGTAACCTCGACCTCGGTAACCGGCCCCCCGTTCGCGGGAGGCGCAGCGGCCTCGGTCGAGGGCCGCTCCGACCCGGCGTGCGCGGCCGAGGATAGCGTCAGTACGATCATACCCCATATCGTCGCCGCTCGCGGAACGCGAGGCGACACCTCTGCTTGCCGTCCCATGCTCGAGCTTCCTTCCTCGCTGGAGTCCATCGACGGAATACGCTGTCGGTATTCCGGATACCGCTCTCGTGGAATTCACCCCGGGGCGGAGTCCGCCCGGATCAGACCGCGGGCCGCCCCCGCGCGCCCAGGCGCGACGGCGATCCGACGCAATGGATACAAGAGCTCAGCTTCTGGGAGGACGGAATACTCTCTGGAACGTGCCTTCCGGAGGCAACTCCTCGGAAGGCCCAAATCGACGACCTATGGTCGGACAGAGATGCGAGACGAAGAGGTCCGCGGCCGAGTACAGGGCGCTGAAATGGCCGGGGCAGCAGAAACAGGGGCATCCTTCATCGCAGGGCTCCTCCTGGTGACCGTCCGGACAGGGGGCGCCGTCGTCATGATGCGAGGTCGAGCCATCGCCACGGTGCAGCTCTTCCGCCGCCACTTGAAGGGGACCGAGCAGCATGCCGGCGAGTGCGAAGAGCACTAGGATCGAGACGAAGCGCCGGACGGCAAGCGCCGGGCTCCCCGCGGGCGCTCGATCTCGGTTGGCTATCGCTGCTGTGCTCTGTTTCGCCATCGAGCTTCCGATTTCAACACCCCTAAATGTGCGGCATATTCGGCGACTGTCAACCGCGCCGATGCGCGGTTTCCTGTCATCTCGAGAGGTGTACAGGGTCACCGTATCTTCCAGCGGTCACGGTGTCCTTTTATACCGTCAGTGGCCTCCGCGGAGCAAAGAGAGAGCTCCCGGGGGCGAATGCGCCAAATACCGGGGGATCGAGCCCCCCCTGTTCACTCGTTGATACCGTGGTATAAGGTCGGCCACCTTCTCCCCTCGCTTTGACGGCAGGAAAAAAGGTAGGCTTGTCTGGAAGGGGCATGAAGACGGCCGGAAACCTGGAAACGGCATCGCCGAAATCGACCGACCTTAAGGGCGGCTTGAGACGCCGCATCGGAGCCGTCGCCCTGCTGTTCTCGGTGGCCGCTGTTGCCCTCGCCATCTCGAGCGCGGCCGGAGCGTTCGCCGGGCCGCTTCTGGGCGCGGCTTTTGCGACCGCGCTGCTGGTCTCGGGCTGGATGCTGCTGGCCGGAAAAAGCCCCGCTCCGGCCGTCCGCGTCCCCCCCTGGACCGATCGATTGCCCTGCTACCTGTCGGTACAGGACCGCAACCTGGAGATCACCGAGGTCAACCAGCTGTTCCGGCGCGATTTCGGCGACGCGGTGGGGCAGCACTGTTTCCGGGTATACAAGCAGCGAAGCACCCCCTGCCCGAACTGCCCAGTGCTGAAGACCTTCCAGGACGGCAAGGAGCACACCAGCGAGGAGATCGTCATCGCCCGTGACGGGCGCAAGCAGAGCGTGACGGTCACCTCCACCCCTGTCTTCGACGAGAACGGGAAGATCAAATCGGTGATCGAGATGTCCGCCAACATCACCGAGGTCAAGGCCCTGGAGAAGGAGCTGGAGAGAAGCCGCCGGCGCCTGGAGAGGCTCTTCGATATCGTTCCCTGCTACATCACCGTGCAGGACCGCGACTTCCGGATCGTGGAGTCGAATAATCTCTTCAAAAAGGACTTCGGCGATTGCACCGGCCAGCACTGCTACCGCTCCTACAAGAACGGCATTCGGGTCTGCCAGGAGTGCCCGGTGGAGAAGACCTTCGAGGACGGCCAGGTGCACGTGAGCGAGGAAACGGTGGTCACCCGCGATGGCCGGCAGGCCGCCATGATCGTCAACTCCATGCCGGTGCGCGACGAGAGCGAGGAGATCAGCGGGGTGATGGAGGTCTCCACCAATATCACCCGGGTCAAAGAGCTGCAGCGGCAGCTGGCGCTGGTGGGGCTGGCGGTGAGCGGCACCGCCCACCGGATCAAGAACGTGATGATGGGGCTGGAGGGCGGGATCTTCGTCATCAACACCGCCTTCGAGGACAACGACAGCGAGTTGCTCAAGGAGGGGTGGGAGATGGTGCAGCGAAACGCGGCCAAGGTCTCCCGCATCGCCAACGATCTGCTCTTCTGCTCCCGGGAACGCGTCCCCAAGCTCGAGGAGGGGGTCTCGCCGGGGGCGGTGGCCCGGGAGGTCCACGACCTGTATCGCGCGCGCGCCGCGCAGGAGGAGATCGAGCTCGAGTTACAGGTTGGCGAAGAGGACGACGCCGGCGTCTTCGACCGGGAGGCCGTGTACAATCTGATGACCAACCTGGTCGGCAATGCCCTGGACGCCTGTCGCTTCGATCCCCGGGCGCAGGAGAAAGAGCTCCGGATCGTGCTGCGCTGCTTCGTTCACCAGGGCACAAGCCTCGTGATCGAGGTCGAGGACAACGGCAGCGGGATCTCGGAGGAGGACAGGGGGAGGGTCTTCGAGGGCTTCTTCTCCTCCAAGGGTACCGAGGGAACCGGGCTCGGCTTGCTGGTGGTGCAGCAGGTGGTCAGGGAGCACGGGGGCTCCATCACCTTCGATTCCAGGGAGTCGGAGGGGACGACCTTCCGCGTGACCCTCCCCTTCCGGCGCCGGCTCGACGAGCCGATCCGGTCCCAGACCACCAGCGGATTCTTCCGTCCCTACCGCGGCGGCGCATAGAGATCTCTCGCTGCGCTCGAGATGACAGGGGAGGCGGGCGCGCATGGCGGCGGGACTAATCGTCCCCGTTCTCCAGCGCCTTCTCCACTACTTCCATGAACTGCTCGGGGTTGATCGGTTTATCGAATACCGCCAGCGGCTCGGGCACGGCCAGGTGGCGCCCGGACAGGCCGCTGATCACGATCACCGGGATCTTGACCAGATCCTTGTCCTTCTGCAGCTTGCGGTACATGTCGGTGCCGGACTGCTTGGGCATCATCAGGTCCAGGGTGATCAGATCCGGTTTCTCGTCCTTCAGGATCTTCAGCCCCTCGAAACCGTCGGTGGCGAGGACCACCTCGTAGCCGTGCTTCTTGAGCAAGGTACGGAGGAAGGTCCTCACGTCGGCTTCGTCATCGACTACCAGGATTTTCTTCGCCATATTCTACTCCCGTGTGAGATGTGCTCTACAAAATCTGCTGCCGCGAATCCGGTTTCGAAAGGTTTTCCACCGGAAGTCTCTAACCTTCACCCGTCCCCTACCGCGAAGCTCTCCTTCGGCGGCGTGGTGTCGGACGGGATCTCGATACGAAAGCTGGTACCCTCTCCCGGCGTCGATACGAAATCTATCGCGCCATTGTGCTCCTGCACAGCCTTCTTGGTCAGCAACAGGCCCAGCCCGGTCCCGCGGACTCCCTTGGAGGTGAAGAAGGTCCTGAGCACCTTACGCTGGTTCTCCTCCGAGATGCCGGGACCGTTGTCCATCACCTCGTAGGCCACCCCGCCGCCCATACGGGCGCGCGCCGCCACCCGAACATGATGCACCTTGTCCAGATCCGGATCCCAGGTACAGGCGTCCAGGGCATTGGCCACCAGGTTGGAAAGCGAGGCGTGCATGGCCTCGCGGTCCATCATCAGCCGCTGCAGGCCCTCCTCGATGTCGCTCTCGAGCCGTAGGCCGGCCATCTTTGCCTTGTCCGAGAAGAGGCCGACGACGTCCTGCGCCAACCGCCCCGGTTCGACCAGCTCCCGGCTGGGCTCGCGCGGCTTGGAGTAGCTGAGCAGGTTGTGCACCAGCCCCGAAACCTGCTCGATGTAGCGCTGGACCATCTCCCAGCCGGCCCTGAGCCGCGCCGGATCGTCACGTTCCAGGGCCGAGTCGACCATGTAGCTGCCGCCGTCGAGCCCGGCCAGGATGTTTTTGATGGTGTGAGCCAGCCCGGCGGTGGTCAGGCCCACGTTGGCCAACCTCTCCGCCTGCTTGAGGCCTTGCTCCATCTCTAGCAGGTGCGTCCGGTCGGTGGCGATCTGCAGAACGTACGCGGCCTTCCCCTCCGGATCCGTCAGCGGTATGCAGTGAACCTGGTAGTTGATAATCTTGTTGAAACGATCTATCCCCTGCTGGTCCGAGGTGCGCTGCCGCCCGTCGCCGAGACACTTTTCCACCGGGCACCGATCGCAGCGCACCCCGCGGCCCTTGTATACCTCGTGGCATTTCTCTCCTTCGCGCGAGCCGAAGACCCGCGCGAAGGCGCCGTTGACGAGAACGATCCGGTAGTCGCTGTCGACGACCGCGATCTGACAGGGGGAGTACTCGAACAGCAATGGTTCCAGTCTCCTCTTCAGCTCATCAGCGCTGGTTTGATCAGGGTACATCTGAACATCCGGGGATCGACGCTGAACCCGACCGTCCGTCACTCGTCCCTTTCGGTGAGAAATGCCCAGAAGGGGATGAATATCGCCAGGAAAACGAAGGCGAGCACGTACGAGAAGCCCTTGGTGTAGGTGAGAAAGTCCCAGAGCGTTTCCATCTTCCCTCTCCCTTTCCTAGTGCAATCCCTTGTAGTCCGGATGCTCGCGCAGGATAGGCATATACTGGGCGATCAGCTTGAAGGCCACGATCCCGGCCGTCACCAGCGCCACCGTCACCCAGATCTCCATCCAGTGCGGAACGTAGCGGTTCTCCAGGTTCCAGTTGAAGGCGATAAAACAAACGTTGAAGCGGTTGAGCATGATGCCGAGCACGGTGATGACTGCCGAAACGCGGATCAAGCCGGTCCGCTTCTCGCGGTAGCCCACCAGGTAGAGAAAGCAGGGCAGAGCCACGAAGCCCAGCATCTCCAGCAAAAACCAGGCGCCCCAGCCCGTGCCCAGGTAGTGCCAGTCGTCGTCCAGCACCACGCCGACCATCTTCACGCCGAAGTAGACGGCCAGGGTCACCGCCCCGCCCTTGGCCAGCCCGACCGTGATCTTGTCCAGCTGCTCGTGGCTGATCTCGACCCTGTCGGCAAAGGCGCGGTGCGAGAGCATGCTCTCCACGATGACCATGGAAATGCCGGCCGCCACTGCCGAGACAAAAAAGTGCACGGGGATCTGGGTCGAGTACCAGAGGGGGTGCAGCTTGGTCGGCATGATGGCGAAAAGCGCTCCCAGCGAGGACTGGTGCATGGTCGAGAGGATCACCCCAAAAATGGTCAGGGCGATGGTCATCTTGGTCACGATCTTGTGCAACCGCTTGAACCCCAGCCACTCGAAGGCAGCAGGCGTGCTCTCGATGAACAGGACCGTGAGATAAAGGGCGACGCAGAGCGCGACCTCGAAAAGCGCCGAGGTCGGCCCGGGCTGGATGATGAAGGGATAGGGCAGCCGCCAGGGTCGGCCCAGGTCGGCCAGCAACCCCACCACGACCAGGGAGTAGCCCAGAAAGGCGGTGAGCAGCGCGGGCCGCACGATGGGCTTGTACTCCTTCATCCCAAAAAGATAGACGGTCGAGGAGGTGACGAAACCGCCGGCGGCCAGGGCCACGCCCGACATGACGTCGAAGCCGATCCAGAGGCCCCAGGGGTAGTCGTGGGTGAGGTTGGTGGTCGCCCCCAGCCCCTGCACGAAGCGGATCAGCAGGACGACGGCTCCGACAGCCAGGATAAATCCCGAGATCAGGTTGAACGGTGTGAAGAGCTTGCTCTGTGCAGCGGGGGACTGGTTCATTTCCCCTCCTCCTTGCTAGCGGCCGCTTTCTCCGCCTCGGCCAGCGCCTTCTTTACCGCAGCGGCGATGGCCTTTTCCTTGTCCTTGCCTGCCTTGGTCGCCGCGTCGGCGAGCTTCTTCTTGGTCTCTTCGTCGGCCCTCATCAGGGCCTCGACCACGGCCGCCTTCTTCTGCTCCTCGCTCAGCTTGTCCTTGCGCTTGCTGAAGGCGTAGAAGCCCATGAGCAGGCCCGGATAAATGGTGATGACCAGCGGCACCACCGAGAGGAACCCGGTGCCGATCTCGGGCAGCGAAGTGTGGGTGGCGCCCTCGTGCAGGCCGATCTCGCCGAAGGAGACGCCGGCCAGGGTCAGCCAGCTGGTTCCGCCGAACTCGTGCTCACCGAAGATGTGGTCGAGGTACCTGCACGGCGCCTTGGCGATGCGCTCGCGGGCTACTTTGATCAAGTCCTCGCGCTTGCCGAAGGTGATGGCCCCGGTGGGGCAGGCGTCGGCGCAGCCCGGGTTCTTGCCCTCCTTGATGCGCGGATAGCACATGGTGCAGCGCATGACCCGCGGCGTGATGGGATCGTCGTACTCGTAGCTGAGAGCGTAGTAGGGACAGGCCGTCACGCAGTAGCGGCAACCCATGCAGATGCTGGAGTCGTACAGAACCGGTCCCTCGGGCGTCTTGCTGAAGGCCTTGACCAGGCAGACCGAGGCGCAGCAGGGCTCGTTGCAGTGCATGCACTGGTGCTTGCGGTAGACGGCCGGCTTCCCGTCGGTGGCCTCGCGGTAGCGGTTGACCACGGTGAGCGCGGTCGGGGTAACGCGACGCGCGCTCTCGAAGGGCGTCATGTCGCCGACCGGTTGCTCGGCCGGGGGCAGCTCGTTGACCTGCTTGCACGCCACCTCGCAGGAGCGACAGCCCACGCAGCGCGTGGTGTCGTGCAGCAGCCCGAAGCGGCCGGGGTGCCCCGCGAAGTGCTTGGCCCCACCGCCGGCCTGAGCCGTCCCGGCTACCAGTGCGCCGCTTCCGGCGATGGCTCCCTTGATGAAGTTACGCCTCGAGATACTCATTTCACCACCTCCCCGGAGGCCTTTTCGTGGCAATCCGTGCAACCCTGCGCCTCGATGCTCATCTTCTGGTGGCACTCGATGCACTGCAGATGGTAGGCGGCCTTGAGCGCCGGCTTGTCGCGGGTGGGGTGTGCCGCGTCCGCGTGGCACGACCCGCAGGCCGGGGGCCGGACGCCCGTCGGCGTCTGGTGATGGCAGCCCGAACAGAGCACCTCGGTCTTTTCGTGGAAGCGCTTGGCCAGCTTGCTCTGGCGAACCTGCCGGTCGAGCGCAGCCACGATCTTTCCGTGGGGCAGGACCGAGGGCTTGTACTCGCTCTGGATGGCGTCGATGGTCACCGTTTCCGGGAAGTCGTCCGAGTAGGCGGGCAGCGGGCTCAGCTGCACCTCCTCGAAGACGGGGATAGCGGAAGCGGGCGGCGGCGTCATCGCCGGTTGCACCTCCATTTCCGGAGGCGGCGCGGCCGAGCCGGCCTCGGACATGGCCACCTGCTCGGGTGCGGGAGAGCTCATCACCGGCGCCGAGGGCTTGCCGGTGTGGCAGGTGGCGCAGGCCGATTCGGCCGGCGGAAGCTCGAGCGAGTGGTGGCAGCCGGCGCAACCCTTGTCCTCGGTATGCTGCGCGTGGCAGCCCACGCAGCTGTGCTTCGATTGAAGCGCGTGGTAGGCGTTCTCCGCCGTCACGCCCTCGCCCTTCTCGCTGCCGCGTAGGGTGTGGCACTCATCGCAAGCGCCGAGCGTCTGGTGATGGCAACTGGAGCAGGAAGTGGTCAGCGGCTCGTGCCCGATGTGGTCGAAGGGCACCGCGGCCATCTCGCCCGCCTCTGAGTCTATCCAGACCGTCTTGGGCTGGTCGCGCTCGATGCGGGGTATCTTCGCCAGCTTCTCGACGTTCTGTTGCTTGTCCGCAGCATCGTGGCAGCCCGTGCAGTACTGAGGCCCGGTCTTGCCGCTTTTCTCGGCCCGGTCGATATGGCAGCCCACGCAGGCCCGGTGCGATGCGTTACCGAGCGACGGGTTGCTGCCCTCGTCCCGCTCGCCGTGGCAGTCGGCGCAGGCGCTCTCCGCGCCCTTCTGGTACTCGAGCGCCTGCTTCTGCTCGTTGTACACGTGGTGGCAGCTCTCGCACTTGTCCGACTCGGCCTGGCTGTGCCGGCCGTGCAGCGAGTAGTCGAAGCGCATCTCGTCGCGTAGCGACCGTCCCGCATCCTGCTCTACATGGCAGTCGCCACAGGTGAGCGGTCCGGTGCTCTGGCCGGCGGAGCCGCGCTGCTCGTGGCAGCTCATGCAGTTGTAGTGGTAGTGCTCCATCAGCTCGGCTTCGCTCGTAAGCTCTTGTTGGCGCTTGAACTTGAAGCTCACAGCGCCGTCGTCTCCGGCCGGGTGACAGGCCTGGCAGCCGTCGCTCCCGAGCGCCGCGGTGTGGCTCGCGTGATCGAATTCCACGATGGGCCGATCCGGCTCGTCGAAGCTCTCCGGCAGCGAGAGCGCGATCACCGATGGCCCGATATCGCGTTGGTGATCCAGGGGATGGGCGTCGCAACCGACCGCCAGGGCGATGGCGATACCGCCCGTGGCTAACAGCGCCCAACCCGTACGGCACCCGAAATGGATTTGCACAGCCATATGCTCTCTCTTTCTCATGCTTCGGGTCGTTCGATGGCCTTGATGAGGATTTCGTTGATGAAGATCACGTGCATTCCCAGCTTGTAGTAGCCGATGATGTCCTCGATACCGCTGTGGCAGTTGTGGCAGGGCGTGATGCAGATGTGAGCGCCGGTCGCGGCCAGCTGGTCGGCCTTGACCTTGATGCTCTTCATCCGCGACACCTTCCAGGGCGGGCCGCAGTTGATAATGCCGCCGCCCGCCGCGCAGCAGTAGTTGTGCTCGTGTCGCGGCTCCATATCCCGGAAGTCCTCGCAGAGCTCGTTGACCACGTAGCGCAGCTTCTCGTGTAGCCCCCGGCCGCGGATGATGTTGCAGGGATCCTGGACGGTGACCGGCTCCTTGAACTTCTCCTTGATCTTGAGCCGGCCGCTCTTGATCAGCTCGTAGTAGAACTCCACCGCGTGCACCATGGGAATGGGCGGTCGTTTCCACCCCAGCCACTTGGGCCCGTCGTAGACCGCACCGCGGAAAGCGTGGCCGCACTCGCCCATCACCACCCGCTTGACCTTGAGCGCGGCTGCTCTCTCCCAGTGCAGGCGCTCGACTCGGGCCATCACCTCGAAATCGCCCGAGTACATGGCCATGTTGCTGTTGTCCCAGCCATCCGCGCTGGGCATGGTCCAGTCCACGTTCGCCGCCTGCATGATCACGGCCATGTTGCCGAGCAGCTGGGCCAGAATCTTCGGTTCGGGCGCGATAACCGAGTACATTATCTCGGCGCCCTCTTTATCCAGCGGTATGCGCGTGCCCAAAAGCTCGTCCCGCGCCTCTTCCTCCTGCCACATCAGGGTGTCGATCCACTCGTCCTGCTGCACCCACATCTGGTTCATGGTGACCGCGTGGCTGTTGACCGTATCCTGCAGGTACTGGGGGACCACGCCCAGCAGGTGGCAAATGCGGCGCACGGTCATGATCAGGTAGGCGATGTCGATGCCGAAGGGGCAGTACATGCTGCAGCGGCGGCAGGCGCCGCACTCGGTGAAGGCGATGCGCGCGGATTTCTTCAGCGTATCTCCGTTCACCCGGCCGTTCTTTTTCACCATCTCCCAGAGCGTGTCCTTAACCTTGGCCACCGGCGCGAAGTCCGGGTCGCGGTTACGGGAAAGATAGGTGTGGCAGGCCTCGGAGCAGAGACCGCAGCGCACGCAGGTCTCCAGGTAGACCTTCATGCGGGCGGCGCTCTCGTTGTCCAGGACGTGCCGGATGACCTGCTCGATGCGCTCCGGGGTCAGCTTGACGATCGCCTCGTCCAGGCCAGGATCGACGACCGCACTATCAACTAGATCAGCCATGTTTCTTGCCTCTCGTGTTTCCGTTCTCGCCGGGCGTCCTCGCCGACTCACCAGTCGCGCGCGTTGCGCACCGCGCCGAACTCGCTCCCCATGTAGGCCCGGGAAAAGGCGAACCAGATCATGTGAGCCAGACGGGTGAAGGGGATGGCGATCATCCAGGCCACCCCGCAGAGGATGTGCACGATGATGGTGCCCTGGTAGGGTAGCCATTGCTGGTGGGCGATGAAGCCCGTCACGTAGGGGGAGATGACCAGCAGCAGGATGGCGTAGTCCTTCCAGGTGGTGACGTTTCGTACCTCGGGCGCGGCGATGCGCCGGAGCAGGAAGAGCAGGCCCGACACCACCACCGCCAGGGTCATGACATCCGCGAGCAGCGGCGGCAGGCTCCACCAGCTGAGCCCCCAGGAGCGCTGCCAGAGCACCGCGTGTCCCATCACAAACAGCGGGGTGACCAGCAGGCAGAAGTGGAAGGTGAAGGATATGGCGGTGAAATAGGGCCGCAGCCTCATGTTGGTGCTGTTGTAGGGGATCACCCAGTGCAGCAGCGAGCGCAACCCGAACTTCTGGCTCATGGTGGGGAACACTGTCTTTTCCCGCCGGGCCAGCTGGGCCATGGATACGAGCTTATACAGGGTGCCACCGATGAGCCCGATGAAGGCCACCCAGACCAACGGACCGCTCGTAAATTCGTACATGTTCGACTCCCTCGTTTATTTCGCTACTTCGGATACAGGGACGACTTCGCGGAAGTACTTGCCCTGCTCAACGCCCCTGATGAGCATCTTGCTGCCGTCCGGGCTGAAGGTCGGGTCCCAGAGCTGCTCGAAGGAGCGGGAGCCTACCCGGCCGTCCACGGCCAGCGCGTAGCTGCCCCTTCTGTCCACCTTGGCGGCCACCCGCTTGCCGTCCGGGCTGAAGACGGGGTCCCAGATCATGTCGAAGCTCTCGGACCAGGGTGTCCCGTCGACCGCGATCGTCCAGCGGTTGTCCTTTTTAACGACGGCGGCGACGCGGCTCGAGTTGGGCGAGAAGACGGGGGACAGGACCATGTCGCCGAAGGTCCGCTCCCAGGGCTTGTCGTCGACCGCGATGGTCCACCTGCCGTAGCTGGGGGCCGCCACCGCCGCGATGCGCTTGCCGTCCGGGCTCAAGGTGAGCTTCCACAGCTGTAAGTAGGCGCTGTTCCAGATCGGCTTGCCGTTCTCGGCCAGGGTCCAGGCGCCCTTTTGACGGACCGGAGCCAGCACGCTGCCGTTGCGGAAGACCGGTTCCCAGACGGCCGGGAAGCTCTGCTCCCACAGCGTCTCGTCCCTGCCGATGGTGTACGCGGTGGCATCGGTACGAACCTCGGCCGCCACGCTCTTGCTGTCTGGACTGAAGACGGGCGCATAGGTATTGAGGTAGGTCTTCTTCCAGACGGTTCCATCGACGACGACGCTCCAGGTCCCCTGCAGGAACTTGAAGATATCGGCCTCGGGCAGCTCCTCTACCTGGACGGTGGCCGCCATGCGCTTGCCGTCCGGGCTCAGCGCGTAGTCCCGCAGCGACAGGAACCCCTGCTCCCAGGCCTGGCCGTTCAGGCAGAGCGAGTACTTCCCACCGTTCTTGACCTGCACGGCGATGGCGTCGCCCGCCGGGTTGAGCTTCACGTTCCAAGCGAACTCGTAGCGATCCTCCCAGAGCTGGCCCTCCACCGCCACCGTCCACTCGTCGTCCACGCGCACCAGAGCGATGAGCCGAGAGTCCGGAGTGAACAGCAGGTTCCACGCCTTCTCGAACACGTCCTCCCACGTCTCGCCGTTCACGCATACCTGCAGATTGTCGACCTCTTGCGCCACCGGCACGGCAATGCGTTCGCCGTCCGGGCTGGCCACCAGCTCGTAGACGATGGCGAACTTGGATCGAACCTCGTTCAGGTCGGCCACGAGCTTCTTTTCCGTGCCCCAGTTCCAATTTTCCTGGTTGGGCATCGAGCCTCTCCTTGCCGCTCCTCGAACGGCAACACCGGTTTGTCCTTTCAGCCGGACCTTTTCCCGGGGTATCCCAGTCGACCGGTCCCGGGCGTGAGCTTTCCGCGCAGAAACTTGTCGAGCAGATCATCGACGTCGCCCGAGACCCAGGAGATCACCTGGATACCCAGGGCCTGGATCATGTCCTCGAAGCGGTCCCGCACGCCTCCGCAGATCAGCGTATCCACGCCTTGGTCGCGCAACAGACGCACGCGATCGAACTCCTGCTGGCTCTGCAGAGCAAAATCCTTTTGTGCTATCACCTTTCCATTCTCGACGGTGAAGATGGCGATGGTGGCCGAGTACTCGAAGCAAGGGGCCACGGATTCGCCAAAGCGGGGTATCGCTATCTTCACCGCAAACGCTCTCCTGCGCCGGCCGTAGCAACTTCCAGGCCAACATCGCGCTCACCGTCGGTACGGTATGAAACGATCGGACGCGCTACTGGAAAGGGGATGCAAGAAGCTCGCCCAACTCCGGGCACGTACGAAGAACGGAATAGCCCGTAAAACCCAACCGATACGGGTTACCGTTTCATGGCTAATTCTGAGTTCAAAACCATCAGTAAAGACGATTCGCGGTCGACGCGTCTAGCACGGGTTCGCGATCGCCGCGCAGGTTCCGAACGTCTTCTCGAAAAAAAACCGCTCCGCGCGGATGTTTACTGGCAAAAAAACGCGAAAAATGTTTCCCATGCGAAACAATGGAATGTTTCAGGTTTTCAAAAGCGTGATGATTGTTCGCATCGATTCCCCGAACGCGCTATAAGCCCGAAAGTCCGATCGTTATAGTCGTTATATACGCCTTATTCACAGGTCATTTCGATTGGAGGGGAACGTGCCCATCGAAATTGCGCCGCGCGCTTCCCGGGCGGGCGCAAGGCCCTCCCCTACGGGTTCGCTGATGTATGACCCGTAGGGGAGGGGTTTGCCCCCTCCCTCCTCAGACGGTTTTATAACCGCGCACGGCGATTTCGTGCTTTTTCAGCTTGCGCCACAGAGTCGTCCGGCTCAGGCTCAGCTCCTTCGCGGTCTTTCCCAGGTGACCGCGGTTGTTCTTCAGCGCCGAGCGGATCACGTCGGCCTCGGCGACCTTGAGCCGGGAGCCGTTTCCGTCGTCTTCGGATTCGCGACCGCGGCTCGGTTGGATGTCTTCCGGCAGGTGACGCACGTCGATGAGGCCGTTGTGACAGAGCACGAAGGCGTACTCGATGATATTCTCCAGCTCGCGTACGTTTCCCGGAAACCCGTGGCGCATCAACAGCTCCATCACCATGGGCGTGACGCCGGAGATCTTCTTGCCCCGCTTGGCGTTGAAGCGCTGGATGAAATGCTCGACCAGCAAGGGGATGTCTTCCCGGCGTTCGCTCAGCGCAGGAATGGTCAGCCGTACTACCGCCAGGCGGAAGTAGAGATCGTCCCGGAACCGGCCGTCGCTCACCAGCTCGGCGAGCTTGCGGTTGGTCGCCGCCACCACCCGCACGTTGGCCTTCACCGTGCGCACGCCGCCCAGCGGCTCGAACTCGTGCTCCTGCAAGACGCGCAGCAACTTGACCTGGGTAGCGAGCGGCAGCTCGCTCACCTCGTCGAAGAAGATGGTTCCGCCCTCGGCCAGCGCCAGCCGTCCGGGCTTGTCGCGCTTGGCGTCGGTAAAGGCACCCTGCGCGTAGCCGAAAAGCTCCGATTCGAACAGATTCACCGGCAGGGCCCCGCAGTTGATGGCCACGAAGGGCTTGTTCCGCCGGTGGCTGAGGCTGTGCACGGCCCGGGCCAGCAGCTCCTTGCCCGAACCGCTGCTGCCCTCGATCAGCACCGTGGTATCGCTCTCTGCCACGTCCGGGAGAAAGGCGAAGATCTTCTTCATCGCCTCGCTCTTTCCCACGATGTCCTCGAAGGTGTACTGGTGCTTGATCTCCCGCCGCAGCTGTTCCAAAGCCGACAGATCGCGGAAGGTCTCCACCGCTCCCATCATGGTTCCCTCGGCGTCGCGCAGGACCGAGGTGCTGAGGCTGATGGGGATCGACTGCCCGCGGGAATTGAGAATGCGGGCGGGTACGTCGATGAACTCGGCCCCGGTCTCCATGGACTGGCGCAACGCGCAACGACGCTCGCAGATGTCGGCGTGAAAGACCTCGGAACAATGCTTGCCCAGCGCCTGTTCTGCGGGCACGCCGGTGATGCGCTCGGCCGCCTTGTTGAAGGAGGTCAGACGCCAGTTGCGGTCGACCGTGAAGACCCCGTCGGCGACGGAGTCGAGAACGGTCCGAAAGAACATCTTGTTGCCTTCGGGCTTCATGCTCGGACTGCTCTTCTTCTTCTTGCTGGCTGAGAGCGAGGTACCGCGCGAGTCCAACGCGCCGGCCCGCTCGCCAGCGGTTTTTCATTCTATACCCCGAAACCAGCAATATTGCAATAGTAAAACAACCATTTGAAACAATAGTAACAATATTGAACAGCCGGAAGAAACGCGGGGGGGGGAACCCTGTAGAAAGCTGGATTTTCTGCCGGAAACGCCATAAGAGTAGGAATAGAGGGCAGCCCCTGACGTTACGCCGGATGTTTCGCCCCAAAAACATTCTCTAGGCGCCTTTCGAAAATGAAGATCGCGGTTGCTTCATCCGGAAAGTGGCTGGATTGCGCGGTGGACGAGCACACCGGTCGGGCCGCTTTCTTCGTGATTTACGATACCGACCAAGAGAGCTACCGGGCGGTCGAGAACTGGGACTCGCAGGAGTGCATCCACTGGGCCGGCCCCAGAACCGCGGACGTGCTCTCTCAAACGGAGATCGACGCGATCATCGTGCGTTACATCGGGCCCTCGGCATTCCGTAAGCTCTCGAATGCCGGAATCGGCGTCTTCTACGCGGATGAGATCTCCGCGGTGGAAGCGATACGCCGGTTCCGCGAGGGCAAGCTTCGCCGCGCCACCGAGCCCAACTGCCCGGGCCACGGGCACGGGGGCCACGGGCACCGCGAACACGACCATTGACGCACGGGACGTAGAGGAGTTCCCGCCATTATAGTGACTTTCTTTTCTACCAAAGGGTCGCGACCGTATTCGAAGCGTCCTCGAGCTTCGCTGTCGTTGTCATCTCGACCGGAGGGAGAGATCTCCATTTGCAGGAGATTTCTCCCTTCGGTCGAAATGACATGGAAGTGGCGGAGAACCACGATACGTTCCATGTGTCCTATTTATCGACAGCGCCATGAAGGATTTTCTCCGCGCAGTACATCGCGATAGGTCCTGCAGGCAAGGCGACTGCCCTATCCCGCATCTGATCGAATACATAGGGTACGACCGCTTCCTGGACGTGGTCGATGTCGACGGGCTTTTGCGCGAGGCCCGGGGCAACTCCAGCCCGCACAAGGGCGTGTTTGCGCTCTCCTGTCTGGGCAACACCTACATCCGCCCCGCCATCACCCGAAGCAACGCACACATCCTGCTGCTCAACCTTTTACCTTCGAAGGTAGCCGGACCGGGATACTAGAGCCCATCTCAAAAAAACGGACCGAGTATTTCGGAGCGCGGCGGCCCCGAATGCAAGGAGCGACGACGAGGAATAGCACCGCTATTTTGAGGAGGAGCGACGCCGCCATTCGGCGCCGAAGACCGCCGCAAACCGCTCAAAATCTACTGGTCGCGGCACTAATCGACCCGGACCACCTCGACCGTTATTTCTTCGGTCACTGAGTCGATATCCACGGTGAGGAAGTGACGCTCGATTCCGTCGAACTTCTCGGGGTAGGCGCCTCCGCCGCCGCTGACGTGCGCCTCGATGCTGGCGTTGTAAAAGCGATAATAGGAGTGCAGGTGCCCGTACAGCGTCAGGTCGACCTCGCTCTCGGCCAGGTGCGCGAGCACCAGGGCGGCCTCGTTGCGTGAGGCAAAGCCCCCGTTGCGCAGACCCACCGGATCGAGGGGCGGGACGTGCATGGCGACCACGTGGATCCGACCGCGGCCGAGGGCGAGCCACCCGTCGAGCCAGTCATACACGATCGGATCGATGGTGGCGTTGGCCGAGTCGAGCATAGTGAAGTGAACCCCGCGATACGCAAAATGAAAGCTGCCACGGCCGAAGTAGTTCTGAAAGCGGCTACCGGAAAAGGAGACGTCGTGGTTGCCCAGGGTAGTAAAGAAAGGCACGTTCAACGCTTGTAGCTCGGATTGAAAACGCTCGAACTGCCCGGCCTTACCGCTCTCGGACAGATCACCGGTGCTGAGCACGAAGGAGAGCCGGGGGTCCCTGTTCATCAGCGCCAGGATATCGCCGAGCTCGTCGACCGCGTCCTGCACGTCGCTCAATACGGCGAAACGGAAAGGTCCCTCGGCGGCAGCCTCGGGCGAGGCGACGCTCAAACGAACGGATTCGTCCGCCGGCAGGCGCAGGCTCCATCCGCATTGCGTTGCCGCGGCGCGATCGATTTTCTGGATGGATACCACCTCGGGCGCGCCGAGCTCCGCAGCGGGGCTGCAGTTGTCTACCAGCAGCTCCAGGTCCGCGTCTGCCGTCGCCTCGCGGGCAACGGTCATCTCGAAGGCGGGCGCCCCGCCCCATAGCAATAACTTACCCGAACGAAGCTCGCGGATGGCCGCCAGCCCCTCCTCGACGTCGACACGTAGCCCGGCGCCCGAGGCGTGCCCGACCTGCAGGTCACGCTCGGCGCGCGACTGGCCGGGTCGTAAGCAAGCGCTGTTGAGCAGCACCGCCAGCGCGGTGGTTGCCAGGACCGCGTGCCGGAGCCTCATGGCGCCCCCCAGTGGCGAAAGCGCGCCGACGCGCCCAGCACGTAGGCCGACCCGAGGCGAAAATCGGCGCCCACTCCCCAGCGCTCGTCGAAATAGTGGTGTCCCTGCAGGCCGAGGTGCCCGATGGTGCCGGCGCCCGGACCGGGCATCTGCATACCGGCTGCAAAACCATCGTGGCGATGGTCGTAGTAGACGCTCCACTCGCCGCCGCTCGAGCGCTGGTCGCCTACGTAGATCCCGAAGGCGATCCGCGACAGCAGCAGCGATTCCATCATCGACTCGACTTCCCGCAAGCCGAACCGAGTCGTCTGGAATCCCACGCCCACGCCCAGCTCGGCAAAAGAGCCCTGAAGGTGCGGTCCCAGACGCTGCAGGTCCAGGCGGCCGGATACCATCCACTCGGCCGTGCCGAGCGTGAAGCGTTCGCGGGGAAAACGGTGCTCCGTCCCGGCCAGCCGGATCTCCAGCAAGCTCCCATCCTCGCCGCGGACGGCGCGGGAGGGGCCCAGCAAGCGGTGAGCGACGACCATGCGCAGCCTCGAGTTGATCGCATCCGGCTCTGCCCAGAACGAAGGGCTGAACCGCCATCGACCCAGCCACCACGAGGCGCCCGTCACGCTAAAGTGGCGGTAGTCGAAGCGCGGATCGTATACATACCTGTACCCGACCTCCGCCTCCCAGATAGGAGCCATCCGCGCGGCCCTACCCCAGCCGCCCTCGGGCGCGGTCACCGCGTGGAGGTCGGCCAGCCAGGAGATACCGAACAGCCCGAATCCCGCGACCAGGCCGGTTGCCGCGACCCCGACCAGGTTCCGCGCCGCACCGGTGGCAAACAAGGCGTAACCGCCGGTGCCGATCAGGCCGATCCCGCCCAATTCCGTCCACAACAGCGCCTCGGCCGTCTCGCTTCTCCCCAGCACGTAGCTGCCGCTGCCGTGCACGAGCGCGCCGGGAACCACCGCGGCGCCGACCGCCAGCGCTCGCTTCGGCCCCGAGGGCGCTTCACTCGCCTCCTCGGGCTCCTCCTGTGCACGAGCGTCGTCCGTCATGAACCACGCGAAGACGAGGCCCGCGGCCACAAGCCAGGCATACCGGGAAACAATAGGTCTCACTTCGAGCCAACGGTAATATAGCCTACCAACTTAGAGCAGCGAACGGGTTGAAAACTCTTTGAGTTCGTGTGTTTAGAGGGTGTCAGATTCGGTGCTTGGCCCGACGAAGCAGTGGTAGAGCCACTTCGAGGAGGGACAACGCCGAATATGGCCCCTATAAGCCCCGCCCTTACCCGCCCGCTTACCGCGCCAAAGCCGCCGCGGCCACCTGTTTGAGCTTGCGGGCCTCGGACCTGCTGATCTCGTGGGGGCGATAGGCGGAGCGGGCGGGATCGCTATCGGTTAGCGAGCCGAAGATCACGCACGCGGCCAGAAAGGTGCCCGACCTGCTGGGATGAGAACCGTCCGGACGATAGAGGCGCAGGTCCGGATGCTGTTGCAGGGCGCGTTTGAAAGCCAGGCCGACCGGAGCCAGCCGCGCGTCCAGGCGGTGGGCGGCGCGCGCATATACATCGTCTACACGGGCGAACATCTCCTCGGCCGAGTGTACCAGCGGGTGGTCGCGATAGAGCCGGTCGCCCGGATGACGCGCCCAGGTCTGATAGAGCACGGTCTGCGCTCCCGCGGCGTCGATAGCTCGATCAAAACGCGAGGCATACTCCTGGAACTCGTCGATGCGATCGATGGGATCCAGGCTGTGCCCCTGCAGCACGACGTGCGAGTACTTTCCGTTTCTGATCCGCGACAGCAGCTCCTTGCGTTTCTTCCAGTGCATGCGCAGCGTGTACCCCGGTCTGGTGACCGCGCGCACCCGCAGCCGCAGCGGATCGGGCATGGCCGCGGCCAGCCTGCTCACCAGCACCGGAAGCAGGTTGTAGTGGGTGTAGCTGTTACCAATGAACAGTACGCGAGGACTCCCGCCAACCGGCACCGCGGTCACTCGCGCAACCTCCGGCGAATTCGCTCGCGCGGTTGACGATAGGTCGGAGCCGATCAGAAACGCGATAGCGAAGAGCAGCGAGTAAAGAAGCAGCTTCCCACCCGGACAGGAACGACGCCGGCAACGCTCGACCACATCAATAATTATAGCTCAGAGCAGGACCTGGCAGCGAACTGGGGCGGATTGTATACTAGATATCGGTATGGTATACGGTATTGTCGTGGCTAACCGCAAGTTATCATTAGGTTTATATGTATACCAGAATCGTATACGGTACCGAGCCCCGAGGCCTTCCCGGCGCCCCTTTCGTCGCCCACACTGAATAGTGGGTCCCCGGGTGGATCCGGGATCCGGAAAGGACGGGAGCATGAAGGCCACGAGCTTGCTTGATTCTAAAATGGGGCGCCGCACCCCGGCGCCGCTCTTCCTGACGCTATTGTGGGCCGCCGTCGCGGCCCTGGCGGTCGCGGGCTGTTCGAACACCACGGACGAAGAGGGTCCGGGGCCGGACGGGGAGAACATCGGACCTGACGGGCAGGATGTCGGTCCGAGCGGGCAGGACATTGGTCCCGATGGGCAGGATATCGGCCCGGACGGACGCGTGGCCAGGCAGGTCGCGGCGCTCACGGCCAAGCTCGAGCCGGTCGTGAGCGGCAACAACCGGTTCGCCCTGTCGCTCTACCAGCAGATCGTGGCAGCGGCAGAGGTACAGAACCAGAACCTGTTTCTCTCGCCCTTCAGCCTCACCGCCGCGCTTGCCATGACCTATGCCGGAGCCGCCGGTGAAACGGCGCAAGAGATGGCCGAGGTGCTGGAGGTCCGGACCGACGAGGCCGTCTTTCACCAGCAACTGGGCGCGCTGATGGCCGATCTGAACGGCGACAAGGCTGGGCGCGGCTACCAGCTGTACATCGCCAGCCGACTGTTCGGCCAGCAGGACTGGCCCTTCGAGGAGGCGTTTCTATCCCTCAACCAGCAACACTACGGCGCGCCGCTGCAACAGCTCGACTACTGCGCGGATCCCGAGCAGGCCCGCGCCACCATCAACGACTGGGTCGCCGGACAGACGAAGGATAAGATCGAAGAGCTCTTTCCCGAGGGGCAGTTCAGCTGCCTGACCGCGCTGGCCCTGGTCAGCGCCATCTACTTCAAGGCCGACTGGGCCGAGCAGTTCGACCCGGAAGCTACCGCGGACAGACCCTTTCATCTGCTCTCGGGCGATACGGTGTCGGTGCCCACCATGTCGGCCGAGCTCGATATCCGCATGGCCGAGGAGACGGATCTGACCCTGCTCGACATCGCCTACCAGGACGACGAGTTGTCCATGCTCATCCTGCTTCCGGCCGAGCCGGACGGTCTGCCGCAGCTGGAAACGTCGCTCGAGCCGGAACGGATCGAGCAGTTGCTCGCCGACTCTTTCGACAACGAATCCACGGTCGAGCTTCCCCGTTTCGAAATCCGCTCCCGGCCGGAGGTCAAGCAAGCGCTGATCGACCTGGGGATGGTCACCGCCTTCGATCCGGACGCCGCGGACTTCTCCCGCATGGCCTCGGGGCCGCCGCTGGCGGTCGATGACGTCGTGCACGAGGCCTACGTCCTGGTAAACGAGGAGGGGACCGAGGCCGCGGCCGCCAGCGGGGTGGAGATGACCTTCCGTTCCGCGCCCCTGCCCATCCAGGTCAACCGTCCCTTCCTGTTCCTGATCTACGATCGGCTGACCGAGAGCATCCTCTTCCTGGGCCGCGTGGTCGATCCGGCGCAACCCCCCGAATGAAGCAAGGCTGCCGGGCGCGGACACCCGAGGCCGGCAGTCGCGTCCTTTAGTAATATCGATAGTCCATGTCCCCGCCTTCTGCACCGGATATCTTCGCCTTCCTCGATTATCGCGAGTATCTCCGCGCTTACTACGACCACGCCAAGCAGCATCGACGCTTCTCTTATCGCGCTTTCTCCAGACGGGCCGGGCTGCGCTCCCCGAACTACCTCAAGCTGGTGATCGACGCCGAGCGCAACCTGACCCGGGAGATGGCCCGCCGCTTTGCTGCGGCCTGTGGGCTACAGAACCAGGAGGCGCTCTACTTTCGCCTGCTGGTCGGCTTCAACCAGGCCCGCACGGTCGAGGAGCGCAACCGGTGGTATCGCCGCCTGAAACGCAATCGCAGCTACCGGCAGGCGCACCTGCTCGACCTCGCCTACGACGTCTACCATTCCCACTGGTACCTGCCGGCCATTCGCGAGCTGGTGGCGAGCCGGGATTTCAAGGAGGATTACGGCTGGATCGCACAGCGGCTGGCGCCGCCCATCAAGCCGCAGCAGGCCCGGATGGCGGTTCAGACGCTGCTGGAGCTCGACCTGCTGGAGCGAGACGGTCAGGGAAAGCTGCTGCGCAAGCAGGCCACCGTTTCCACCGGACCCGAGGTACACTCGCTGCATTTGGCCAACTTCCACCGCGCCATGCTGGACCACGCTGCTACCTCCCTGGATCGTCTGCCGGCCGAGCAGCGCGATATCTCCTCGGTGACGCTCTGCCTGGACGAGAGCGGGCTGGAGCACGTCAAGCGCGCCCTGCAGCGTTTCCGCCGCGAGCTGCTGGATATCGACGAGCTGGAAAAGAACCCCCGTCAGGTGATCCAGGTGAACTTCCAGCTCTTTCCCCTGACCACCCTACAGGACGCGGAGCCCGAGCCGTGAAACCGTTTACGCTACTCGCTCTACTGCTGACGGCCGCCTCCTGCATCGGCTCGACAGCACAACACGACATCGGCACCGAATCGGGTAATCCCCGAGCATTCGTAACCTGCGAGTGCGAAACCGATCTGGATTGCCAGGGCGCCTTCGACTGGCAGATCGACACCTACGACGCGTCGCTGCGGGCGGTCGAATGCAACGTCGAGACGGGGCAGTGCCGCGCCGTGCTGGAAGCAGACGGCTCGTGCTACGTCAACCTGGCGGTCGATTCCCTCGTTTACGAGTGCTACCTGACCGACCAGGAGATCTTCGAGCAGAGCGAGTCCGATCCGGACCGCCCGCTCGACGCGCCCCCGAGCCAGGACAACTGCGAATGATAGCGGGCAAAGGCGGCGGAAACGCGGGCTCGGTATCGCTCGGGTGAATTTCGCGATGGGTATCGTCAAGCGCAAGGCTTGACGTCGATTGATGGAAGGCGAGAAGGACTTGCCGCAGTTATTCGGTGCGTTGCGCGGTCTGCAAACCCGACTGACCGATCACCTGGGGCCGAGCCTGCTGGACGAAATCGCCGACGAAGTTCTGGGCCGGATAAACCTGCCTCTGCTCGACGACGTCTGCGAGCGCGTCGACGACGCGCTCGCCGGCACCCTGCGTATCCGCGATATCGCCCGCGGCTTGAGCACCTTTTCCCGGGTGGAGAAGGACGAGCTGGTCTCGGTGAACCCGGTAGTAATCATCGACATCGCTACCAACATGGCGCTCAACGAGATCAAGTACCGGGCCCGCCTGGTCAAGGACTACGCCAAGGTGCCTCCGGTGCTGGCCAGCGAGGGCCGCCTCTCCCAGGTGTTCCTGAACCTGCTGATCAACGCCGCCCACGATAGGGTCACGAAGAGCCCCTGACGCCTTTCGCCTGTCGTGTTCTGTCGCGCGCGACTCGGTTCGTGATAACGTTTCGCAGCACGAAACGAGCCCGTCAGTGGAGGCGGCGGGATATGAACCGAGAGAACACGCAACGCGACATCGACACCCTGCTCGAATCGTTCGAGCCCGATCCCGCGTCCCCTCATCCGCCGGCCGTCCAGAAAGCCGTTCATCTGGCCCGGCTGCTGCAACAGCGCGCCGCGCGGCTGCAGACGCCCCAGGAGAAAAAGCAGCAGGCCGAGCTGGAGCGGATGATGCAGACCCCCGGGGACAAGGCGACGCTGGTGCAGATCACCGACCAGGCCTTTCGCTCCAGCAATCCCTACCGCGCGGCAGACCAGCTGGTTCACATCCTGGACGTTCAGGGCGTGCCTCGCTTTTTCGCGCCGCTGAAAAGGACGCTGCTTAAGGGTTTTCAGTCCTTCGGCGCTCACCTGCCTGGCGTGGCCATTCCCCTGGTCAAGGAGAAGATGCGCGGAGAGACGGCCAACGTCATCCTGCCGGCCGAGCGAGAGTTGCTGGCCGAGCACCTGGAAAACCGGCGCCAGGAAGGGATGCGCATGAACGTCAACTACCTCGGCGAGGCCCTGCTCGGCGAGGACCAGGCCCGAGCGCGCCTGAAGGCCTATCTCGAGGCCATACAGTTGCCGGAAATCGAGGTCCTCTCGGTCAAGATCTCCACCATCTATTCCCAGATCTCCTCGCTCGCGCGGGAGCAGACCGTGCGCGTGCTCTGCGACCGGCTGGAGCGGCTGCTTCGCGACGCCGCCAGGTCCCGCTTCGTGCACGCGGACGGGCGGGAGACCCCCAAGTTCATCTACCTGGACATGGAGGAGTACCGCGACACCGTCATCACCGCCGACGCCTTCATGCAGACCCTGGACCGCAAGGGGCTGGAGCGGGTGGAGGCGGGCATCGCGCTACAGGCCTACATCCCGGACGCCATCCTCACCCAGATAGCCATCAACGACTGGGCGCGCAAGCGCGTTCAAGCGGGGGGCGCGCCGGTCACCATCCGCCTGGTCAAGGGCGCCAACCTGGAGATGGAGCGCGTCGAGGCCTCGCTGCGCGGATGGCCGCAGGCCCCCTTCAAGAACAAGCTCGATACCGACGCCAATTTCAAGCGTATGCTGCACGAGGGCATGAAACCGGAGAACATTCGGGCGGTGCGGCTGGGCATCGCCTCGCACAACCTGTTCGACCTGGCCTACAGCCTGGTGCTGGCCGAGGAAGGAGGCGTACTGGACCGCGTACAGTTCGAGATGCTCGAGGGCATGGCCAACCACCAGCGGCGCGCGCTGTTCGAACTCAACCGCAGCATGCTGCTCTACGCCCCGGCCACCTATCAAAAGGACTTCATCTACGCTATCGGATACCTGGTCCGGCGCCTCGATGAGAATACGGGGCCGGAAAACTTTCTGCGCCACACCTTCAAGCTGGAAGTGGACAGCGACGATTGGAAACAGCTCGAAACCGGGTTTCTGAACTCATTCGAGTTGATAGAAGAACTTCCGGAGAGCTCGCGGCGCACCCAGGATCGCCGGAAACCCGCGGAGGATCCGCCGGCCGGCGCGCCGTTCGCCAACGAACCGGATACGGACTTCAGCCTGCCCCAAAACGCGAAGTGGGCGGAAGAGATCATCCGGCGCTGGATCGACCGGCACGGTGAGCGGGCGCCGGACATCCCGCTGGTGGTGGGCGGCGAGGAGCTCTTCGAGGACCGCGAGGTGCAGCAGTGCCTGGACCCGTCGCGCCCGGGCGTGGTGATCGGGCGGTGCAGGCAGGCCAATGAGCGGGACGTGGAAGAAGCCGTACGCTACGCGCGCGAAGACCCCCCGGGCTGGCGCACCATGACGCCCGCTCAGCGCTCCGAAATCCTGTACCGGGTGGCCGGGGAGATCCGCTCTCGCCGCGCCGACCTGCTCGGCGCGGCCATGGCCGACGGCGCCAAGCTCTTCACCGAATCCGATCCAGAGGTCTCCGAGGCCGTGGACTTCGTCGAGTTCTACCGCCGCGAAGCGGCGCGCTTCCACGAAGTCCCCGGTATCACCGCGCGGGCAAAGGGCGTGGTGGTGGTGGTGCCGCCCTGGAACTTCCCGGTGGCCATCCCCTGCGGCGGCGTTGCCGCCGCTCTGGCCGCCGGCAATACGGTGATTCTCAAGCCGTCGCCGCTCAGCGTGCTGACCGCTTACCATCTCTGCGACTGCTTCTGGAGCGCCGGTGTGTCGAAACAGACGCTGCAGTTCCTGCCCTGCCCCTCCATCGACCTGGCCTCGCAATTGGTTTCCCACGAGGGCGTGGACGCGGTGATCCTGACCGGCGGAACCAGGACCGCTTTCAACATGCTGCGCACCAAGCCGACGCTCGACCTGGCGGCGGAAACCGGCGGCAAAAACGCCACTATCGTGACCGCCATGTCGGACCGCGACCAGGCCATCAAGCACGTGATCCAGTCCGCCTTTGGGCACAGCGGGCAGAAGTGCTCCGCGACCTCGCTGCTGATCCTGGAAAAGGAAGTGTACGAGGACGCCGAGTTCAAGCGCGCGCTCATCGACGCCGCGCGCAGCCTTAAGGTCGGATCCGCCTGGGAGCTCGATACGCGGGTGGGGCCCTTGATCCGCCCGCCGCTGGTCGATCTGGAGAACGCGTTGAAGGGGCTGGAGGAGGGCGAGAGCTGGGCCTTGATGCCGGAATGCGATCCCGACAACCCGCAGCTCTGGTCGCCCGGTGTCAAATGGGGCGTCCAGCCCGGCAGCTACACCCACATGACCGAGTTTTTCGGACCGGTGCTCGGCGTGATGAAGGCGGATAACCTGGACGAGGCCATCGCCTACGTGAATCAAACCGGGTACGGATTGACTTCCGGCCTGCAGAGCCTGGATTACCGCGAGCAGGAGAGCTGGACCGAGAGAATTCGGGCGGGCAACCTCTACCTCAATCGCGGCACCACCGGCGCGGTCGTGCGGCGCCAGCCCTTCGGTGGGATGGGCCTGTCGGCTTTCGGTCCCGGCATCAAGGCCGGCGGACCGAATTACGTCGCGCAGTTCATGCAATTCGAGCAGAGCGGCACTCCGGAATACGAAAAGGCCGAGCTCGATCCGCACCTGGAGCGGCTCGAAAAGAGCCTCTCGACCCTGGATGGTTTCCCCGTGGGGGAGATCCGACGGGTACTAAAAGCGCTGCACAGCTACGCCTATCACCACGAAATGGAATTCGGGTGGCTGGACGAGCCGGTGCGCCTGGTCGGAGAGGACAACTTCCGCCGCTATCTCGCGGTCGAGGAGCTTCGGATTCGGATCGATCCCCGGGACGGTTTTTTCGATATCTTCGCCCGGGTCTGCGCAGCCCGGACGGCGCGATGCCGCATCACGGTCAGCACCCCGCCCGGATACCAGCCGCCGGTCCTGCAGCGGCTGTATACGCTCACCGAATGCTGGGCCGGAAGCATCGAGCTGGTGGAAGAGTCGGACCAAGAGCTGGCCGAGATCATTCGCAACGGCTCGACCGACCGCGTTCGCTATGCCGCCCCGAACCGGGTTCCGGAAGTCGTCTATAGGGCCGCCGCCGAAGCGGGGCAATACATCGCCGCGGCTCCCGTGCTCGCCGAGGGCCGGATCGAGCTGCTCTGGTACCTGCGGGAACAGACGGTCACCCGTCAGTATCATCGCTACGGCAATCTCCTCGACCGCGCCGAGGAAGAGCGGGCGGAAGTCCTCTGAGTGAATCCCAGCTTCCCGCTCGATCAACCTCGATTAACGGACGACGGTCACCGCGGCGACTCAGGGGAACCCTATCAGCGGCCGTCTTCTGATCGCTGTCGCTCAAACAACTACATGTATGACCTTGTCGAAAATACTTGGATTGAATGCTTTTCTGAACCGAACATTATTATACTTACGACTATAAATTGATCGGACGACCACATAGGACCCGATGTTGACTCTTCAAGACATGTGCCAGTGGACGGAAGCATGCGATCTTCTTGTTTGATTGGATTAGAGGACATGTTCAAGCGTCATCGAAGCATCCCGAAATCTTTACGGCTCTTTCTTTTTTCTGGCATTTTCTTCGCCTCCGCGTGCAGCGTCTACAACCCGGAGCTGGTCGTAGAGATCGATCTGAACGACGCCGGCATCGGTGACGGCGTGGCCGGAAGCGGGGGAGCGGCTGCCGGAAACGGTGGAAGCGGCGGTCCGGACTCGGGCGTCGACGTGCCGCCCTCGCCCGACTGTACGCCAGGCAGCGACGAGTTCTGCGCCTGGATCTGCCCGGAGCTCTGCGACGACGAGGACAACGACTGCGACGGCGACATCGACGAGGGTGAACGGTGGGTCGAAAAGGGCGAAGCGTGTTTCGAGGGCCTGGGCGAGTGTCGCGATCAGGGGGTCCTGATCTGCGACCTGAACGACCCGACCGGCGAGTTGGTCTGCGATGCCGAGCCGTGGGATGTGGTGCCCGAGGTTTGCGACGGTCTGGACAACAACTGCGAGGGCACCACGGACGAGCGGTTCGACGACAGCGACGAGGACGGGATCGCAGATTGCGTGGACACGGATGACGACGACGATGGCGTGCTCGACACCGCGGACAGCTGCCCTCTGCAGCCCAACCGGGACCAGACCGATACCGACGGCGACGGAGACGGTGACCTCTGCGACGAGGATGACGACGACGACGGTATTATCGATGCGATCGACATCTGCCCGCTGGTGGCCGACGCCGGCCAGCAGGACATGGACGGCGACGGGCAGGGCGACGCCTGCGACGACGACGATGACAACGACGCGGTGGACGACGCCGTGGACAACTGTCCGGTCGTGGCCAACCCGCTGCAGACGGACACCGACAGCGACGGTGACGGCGATGATTGCGACACCGACGATGACGACGACGGATGGAACGATAGCGAAGACAACTGCCCGCTGGTCGCCAACGCGTCCCAGGCCGACCTGGACGGCGACGGGCAAGGCGACGCCTGCGAGGGAGACCAGGACGGAGACGGTATCGACGACGATGTGGACAACTGCCCGGAGGTCGTCAATCCGGACCAGACCGACAACGACATCGACGGCCTGGGCGACGATTGCGACGAGGACGACGACAACGACGGGATGGCGGACCCCGTCGACATCTGCCCCTTGGATTACGATCCCAACCAGACCGACATCGACGACGACGGGACGGGCGACGCCTGCGACGACGATGACGATAACGACGGCCTTTCGGACGACCTGGACAACTGCCCGCTGGTCTACAATCCGGACCAGACCGACACGGACACCGACGACGTGGGCGACGCCTGTGACGAGGACTGGGACGGCGACGGTGTGCCCGATGCGTCGGACAACTGCCCACTGGTGGGCAACCCGGACCAGGCCAACGCGGACGCCGACGACGCGGGAGACGCCTGCGACGAGGACGACGACAACGACACCATCCTGGACGGCGCGGACAACTGCCCGCTGGTGTCCAACACCGATCAAGAGAACGGCGACGGTGACTCCCGGGGCGACGCCTGCGACAATTGCCCCGCGATCGCCAACCAGGGACAGGGAAACAACGACGGCGATCTGCTAGGGGATGCTTGCGACAACTGCCCGGACCACGTCAATGACGACCAGCTGGACAGCGATCTGGACAGCGCCGGCGACGCCTGCGACACGGACGACGACGACGACACGGTGCCGGATACAGAGGATAACTGCAGCCTGACGGCCAACCCGGATCAGAACGATAGCGATAACGACGGCGCCGGAGATGCCTGTGACGAGGACGACGACGGCGACCTGGTAGCCGACGGCGCCGACAACTGCCCGCTGGTGCCCAACGCGGATCAGTTGAACGACGACGCCGACTCGCTGGGCAACGCCTGCGACAACTGCCCTTCGTTCGACAACGAGGGTCAACAGGACAGCGACTCCGACTCGCTGGGAGATGCCTGCGACAACTGCCCGGCCCGGGCCAACCCGGGGCAGCAGAACAACGACGGCGACTCGCTGGGAGACGCCTGCGACAACTGCCCCACGGTCGACAACCAGAGCCAGGCCAATAACGACGACGATTCGCGGGGCGACGCCTGCGACAACTGCCCCACGGTCGACAACCCGGGCCAGGAGAACGTCGACGGCGATGAAGTGGGCGACGCCTGCGACAACTGCCCGGAGGTCAGCAACCAGGAACAGCTCAACAGCGACGGCGATCCGCTGGGCGACGCTTGCGATAACTGCCCCGCCGCCGACAACCAGAGCCAGACCGACACCGATGCCGACTCCCTGGGCGACGCCTGCGACAACTGTCCCACGCAGCCCAACACCAACCAGGCCGACGGCGACGGCGATGACGTGGGCGATGTCTGCGACAATTGCCCGTCGTGGGGCAATCCCGATCAGGCCAACAACGATGAAGACCTTTTAGGCGACGCTTGCGACAACTGTCCGCTCGCTACCAATCCGGCCCAGGAGAACAACGACGGCGATTCGCTGGGAGACGCCTGTGACAACTGCCCGCTGTTCGACAACGAGGGGCAGGCCGACGACGACAACGATTCGCTGGGAAACGCCTGCGACAACTGCCCCACGGAGAACAACGAGGACCAGAACGACGCGGATAACGATTCGAGGGGCGATGCCTGCGACAACTGCCCATTTACGGCCAACCAGGAACAGCTGAACGACGACGAGGATCCGCTGGGAAACGCCTGCGACAACTGCCCCACGGAGAACAACGAGGACCAGAACGA
>CAYVFC010000020.1:8779-9877 GCA_964450715.1 uncultured Sandaracinaceae bacterium | reverse complement strand
CGCGGATAACGATTCGAGGGGCGATGCCTGCGACAACTGCCCGAGCCTGGCCAACCCGGGACAGGAGAACGCTGACGGCGATAACGTGGGCGACGCCTGCGACAACTGCCCCACGGTGAGCAACGAGGACCAGCTCAACAGCGACAGCGATGCAGCGGGAGACGCCTGCGACAACTGCCCAACGCTCGACAATCCGGGCCAGGAGAACGGCGACGGCGATCCGGTGGGCGATGCCTGTGACAACTGCCCGGACGACGACAACCCGCTTCAGACCGACACCGACGGCGACAGCGACGGCAATGCCTGCGACGACGACGACGACGGCGACGGGCTCGCCGACGGCGCGGACAACTGTCCCCTGGTCTACAACCCCGACCAGCTGGACGCGGACAGCGACGGCAAGGGCGACGAGTGCGACAACGACGAGGACGGCGACGGCGTGACCGACGAGGTGGACAATTGCCCGCTCACGCCCAATCCGGGACAAGAAAACGGCGACGGAGACACGCTGGGCGATGCCTGCGACAACTGCCCCACCACTGACAACGAAAACCAACAGAACAGCGACAACGACTTCTGGGGAGACGCCTGCGATAACTGTATTCTGACCGACAACTCCGGGCAGCAGAACACCGACAACGACGACTGGGGAGATGCCTGCGACAACTGCCCCACCACCGACAACCAGAGCCAGCAGAACAGCGACAACGATTCGCTGGGCGACCTCTGCGACAACTGCCCCTACCAGGACAACGAGACGCAGACGAACACGGACAACGACGCCGAGGGCGACGCTTGCGACGACGACGATGACAACGACGGCGTGCTGGACGGCGCGGACAACTGTCCGCTCGTACCGAATGCGGACCAGACCGATACCGATACGGACGGCTCGGGCGACATGTGCGACGACGATGACGACGACGACACCATCATCGACGGCTCGGACAACTGCCCGCTGGTACCCAACACGAACCAGCAGAACGTCGACAGCGACGACTGGGGCGACGCCTGCGACAACTGCCCCTCCCTCTCCAACCCGGGCCAGGATAACAGCGACGCAGACGACTGGGGCGACGCCTGCGACAACTGCCCCTC
>CAYVFC010000020.1:0-8679 GCA_964450715.1 uncultured Sandaracinaceae bacterium | reverse complement strand
GCCAGGATAACAGCGACGCAGACGACTGGGGCGACGCCTGCGACAACTGCCCCTCTCTCTCCAACCCGAGCCAGGATAACAGCGACACAGACGACTGGGGCGACGCCTGCGACAACTGTCCGGATACGAACAACGACGACCAGCTAAACGACGATGCCGACACGCTGGGCAATGCCTGCGACAATTGCCCGAGCGATACCAACCAGGACCAGCTCGACGGCGACAGCGATACCGTCGGCGACGCCTGCGACAACTGCCAGGCCACGGCGAACCAGGATCAGGCCAACGGCGACGGCGACTCGTGGGGCGACGCCTGCGACAACTGCCCGGGTACCTATAACGAGGATCAGCTCGACAGCGACGGCGATGACTGGGGCGATGCCTGCGACAACTGCCCGGAAGACGCCAATCCCGACCAGTACGACGACGACGAGGACACCCACGGCAATGCCTGCGACAACTGCCCGGCGGTGACCAACGAAGACCAGGCCAACGGCGACGACGATGCCATCGGAGCTGCCTGCGATAACTGCCCGGACGTTACCAACGCCAGCCAGACCGACGCCGACTCGGACACCGTGGGAGACGCCTGCGACAACTGCCCGGCGGACGGCAATTCGGACCAGGCGGACGGCGACGACGATGGCGTGGGCAATGTCTGCGACAACTGCCCGAGCGACGGCAACACCAACCAGGCCGATGCTGACGGCGATAGCGTGGGCGACGTCTGCGACAACTGCCCGGCGGACGCTAACCAGGACCAACTCAACGGCGACGACGACTCACACGGCAATGCCTGCGACAACTGTCCCCTAGATACCAACGAGGACCAGGCCGACGCCGACGGCGATAGCGTGGGCTCTGTCTGCGACAACTGCCCGGTTCACTTCAACACCGACCAGGCGGACGGCGATAGCGATACGGTCGGCAATCCCTGCGACAACTGTCCCCTGAACAGCAATGGCGGTCAGGAGGACGGCGACGGCGATGACGTGGGCAACGTCTGCGACAACTGCCCGGGCGATACCAATGCAGACCAGACCGATACCGACAGCGACGGCGACGGCGACGTCTGCGACACGGACGACGACGGCGACGGAGATCCGGACAGCACCGACTGCGCGCCGCTCGACCCTTCTATAAACCAATTCGCGGACGAGGCGTGCGGCGACGGCCTGGACAATAACTGCGACGGCGCGACCGACGAGGGTTGCTGGATCATATTCTCCTACGAGCCCAGCAACTTCGATCCCGATGTTTTGGATCCCGTGGTGGCGCCGGTGGTTACGCTCGATTGCCCGGCCGAGTTTTATTCGGGTAGCCCCGTTGCATTCGTCGAGTGGTGCGGCCAGTCCGAGCCGCTGGTGGAGATCGACACCGCGCCCGATGCGGACGTGGTCATCCTCACCTTCCAGGCCTTGACCATCACCGATACCGGATCGCTGACCATCACCGGCGACAGACCCGTGATCCTGGCCGTGTTCGGGGATGCGACGATCGACGGAAGCGTTGACGCGAGCGCTTCGGGCGGCACGGCCGGTCCGGGCGGAGATACGGTGTGCACGGTCGGCGATGGCAGCCCGGGCGGCAACAGCAACTCCGACAACGACGGCGCCGGCGGTGGCGGAGGCGGCGGTTTCGGCACCTCGGGCGCGAGCGGGGGCTCCGCGCAAACCGGAAGCGGCGGTGGTGGCGGGTCCAGCGAGGGCAATGCGTCTTTAGTGCCTCTGCGCGGCGGCTGCTCCGGCGGGCAGGGAGGCCGGGGCGCGGGTAGCAACGCGCCGGGCGGCGGCGGCGGTGGCGCAGTGCAGATCTCCGCGTCGGCTACGCTCTTTATCGGCAGCACGGGCGTAATCTCTGCCGGAGGCGGCGGCGGCCAGGTGGGAGGAGACGCCGCAGACGGCGGCGCGGGAGGCGGCAGCGGCGGCGGTATCTTGATCGAGGGCGGTAGCGTGGACCTCGCCTCCGGCGCCTGGATCACGGCCAACGGAGCCGGCGGAGGCGGGGGCGAAGGCGAATACAGCTCGGGCGGCTCCCACTCCGGTTCTGACGGCGACCCGACCACGACCGGCTGCAGCGACGGCGGCGCTTGCGTGGGTACGCAGTGCGGCGACGGAGGCGACGGCGAGGGCGTGAGCTGCAGCTCCCAGAACGGCGGCGCCGGCGACGACGGCGGAGGCGGGGGAGGCGGGGGAGGTCTGGGCCGCGTGCGCGTCAACTCGCCCATTTTCTGCCCGCTGGCCGGGACCATCAGCGCCGTGTATTCGACCAACGGGTGCAAGCCGCCCATCTTCGTGGACGGCGCGGCCGGCGGCGACAACAACGGCTCGACCTGGGAGCACGCCTATACCAGCCTTAGCACCGCCATCAGTAACGCTTTCACCGGAGATCAGATCTGGGTGAAGGAGGGCACCTATTCCAGTACGCCCTACTCTCTCAAGGACGGCGTATTCATCTACGGCGGGTTCGACAGCGCGCTCAGCGACACCAGCGGCAGCGTCGCCGGCAGGGATTTGCTGAACGACGTCACCGTCATCAACGGAGGCGGTACCACCCGCTGCCTGACTCCGGTGGACAACGGCCACCTGGACGGATTCACCCTGCAAAACGGCTTCGACGGCACCGAGGGCGGCGCCATGCACCTGAGCGGAGACACGGGGGTGGTCTTCCGCAACTGCGTGTTCACGGGCAACAACACCTCGGGCGACAGCGGGGGCGGGGCCGTCCGCATCGAGGGATATAGCGAGGCGTTATTCGAGGATTGCACCTTCAACGACAACACCACCACCAGCTCGGGCGGGGACGGGGGAGCGGTCTCCATCTACCAGGGTACCGCCCTGTTCAACGACTGCGTGTTCATCGACAACTCGGCCGGCGACCTCGGCGGCGCGGTCTACTCCGACAATGCCGCGAGCAACGCCACCTTTAACCGCTGTATCCTCGATGGCAACACCAGCGTGGACCGGGGCGGCGGCCTCGCGCACCAGAACGGCACCTCGGTGCTCAACAACTGCGTTATCGCAAACAACCGGACTACCGGAGGCGGCTCGGACGGCGGCGGCGTCCATTCGTACGGCGGATCGGTCACCCTGACCAACTGCACTATCGCCTACAACCACGCGACGGACGACGGGGGTGCCGTGATCCGGCTCGGCGGAACCGTGATCCTCGTGAACAGCATCGTCTGGGGCAACACCAACGGCACCGAGGCCGCCTACGCCCAATTCTACGGAACCGTCAACGTCAGCTACAGCGTCGTGGAGGGCGGCTACAGCGGAACCGGCAACAGCGATGAATACCCGGTATTCAAGCTGACCGGGGAGCACCCGTATGAGCTGTGCGGCGTATCGGACGCGGTCGACTCGGCTAACACCGCCGCGGCGAACTACCCGGCGACCGATTTGCTGGGAACGGCCCGCTACGACGAACCGGCCGCGCCCAACAGCGGCGGCGGCTACGCCGACATGGGCGCCTACGAGTGGGACGGCACCTGCACCAAGCCGGACATCGATATCTTCGTGGACAACGCCGCCAGCGGCGATGATGACGGTACCTCCTGGGAAGACGCCTACACCAGCCTGACCGCGGCCATCTCCGCCGCCGGATCCGGATACACCATCGGCGTCAAGGAGGGCACCTATACCTCGGGAAGCGACCCGGCGTTTGGTCTGAAATCCTTCGTGAAGATCTACGGCGGTTTCGACTCGGCGCTGACCGGTACCGAAGGCACCATCGCGGGAAGGGATCTCGCGAGCGACGTTACCATCATCGACGGACAGGACAGCAACCGCCGCTGCCTGGGACCGGCCGACGACGGTCACCTGGACGGGTTCACCGTACAGAACTGTGGCAACCGAACGGACGAGGGTGCGGTGATGTTCGTCAACGACAACAATATCACCCTGCAGAACTGCATCTTCAAGGACGCCAACGGCCTGACCGGCGGTGCGCTACACGTGGAGACCAGCGGCGCGGGGCTGACCATCATCGACTGCACCTTTGACGGCAGCAATCCCCTGGGCGGCTACGAGGGCGGCGCCATCTACACGCATACCACGCTCGATCTGCAGGGCGTGACCTTCAAGAACAACAAGGGCACCTATGGCGGAGCGCTGCGCGATCTGGGCAACCCGGGTTCCACCTGTGACGGCTGTGTGTTCGAGAACAACGCCGGCACGGGGGAAGGCGGCGCCATCTACACGACGTACGATACGGTGCATACCAACTCCAGGTACGAGAACAACAGCGCCTTGAACGGCGGAGCGGTTACGGCGGTCAACGAGTTCAGCTGCACCAATTGCCTGTTCGCGGGCAACACGGCCACCGCGACCTATGGTGGGGGCGTGTACTACGCGCCGGGCAGCACCTTTACCAACTGCACCTTCGTCGGCAACTCGGCCGACGACTATGGCGGCGGGATGCGCACCCTGGGCGCCGCGACCATCGTCAACTCGATCCTGTGGGGTAACACGGCCCCCACCGGTCCGCAGGTATCGTCGACGGCCGCCTCGGACATCAATTACACCGACGTCCAGGGCGGCTGGGGCAGCGGCGCGGGCAACATCAATTCCGATCCGCTCTTCGTGACCGGCCCTGACGGCGACTACTACCTGAGCGAGGACGCCGTGGCCGGCCAGTCGAGCGATAGCCCTTGTATCAACGCCGCCAACGACACGGCGGCCAATCTGGGCCTTGACACCAAGACCACGCGCACCGACGGAGTGGTCGACACCGGCACCGCGGACCTGGGCTATCACTATCAACCCTGACGCGCCGGCGTCACCTCTTCGAGGATTTTTCCGAGGACGAAAGCCGCCAGGGCGCCCGCCCACGCGGCCGCAACCGGTTCGTTTATTTTGCGGTGCCTCCTTAGAAACAGGACCGGCCCGCGCTGTTCTGCGCTCTGCATCTGCAGATGGCCGTGTATAGAGACGCCGGTCACCACGGCGGGTTGTTCGCCTACGAACGGGGTGGCCGAGCCGCCGAGAGAGAAGCCCATGGCAACCCCGCAATTGACGGCCAGCATGTTCTGGTAGACGCCGGTACGAAGCTCTATATATCATGCCGTTTCTGGCCGGGGCGATCGCCTGTCTCCGGCGAATTATCACTGGATACTGGTTGAGCATCGTGGGTAAGCCCGGTGGCGGTATTGCCGCGTAACCGGCCGGTCGGGTCTCGTTGACCTCCAAGAACAACGAAAAAACCGGAATAATCCAGGTACGATGGATCTGGCCGAGCGGAGGATTACCGTCCGCTTTGCCGACTATTGACTGAATCTCGCGATCCCCTACTATTCTTATATATAGGGAGGAGTTTTCCAATGATATCAGTTTTTTATGCGGGTTCGCGCTCCGCGGCGTATGTCTCTAAATTCGCCTTAATTCTGCTGCTGGTCGGAACGGCCTTGGGCTGTGGCGACGACGACGATTCTTCGTCTTCGGCAGCCGGGTACGGCGGTTACGCGGGATATGACTGGACCGCCGGGATCGGCGGAACCGCCGGTACTCCAACGCAAGGCATACCCTGCGGCGATACCTACTGCACTCCCCCGCAAGTTTGCCAGAACGATGTATGCGTTACCCCGTGCCAGGACGACTCGGAATGCGGCCTGGGCTCTTCCTGCTGCAACAGCGTCTGCACTCCGACTAGCTCGGACAGGAACAACTGCGGCGCCTGCGCTACGGTCTGCGCGAATACCGAGGGTTGCGAGAACGGGGTGTGTGTTGCCCTGGTCTGCACGACTACACCGACCACCCCGGGCACCCCGGATGCGGGTACCAACATGGATGCGGCGGTAAACCCGGATGCCGCTTCCTCGAACGGTACGGACGCGGCTACCGGATCGGATGAAGATGCCGGCGTCGAAGACGCGGGCGGTACGCCTCAGGACGCCGGCAGCCCCGATAGCGGCGGCACTCCCGTGGTCATCGGCCCCAACGGTTGTCCGCTGAACGAGCAGTGCGTCTACGATGCGGCCGGTAACAAGTGTATGTGTGGGACCAGCGCGACCTGCGGGCCCGGTCAGAGCTGCAGCGCTGCCGGGCAGTGCATGTGCGGTACCAACCCGGCCTGCATTCTGGGTCAGACCTGTTGCGGAGACACCTGCGCCGATCTGCAGATCGACAGCAGCAACTGCGGCGCCTGCGGCAGACCGTGCTCTACCGGGACCTCATGCGTGGCCGGCGTCTGCGTCTGTGCGGTCTCGACCCAGACGCCCTGCCCGGGCGGTTGCGCCGATCTGCTAAACGATCTCAACAATTGCGGTTCTTGCGGCAACGCCTGTGCTTCGGGCGCGACCTGCACCGCCGGTGTCTGCCAGTGCCCGGCGGAGCAGATCCCGTGCGAGATAGAGGTTTCGGGGGATACCGTCCTGACCTGTGTTGCCCCTACCACCGACGAGCACTGCGGCGCCTGTGACAACCAGTGCACCGGAATCACCAGCTGCAAGGAAACCGACGGCTTCCCGCTTGACTGCTACTGCCCCAATTACAACCACGTCCCCTGCGGCGACGTATGTGTCGACGCGAACACCAGCATTCTACACTGCGGGCAGTGCAACAACGCCTGTACCGCGCCGACCTCTGTCTGTCGCGACGGCGACTGCGAGTGTCCGGTCGAGGGCGAGGTCGCCTGTGGCGACGCTTGTTACGATCTGCAGGTCGGTCATTTCGAGGACGGCGTCTACACCCACTGCGGCGCCTGTGGCGCAACCTGTCTATCCGACACCACCTGTACGGCGGGCACCTGTCCCTGCCCGACCACGCCTCCCCACAACCTTCCGCCAGACTACCTTTTCTGCGACGAGGATCCCGACAACGGCGGAGCGACCGACGGCGTCTACGAATGCGTTGACGGGGCCAACGACTTCAACTGCTTCGGTTGCGGTGTCGCTTGCCACGACACTTCTCGGTGCGACTCCGGGGAGCAAGCCTGCGTATGCGACGATGCTGTCAAGGACACCTATTGCGACGACGAGTGCATCGACCCGAGTACCGACGTGGACCACTGCGGTGCCTGCAACAGACAGTGCCCGAGCGGCGCCACCTGCGGGGCTGGTGAATGTGTGTGTCCTTCGGGCGGGGAGAAGGCTTGCCCGGTACAGGGAAAGCTCGAATGCATCGACGTACAGGATGACCTGGAAAACTGCGGTTCTTGCGGAAATGACTGCGCTAGCGGAGAAGCCTGCTGCGACGGCGGTTGCCTCGACGTAACCGGCGACGTGAACAACTGCGGTTCTTGCGGAAACGAGTGCCCCCCGCCGAATGCCCCTTGCGGCGACCTCTTTCAGCCGTCGTGTGAGACGCCCACTTGCACCGACGGTATCTGCGGCTGATCTGTTGGGTACGAGTGATCCGCGGTTGTCGGTAAGGCCGGGCTCCTCGCCGACTCACGGCGAGTACCAGTTGACACTTACACGCAGTACACAAAAACGGGCGGGCCCGTAGGACCCGCCCATTGTGCGATCGTCTTGTCGCGAGTCGCTAGGCGACGCGTCGGACGTTGGTAGCCTGCAACCCCTTGGGACCCTGCGTTATCTCGAACTCCACCTCGTCACCATCGTTGAGGCTCTTGTACCCCTCCATCTGAATCGCGGTATGATGAACGAAAACATCCTCACCACCGTGTTGCGGGCAAATGAAACCAAAGCCCTTCGAATCGTTAAACCACTTTACCGATCCTTTTTCCACTTTATTCCTTCTTTTCTTCTTGGCGGCCCCAAGGTCCCGTAGCCGTCAATTGCTATTCGGTACTGCTTTTACGGAAATCGCCGGAACTCTTCCAGGATACCGCTCGGACCCCAGAGACCATGCGCCCATTCGCCGTCGCCGTCAAGCGAGCTGCCGATTTCGTTCGCTATTCGCAATTTGTCACGAATTCCCTGAGGCGCTCTGCCCCAATTGTCTTGTTGTTACTTGAGCAGCGCCTTCCCGCGGTTTTTGCTCGGTTGCACGTTGTTTTTCACAGGCATTGTCACCCTCGGATAAAAATTCCCGACAAACGGTTCATAGACTCGGTAATTCTTACGCGATCGTCCGGATTGATATATAGTTTCCGGGACGCTATGGATACCTGGCCGGCAGCAACAAGCGATGCCTGCCACCGCCGGCCCGTGGTCATCCCTTATTTGAACACCCCGAACCGAGTTGAGGAGAATCGTGGGTAAAGGCAGTCACGCACTCGCAAAACGGGATCGAGAGGCGAAAAAGACTCAAAAGAAACGGGAAAAAGCCGAACGACTGATACAGAAACGAGAGCAGGGTCACGGCGAGATACCAATCATCAACGCAGAGGAGATCGTCACCGACATACCGACGGTCGATGAGGCCATGCTAGCCATGGAGGCCAGCGCCGCCTCGCCGAGGACCGCGACGACCGTCCCCTGTCGCCTTTTTGTCGGCGGCCTGAGCTGGGAAACCAACGAAGGCGACTTGCGTGCTGCGTTTGGCGAGTTCGGAACCGTAGCCGACGCCGTCGTCATCAACGATGGCTACTCCGGAAAGTCGAAGGGGTTCGGTTTCGTGACCATGGAGAACCGCAAAGACGCCGCCCGCGCCGTCGAGACGCTAAACGGCGCGGAGCTCAATGGACGGAATATCGTGGTGAACGTGGCTACCGGTCGTAACCGGCGTTAGGGTCCGTGACAAAATAACTCGATCAGATTTCGGAGCGCGACGGACC
>CAYVFC010000019.1:29478-81254 GCA_964450715.1 uncultured Sandaracinaceae bacterium | reverse complement strand
CACGATCGTACCGCGGACCCCCCGGCGGCTTCATGCACGCTTACCGAAGGGACACGGTGATCGAGCAGCACGGGGGAACCATCGAGGTGGGTAACTCCTCGCTGGGGGGCGCGCTGTTTACCGTGCGTATCCCCATCGCTCCCCCCCTCCCCGAAGGCTGCGATACCGGGGAAGAGGATATCGCCAATTGTGCGGGGCTCACTCCCCGTCGCTCGTCAGGTAATCCTTGAGGTAGGGATCGCGGGCGGCCAGCAGCGTGAAGCGGCGGCGGGCGCTGGTGAGCCTCCGCTTGATGGTCGCCAGGGAGACCTCGCAGGCCTCTGCTACCTCGGTGAGCTCCATGTCCGCCACGAAGCGCAAGGCGAAGGCGACGCGCTCCTTTTCCGGCAGGGAACCGATGACTCGGTAGGCCCGGCGTAAAGTCTCCATCTCCTCGGGGGTCGCCGCCACCGCGGAGGCGTCGGGAAGATCTTCGGAGCGTTCCAGGTAGAGCCACCGGAGCATCCGGCGCTTGCGGATCCAGCCGCGCGCCGTGTGCACCGCGATACGGGTGATCCACGGCTTGAGCGATCGGTGGTCGCCGCGAAAGCCGCCCAGACCGGCCAGCACCCGGACGAAGACCTCCTGCACCAAGTCGGGGATATCCGCGTTCCATCCCAGCACGCGGATCAGGATCCCCTCCACGGCCTGCGCGTGACGCCGGTACAACTCGGCGCGCGCTGATCGCTTGCCTGCGCGCAACGCCTGCAGGAAGTCGGCTTCCTTGCCGCCGAAATCGGGGGCGTAGACCGCCGCGCCGCGGTTCCCGTTTTTCGTTTCTCCTGCCATCGAGCGTCCTTCGCTATGGTACACCATCGCGGTGCGGCGCGGCGTGTTCGCTCCCTCTGAGTAAAACCTGGTCACTTCGCGATGGCGCCACCCGCGCCCGCCAGCTGCGGGACGCCGGCCGGGCGCGGGTGGGCCGGGGCCGGTCGGCGGGGGCTACCCTCGTGCCAACCGCGCATTGACCGAGACCTACGGTTGGCACGAGGGTTGAGCGCGGGTTGCGGCCCGCCAGTCCAAATGACTCCGTAGGGCGGGCCAATGCAACCCGCGCGACCCCCGCCGACCGGCCCCGGCCTACCCGCGCCCGGCCGAGACGCCGACAGACGAAAAGCGATCGAGGGGGTGCTAGTCCGCCACTGGCTCCAGCTCGGTATCGAAGGTACCGCTCAGGCTCAGCGTATCCCGCTCGGCCCTGAGCTTGGCCTCGAAGCTGCCCTTGACCCGCGCGTCGAGCTCGGGCGCGAACTGTTCCAGCGTGAGCTCGCCCTCGACCAGCGGCAGCATCTCCATACCGTCCGGAAGCCGACCCGAGATATCTCCGTGCTCGTCCAAGTCATAGGTTCTGTCGGCTTCGAGCTCCACCTCGTCCACCCGCAGGGTCACGCGCACCGGAACCGCGCCCGTCGATTTCGAGACGTACTCGATGGATAACTCCGACGAATAGAGCCGCGCGCGCACCAGATCGAACTGCAAGCGGTAGAAGTCGCCCAGACTGCCCGAGAGCGAGTTGTCCTCGGTGCAGCCGGCCGCGGTCGCCCACAACAGGGCAGCGGCGACCCAAACGGATAAAGGGAAGGTACGCATCACAGCGCTTTCCTCCGGGCCAGCAGCAGACGGTCTTCCAGGGTGTCGTCGACCATTGCCTGGCAGAGGTAGGCGATGGCGACCGATCCGTCCGACTCGAAAACCAGCGAAGCATGGGTGCCGCACTCGCCGGCCCGGTCGCCCTCGTCCACCGTTTCCACCTCCCAGACGCCGGCGTCGCCCGGCAAGCGCCAGGCGAAGACCAGCGCATTGTCGCTGGCGGGGCAACTGTCGCCGCTCTCGGTGGCGCGCAGGCAACGGTAATAGGCCACGCCGATATTCCCTTGCCCGTCCACCGCGATGGAGGTGTACGCGCCCTCCTCGTAGAGCGGATCGCCGAAGGACTGTTGGCTCCAACCCTCGCTCTCGGACTCGAAGTTGTCTTCGTCTACCAGCGTCGCCAAATAGGGCAAGCGCCTGTTCGAGCTGTAATAGACCACGTAAAGAGTGCCGTCGTCCGGGTCTACCGCCAGATCGGGACGGGGACGAGTGGGACCGGAATAGAGCCGCACCCGCTGCCAGGAGGCGCCGCCGTCCTCCGAGCGAACCACCCACACCCCCTGACCGGGACCGGAACGCGTATCGGGCTGGTAATAGGCGATGACCATCCGGCCCTGCCCGTCGAAGACGAGCGCGTTGTGCTCGCCCGCTCCCCCACCCACGTCCACCGGCAAGGCGCGCCAGGAACCGTTCGAGCCGAGCGCCAGCTCCAGGTCGGCGCGCTGGAAGTCGTCCGATTGCTGAACGGCGTAATGAACATCCCGGTAGGCGATGGCCGCCTGACCGTTTGCGTCAAAGGCCAGCGCCGGCCAGTAGCCGACCACCTCTCCGGCGTCGCTCCCCGGCTGGCCGCTGGCCGCTTCCCCGCTGGTCGTGACCGCGATCTCCGGCGCCCAGTCGCCCCCTTGGCGCTCGTACAGGGCGAGGTCATTGCCACCGCAGAAGTGGTAGGCCAGCGTCTCGATGGGCTCGCCGCCCACGGCGGCGATAGCGGGCTCTGCGTCCGGGCCCACGGCCAGATCCAGACCCGGCGGTGAACCCTCGCCGAGCACCTCCGCGACCAGGTCCGCCTGCCACTGCCCGCCGCTCTGCTGGGCGAAGTAGAGATCCCAGAGCATTCGCGGCTTCGGATCCACGCTCTGCTCCTGGTAACAGGGATCGCCGTCACGGCTCGAGGTGGCGTAATAAGCCACGACCGGCCCGTTTTCGCCCAGCGCGAGGTCCGCGTGCAGCCCGACCCCGCCGGCGGCGATCACCTCGCTGCTCCAGAGCTCCTCCACCGTTGGAGGCGGGCGTATCGCCGCATCGCGGTCGCGGTCCCCGCCGTTCTGCTCGCCCGAGTCCGACCCGCAACCCGCGAGCAGAACGAAACAGAGGAGCGGAAGGAATGTCATCTCGACCGGAGGGAGAGATCTCGTGGGGGAGATCTCTCGCTTCGCTCGAAACGCCAACAGCGGGGCGAAGCCGCACTGTTGGCGTCTCGACCGCAGGGAGAGATCTCTTTCCGACATACAATACCAGGAGATCTCTCGCTTCGCTCGAAACGACAGACCGAGAGAAGAGTCATGGTGACGTGCATTCATCGTTCGCCGCTAGCGCGCAGGGAGGCACCTCGCACTGGTTGGAGTACTTCTCTATACAGAAGCTATAACCCTGGTCCGCGCTCCAGCGGGTGGCGATACCCACCTGCTCCTGGGCCAGCTCATCCTCGCCCAGGTAGTCGCGGATCAGGATGTAGTAAGGGCTCTGGTGATTCTGGAAAGCGTAGAGGCACTCGTCGTTGCCGAAGGTATCGTCTCCATCGATGGCAAAGGTAAACCAGAGCCAGGAACCCTGGAAGAGATAGAGCCCGTGCTGCACGGGGCCGTCGTCCACCCGGTGGTAGAGCTTGAGCGAGCAATCCGTGCCCGGGCAAGGGTGGTCGTAGACGAAGAGGTCGAAATCGTTCTGGTAGGAGATGGCGCCCTCGGCCCAGGTCGCCGCGTCGCAGCAATCACCCGCGGTGCAGTCGTGAACCGGTATGGCGACCGCGCGGTCCAGGCTCTGCTCCATGGCCAACTCCAGGTTGAGCGTGGTCAAGGTATTGCCGTAGAGGTTGTTCGGGGTGCCGCCCCGGTCATTGGCGTCCGGTTCGGACCGGATTCGCACCCGCAGCCTGTATACGGCGCCGGGATCGCCACCGTCTGATTGATAGTCGGTAACCCGCAGGTAGAGGTTATCGCCTCCGAACACGGGCGCGCTCAGCACCACCTCGTGCGGCGGCGGCGGACCGGTGATGGGATCGGGCTCGGTCGCCACCCGGTAGTGCCGCTCGGTCTGGTTGGCGCCGCAGGTACCGTCGGGCAGGCAGACCGACGCGCCCACGCAGAGGCCATCCGTGCCGCAAGCGTTGTAGTAGCCCTGGCACTGCCACTCCGCCCAGTCCTCTCCCTGGTCGCACTCGATGTTCAAGCTTTGACAGCTGGAGTCCTCGGCACACGGCGTCCCCCCGTGTGAGCGCACTAGCGCCACCGAGGCCTGTACCTCGCTCTGCAGCCTCCAGGCCTCCTGGTCCGAGCGCCCGCTGTTGTCGAAAACGAGCTCGGCCTCGAGCAGACCGCTCCCGCAGCCGGTCACCGGCAGTCGGAACCAGTCGGTGTCGCCCGGAGAGCCGATGGTGCCGGTCGCTTCGAATTCTACCGACCACTGCTCGCCGCAGGCCACGGCCGAGTCGGCCAGCGGCGTGGCCTCGCCGGGATGATTGTTGGGCTCGTTGCGGTCCTGGTCGCGGATGGTCTCGACCTCGATGGTATAGGGCACGGTCGGATCGGATTGCAGGTCGTCGTCATCGCTGACGACCAGGAAGTAGTCGCCCGCGGTCGGCACTACCTGATGCAGGTCGATCAGCGTCGACTCCACGCTGCTGGCCGGGTTGCTCGCCTCCGCCAGCTGGTTGCCGTCCGCTGCCAGGATGCGCAGCAAGGGCTGGTAGCCCGACGGCTCCGACTCGAGATGCACCCGCAACACCTCCCCCTGTGCCACCGAAACCGCGTACCAGTCCTGATCGCTCCCGCAAGCGATGTACCCCTGCCGCGCCTGCCCCGAATCGAGCCGCGTGGCCTGGTCGGCGTCGTCGTTGCTCTCCGACTCGTCCGGTTCGGGCATCAGGGCGATGCTCAGGCGGTACCGGTTGCGGATGTCCTGCGCGTCGTTGCCCTGGTCGCGTACCGCCAGGAAGTAGTCGCCCGGCTGCAAGCAGTGAACCTCGGAGATGACCGCGCCCACCCCCACCGCCTCGGAGGGCGGCTCGGCCGCCACCTCCCCCGCGCTTCCACCCGCGCCCGCGGACCAGACCGCGTAGGTGGGCTCGACCGGCGCTCGCGGATTGGTCATCTGCAGCGACACCTCCAGCAGACGGTCGTTCGCGCCCAGGGTAAAAGCGTACCAGTCCTCGTCCAGCTTGGGGCAGAGGTGGCCCTCGGCTTCTTCGCCGGCCGTTAGATTCATCGCTGTATCCGCCCCCTCCGAGTCGTCCTGCTCGCAGCGCAGCTCTTCCTCGGGCTGCTCCTCCGTAGCCTCCTTCTTACAGGCGGAGGTAGAGAGCAGCAGGGCGAGAAGAACGAACCACAACCCCTTCGACGACGGTTTCGGCTCACGGCCAGATGCAGTGCTCTTCTTCATCGAACTCGCTCGCATCTATAAAATCCTCCTCGGTCAGGCGAATGCGCCCCGAGGGGGGATTCTTGTAGTTTCCGTCCGGATCGTAACGAACCATGACGCAGGCGATACGGTAAAAAGGGTAGGAGTCCGGAGCATCGAAAGAGACCTCGCCCGCGTAGAGCAGGATCCGGTTCCAGCCGTTGCCCGGATAGAGATCGGCCGGATTGCCGGCGGTCGGCAATACGGTGATATTCTTGACCTCGAAGTCGTAACAGGTGACGCCCTCGAACAGCCCCACGGTATCCACCCGGTTCTGGATGGAGACCAGGGAGCGGAAACGCGACTCGTCGCACCACGGATCGGTGCCCGATAGCACCTCGGTTCCGTTCGGGGTATGGTCCCAGTCCACGTCGTCGGAACGGTCCGCCTCGACCGGATCGCTCTGCACGTGCACCTCCATCCAGTCGGGCAGGCCGTCGGCGTCGCTGTCGTCGCCGTTCTGAGCGGTTCCGTAAAAGACCTCCTCGCAGTCGTTGAGCCCGTCCAGGTCTTTATCGTCGTAGTCGCAGCGCTCGTCGCGGTTGAGATCCGGACAGTCGCACCACCCGTCCTCGTCCTCGTCCAGACAATCGTGCCCGGCGTCGTCGTGGCAGGGCACGTCCGGATCGACCTCGCAGTCGCACACGCCGTTCGCGTCGGCGTCCAGCAGGCAGTCGCAGAACCCGTCGCTATCCTCGTCCAGGCACTGCTCGGCCAGCAGGCAGTCGTCGTCCGGCTCGACCGGATCCATGCCCGAGGAGATGAGCTTCCATTCCAGCCTGTCGTTGAGCCCGTCGTCGTCGCTGTCCCTGAGCAGCGGGTTCGTCCCCAGCTCTCTCTCGGTCAGGTCGGCCAGGCCGTCGGAGTCGGTGTCCACCAGGAACTCCCCGCAGGCCGGCAGCCCGTTCCCGTCAACATCCACGAAAAGGCGTAGAAAATCCTCATCGGGCTCGCCGTCCTCTACCCCGGCGTCGGCGCGCTCGGCGTCCACGCCTCCGTCCGCTTCGCCCTCGCCTTCGACCTCCTCCTCGGCACGGCGCAGATACTGCGTGATCTGGTCCCGGTCCAGAACGCTGTTGATGTTGATGGCCGAAAGGGTCTTGAGGGTGAAGACGCGGCGAACCACGGTGAAGTCCACGTGCAGGAAGTTGAGCGACTCGCCGCTGGGGAAGCTGCGAAAGGTGCCGTTGCCTACCTCCGCCATCTTCTTCAGCAGCTCCTGCGCCCCCCGGTCGCGCGCCGGCCCTTCTCCGGCAGAGATGTAAGCCGTGTGGAACTGCAGCTCCCCCACGTGGAACAGCTCGCCGAGCTCCCGCAGCTGGTCGACCGCCTCCAGGATATTCTCCTCGCTGTTGGTAAGCGCCGCGCTGCTGTCGGTGTCGGGCAAGCCGTCGGAAACGAAGATCACCACGTACTTGCTGAGCGGCAGGCTGACCAATTCCGCGGCCATCATCTCCGTACGCAGCTCGAAGTAGGCCTCCGATAGCGCGTTGAGGTAATGGGTGGTGCGGTCGGTGTAGCGTAGCGCCGTCGTGCCCGCCTCCAGCTTGACCCGGTCGGTGGTAAAGTAAGAGTCGGGCGGCCCTTCCGGCGGGTCGCTGTCCCAGTGTTGCGTCTCGCTGCGCGCCTCGGCCGAGAAGCGCACGATGCCTACCCGCACCCCTTCGGGCCCTCCCTCCAGGACGCTCTCCCATGCCTCCTGCACAGCTCGCTCGCGCCCTGTCTCCTCGGTGACCGGATCGCCCGGATCGGTGACCCGCATCGATTCGGAGGCGTCCACCACGAAGAGCACCCGCAGCGGTAGCAGCTTGCTCTCCGGCGAGGCGGTGCAGAGGCTGCCGGCGGCGCGGAACTTGTCGTCGCGAAAGGGAAGCGCCGCCTCCATCTGCTCCAGGCCGGCGTCGGTACAGGCCGGTAGGACGCCCGCCAGAAGCGCCGTCGCCACCATGCACAACGTCCTCGATCGCGTCCGCCGTCTATCCAATCTGCGCGAGCTCCGGGTCTATCCGCCCATGGTATAGCAGCAAACGTTCGGACCTTCCTCTTCCGCTCCTGCGTCCGCTCCCTCCGGCTCGGGCGGCTCGTCGCCGGGCTGTACGCCGTCGCAGCTGTTGCAGGCCTCGGTGATGAGGCCGAACAGCTCGAAGAGGTAGTCGAGCTCCCAGGGCCGATGGCAGTGGCGGTCCGGATCGAAACGCTCGATGTTCACGAACAGCTGCGAGGAGGAGCGCGGCAGGTTGACCGCGTTGTTCTCCGCCACGTAGCGGTGCAACAGGGCTACCACCTCATCGCGCGGGAACTCGTACTTGCCGAGCTGTATCCCCTCGGGCAAACACTGCTCGATCACCTGGCGGATGCGCTGGCGCTGTTCGCTCCTGCCCTCGAACCAGTCGCACTTGCCCAGATCATCGATCTCGTCCTGGATGCCCAGCAGGGTCTCCCGCCAGGCGTCGGTCGACACGTCGATGATCCCGCTCTCCGGATCCTTGCTGGTGGGCCCGCGGTAGAATACCTCAAAGCAGGCCACGTAGGTCTCGGAGCGCGCGCCCGCCAGCTGGGCCGGCTGTTCCTGGGCGTAGAACAGAATACGGTTCAAACCTCTATCCGGGACCACCGGGGTGGCGACCAGCTGGATGTCGCGCACTTCGAAGAGCGAACAGCGCCGCTGCTCGGTCCGGTTGCTGCCCCAGATCTCCACCTCCCTCGTGCCGAGATCGGTTCTCCCGTACTCGATGCGCGAGTCGCGAAAGCGGTCCGGGTCCGGGGTGAGCGGATCGGTCCCCCCTTTGATCTCCTCGCCGTTGAGGTTGCCGTCGAAGTCCACGTCCTCCAGCGCGTCGCTGACCACGGGATCGGTGCCCGACACCAGCTCCAACCAGTCGAAGATCCCGTCGCCGTCGCCGTCCGGATGGCGCGCGTCGGTCTCCACCACCGCCTCCTCGCAATCGAGCAGCCCGTCGCCGTCCAGGTCCGACTGTTCGGCGCAGGGTACGGCCGGAGCCGAGGGATCGAGCGGGTCGAACCCCGAATCCTCCAGCTTGAGCTCGAATAGATCGGAGTAGAGGTCCCCGTCGGAGTCGCGCGCTTTGAAATCGGTGCCCAGCTCCCGCTCCCGCTCGTCCGGGAGCCCGTCCGCGTCCGTGTCGGGCGCCACCCCCTCGGTCACCACGCGCGCCTGCTGATCGATGGCCAAAAAGGAGCTGCTCCACTGCGGCGCCTGCAGCGAGTTGAAATCGAAGCGCAGGAAGTTGTCCTCCGCGGCGGTGGTCAGGTTGACGTCCCGGAAGACGCCGCCGCCCCCGGCGGCCATGGCTCGCAGCAGGATACGCGCCTGCTCCTGATCGTAGGCGAAGTCGGCAAAAAAAGGCTCGCAGATCGAATCCGCCACGTTCTGGCTGGAGAAGAGGAATACCGTATGCAGGGTGACGTCGCCCACGGAGTAGATATCCTTGAGCGTCATCAGCTCGCTGACCCGGTGCATGATCTGGTCGTCCTGGTTGTAGGCCGGACAGATGGCCTCGAAATCGCTGTACTCGGGGTACTCCGCGTTCTCCTGTAGCTCGCTGATGTCCTCGGTGGTGTTGCAGATCCCGTAGAGGTTGTCCGGATGCAACAGGTTGTCACCGATGTTGTCGCAGTCGCCGTCCGCGCCGTCGATCTGCCCGTCCCCGTCGTTGTCCTCGCCGTCCGCGCAGTTGAGGCCGTCATCCTCGCAGCCCGAGTTGCAGCGGGGCTCGGGAATCCCGTCGCTGACGAAGGCCACCACGTAGCGGGTGCGGGCCGGCGCGCCCGCGTCCTCTCTACGGCTCTGCACGATATCCTGCTCGACCACGCGAATGGCGGTGGCCAGCGCACCCTGGTAGTCGGTGGCCGTGCCGCCCGCCCGCGCGTCCGGGCCGGCCGCGCTCCAGACCGTCCCCCGATCATTGGTGAAGGGCGTCATGCTGGTCCATGACGAGAATCCGATCACGCCGATGCGGGTTGACGGGCCGCTGAAGAGCCGGTCCAGCAAGTCGTCCAGCGCGTTGAAGCGCCGGTTCTGCGGATCGGTACACTGCAGCGAGGCCGATTGGTCCACGATCAGCAGCACCTTGACCGGGAACTCGACCGTAGCGTCCGGTTGAACGCAGTGCTCGCCTCTGACGGTGAGCAGGTTGTCCAGGGTCGGAGGGGGCTCGGGGTCGGCCGGCTGCAGGCTGGCGTCCGTGCAGGTGGCCAGCGCCGCCAGAGCCAGCAGAGCAGCAAAAAGTGGGTGTAAAGCCCCGAATCGAAGGGACTTCGAATCCGCTTCTCTTACCCGTATCCGCCGCGATTCACCCATCCAGGTACTCGGTTCTACCCGCGGGGCGCGCGCGGCGGGAGCGAAAGCGGCGAAACGGGCCGCGCGGAAGACCGCTCACATGGTCGCATCCCGTCCGGGCGATAACCCCGCGCGCGCCTTCATAGTACGCGCCGGCGACGCCTGACGGCAAGCAGCATGGCCGAGACCGCGAACAGGATCGCGCCCGTTCCGCTTCCGCCGGCTCCCGAAGATACCGAGCAGGTGCTGCCGCCGGAGCTCACGTCATCTCCCTCGGCGATCAGGGTCATCACGTGCTCGGCTCGCGCCCCTACCTCGCCGGTCAGGTTGTCCGCACCGACCGTTTCCACCGCGATGCGGATCTGGTACTCGCCCTCGCGATCCGGCTTGAAGCTGGAGATCTTCTCCGAGTCGTACACGTACTCGTAGTCCACCGACTCGTCGGCCGCGCCCCGCGGATTGGTCACCGTGGCGTCCGAACCGCTCGGCTTCTTGATCACGGTCCAGCTGTACTGTATCGGCTGGTCCTCGCGGTTGAGGAAGAAAGCGAGCCGTACGCGGTTGCCGGTCTCGGCCAACAGCGAGGGCGCGTAGGCCTTGAGCAGGGCTTCCGGATCCAGGCAGTTCTCCACGTCGCCGAACACCACGTAACAGTAGCCGTTCGAATCGCAGGCGTCGCCCTCGCCGTCCCGGTCGTCGTCCGCCTGGTCCGGGTTGTCCGCCTCCAGGCAGTTGTCCAGCTCGTTGATGATACCGTCGTCGTCGATGTCGGAGTCGCAGGCGTCGCCGCGCTCATCGCCGTCCTGATCGTGCTGCTCGGACTCGAAGATCCCCGGGCATAGATCGTTCACATCCGGGATGCCGTCGCCGTCCGAGTCGGGCTGACACTGCTCCTGGTTCGATTCGTCCGCCTCGGTGCCCGCCAACATGGGGCAGCTGTCCTCGACGTTGTTCTGGCCGTCGCCGTCGATGTCCTCGTCGCAGGCGTCGCCCTCTCCGTCCCCGTCCAGATCGGGCTGCTCGCCGTTATCATCCGGCAGGTTGGGCAATTCGGGGCAGTTGTCCACGCCGTTGTCCACCCCATCTTGGTCCATATCGCCGTCGCAGGCGTCTCCCAAGCGGTCGCCATCGATGTCCGACTGATCCTCGTTGGAGGTATCCAGGCAGTTGTCACAGGCGTCCCCCACCAGGTCGCCGTCCGCATCGGCCTGGTCGGCGTTGCGCACGCGCACGCAGTTGTCCGACGGATCCTCGATGCCGTCGTTGTCGAAGTCGTCCGCGAACTGGTAGGTGTCGCCCAGGTCGGTATTGGCGATGAGGATGGCGCCTCCTCCGCCGCCACCACCACCACCGCTGGTCTCCGGGGTACCGCAGTCACCGAACCGGTTGTCGCATTCAAAGGAAGGGGACGATTGCCCCGACGAGTGCGACGGCAAGAAGAACAACATCCCCAGCAATCCGTAACTCACCAGCTCCCAGATTCTCCTCATTTTGTCCTCCTGAAGTGCTACCCGGCCCTACATGCGCGACGTCGCCTTACCCCCGACCACCATTTCGTCGAATCGCGACCGCCGGCTCCGCTCCATCTCCGAACCAAGTGCAGCATGGCGACTGCTACGGCTCATATTTTTCCGGGAACCCATGGGAAGACGCCACCCGTCGAGGTCGCAGTGCCCCGCCTGGCCCGACCCGCGTTTGAGACTCATGCCGGGCGGACCGGCGAGCGCCCGGAAATACCGCGGCTGGCGGACCTGCGTCCTTTCCGCTAGGTTGAGGAGAGGTGCTGGAATTCGGTATGGCGATGTCAGAGGGGGCGTTCGAAAACCGAAGCGAGCCCCGACCGAATACCGGTCATCCGGTCCAGAGGAGGCACGCCATGAGAAACGGCTTCAAAGCTTTATGCTTCACCTCTCTACTGTTCCTCTCGACCGGCTGTTACAGCGAGATGAGCGGGAGCGGCGGCGGACAAGCCGGCACGGGCGGTAGCGGCGGTAGCGAAAACGCGGGTACGGGCGGCTCTGTCACGGGCGGAAGCAGCGGCGGGAGCACTGCCGGGTCGAGCGGTTTCGCGGGATCGGGAATTGGCGGCGGGATCGCCGGAACCGGCGAGGCCGGAACCGGCGGCACGGGTGGAGCGGAGGCTGGCGCGGGAGCAGGCGCGGGCGGAGGAAACGCGGGCTCGAGCGGAGAGGGGGTGCCGTGCGGACCGGTGACCTGCGCGCCCGGTCTGGTCTGCTGCAACGCGAGCTGCGGCACATGCACCCTGCCCGGCCAGGGGTGCACGGCCATCGCCTGCGTGGACGCGGGGCCGCCCGGAATCGAGTGCGGCGACGGCGTCTGCGCGGCAGACCAGATCTGCTGCGAGCAGTGCCCGGGCGAGGATCCGGTCTGCCAGGCCGCCTCGACGGCGGGCTGCCCGGATATCGTCTGTCCGGCCGTGGACTGCTGGGGTGACGCGGATTGCCCGCCCGGGAGCTACTGCGCCAAGCAGAAAGGCGAATGCCTAGCCGAGGGCATTTGCGAGCCCATTGCCTCGGGGGTCATCTGTACCGCTGATTGCCCGGGCGTATGCGGGTGCGACGGCGAGTTCTACTGCAACGAATGCATGGCCCTGGGCGCCGGCGTCAACGTCGCCAACCAGGGCGCCTGCGATTGCGCGGCGCAGGACGCGGTGGGAGAGGGCGATTGCGACGCCTTCTTCGGGTGGGCGTGGAACGGCTCCGAGTGCCTCGGCATCAGCGGGTGCGGCTGCGTGGGCGCCGACTGCTCCGCAACCTTCGACGATCCGGAGGCGTGCCGCTCGGCCTTTCAGGCCTGCCTGACCGACGACTGCCGCAAGAACGGATGCCCGGAGGCCCACTACTGCGGGATGTGCTGGGTGGGATATTCGTGCATCCCCGACGGAGCGGTCTGCTAACCCGTTCACTCCAGATCGGAAAAGGCAGTGCGCTCCGAGCTGATGCGTAAAAGATCGACCGCCCCACCGCGCAGGAAATCGCCGGGGGGCAGCGCCGAACCCTCGTCCGAGCCCTGCAGATCCGCCCCGATCACCCAGGGGTTGTCATTGCCTTCGATCCCCCACTGCACCGATTCCTTCCCGGTCAACCTGCCGTCCAGGTACAGCTCCAGGTCGGGGGGGCCGAAGTTGACCGTGATCTGCGCCCATCTGTCCGGAACCAGCGGCTTGATCGACTGCACCTCTACCTGCTCCTCGTCGCTCTCCGAGCTGACCGACCACTCGCAGTCGGCCGACAGACGCACGGTCAAGTGGCCGGAGCTCTGCTGGTGGCGGGCATCTCGCGAGACGATGCCCTGGCTGTCGTCGGAGCAGGTGTCCGTCTTCAGCCAGAAGCTGATCGAGCCTACTTCCAGCTCCCAGGCTTCCGAGTCGGGTATCTCCAGGTAGGTGGAGAAGTTGGTATCGGTAAAGCGCAACGCCAGCCCCAGTCCCAGCGGGCCGTTGACCCGGCGGGTCTTGGTACCGACGATGCTCGCGTGGTGCTCTCCCGTGCTGTCCGAGATCAGGTCGAAGTCCTCCTCTTCCTCGAAGCAGTACAGGGCGATGGTTCCGGGCAAGAGGGCGCTCTGCTCGCAGTTCAGCCTGCCGGCACCCCCGTCCACCACCTCGGCGCCGGTTCCCTGACGGATACGGCGTACGATGGGCTCGCCGTCGGGCTCGCACCCGGCAGCCGAAAACGAATTGGAGCAGACGAGCAAGAGCACCGCGGCCCTGGACGCCAACCGATTCATGCCGTTGAGCTTACACCGGATCCGGCGCTCATTGCCCTGCCAGGCGGGCGGCGATATCCGCGTGCGGGCCTTGCGGATAGCGGCGCAGGTAGTCGCTGGCGGCCGCACGGGCCTTCTGCTTCAAACCGGCCCTTTGCCGAGCCTCCATCAGCCTGCCCAGCGCCTCCCGGGCCAGCGGACCCGAAGGTTGCTCTTCGATGTAGGTCTCGAACCAGCGCGCGGCCTTGCCGTACGCAGCCTGCTGATCGAAGGCCGTCCTGCCCAGGGTGTAGGCGGCGATGGCGGCGTGCCGGCTCCTGGCGAAACGCTCGCGCAGCATGACCAGCGCCTGCTCGGCCCGTGCTGCTCGTCCTGCGAAGCGCGCCGCCTCGGCCAGGCGCAACAGGTCGGCCGGCCCCAGCCGCTTGCAGAGGGTAGCAAAGCCTACGGCCTCGGCCGCTCGCAGCGCCTCCTCGTAACGACCCTCTTCCGCCAGCGCTTTCCAATTGCCGCGCTCGCTTTCGCTAGACGGTTTCTCCGTAACCGCGGCCGGCCTCTGCTCGCGGCTTTCGTCCGCCTTCCCGATCGGGGCCGTCTCGGCGGTCTCGGCTTGGGTCTCCGCGGTCGCCGCGCCCGTCTCCGCGGGCGCGCCAGCCGTCTCGACCCAGGAATCGCTGGCGCCGCGTTCCGGCAGCCCTCCGGCCGCGTACACGAGCGCGGTGGACTCGGGCACCGACACGCGCAGCGACTGGCCCCGGCGAAGCGCGTTTCCCCCGTTGAGCACGGGCCCGTGCACGGTCACCGACCCCTCGCTCATCTCCAGCTCGAAGAGCTGTTCCTCCCCGCTCCAGTAGACGCTGAAGGCCGTACCGGTGACCAGCACCTCGAACGGGCCGGCATCGACACGCCAGCGGGAGTGCTGCCGGTGTACGACGTTCACCCGCGCGCGCCCCGATTCGAGGATCAAACGCGCGCCCCGTTGGTCGATTGCGGCCACTCGGGCGCGCGCGCCCGGTTCCAGCCGCACCCCGGTTCCATCGGAAAAACGGATGGGCGTCGTCCCCTGCCCGCCCGCCGCGATCCAGCGCTCGGCCACGCCAGGCTCGCGGCCCTGCCCGACCGTGAAGGAGAGCGCTTCGGGCTGGCTCGTCGGTTGCAGGAACAGGAGCAGGGCCGCGGCCGCGGCCAGCGCTCCGCCGACGAACAGGGGAACGACCTTCCGGCCTGCCGCGGATCCGGGCGGGCGCTCGGTCGCCTCCAGGAAGCGGCGACAGCCCACCTCGAAGCGGTCCGGAGCTTCCAGATCGCGCAACCGGTCCTGCAGGCCGGCCAGCCGGGCGCCCAGCTGCTTCAATCCCGTATCATCCCGCGACTGCACCGCTTTTCTCCGCTTTCGTCCGCTTCGGGCCGGGAGGGCTCGGCTTCCGTTCGAACCTCGCACCTCGCCTTACAACTTACAAGTGTCGCAAACGGCTCGCAGCGGCTCACGATATTCCGACACCGGTATTCGCACGCCTGCTCCGGGGAAAGGGCGGGTCAACAAGACGAAGCAAATGCATTATCATCTTGCGGCATGCCTTTACCGCGCCACGGCTCCATCCAGCTGGTCGCGGCCCTGCTCGCGGCCGTGGCCTGCCAGCCGGCCGACGAGATCGAGCTATACGTGTGCGGCGACCTGCAGACCCCCGACCAGATAGATGCGCTGCGCCTCTCCGTGCTCGACGACTCGCTGAACGAGCTGCGAGCGGCCGTGGTGGAGTTGGTGCCGCGCGAGGCGCCAGCCTCGGAGAGCGAACCGGAGGGCGAAGGCGACCGTGCGGACGCCGCAGAGCCCGAAGAGCCGCGCTCGCTTCCTATTACCGCGCACCTGCCGGCCGTCGGCGGTACCGGGTACCTCCGGGTACAGGGCTTGCTACAGGGGGTCGAGGTGGCCCGTTTCGACCTCCGCGTCTACGACCTGGAAAACCTGGAACGAGCCGAGCTGGTGCTGAAGCGAAACTGCTACGGCCGTCTCTCCTGCCCGCTGGGCCAGACCTGCGTGGAAAAGCGCTGCCAGGTGGCGCCCACGCCTGAGGAGTCTCCCGGATGCGGCGGATAGAGCCTATAAAGCGTCTTTCGCGACGAGCGCGCGCGGGTTTCGCACACGGTAAGGTGAAGACAGCGCGTCGGTCGCTACCGGGACTGTCGCGACGGCTCGGCCCGCCCGGCCGGCTGTTCGTCCTGCTTTTCGCCCTGCTTTTCAACTCTTGCACCGAGGCTCGGCTCTACAGCAGCGAGGGCCCGGCCGCGCAGGCGGACAGGCTCACCCTGACCGGGCGCATCTGCGCGGAGGATACGCTCACCCAACGGCTGCCGCTTCGCATCGTGTTGGTGGTGGACCGGGCCGCGGGGCCCCTTTACGCGGATTACGATCCGGGCGCGGTACGCGTGCAGCACCTGAGGTCGCTCGTGCAGTCGGCCCTGGTCTCCGACCAGACCGAGATCGCCGTGGTGGGATTCGCCGGCCGCTCGCGGACGCTCGCGCCGGCCGAGGGCAACTTCACGCGCAACCCGGGCGAGCTGCTGGCCGCCATCAACCAACTGGCGGTTCCCGAGAACTGTACCGCCGAGGACGAGTGCCGCGACTACCGCGAGGGGTTGCGCACCGCCCGCGCGCTGATGGAGGGGGACATGGCGCAGACCCCGGCCGGCCGCCGGGTGGTCACCCAGTACGCGGTCATCCTGGTGGTGGCCGGGCCGCACCGACCCCTGCCCGAAAACCGCGACTGCTGCCTGCCCCCCGAGCCCGCCGATTGCCTGGGCAACCCGGACGACCCTAGCCGCGACTGCCAGATGCAGCTGGAGCAACGGGACGTGTTCGAAATGGAGCAAGCCGTGGCCGACGGGGGTGGGCTCGGGTTCAATCTCCAGATCATCCATTTGGCGGCGGAGGAAGGTCCGGTCAACGATGCGGTCGGGCAGCAGATGCGGGAGATGGCCTTTGCCGGCTCGGGCTCGTACTACCGCGCGGGCGCGCCCGAGGCGCTCTCGCAAGCCGCGCTGGGCGTGCTGGACGCGCGCACCCGGCTGCGGGTCAAGACCCTGTTCGTGGCGAATATCAATGCCAAGCCCACGCCGTCGGGACCGGTGGTCGACTCGGACGCCGACGGGCTCGGCGACGAGGAGGAAGAACGTCTGGGCACCGAGCCCGACAACCGGGACAGCGACGGCGACAGTATCGGAGACCTGGTAGAGACGCTGGTCGATTTCGATCCCCTGCAGGCCGACACGCCGGCGGCCTGCCGGCAGGTGAAGAACATCCATGCCGATAGCGACCTGGACGGGCTCGCCGACTGCGAGGAGGCGCTGCTGGGCACCGAACCCACGCTGGTCGACTCGGACGGCGACGGTATGCCGGATAATCTCGAGGTGATCGGATTCACCGACTACGTCGATGCCGACGCCGAGAAGGACACCGACGAGGACGGCGCGACCAACAGCGACGAGCTGCAGCAGCGGACCGATCCGCGCTCCACCGACACCTCGTCCCATCTGACCTTCGGCTACCGCTATGAAATCGAAGACGAAGGGGTGCTGACCGAGCTCTACCCGGTGCCGTTGACCCGACTCGCCGCCGTGGAGGTGATCGGCGTCACCGAGGGCACCACGCCGGGCGTGGGAACGCTGACCTGGTCGCCGGAACGCGGAACCCTGAGCTGGAAGGACGGCCGGGACGACCGAGCAGGGCCCGAGGTCGAGGTCTCGGAGGGCGGGGAGTTCGAGCTACCGTCGGACTCTTACGCGCCCATCCAGGGGGAAGAGGGACGCTTGATCCGGGTACGCGTGGATCCGGTCGATCTCCCCCCGGAGGAGACGCCCGAGTCGCTGCAGATCATCTACCGCGAGCACCACTGCATCACCTACACGGTGAGGAACATCCGGCTGATGGAGACGCTGGATATCGACGGCGCGGGCAAAGGGCTCAACCGGGTGGTGCTCTTCTTCGGGGAGACGCCCGAGGGGCACCTGGAACGACCCGGCCCCTTTCGCATCGCCGAGATTCCGGTCGTGTTCAAGCCGCCGGATCGACGCGATCCCGCCTCCCCGTCGGTTGAGGTACTGCAGGAGGAGTTCGTACGCCCGTGAAACGGCGATGGCAGCGGCGAGGCGGGGGTTCGAGTGTGTCCCGCCCGGTCAACCGGAGCGGCCGCGCCTTGCGCCGACCTCCGACAAGGACGCGTATTATTTGTCATTTCGAGCGAAGCAAGAAATTCGAACGGAGATTTCTCGTCGCCTTCGGCTCCTCGAAATGACAAATTCGGCTGACCCCGCCGCCGGCGAGGGTTACGATGTGGCAGAACCAAGTACCAGCGGTCAACGTGAGGAGCCCATGAAGCTACCGGTGAAGATGTCTCATTCAATGATCGTGCTCCTGTCCTGGGCCTGGGCGGGCTCGGCCGCGGCCCAGGCCGCCAAGGAGTCGCCCGGGTTGATCGGCATCCTGTCCGAGTACCTGGATGACGGCGGCCCGGTCATGTACGTCATCCTCAGCGTCTCCATCTTCGGCGCGGTGGTCTTCCTGGAGCGCGGTTTCGACCTGTTCATCCAGAAGCGGCTGGCGACCGAAAGCTTTTTGGCCGAGGTGCTGCGGCAGGTCGAGGCGCTCCAGTTCCGGCAGGCGCTGAACCTCTGCGAGATCCGCTCCTCGCACCCGCTGGTGCAGGCGGTCAAGGCGGGCGTGCTGCGGGCCAACCGCCGGGAGAAGGAGATCGAACGGGCTATGGAGAAGGAGATGCTCGCGGCGCTGCCCGGGCTGAACAAGCGGGTCTCCATCCTCGGGCTGCTGGCCAACACCGCCACCCTGCTCGGCCTGCTGGGGACCATCTTCGGGCTCATCACCGCCTTCAACAGCGTGGCCGCGGCGACCGCCGCCGAGCGGCAGACCGCCCTGGCCGCGGGCATATCGCAGGCCATGTACACTACGGCCTTCGGCATCAGCGTGGCGGTGCCCCTGCTTTTCTTCCACCACTTCCTCTCCAAGCGCATCGAGAACATCGTCCAGCAGGTAGAGCGGGGTGCCAGCGCGCTGCTGGTGGCGCTGGCCGGGCGCAGCGAGGACGCCGAGCGATAGGTAAAACCGCGGTCACGGTATAGAAGAAGGAAACGCCTTGTTCGAGAACTGGAAGCGGACGGTGGAGGAGAAACACGACCTGGACGTGGTCCCGGTCATGAACCTCTTCATGGTGCTCATCCCCTTCCTGCTCATGGGGGCGGCCTTCTACCAGATCGGCGTCATCCCCAGCTCGCTTCCGACCAATGTGCCCACCGACTCGGACGTACCGCGAACGCCGACCAAGGTGACGGTGAACCTGATCATCACCCCGGACCGTATCGATCTGGGTGCCTCCAGTACCAGCCTCGACGAGGAGCAGCTGGAGGCGCTGGGCGGCTCCTGGCCCCTGGTCGATGGCGAGTACGACATCGAGGGCGTGCAGGCGCAGCTGCTCTCCATCAAGCGGCGCTACCCAGCCAGCGACACGTTGATCGCGCTGCCGCACGAACAGCTGCAGTACCAGGCCCTGGTGGAGATCCTGGACAGCACGCGCGAGATCGAGACCGGCGAAAAAGCCGGCGGCGAGAAGCAGACCTTCGAGCTGTATCCCATCGTGGTCTTCTCCCGCTTCATCCCCCCGCCGCCCGAGGAAGAGGGCGTCGAGGGTGTCGAGGGTGAGGCGACGGAGGAAGCGCCGGAGGCAGAACCGGGATGATGAAGAGTCGTTACAGGACGCCCGCCAAGCCCCCGACGCTGATGCTCACGTCGCTGCTGGACATGTTCACCATCATCCTGCTCTTCCTCATCGTGAGCTTCGAGGCCGAGGACTACGGCTTCAAGCTCGACGGCGAGCTCACCCTGCCCCAGAGCTCCTCCTCGGCCGAGCTCAAGCCGGCGGTGAACGTCTCGGTGAACCGGAACCGCATCGTGGTCACCGAGAAAGAGGTGGCGCGCCTGCAGGACGGCGAGGCGTCCGCCGATTACCACCGGCAGCAACAGATCCCAGAGCTGGTCGAGGCTCTGCGCGCCGAGTACGAGAGGCGTTTCGGCGACAATGCGGTCTACGGTGCGCGCGTGGGCGACGGGGAGCGAACCGGAGATGACGAGCCCATCGTGGTTCTGCAGGCCGACCGCGAGCTCAACTACCGTACGCTCTACTTGATCCTGCGTTCGGCGGCGCAGGCCGGATTTTTCAAGTACCGGCTGGCCATCATCAAGACGTGAGGAAGACGATGAGACACCCGACCATCATACTGGCGCTTGTGTTTTCTATTCTGTTCTGGGCCATAGCTTTGCCCGCGGCGGCCGAGCCGCCGGACGGCGGCAAGGCGCAGTCGGCCTCGCGCGGAAAGGCGCCAAGCGCGCGCAAGCGGGCGAAAAGCTCGGCGAAGAAGCGCGGCGCCAGGTCCCGCAGCAAGCAGGCCGCCCCGCGAAGCGACGAGGAAGCGACGCAAACGGGCGAGCAGCCCGAGGGTGAAGGCTCCGATGGCGAAGTGGCCGAGCAGGCCGAGGTAGGTACCGTGGCCGGGGCGCTGGTCGGCGAGAGCGACGAGGGGCAGACCACCGCCGGTGGCGGCATGCGCCACTCGCGCCATATGGAGTTTGACGCACGCCTGGTGCGCGGGGAGACGGCGGGCTCGGGAGCCGTCGTGCTATTCGACCGGGGAGAGCGCCGGTTACCGCGCCTAACCCGCTTGCGAGACCGCTTCCTGCGCGCCACCATCGAGCCCGTGCTGGGCAAACGCGAAGTCGCCGAGTCCGGCGGCGCGACCCGGATGGATGAGAACGGCAAGAAGGAAAAGAAGGCGGCGCACTCGACCGCCGGTGAAGATGGATCCGGAGAGTAAAAAGCTACTGCAACAGCTCTATGCAAGACCGCGCGACCCCGCGGCGCTGCAAGCGGTGCGCGTTCATTTCGCCGAGCAACGCAGGTTCAAGGGTCTGGCCAAGGTGCTGGAGTGGTGGTCCGACAAGGCGCCCACCCCGAACGCGGCCGCCGAGGCGCTTTTCGAGGCCGCGGAGTCGCTGGAGCGCGGTCGCGGGGAGGCGAATAAGGTCATCGAGCTTCTCGAGCACGCGGTACAGAAGGACCCGAAGCACGGGGCGGCCTCGCTCCGGCTGGAGCAGATCTACCGGGAACGGGGCGACGAGCAGAAGCTACAGGAGCTAATGGCCCGGACCGGCACCCGCCATATCTCGCTTATCGACGAGCTGGAGGGCATGGACGAATCCGAGGACGCCGGGCCCTCGGCACGTCCCTCCTGGAGACACCCGTCGGCAGGGCCGAGGTCCTCTCCACTCCCCCCTGCCCCGTCCCGCCCCTCGCAGCGACCCCCCGGGTCCTCGGGGCATCCGTCCGCAAAGCCGTCAGCACCGACGCCCGCCGCCGCGCCGAGAGCTACGAGCCGTTCGCCGATCGCGCCGGCCGCACCTGGAGCCGCGCGACCGGCCCTCCCGCGCATCCCGCCGCCGCCCGCCCTGCCGAACCTCGCGCTGGGGCCGCAGCCCGGCCGGGATAGCCGTTTGAAAGAGGAACCCGCGACGCGCGCCGACTTCTTTTCCGAGACGACCGCGACGCCGGGGCCGAGCGCTCCCCTGCCCGCGCCGCTGGCGCGGCCCGTCTCGGCCAATGCCCTGCTGGAGTCGCCGGCCGCGGCCGTACCCGGCCCGGCGGTCGCGGGCGCCCCACCGCCGGTGCTCGGCCTGCCGCCGGACGGCTTCGAGCCGCGACTGTCCGACGACGAGGAGGACGGGGAAGCGGCATTCCGGGAGCCGTTCGGCCTGGACCGGATCATCGACGACCGTCTCGATACCGCTTTCGCGGACGAGGTGGCCCGCCCGGCGGAGGATCCCTCGACCTCGCCCGTTCTGGAGGTGATCCGCATCCACCAGGGAAGAGCCTTGGGCGTGCGTTCGCTGCGGGGGCCGACCGCGCGCATCATCGGCTACCGGGAGCGTAACGCCCCGTTTTCGCTCCGCCTGCGCAACCGCGGCGCGGTCTTGAAGCTGCGCGAGCCGGTGCAGGGATGGGTGCGCCCGGCGAAGCAGCCGCCGGGGATGCTGCCGGCGCGGGCGGGCGACCTGGAGCTCGGCGTGGGAGACAGCGCCGAGATCAGCCACCAGGGGGTCGACTACCGCGTCAACGTGTACCGGCCGCCTGCCGTAGCCCCGCTTGCGCTCAAGGAGCGCCGCGAGCCCCTGGCCCGCCGCGGCAAGCTCTACGCCATCTGTCTCGCCATCGCCCTGGGCGTCCACGCCCTGGCCCTGCTCTCCATCGCGCTGTTACAGAACCTGGGCGTCACCTTCAAGGTAGAGGACCGACCCCAGGAAGAGATCTTCGCCGAGATCCGCACCAAGCCCCCCGAGGAGCGCCCGAAAAAACCCAAGCCGCCCCCTCGCATCCAGCGCCGCAAGCCGCCCAAGCCCAAGGAGCTGCCGCCCCCGGACCGGCCGGCCCAGATCCCCAAGTACCTGCGCAACAAGCTCTCCCGCCTTACCAGGCTCAAGCCGGGCGCGCGCGCGGAGCGCCTGCTGAGCACGCTGACCTCCCCGGTACAGGGAGAGGGCCAGACCCTGCGCGACGTGGTCACCAACCTGGATGCCGTCCGCGGCGGCGAGAAGGCGGGCGCCTTTGCCCTGGGCGGCACCCTCGCCCACCTGGACGGGGTAGGAAAGGTAAACATCGCCAGCGGCGGCGGCGGAGAGTTGGGAACGCTGGGAGGCGAGGAAGCGACCAAGGGCGTCAAGCGCCTGGAGGCCAGTAAAGGCCGGGGAGGAAAGGTACGCGGGCGGGTACGCGCCATGAGCGTGGGCTCCCGCGTCACCGGCAGCCTGAGCCGCGGCCAGGTGATGGCGGTCATCAACCGCCACATGGCACGGATCCAGCAGTGTTACGAGAGGGGGCTGACCCGCAATCCCACCCTGTCCGGAATGGTCTCCTTCACCTGGGAGATCAAGTCTACCGGCCGGGTCTCCAAGCTGCGGCAGAACAGCAGCACGCTGGGAGATATCGGGGTATCCAACTGCATCTCCGCGGTGATCAACCGCATGAAATTCCCCTCGCCCAAGGGCGGCTCGGTCTCCATCACCTTCCCCTTCATCTTCCGCCGCGCGCAGTGACGACGGGAGCATTTTTCAGATGGGCTCTACCCTTTCGACTGCACCTTCTTGCGGACGGCGACGGAGATGGGGCGGCGTACATCGTTGGACTTGGCCAACCGGCGCAGCTCGGCGGCCGGCACCCTGTCCAGCAGCCGGACGGCGGTGGGGACGGCTGTCTTGGGATTGCGCACCAGTGCTTGCACGATTCCGGGGTTCTGCGACCAGTCGCGGTTCTTGGCGATCGCCTCCAGCACATCAGTGCCGGTCTGCCGGTTGCCGGCCATCATGCGCACCTCGTCCAGGGTGATGCGGGGGTTCTGGAGCAGAAACAGGTGCACGGTCCGGTTCAGATCCTTGGCGAGCAACAACCGTTCGGGTCGCTTGCCGTGGCGCGCCAGCTGCATACGCTCCTGCGTCGTCATGTTCTTGATCCGGTCGTAGAGCGTACCCGGTGCTTCGTCGTCCTGGTCCGAATCCGATCCGCTCGCAACGCCCTCCGGGCGCTGCCTTGATACGGTGATCGCCGCTCCGTCTCCCGTGTCCTCGAAGGGCTCGGCGACCGCGTTCGATTCGCGCGCTTGAAGCAGCGCGGGCGATAGCACCTCCGCGGCTTTTTCCGGCTGTTCAAAGGTCAGCGCCATGCCCGCTCCGGGCGTTATCTGAACCACCTGCGCCGCCAGCGTTGCCTCGCCGCCCCCGGGGAACAGGAAGCGGAGCGAGAGCCGGTCCAGAGGCGTGGGCGGCGGGTCGGGCACCGGTATGAAGATACCGCCGTGACTCAGGTGCGGTTCCTGCTCGAGCAGCGACCGCGCGGTGGCGAACCGAACGTAGAGGGTATCGGAGGAAGCATCGAGCGCCATCTAACTCTCGATCATAACGCGTCCACCTACTCCACGCATTCGTAGATGTCGCGGTCGAAGCAGCATTCGATCTCGCAGTCCCACACGTACGGGGAATCACAGACCGGCTCGCACTGCACTTCCGCCTCGCAACCGCAGCCCGTGCAGCAGAAGGCATCCGGCTGGCTCATGCATTCGAGGTCGCAGGGAGTGTCCTCGGGGATTGTCGTTCCGCCGCTTCCCGACTCCCCGGCACCGCCCTCGCCCGACTGGCCGGCTTCTCCGCCGCTTCCGCCCTGCCCCGCGCTGCTGGGTCCCTTCAGACCGACCACGCCGAAGCCCATAGTGCGAACCTCGACGCTTACGGTATTGCTCTGCCAATCCACCTTGCCGCCCAGGTTCTCCCAGGGGCCATCGGCCGACGCGGACCACCAGACGGCCACCTCGTCTCCCTCCACGGCCTGCTCCTCGTCAAAGGAGAGGGTCACGGTCACGGACGAGTTGAAGGGCACGTTCTCGGGACCGAACTCGTAGACGTCGCCCACCGGCGCGACCCCGCTGCCCAGCGACGCGCTCTGTTCGGTACGGGCCACCGACATCTCCGTCGGTCCGTAAAGCGCGCCCTCGGGCACGTCGAGGCTGGCGCCCTTGACGGAAATCGTCCCCCCGCTCGGATCGATGGTCTTGCTGCCGGAGCTCTTCTCCCCGGAATCGCCGCCGCAGGCCGGAAAAACCACGATACAGAACGCGAATAACAAAGGATACGGTCGTCTCATCTCGTCCTCCCCCGATCTACGTAGCCCCTAGGTCTCGTATTCATTCAGAACGGATTGGTCGGGATCTGCTTGCCCCGCACACGGGTGCTGGAGTCGGGGGCGGCGGAATCCTTTTCCTCTCCGCCCTTCTTTTCCTTCTTGGCATCGGCCACGCGGATGGGCTTGGCGGTTCCGATCCAGAAAACGCGCGTATCGCCCTTGCCGGCGACGAACGACGCGTAGGCCTTCCACCACTCGGTGGTCGCCTTCTCCACCGCCTCGCTTCCCACCCGCACGGCCTCGCGCGCCTCGCGCAGCTCGCGCCGCACCTGCTCCAGCTGCTGGCGCAAGGGCTCGAGATCGTAGCGGGCCAGGTCGTGCAGGATGGCGCGCTCGGCATTGGCTAGGCGGTGCTTGGCGCGGGCGAGCTCGAGAACTGCGGCGGCATGCTCGACCCGCAGCGAGGCGAGCTCGACCCGGGCCTCGCCGAGTCGGTCCAGGGCCCGCTCCAGGGCGCCGCCCTTGCCGCCGAAGCGCATCTGCTCCTCGCGCTGCTCGCGCTTCTGCTCGATCCGCTCGAGCTGGTCCTCGGCCGCCTCCAGCCGGGCGCGCGCCACCACCACCCCGTCCTCGACCGCCGCGATCCAGCGGCGGGTATCATCGGGCAGGGTGGCGTCCCGGGCGTCGAGCGGCTCGACGCTCTGCCCGCCGCAGGCGACCGGGGCCTGGATCGCCGCGGCGACGAAAATAATATAGAATACACTGGATAAACGAGGTAAAACGCTCAGCGGTAGTCCCTCGACCCGGTGCTCATCCCGTCGGAAGTGAGAATCCGTCATTTACCCGCCTCCAGCCGCCGGCCTCCCTCTCGTCCCTTGGCAAAGCGTTCCAGCGCCGCCTTGGCGGCATCGCTGAGCCCGAACGCGCGCAGCAACGCGGCCAGGTTCTGCCGCCCGGCCTCCAGGCCCCCATCGGCGGCACGCGAGAAGGCCGCCAGCGCGCCCGCGTCGTCGCCCACCGCGCGGTTGGCGATGCCCAGCAGGTTCGACTCCAGCGCGCCGCCGCCGCGCTGCTCGGCCGCGGAAAAGACCACGCGCGCGTAGTGCGGCTCGCCGGCCTTCAGAAAGCGCTCGCCCAGCTCGCGGAGCGCCGGCAGATCCTCCGGATTGAGCGAAAGCTTGGAGCGCAGGTCCTCGACCCCGCCCGGATCGCCCCGTCCGGAGCGGGTCTTGATCGCGTCGATCCGCACCGTTGCCGACTGCGGAGATCGGTCTTGCAGGCAATCGCGAGCCATGGGGTTGAACGCGCGCAGGTTGTAGGCCTGCTGCACGCAGGCCACCCTCGCCTCCCGCGCCGTTTGCTCCAGGTCGCGCGCGCGCTTGCGCAGCGCCTCGGTGATCTGCCTGTGCTGCGGCTCGGGCAGCCCCTCGGCAGTGAGGTCGACCGCGCCCAGATGGGCGGCGGCCTTTTCCATCATGAAGCCCAGCCTGCCCAGCGCCGCCGGGGTGTACTCCGGGTTGCCCTCGCGAGCCGCGTTGAGATAGGACTGGCGAACCACGTCCACCACGCTGATGTACTCCTCGGTAAGCTCCAGGTCCGCGAGGGAGGGGTATTGCATCAACGCCTTGAGCATGATCTCGGCCATGCCGTAGTGCGCGCGGGCCAGCGCACCCGAGGGGGCCGAGGTGCCGGCGGCCAGCACGGTTTGCAACATCTCCTCGGCCCGCTCGTTCTGCCCCTTCTCGATCAGGGCCAGGCCCACCACCGCCATCACTTCCTGGTTTCCGTCTTCCAGGTAGGGGGTGAGCTGCGAGACCGTCTGGTCGGCATCGCCCTCTTGCTCCAGCAAGCGGGCCAGATACTGCAGGGCATCGGCGCGCTCGCGTACCTCGCTGTTACGAATGGCGACCAGGTAGCTGTCGCGCGCCGCCGATCGGTTTCCCAGCTGCTCGTGCAGCTCGCCCGCCGCCACCAGCAGGCGCACCTTCTGCGGATGGTTGACCTGCACGGCGCGGCGCAGGAACTCGATGGCCCGCGCGATCTCGAAGCGGGCCAGCGCCATCTGCCCCAGGCTGGAGAGAATGCCGGGCAGCTGCTCCGACTTCGGGTACGAAGAAGCTATCATACCGCCGAGCTTGTAGAGCTGCTCGGTGTCGCCCTGGGCGCGGGTGGCGACGAAGGCGTTGAGCAACGCGCGCTCCCCCAGCTCGCTCCCCTTGTTCTTCTCGGCTATGGCGACCAGCAAGGGAAGCCCGCCCCCCTCGTCGCCGGCCGCTTCCAGCGAGACCTCGTCCAGCATGCGCTGCTCGGCCGCGGCCGCGATGGGCCGGATCTGCGCCCGCAGCTCCTGGTCCGCCGGGCTGCCGTCGGCCAAAAAGCGCCGCGCGGCCTGAATGAGGGACTCGAACTCGTTCAACGAGTTGTAGGAGTCCAGCACCAGCCGGATGGCCGCCCGTGATTCCTCGCTTCCCGGGTACTCGTAGGCAACCGCGGTCAGCCGGTCGATGGCCTCGGAGAAGAGCCCCTCGTCGTAGAGGCTCATGGCGATGGCGAATTTGACCAGCCGCTGCTTCTCGTCCTGCATGGGATAGCGCAGCAGCTCGGTGGCCGCCCGCCGCAGCGCCGAGCGGGCCAGGGTGCGGTCCGAGTGACCGGTTTCGATGGCGGTAGAGCGCAGGTAGTCCTGCAGGTACACCACCGCGTCGTACAGGGCGTCGTCGCGCCCGGGATCGGTTTCCGGAAGGCGATCGGCCAGCCGCAGCAGGACGTGACCGGCGCCCAGCGGATCTCCGGCCGCGACCAGCACGTCCGCCATATTGAGCATCATGCCCGTCAGCTGCTTCGAGTCGGGGAAGAGGCGCACGTAGACCTCATAGCCCTGCGCCAAATCGGCGGCGTACTTCGCCCGCGATTTCTCGGAAATTTTGTCCAACCTGTCCTGGGCCCGGGTGAGCAGGTCGCGGATGAAGAGCTCGAACTGCTTGGTAACGTCCTTTCGTTTTCTATCGGTGACGTCGACCCGCATCCGATAGCCCGCCAGCACATCGCCCATCAACGCCACGTCTCCGCCCACGCCCTCGTACTTCTTGCGCGCGCGCACCGCCTCGTGAAGCTGGCTCACGTCGTCCAGCCTCTCCTCCCCCGAGGGAGCCAGGCGCAGCAGCTCGCGCAGCACGGAGATCGAGCCGGCCGCCTCGTTCATGACGCCGTAGCGGCGCGCCATTTTCCCGAGCGCCGCCACGTAGGTTTCCCGGTTGCGAGCCAGCCTCTTCAGGTAGCCGACCGCATTTTCCGCCTTGCGCTCCTGGCTGTAGCAGTAGACCAGGTCGACCAGCGCCGCACGCGGCACGTCTATCCCCTGCTGCAGCTTCCGCGTCGCTTCCGCTTCCGCCTTGTCCGGATCCCCGGTTCCGGAAGCCGCGCCTGGTTCGTCTTCCGCCTTCTGTTCGCTCCCTCTTTTCCGCGCCCGGGCCGCGGCCGCGGCCGCCTTCCGCCTTCGCTCGTCCGCCTCGCGCGCTGCTTTCAGCGCCCCCTCGAAGGCGCGCAGCGCCTTGTCGCACTCGGCCAGGTTCACCCATACCCAGGCCAGCTTGTAATAAGCCAGCTCGGTGACCCGACCGGGCTCCGCATCGGTGATCTTCTCGTAATAAGCCCGCGACTTCTCGAGCTCGCTGCGGTCGAAGTGGTAGTCGCCCAGCACCAGCAGCGCCTCGCTCCCGAGCGGGCTCCGGGGATGCTCCCGGATCAGCTGCTCGAGGTACTGTTGCATCTCGTCGAAGTTGCCGAGCTCGCGATGCTCGTGGCCGATGTTGAAGAGGACCTTGTCGGACAGGCCGGAATCGGGGAACTCCTTGAGAATCTTTTTATAGACGCCGATGGCCTGCTCCTTGAGCAGCCGCACCTCCGGTACGTGCAACGTCTCGCTCGAACGCTGCTCACGCTCGAAGGCCACCCGGTGGTGGTAACGGGCCTCCTCGCTCATCAGCTCGGCCAGCCTCAGGTATAGCTCCGGCAAATACGACGCGCCCCGCGATCCGACAATGGCTTCCCGCGTCTCCGCGATGGCGTTGCGCACCTTGGAGATCTTGACCCGCAGGATCTCGACGTAGGCCGCATCCCGCACCGCCGGCTTCTCGTGCGCGCACCCGGCCACCGTCAGGCAGGCGGCCGCGAGAATGAGGAGCAACCGCGTTCGCATCACTCCAGGCATCGGTCCGGTATCTCCACCACCAGGTCGTCCAGCTCGTCGGTCCAGAACTCGCCTACGAAATTATAGGAGACCTCTCCCTCTTCCTCGCCGGCCGCCGACCCGTCGATCTGCTCCAGACCGGCCGGACGCGACCTGCCCCGCAGCAGCTCTACACCCAACTCGTGCAGGACGAGCCTCACGCCGTCCTCGGCGCGGATCAGCTCGTCGGCCAGCTCCCGTACCTCGTCCTGCATGGCCTGCTCCATACGGCGTCCGGTCTCCTCTATCCCGCGCGCGTAGAGCGCATCCAGGGCGGCGGCGAGCTTGTCGTCGAACGACAGGCCCTGGGCTCGCTCCCTCTCCCGCTGCATCTTCACCAGCAGGCGCCAGTGCGGGCGCACCGCGCCGCGCTGTCTGGCTCCCGCCCGCAGGGGCTCCGATCGCATGGGCTGTATCCCCCGGTGCAGGTCGCGCAGCGCGTCGCCGTGGCGTACGCGCAAGCGGACCGCCGCGGTGCGCGCGGGCTCGAACTGGCAGAGGCTGCGCAGACAGAAGGCCTCCAGCAGGTAGCGCTCGGGCGCGATTAGCCCGCCATAGATGGGCGCGTCCAGAGCCAGCAGAAGCCCGAGCGCGCGCCTCGAGTCACCCAGGTAGTAGTGAGCCCAGGCCATCTCCAGCAACAGCTCCGGCCGATCCGGCGCCAGACGCCGCACCCGCTCGTAGTGCTCGGTCGCCGCGCGATAGCGCTTCTGTTCCATGGCCAGACGGGCCAGCGCCAGCACGGCCTCGTTGCGGAGGTCCGGCGGCAGCTCCCCGGCTTTCAGCAGCTTGACCAGCCCCTCGCGCGCCGGCTCCCAGTCGCCCGAAGCCAGCTTCTGCACCGCGCGCACGTAGCGTACCCGCAAGCGATAGGGGCTGCGGCGGGGGATGCCGGCGAACGCCTTCTCTGCCCAGCCTTCCAGCCCCTGGCGCACGCTGTCCAGCCCCTGCAGGTAATTGACGAACGCCTGCCGCTCCGGCGATAGCTCGGTGATATCGTCGGTAGCCAGAAATCCACGGACGATGGTCTGCTCGTCGTGCGGCCCCTCCATCACTATGCGCTCCAGCCCGGCCACGGCCTTGTCCAGCAGCTCCACCTTGCGCCGCGACTGGGCGGTGTCCAGGTAGTGCAGAGAGGCGGCGTAGCTCAGCCCGAGCTCCTCCAGGGCTTGAGCGAGCATGAACAACGCGCGGTCGTAACGCTCGTCGTCGGCCGACACCTCCTGTAGGTAGGCGTAAGCAGCCGACGCGGCCTCCTCCCAATCCTCGTCCAGGGTGCGTTCGACCGACTGCTTGAAGGCCGTCTGCGGGTTGATTTCGGTAGCGGATCCCCCGCAGCCGGCGACGGTCGCTGCCAGGAACAGGCCGCAAGCGACCCGCGCGCGCGTCAGCCCCGACCGGAGCCCGGACGGCCGGTCGCGCTCGCCGCCAGTCTCAGTACGAAGCCGAGACGCCCAGACCGGTCCACAGTTCATGGTGCAAATCCAGCTCCTCGAATACCGAGCTCTTGAAAAATAGATGATGCCGGACCTCGAGGCGAAAGGAGAAGACTCGACTGGCGTAGAAACGGATCCCCACCCCCAGATCCAACGCCACGCGCTTGGAGCGGGTGAACCAGCCGTACCCGCCCCCGGCGAAGAACATCATCTCGCCGTGCATCAGCACGCTGTTGACCCAAGAGCCCTTCCAGTAAATGGGCTTGATCACGAGATTGGTGGTGAGCAGCGTGTGCTCCACCACCTCGAAGGGAGTGGGTTGCAGATCGTAGACCTCCAGGTCGTCCCACAGGCCCGTGTGCAGGTGAAACGAGTAGTAGCCGTGTAAGATCTCCCAGCCGATCAGATCGGAAAAGTGCTGGGTGTAGGCGCCGCTCAGGGTCAGCCCCTTGGTGAAGGCGTCGAGCGGAAGCATGCCCACGAAGAGGCTGAACTCCCCGCTCTGATCGTAGAGGCGGTTCTGCACCGCCATCGACTCGTAGGCCCGCGGGCTCTGTTCGTCGTCCTGCGCCCGTACCGGAGTGGTCAACAGCGCTACCCCGAGCAGCGCGCCGCAGGCGAAACGGAGCGCACCTGGGAATCGGTTTCTATTCGTCGCCAAGCTTATCCTCTGGTTTCGGTACCGGACCTTCGGGGCCTCCGGGCGGTCCGGCATTCGGTGAAAGGAGCGCTCCTCGCGTCGATCCCGCCGATCGCAGCCGCGAATCGCCGTCTATCGAATACCATATGCGGCGCGATGCGGGCAACCGACCCCTCGCGCCCCCTCCTCCGGGTCACGGGAAGCGCGCGCCCGATCACCGTCGCGGGATTTCGCATCGCACGGTTGACCGAAGGCGTATACCGCGCGCTTACCGCGACCCGGCGTACGACCGTCCGGGCGTAACCGTTCAGCGGGGTAGTCGGTATCTGAAACGACGGCGGCCAAGGCCTGAACGCTTACGAACGGGCCAGCCATAATAGAACGACTCGTTCGCTCCCCGGCTTCCGTGGTCTCGGTGGGCCGCGGGTAGGCCCGGGCCGATCGGCGAGGGTACGGACCCGGCTTCATCGATCCCCACCATTGCCGCGCCGTTGGACTCCCTGTTACCCTCTGCTCGCGATGGAGGCGGTCGGCGCATGAGAAGGAAAAGGTATTGCGCTCTGGTCGCGGTGCTGGTGCTCGCGTCTCTCAGCCTCGCCCTCGGCTGCGCGGATGCCGAAAGCATTTTCACCGAGGGGCGTATCGAGAATCGCTGCAACGGCGCCATCCCGGTTTGCGGGCTGCAGGCCGGATGCGTGCTGGGCACGGACCAGTACCTGCGGGGGGAGTTCCCGGGCGGACAGAATCTGATCGTGCGCACCGAGGTCGAGCGGGCGCGCCTGGTCGCCCGGTTGCTGCTCGTCGATCCCATGGCTCCGGGAACCGAGCTGTTGGTCCGGGCCTGCTCCACCGACTGCGGCAAGTGCGAGAAAAACCTGGCCACCGACGTCAACCTCTTCGACCTGGCCGGAGACGATAACATCATCGAGTCGCACCTGGACGTGGAGGGCATCGGAGATCACCGCGTGGAAATCTTCTCCGACATGACCAGCGAGTTTCTCTTCACCGTCGAGATCGAGGAATAATCACTCCCACTCGGTGGCGTGCCAGCTCTTGCGCCCGCGCTTGATCAATATAGTGCGGTCGTGCAGCAGGTCCGCCGAAGTGATCCTGCGATCGGCGCCCGCCTTCTCGCCGTTGACCGCCACCGCTCCCGTGCCCAGGAAGTGCCGGGCCTCGCTCTTGCTCTTGGCCAGACCGATGCGGGGCAGCAGCTCGACCAGCGACAGCCCGTCGCCTCCGAGCAATGAGCGGTCGTGCCCGGAGTGCGGTACGTCCGCGAATACCTCGGCCAGCATCTGCTCGCCGAGCGCTCGTACCTCGCCCGTGAACAGCGCGCGGCTGGCCGCTTCCGCCCGGTCGAGCTGCTCCTGGCCGTGGATGAGCCGGGTCATCTGCCGGGCCAGCTCCTGCTGGGCCTGGCGCTCCTCCGGAGACCCGGCGTGGTCGCGCTCGATCTGCTCGATCTCCTCCCGCTCGAGAAAGGTGAACCAGCGGAGGAAGGAGCCCACGTCCGCGTCGTCGACGTTGATCCAGTACTGGTAGAAGGCGTAGGCGCTGGTGCGGTCCGCGGTCAACCAGACCGCGCCCTTCTCCGACTTGCCGATCTTTTTACCGTCGGCGCGGGTGACCAACGGGTTGGTGATGCCGAAGGCGCGCGGCTCGGTCGAACCCCCGCCATCGAAGCGCCGGATCAGATCGATCCCGGAGACGATGTTGCCGTATTGGTCCGAGCCGGCCAGCTGAACCGTGCAGCCCCGGGTACGGTATAGATGGAGGAAATCGTAGGCCTGCAGCAGCATGTAGCTGAACTCGGTGTAGCTGATCCCCTGCTCGCGATTGTTCAACCGTTCGCGCACGGAGTCCTTCTGGATCATGGCATTGACGGAGAAGTGCTTGCCGATGTCCCGCAGCACCTCCAGGAAACCGAGCTTGCCCAGCCACTCGGCGTTGTTGAGGATGACCGCCGCCCGCGGGTTGTTCGCATCGAAGTCGAGCAGCCGCTCGAAGATGGGGCGCTGGCCGGCTATATTGGCCTCTACCTGCTCCAGCGTCTGCAGCTGCCGCTCGGCGTCCTTGCCCGAGGGGTCCCCGATCAGCCCGGTGCCCCCGCCCATGATCACCAGCGGCCTGTGCCCGGCCCGTTGCCAGTGCATGAGCAGCTTGATGGGAATGAAGTTGGCGATGGTCAGGCTGTCAGCCGTGGGGTCGAAGCCGCAGTAGCCGATCCGGCCCGGCTCGCTCAGGTGGCGCTCCAGCTGTTCTGCGGCTGTGGTCTGGTGCAGCAGTCCTCGCCATTCGAGCTCTTTCAGAAATGACATGGCGTTTATCGCTCCGTTTTGGTCACGGGTGATGTCATCGTCATTGCGGCAAGCCGCGCAGGATCTCGACGATGCGCTCGAAGTCGAGCGCGGGTTGCAGGGAGCCGTCCTCCCGCAACCAGAGACTCGCCGTGCTTCCCGCGCCCGGCTCCAGCCAGACGGCGGCGGGTATCTGTCGCTCGTCCGCGCTCTTGCGCAGCTTGCCCGGCTTGAACGCGCCGGGCACCAGCTCGACCCTCAGGCCTGCCGAGCGCAGCAGGTGGCAGAGCTGCAGGGCCGAGCGACCCTCGCTCTGCTTTACCGCGGCCACCACCGCATCTATACGCTGTAAAGACGAGGGGAACATCTCCCGCTCGGACATCACGGTCAGTATCCGCTCCAGTCCCAGCGAGAAGCCGCAGGCCGGGACGCGCTTGCCCATGAACATGCCGATTAGATCGTCGTAGCGGCCGCCGCCTCCCAGCGAGCTCTCCAGCCCCTGCTCCTCCAGCTCGAAGATGCAGCCCGTGTAGTAGCTCATCCCGCGAGCCAGGGTGGGGCTGAACCGTAGTCGCCCCGCGGCCGGGGTCACCTCGCAAAGAGCCAGCACCTCCCGTATCGCCTGCAACGCGGCGCTCCCCTGTTCGCTATCGGCGACCTGACGCTCGAGCGCCTCCAGCCCGACCTCGGGCGAGAGCAGCTCGAGCAGCCGATCCTGCCACCCCGGGCCGATCCCTCGCTGCTCGAGCTCTTGGCGCACACCGCAGGCGCCGATTTTGCCGAGCTTGTCCAGGGCCACGACCGCGTCGAGCTCCTTGTCAGAGGTAACGCCCGCTTTTTCGATCACGGCGCGCAGAAGCCCGCGGTGGTTGAGCCTGATCGCGAAGCGATCGAAACCGAGCCGGTCCATGCAGGCGCAGCCGGCCGAGAGCACCTCGGCCTCAGATAGCAGCGAGGTCGAGCCCACGATATCCGCGTCGCACTGGTAGAACTCGCGGAAGCGCCCGCGCCCCGGTGTATCGGCCCGCCACACGGGCTGGATCTGGTAGCACTTGAAGACCGGCGGGAGCTCGCTCTGGTGCGCGGCAAAGACCCGGGCCAGCGGTACTGTTAGATCGTAACGGAGGCCGAGATCCGAGAGTATGGTCTCTGCTCCGGGAATCGTCTCGCCGCTGCGGCCACGGACGATCGCCCCTGGTTGCGACAGGTGCTCGGCCGCTCGTCGGACACCATCCACCAGCGGCTGCCCGCGGAACAGGATCTTGAAGAGCAGTTGATCGCCCTCTTCCCCGTACTTTCCTAGAAGCGTGTCGAGCCGCTCGAGTGCGGGAGTCTGCAGCGAGGCGAACCCGTAGCTCTCGTAGGTATCGCGGATGATTCCCGCGACATGCTCCCGTCGCTTCATATCGAGAGGTAAAAAGTCCCGAGTGCCCTTTGCCGCCTTTGCATCTGCTCTGGCCATGCTAATTTCTTCTATTCTGTGGGTGATGATCGCGTCAACGACCTGTACGAATCCGTGACACCTCGCGTAATCCGATCTATATTATTTCCGATCGAATCGCTGTCGCCCTGATATCCCTTCAACACCGGAACCGGAGGTTCGATGCTGCACGAGATTCGCCTCATGACATACAACATCCGTAAGGGAAAGGGGGCGAACGGACGTGCGAGGAATTCGATGCCGAAGATGGGCGAGGCCCTGAAAGGGCTGAACGTCGATCTTCTGCTCTGCCAGGAAGTCTTCCACGGCGAGAGAGAGGGCGTCAGCCAGAGCGAGCACCTGGCCCGGCGTCTGAAGATGAACTGCTATTACGGAGCGAACAAATTCCGGCAGGTGGGTCACCACGGAAACACCACCTTGACCCGGCTGAAAGTAGAACGCTTCGAGAACCACGACATCTCGACCAACCGCCTGGAGAAGCGCGGGGCGCTCTACGTACGACTCAAGTTCAACGGCAGCTGCCTGCACGTCTTCAACGTGCACCTGGGGCTCAACAAGATACAGCGGCTGCAACAGCTCGCCCAGATCGAACGCATGGTGCCGGAGCGGTGCGGAAGGAACGAACCTGTCGTACTGGCAGGCGATTTCAACGACTGGAACCGGAAGCTCGACCGCACGGTGGTGGAGCGGCTCGGTTTCCGCAACGCCTTTGCCGACCTGCAGGAGAGGGAAACGCGCACCTGGCACGCGCGCAGGCCGATGTTCGGGCTCGACCGGATCTACGTCAGGAACCTCGACGTGAAGAAGGTCGAGCGGCTGAACGGCGAGCCCTGGTCCGAGCTGTCCGACCACCTCCCTCTGATGGCCGACCTGGCCTCTGCGTAGTGCGAACGCGACCGGCGGCGAGTCTTCGCCGGGCCTTGCCGAAAAGCGCCCTGCGTGAAAGGGTCGCCCGGTAGGCGGAAGCGCGGAGATCCATGGTCCGCGCAGAAGGAGAGCGAGATGGATATCGAGGGCAAGGCGGCGATCATCACCGGAGCGGGTACGGGCGTGGGTCGGGCCACCGCGCTGCGCCTGGCCGGGCTTGGTTGCTCGGTGCTGGTCAACTACAGCCGGTCGAGAGAAGCCGCGGAGACGACCGCGGCCGAGGTGCGGGAAAAGGGCGTCCGGGCGGTGGCCTTCCGCGCCGACGTCGCGGACGACTCGGCCTGCCGCGCCATGGTCAGCGAGGCGGAAAAGGCCTTCGGGCGACTGGATATCCTGATCAATAACGCCGGCACCACCACCTTCATCGACCATGCCAACCTGGAGGCGGTCTCCGAGGCGGACTGGGACACCATTATATCCGTCAACCTCAAGGGCCCCTTTTACTGCGCGCGCGCGGCCGCTCCGCTCATCGCCGCCGCGGGCGGCGGCGAGATGGTGATGACCTCCAGCGTGGCCGGCCTGGCCGGCATCGGCAGCAGCATTCCCTACTGCGCCTCCAAGGCGGCGCTCAACAACCTGACCGTTACCCTGGCGCGGGCGCTGGGCCCGAAGAACATCCGGGTCAACGCGGTGGCTCCCGGCTTCATCGCCGGCGACTGGCTGAAGCAGGGCCTGGGCGAGGTCTACGACCTGGTCAAGCAGGCAAACGAACGCAAGGCGCCGCTCGGCCGCGTCTGCGACGCGGAAGAGGTGTCCCGGGCCATCGTCAGCATCGTCACCGGCTCCGACCTGGTCACCGGACGCGTGCTGCCGGTGGAGGGCGGGTTGCTCATCGGCTGGTAGCGGTTTTCTATCCCCCGTCGGAAATTCCGCCGCCGTCGTTGATACCGCCCTCCGGCGACTCGCAGAGGCTGATATCGAAGGTGCAGTCGTTCGTGCAGCGCAGCGTGCCCGGCCCCTGGCCCAGGCTCTCGCAGCTCTGCCCGTTCAGGTTTGCGCCGTCGCAGTACTCCCCCTGGTCGAGCGCTCGGTTTCCACAGGTCGAGCCGTTACCGGCCGTCCCGCCTACGCCGGCCGTTCCGCCGCCAGCGCCGCCGCCGGTGCCGGCGCCCGCCGAGCCGCCGGTGCCGCCCGCTCCCGCGCCTCCCGAACCGCCGGAAGACGGGTAGACGCAGTCCCCTTCGATGCAGATGCGGTCATCCTTACATTCACTATCCGAGGTGCATCCCGAGGAAGGAGCGGCGGGGGTAGCGGGAGGATAGACGCACTGCCCCTCGATGCACACGCGCTCGTCCTTGCACTCGTTGTCCATCGTGCAACCGCTGCTCGGGTTGTCCGGGGCAAGGGGGTACTCGCACTGACCGTCGATGCAGATGCGATCGCCCTTGCAATCGCTATCCATCTGGCAGGCTCCGCCCGCGCCGGTCACCTGCTCCGGGGGAACGCAGACACCCCCCACGCAGATCTGATCGTCCGCGCAATCGACGTCCGAGCCGCAAAATGCCCCGCCCGCTTCGCCGATCTGGCCGGCGATCGATTCGACGCACTTGCCGGCGATACACACGTAGTCGCTTCCGCAGTCGCCGTCCGCAACGCAGCCCGCGCCCAGTGCCTGTCCCGTCCCTTTCCCCGTGCAACTAGAGACGGTAAGAGCAACCAGTACCAGGATCGAAAGTAGAAGCCCGCGCATCTCCACTCCCCTCTGCCAAGCTATCCATTAAGTACCGCGTCCGCGGCCCTTTTTCCATACGTGGTCCCTTCGACTACACTGTGCGCGGCAAGCGCACCTGTCGCACTACCGACACAGGGACGCGTCGCGAGAATAGAGGAGGTATATCGGATCGCCCCGGCCGGGCGAAGTCACAGGAAGTTGAGCCCGAGAGCGGACTGGATGGCGGAAAGAGCCCGATTCTCCTCGGCGGCCCCCTTGTCCCCTATCCCCAAAATGCCTCCGCGGGAAGCGTCCGAGATGCGCCTTCCGAACATGATGAGCGCCACCTTGAAGCCCTTCGCCTCCTCTTCCGGCAGCCGGGCGTCGAGCAGCTCGGCGGCTCTCTTCAGGGTGGCCAGCGGATCGGTGTCGGCGCTATCCGGCTCGGAGACACGGGACTCCCGCTCGGCGACCGACTGGCGAAGGGCCTGGCGAAACCGGGGATTTCCCTCCTCCGCGCCGGTCTGCAGCATCTGTTCCAGCTGCTTGAGCTCCTTGCGGTCCACGTCCCCGTCCGCCTCGGCGACCAGGCGGAATACCGCGAATATGGCCTGAACCAGAAGCTCGTTGTCCTCGCTGGAAAGCACCTGATCACTCATCGCTCGACCCCTTTTCTTCCACCGAACGCGCCACCGATTCTCCGGCGGCGGCGATCTCAGGGTAACAGCACCCGGATCACGGTCAAGATGATCCAGCGGAAGAGGTTGATGACCGGGGTCAAGAACCCGAAGTAGAGCAGGCCTATGATGATGAAGAAGCCGTAGGGCTCGATGCGCAGGAGCATCCGCTGGACGTTCGCGGGCGCGAACCCCATCAGGATCTTCGACCCATCGAGCGGCGGCAGGGGGATGAGGTTGAAGGAGGCCAGAATGATGTTGATGTGCGCCACGAAGGCGAGGATCGTCGCGAACATGCTCGATTGCGAGGGCGAGAAGATGCGGTAGAGCAGAAGCGCGGCGAAGGCCAGCAGCGTATTGACGATGATCCCGGCCGCCGAGACCAGGATCATCCCGGTCTTCCGGTCGCGCAACCGGTTGAAGGCCACCGGCACGGGCTTGGCCCAGCCGAACCCGACCAGCAGCAGCATGATGGTACCGATGGGATCGAGGTGCTTGAGCGGATTGAGGGTCAACCTGCCGAGCATCTTGGCCGTCGGATCCCCGTAACGATAGGCCACCCAGCCGTGGGCCAACTCGTGAAGCATGACGGAGAACAGCAGAGGTATCGCGACCAGGACGAACGTAACCGGGTCCTCCATCAATAACTCTATCAGTCCCGATCCCATCTTCCTTTCACCTCACCCTCCGGGCGATCGCACCGGTTCTCATCTCCATGCTGAATCGGTAGCCTGACCGGCCCTAACAAGCAAGCCGGCTGCTAGTGCACCGATCCGCTAAATCGTGCTGCGTGTTTCGGCCGGTGCGCGGCCAGGCCGGTAGGCGCCGATGGGGGACGCGCGGCTTGCAGATGGCCGGCCCTTGCTAGCGCAGTTCCCTATTGCAGGCCGGCCGCAAGCCGCGCTCGACCCTCGCGCCAACCGGGGTATCGATTGGCGGGCCGGTTGGCACTCGGGACGCCCCCATCGGCGCCTACCGGCCTGGCCGCGCACCGGCCGAAACACGGGTTATTACGATACGAGCGCGAGAAGAATCGGGCTAACCACCGCTGAAGGATGCATTGGAAACGGTTACGAAGTGTGCCCGAGATGCTACACGGATGTGGTTCGGGGGACACACCGAACCGCCGGTCGCGGTCGATACCCTCTCGATTTGCGGAAATCGCATACGGGCACACCGCTTGCTTAATGTCGAAGGGGATGAAGAAAATCGGATTACTCGGGCACTCGGTTCTCTGGCTGACCTTGACGACGGCGACGTCGGGTTGCGGACATAACATGGGGCAAACCGCGGGAACCGGCCTGCTAGTGGCGGGCGGGATCACCGCGTTCACCGGCGTCATGGTCGCCTCGGGCGGTTGTGTGTCGCTCGACGAAGATGACCAGATGTGCTCCGAATACGACGAAAACGAACCCGATCCCGAAGCGGGCCTGGCCATGATCGGCGGCGGGCTCGCCGCCGCGATGGCGGGCGTCGGTGTCGCTGCCGCCTCTTCCGAAGGCCGACGAAGCAAATCCCGTGCGCCGCGAAAAAAGGGAAGCGGGAAGCCGCAATACCAGCCGCAGAGGATTCCGGCGGTATTCCCGGAAGGAGAGCTGGCCCTGCTCTCGCGGGCACACCTTCGACAACAACGACACCCGGTCGACGATAGGTATCGGTGCGCGGATCTCTTTGTCCATCCCTTTCCAGACGCGGACCCGGCCTCTCCGTACGGGCTCGACCGCGGCGCGCGCTGCCCGCCGGCCGAACGCCAGTTGAACGAACCCCGGCGTCGATAGCGCCCGTCACGACGAGGAATGCGCGCTGCAAGTTGCCGCGACAAGCATCGACGAGTAGTCTGCAGGCGTCGAAAAGGAGTCATTCGAGGTCATGCCGGAACCAGAGCTTTTCGAATCAAAACCCTCGCGCTTTATCGAGCAGGCCATCGAGCGCTACGTGGCCACCAGTCCGGAGAACCGCCTGCAAGCGCTGGATGGTCAGACCATCTTCGACCCGCCCCTGGTCGGATTCGCCGACGGAGGCGACCCTATCTTCGACGAGTACAAGAAGATCATCGGCCCCTTCCATCAGACCCCGCGAGAAGCACTCCAGCGACACCTGGAGAAGAAAACGGGTGGCGCGGGCGAGGCGAATGGCCCGGGTCCGGTAAGCGTGATCTCCTGGGTCATGCCCATCCATCACCAGACGCTCGTCGGCATGCGCGGGGAGACGCGCGTACCGTCGCTCAAGTGGAACCACACGCGCTGGAACGGGCAGGCGCTCATCGACAAGCTGGCCCAGCACCTCGTCTCCCTGCTCGAGGAGCGCGGGTACCAGGCACTGGCGCCCGACAAAGCCGAGTGGTTCCAGATGATCGACCTGGAGAACGGCCTGGCCTCCAACTGGTCCCAGCGCCACGTGGCCTACGCGGCCGGGCTGGGGACCTTCAGTCTGAGCGACGGCTTCATCACCCGGCGCGGCATCGCGCTTCGCTGCGGAAGCGTGGTCACCGATCTCGCGCTCCGGCCCAGCCCGCGAACAGCCCCGGGGTCGCACGCCAACTGCCTGCACTACCGGGATAAGCCGTGCATGCGCTGCGCAAAGCGCTGCCCGGCGGATGCCATCAGCGAGAAGGGACACGACAAGAAGAAGTGCCTCGAGTATCTCTTTATCGGCCAGCGTGCAGCGCTGGCCGAGCTGGGCAGGGAGCAGGGTTACATCGGCGACTACCTGGGCTGCGGCCTCTGCCAGACGCGCGTTCCCTGCGAGCAGAGCATACCCAGATCGGCTGACGGCTTGGACCCCGGCTGAAACGCCACCCGCGGGATCAAGGCATCATGGAGGGTCGTTCACTCTCGGAAATGCCCACCACCCGTACGCGCTGGCCGGCGATCTTCTGCATCATAGTATAGGCGTCGTTGACGCCGTCGCCGTCCGTGTCCGCGTCCGGCTCGCCGACCTTCTTCAGGTACCAGGTGGTCTCTCCGGTGAGGAGATTGGTGGTGCTGCACCCCATCTGCATAAGGTCGAGGAAAGAGCTGCACTCGCCCCTGCTCGGCTCCTGGCCCTCGGCGCAGGTCTGGATGTTCGCGCCCTGGTCGACGCAGAAGGTCTGCAGCAAGGGAAGCTCCAGCCCGATCAGCTCTGCTCTCGGTATTCCCATCTCCCCGAAGGCCGCCGCGGACATGGCCCCGCACATGACGCCGGTGGGATTGCCGTCCGTGCCGCCGCCCACCGTCTCGGGCAGCAGCACGCCGTCGGCCGTCTCCGGCGGCGAGGCGATGCGGCTGCGGGGCGGATCGATCTCGATCCGCATCATGATGTCGAACATCTCGAACTTGCCGCGGCTGGTCTCGATGGAGAGATCGTAGGGACGGGGCGACTGCTGGTAGAGCCTGCCGTTCTCCACCACCAGCTCCGCGTCCGAGAGGCGTTTCGGCATCAGGTCGTCGTCGTAGGAATCGCGGTAGACCTGGATGAGTATGTCGAGCTTGTCCGGGGTATTGGCCCAGTCGACCGAGGGATCGGCCATGCCGTAGGCCATGCCCATCTTGACCAGCGGATCGGGCGCCACCGCGGCGGGATCGTCCACGTCCAGCACGTGGAACAGGTAGACCATCTCGCCCGTGCCGATGGTGTCGGTCATGGCCTGGTCGATGGAATCGCGCAGCCCCGGATCCGGGAACATGTTGGCGAAGGAGTTCCCCTGGTTGACGCTGTCGTGATGGACGCAAAAGTCTGGCGCCGGGTCGTTGTTCATCCCCATGCCCGTACCGCGGAACACGATCTCGACCCGACAGCGGGAGTCGCAGCCGTCCAGGTTGACCGGAACGCCGTCGTCGCACTGCTCCACGCCGTTGATGATGCCGTCTCCGCAGATCCCCAGGGTGCAGTCGGCCGAGCAGTCGGCCCCCTCGCTACCGTTCTGCTCCCCGAGGTCGCACTCCTCGCTGGGCTCCTGTATCCCGTCGCCGCAGGTCGGCGCGACGCATACACCGTTCAAACAATATCCGTTCCCGTTGTCGCAGAGGGCGTCGTCCGGAAGCGGATTGCCCGCCGAGCAGGTGTGGGTGGCTTCGTCGCAGACCGAGGTCTGGTTACAGTCGTTGTCGCACCCGGGCTCCTCGCCGTGGTCGGTGTTGCCGTCATCGACCATGCAGGTGAACCGGCACTGGGCCGTGCAGCCGTTGCGGTCGTCCGAGTCACCGTCGTCGCACTGCTCGTCGTCCTCTACGTATCCGTTGCCGCAGGCGTGCTCGACGCACTGGCCGGCGCGACAGGAGGCGTTGTCGCCGCACTGCTCGCCGTCCGACATGCCGCTGGTGCCGGCCAGGCAGGAGCCGTCGGGTCCGCAGACCTCGGCGCCGTTACAGGAATCGAGGTCGTCGCAGTCCGTATCCGCCGTGCAGGTGAGCATACAGAGCGTGGTGCACCCGTCGGTATCCACCTGGTTACCGTCGTCGCACTGCTCGTCCCCTTCGGTCACCCCGTTACCGCAGAACGGTTGCCCTTCCCCGTCGACGCTGTCTCCGCCTGATCCGCCGCCGCCGAGTCCGGCGCTCCCGTCCCCGGACCCGCCCATCCCTCCTGCTCCGCCGGAGTTATCCCCGCCGCCGGCATCATCGCCCCCGCCGCAGGCGCCAAGAAACAGAAGAAACGCGAACAGATAATGGTACCGGGTAAAGTGGGACATATCCTGGACACCCCTCAGTGTACGATAATTACACGAAGGTATACGAAAGCTCCTGAGAGTTCAAGCGGCGGGCTTTATGCGGGGCGCTACCGCGTCGCGAGGGGCGGGGCTGACAGCGGCCACGAATCTCGATATTTTATCGGAGTAAAGCGACGGGAGGTGCAGCGATGTCGATGTCGACTCCGGTTCTGAAGGGATCGCTCGTATGGCTGGTCGTGGCGTTCCTCGTCTACGGCTGTAGCTCGGACAATAGGCAGCCCCAGTTCAACCCCTACGCGACCCAGGACGGCTCTGTCGGTGCCTCAGGTAACGACGGAGCCGTCAGCAACGCGGGCAGCGGCGGTCTCGGAGGCAACGGCGGCGAGCCAGCGGCTGGTACGGGCGGCGAGTCAGGAGCGGCCGCGGCCGGCGCCGGGGGCGAGGGCGGGGCCGGAAACGGCGCTGGCGAGGGTGGAGCCGGTGTTGGGGGCGACGGAGGTACCGCGGGAACCGCGGGCGACGGAGGCATCGCGGGCAGCGACGGCGGTACGGCAATGGACGGCGGAACGCCGGATAGCGGCGGAGGCACGGACGCGGGCAACAACCAGCCGCCCGACAGCAACTGCGACCGCGGCGAACATGGCGGCCACGTATACTGGTTCTGCACGAACAACGAGGACTGGGACGCTGCTCGCGAGCTGTGCCAGGCGGTCGGCGGCGACCTGGCCGTCATCAACGACGAGTCGGAGCAGACCTTCGTGGCGGATACGGCTGGCTCGGGCGAGTGGTTGATCGGGCTCAACAAGAAGAACGCCTCGGGCGCCACCGCGGTCGACACCTGGGAGTGGGTCGATGGCACCGAGGTTTCGGCCGGCTACGAGAACTGGGACAGCGGCGAACCGGACAGCCTGGATTGCGGGGTGATGAACGACGGCGCCTGGCGCGATATCTCCTGTGGCAACGGCGAGGACTGGATCTGCGAGGTTCTCTGAAAGCGAAGAGCGTGATCCTCGCGAAGGAGAACCGCGACGTCCTTTTAGCACGGACGGTCCTGGTGCTCGGCGTGCTCACCGCGCTCGCCACCTCTGCCCCGGAAGAACATTTCCTCACCGATTCCGACCGGAAAAGCCTGGTCGACGACGACGTATTGCAGGTGACCGCCCGGGCCAATCGGGCCGCTTTCGATCACGGAGTCGAGGTCTCGGTCCATATCTCGCTCCATCTCGTCGACCCCCCTGTCGACCGTACGGAGATCCAGGTCCGCGTGATTCCCGACGACTCCCGGCTCGCGATCACGAATAAACCGCTTACGTCGGCTATTTTCCGCGGTGACTCTGCTTATACAACCTATTACCTCTCGGAGATCTGCATCGAAGGCGAGGATTGCCAGGCCGGCTTCAGCTTCGAGATCACGGAGGGAGTGGGAACGGTCGACATCGACGTCGAGGCCGAATCATCAGCCTCGGACGGCGGGGGCTTCTGTTCTCCGCAGGACGGCAGCTTCCCGCCGGATGCAGCGATCGAGGTGACTTTTGACGAACCGTAGGCGTATCCGGAGTCGCCTATCGTGAACGCGCCGCAAGAGAGCCGATTCTTTCCGGGAGCGGTACTGTTGCATCCGCTGGTGCTGGGCTCGCTCGTGCTCTGGTTCGCCAACGACCACGTCTTCAAGCCGTTCCATCCCTGCTGGCTCACCGGCAAGCTGAGCGACGTCACCAGCCTGATTGTATTCCCCTTGCTGGCCCTGGCCGTCGTCGAGATGCACGGCGTGTCCTCGAGGCGCGCCAGGACCTGCTGGTTGTTGGTATGCGTATCGGCGACCGGTCTGGTCATGGCGACCATCAACCTCTTCGAACCGGCCGCTTTCGCCTACCGCTGGGGGCTCGGTACCGCCCAGTGGCCGTTGCGCGCGACGCGCGTCCTGTTCGGAGACGCCTTGCCCGCAGTACAGCCGGTGCAGCTCACCATGGACGCGGGCGACCTGATGACCTTGCCGGCCCTGCTGGTCCCGCTTTTTCTGGCCTGGCCGCGCCAGCGGCGCTCGCGGGACTAAGACGCGACCGACCCGCCTGCTCACCGTGGGAACGGGTAGCCGCCTTTCCCCCTATCCATCCTCTCGACGTCGAACGCTCTCGCCGTCTACCGGCACTGCTGCCCCCCGGCGGAAGGCGGCCGGGGTTTGGCCGGTCCAGCGGCGGAAGGCGCGGCCGAAGTTCGACGCGGTGGCGTAACCCAACTGCTCGGCGATGGCGTCGAGCGTGCTGGCAGACGAACGCAGCAACAGCAGCGCTTTCTCGCAGCGCTCCTGTTCGAGCAGCGCCGAAAAGCTCGCGCCCCGAGCGGCCAGCCGCCGTTTCAGCGTGCGGGTCGACATGTGCAGCTCGGCGGCCACCTCCTCGATGCTGCGGAATCCCTCGGGCCCGGTCAGAGTCCGCCGCACCCGGTCGAGGATATCTCCTTCAAATCCCAGCGCCTGTAGCTCCCGCTCGCACTGCCGGCGCGCCAGCTGCAAGCCGGCCGGATCGGGCGCGACCAGGGGCAGGTCAAGCGCGGCGGCGTCAAAGAGGAGCCGGGTCTTGGGCTGATCGAAACGGACGTTCGGCAGCAGGTGGGCGAACCTCGGATAGTAGGGCGGCGCGGGCAGCGCCACCTCGGCCGTTCCCTCGATCTTGTGTCCGGTCAGCGCGGCGGCGATGGTCGACATGCCCACCAGCAGGCTGAGCAGGGCGACGTCGCGCGTGTTGCCGATGTCCACGTGCTCCTCGATGACCAGCGCGGCCACTGCCCCCTCGACGTCGAGCCTGAGGTCCAGGGCCGTGGTGACCACGTGGGTGAACTCGACCGCCAGCTCCAATGCCTGGCGCAGGGTCGCGGCGCTCATGGCGGCGAAGCCTACGAAGCCGTACATGGAGGCGCGCTTCTGCAGCCCCAGGTAGTAGCCGAGCCCGGGCTCCCCGGTAAGCGCGCGCGCCCGTTCCGTCACCATCGACATGATCTCCAGAGGTATGCGCGCCTCGGGATCGGCGATGAGCGGCTCGCTTAGCCCCGAACCGCTCAGCAGCTCGTCGGCGGTCACACCCCAGCGCTTGACCAGCTCGACCAGCTGCAGCACCTGGGTGGCCGGGAGCGTGTATTGGGGAGCCGGGGGGATCGAGCTCGTCGGCATATTCCGGGGAGAATAGACCGGGCCTGGCCCGATCTGAATAGCGATTGGCACGAGGTGACGATTTTTCGTACACGCCTCTATCTAGAATCAAAAGTGTAGGGATCGTGCCTACAGACCGAGGGTGTGAACATGTCGCGGATAAAACATATCGTTTTCATTGGGTTTTCAGTCATCATCGTCGTCCAGCTTGCGGCGTGCGACGGCTCTGACCGGCCTGGCCTAAACACTGGCGGTTACCCGGGCATCGCCGGCGCGACCGCCGGTCAGGGCGGAATGGGTGGTATGGTAGATGTTGCCGGCAGTGCCGGAACGCTACCCATGGCCGGAAGCACCGGAGGCGAGGTGGTGGCGGGCGCCGGGGGCGCGCCCGATCCGATCGGCGGCGGAGGCGGCGGCAGCGGCGGCACACCGGACCTGACCGATGCGGCGATCGCCGGAGCCGGCGGTGTTACCGATCCGGATGCCGGTCCCGCGGTCGACGGCGGTCTCGGCGATGCCGGCGATCCCGGACCGGTCACCGGGCCCTTCCCGCCCGTTAGCAATTTCGCCGCAGACGGTCCCTATACGAGCACGACCCTGGTCGGCGTGGGCCCGGCCCCGGGTTACACGGTCTATCTACCGACCGAGCTGGCGCCGAACGGCGCCAAAAATCCCATCGTCGGCTGGATGAGCGGCGGCTCCACCTCGCATTCCATGTACCCGCTGCTCCCGCGCCTGGCCACGCACGGTTTCGTGGTAGTGGCGGCCGACGTCATTCCCATGCCCAACGACGAGGTCAATCTCGGCCAGCAGATCAAGGCGGGGCTCGACTGGGCCATCGCCGAGAACACCCGTAGCGGCAGCGAGCTCGAGGGCAAGCTCAACACCGATCGGGTCGCCTCCATGGGCTACTCCATGGGCAGCCTGGCCACCTTTACAATCGCGGACGACCCGCACTTGACCACCACCGTTCACATCTCGGGCGGCAACTTTGCTCCGGAGCGCATCAACAACCTGCACGCCCCCGCCATCTTCATCTGTGGGATCCCGGGCAACTGCGGCACCAACATCCTCGACCTGACCTGCGACGCGGCCGCCGCCAACTGCGACACGGACTTCGCCAACGCCACCACGCCGGTCTTCTACGCCAACTTCAACGCCGGGCACCTCGGCATCCTAACCGCGCCCACCAGCGACCAGATCGGCGAGCTGGCGACCAAGTGGCTGCGCTGGAAGCTGATGGACGACCGCTCGCTCGATCCCGAGTTCCTGGGCGCCGGGTGCGGGGTCTGCCAGGAATCGACCTGGACCAGCGTCCAGCAAAAGAACCTGTGATCGACTCCCCCCCTCCCTACTAAAAGCGGGACCAGCGTCCAGCAAAAGAACCTGTGATCGACTCCCCCCCTCCCTACTAAAAGCGGGACGGTCCTAGTTTCCTAGTTAAGTCTTCGTCGGGGATTTCCGCGTTAACTAGGAAACTTACTAAAAGCGGGACGGTCCTAGTTTCCTAGTTAAGTCTTCGTCGGGGATTTCCGCGTTAACTAGGAAACTAGGACCGTCCCGCAATTGGTCGTCCCGCAATTGGTCGAGGACCGTCCCGCAATTGGTCGGTTCTCTGTTGCGCCGCGACCGGGGTTATAAATACCGAGTACCGAGGACACCGCGGATCCGATCGTACCGGCGCTCGCGCCCGTCCTCGGTCAAAGGGACGGATTCATTCATGCTCGACAACAATGGAAAGAGGTGCCGCTTCGCGCTGGTGGGGCGCTGTCTGGCGGACAACGAAAACCTGGGCCTGGGCTATCTCCAGGGCGCCTTGCGGCAGGCGGGATACCGGGCCGAACGGCACCACCTGAACGGGGCGAGTGAGCTGTCGCGCGTGGCCTCTTCGGTGCTGAACGAAAGGCCAGACATCGTGGGGCTCTCGCTGAACGACGGGAGCTCGTCGTTCTTGCCCCTGGCCCTGGGCGAGATGCTGCGACGGCGCGGCTTTCGGGGGCATATCACCTGCGGCGGCGGGTTCGCTACGCTGGCGCGCCGCTGGCTGCTCAAGAGGTACCCGTGGCTGGACAGCGTGGTTCGCTTCGCGGGCGAGCGCCCATTTCGCGAGATGGCTCGCCGTTTCGAGTCGGATCGCTCGTTCGAGGGCATTCCCGGGCTGACCACCCGAAGCGGCGACGGGGAGCCCGCGCCGGTGCTCGACGATATGCCGATGAAGATACGGCCGGCGCGGGACGCGCTACCGGAGATTTTGGGCTTTCCGGCCGCGCACATGGTGGCTACCCGCGGCTGCAAGGGACGCTGCTCCTATTGCGGCCCGGCCGCGCTCCAGCGCCTGGAGCTACAGGAGGGAAGGCGCGCCGGCGCCGAAGCGAACAAGCTGAGACAGTACGGCGTGGGCGGCGTGCGCCGTCGCGATCTCGATGACTTGTGCGACGAGATGGCACTCCTCTGGCACGAACGGGGGGTTCGCTACTTCTACTTCGTGGATGAGCACCTGCTGCCCTACTCCGAGCCTGAAGCGCTCGATTACCTCGATAGCTGGAGAAAGGGCCTGGACCGCCGCGGTGTTGGCCCCCTGGGCATCGGCACCATGCTGCGGGCGGACCGGCTGACACCGGCCATGGTCGAGCCGCTGGCCGGGCTCGGCCTGGTGCGGGTCTTCCTGGGGCTGGAGATGACCAGCCAGGATCAGGCCGCCCGCTTTGCCCGGCGCGCGCCAGGGCCCGGGGAGGCCGAGCTGCTGACCGCGCTCGACCGGGCCGGCGTCGCCGCCGTCTCCAACATCATGCTGTTACATCCTTACTCGACGCCGGAGACCATCGCGCAGGGCATCGACTTCCTCGAGCGATTGCCGGCCGGCGTGTTCGAGACCAACAAGATGCTGGTCTATCACGGCACGCGCCTACACCAGCAGATCGCATCCGAGGGGCGGCTGGAGGGCAATCCGTTTCGTTACGGCTATCGCTTCGCCGATCCGCTGCTGGAGCGCTTTGATCGGCTCTTCACCCGGCTCCGCATCGAGGCGTTCCATAACTACTCGGTCGCCTTTCGCACCCACGACAACCACCTGCTGCTGTCGCTGGCCGCGCGCCTGTACCCCGAAGCGAACCTGTCCGAAGCGCGGCAGCGGCTGGACTGGACGCGAAGGCTGGTCAACTGCCTCTACATCGAGGCGTACCGGCGGGCGCTCGAGCTCGCCCGCGACGGCCGGGGCGCAAGCCCGCGGTGCGAGCCCTCCCGCGCGCTACTGGACGAGATCCATTCCCGCTCCAGGCGGCTGGAAGAGGAGCTAGACGCGATAGAGCGATCTATATCGCTCTCCCTGCGGCGTCCCGTACGCCGCTTCTCCCCCACCCGCGCGGCCGCGGTCGGAGCCGCCTCCTTCTGCCTGATGGGAAGCTCGCTGGCCGCCTGCTATTCAGAGACCACGCGGGACCTCTATCCGACCGGCCCACTCCCGCCCTTTCCGGCGAACGACGCCACGGTCGAGACGTGGGACTCCGGTGCAGAAGCCATCGATCCCTGCACCGAGGAGCAGGCCCGTCAGGAAGAAGAGCAGATCCGAGCGCTGGCCGCAGAATCCTCGCCCTGTTTTATCGGAGACATCGTGGTCAGCCTGGATGGAGCGACCGCGCGGTACGACGGCCTCGGGGCCTTGCAGCCAGACGACCGATCGGCTGCCACACGGCAGCTGGTGGACGAGCAGGAGTCGCTCGTGAACGACGCGTTGACGGGGCGGCAACTCAGCTGCCTTCCCGATAACAAGCCAAATCCCGCTAACCTCTACTACGTGAGGTCGAGCGCGACCGCGGCTACCGGGGACTACGACCGGCTGTTGAGCGCGATAAGAGATGAGTGCACGATCCCTCCACCCGGTCGGTATTCAACCGAGCTGACGATTACCATAGACGCACAAGGCAGGTTCGCCGGGGTCAGGACCTCACTTCCGCCCGAGGAGGTGCCGCTGGAAACGCTCGACTGCGTACGCGCCGCCCTGGAAGGCCTGACCTTTCCCTGCCTGGCCGGCTTCGACCTCTACTACCAGGAACACATCATCCTCGAGTGAACGGCCCGCGCCCGGTCAGCCCTTCTTGCCCAGCGGGTTCAGCGAGACGGCGCCGACCACACGGACGGTCCAGTCCGGCAGCAGGCGCTTGGCGGTGGCCATGATCTTGGCGTCCGCTCCCACGTAGACGCGTTGCCGGTCGCGCTCCACGCCGTCGAGGATGACCCGCGCCGCCTTTTCCGGGCTGGTCATGGCTATACGGTTGAAATGGGCTGATTCCTCCTCGGTGATGTTGCGGGCCGTGTTGGCGATGTTGGTCTGGATTCCGCCCGGATGCACGCAGGTGACGCGGATCGGCTCCGAGGCGAGCTCCTGCATCAGCGTCTCGGAAAGCCCGAGCACGGCGTACTTGGAGGCGTTGTAGGGGCCGTTCTTGGCAAAGGGCACCATAGCGTTGATGCTCGAGATGTTGACGATGTGGCCGCCGCCGCGCCGCCGAAACAACGGCAGGAAAGCCTTGACCCCGTGCACCACGCCCCAGAAGTTGACGTCGATGACGAAATGCAGGTCTTCGTAAGACATCTCCTCGATGGTAGCGCGCGCGGCCACCCCCGCGTTGTTGACGATGACGTCGGCCCCACCGAACTGCGTCCCCACCTCCTGGGCGTAGGCTTCCATCGCCGCGCGATCCCGCACGTCCACCACGTGGGTGGTGACCCGGTTCGGGTTGGCGACCAGCCGCGCGGTCTGTTGTAGACCCGCCTCGTCGACGTCCGATATCGCCACCCGCGCGCCGCGCTTCACCAGCTCTACCGCCAGCGCCCGCCCGATGCCCGAGGCCGCGCCCGTGATCGCTACTACCTTGTCCCTCAATACCGTCATCTTTTCCGCTCGCTCCATTTCCGGCGAAAACGCCCCGCCTGTCATCCGTGCTACGCAATAGCGCGCCCATCGTCAATATGGACGTAAAGGACACCATCGCGGTACAAGGTACGGGAGCGGGGCAGCCAGCCCCGGTCGACGAGGAGGGCGAACCGATGACCGGGTGCGGGCGACGAAGCGTCTATTTCATCTTTCTGTCCTGACGAGTTCGAGGTCGAGGCGGACAGCGATACCCGGCAATACCCGTTCACGGCCAGCTGCGACGCCGATACGGGCATTCCCTACACCGCTGTGATCGCGGAAATGACCGTATACTCCGATGAAGCGCTCACCGCTGAAACCTGTACTCTCCGGGCGGCCAAGGCGCTACCGACCGCGGGCGCCGGCTACGGTTTCATGATCTCCTCTACCGGATACAGCGTGATGCTCGGCCCCTTTGCCGAGCAATGCCAGGGCGTCGAGACCGGCTACATCGCCACCCCGGAGGTCGAGGTCCTCGGCGTAAGGACCTGGCTCATCCCGATTGCACAGATCTATGCTCCTCGATAACGCCGGCTACCAGCCGGGTCGCGGTCCGTAATACGACGTCGATCAACCCCCGCCCGCGCCGCCTGCGCCGGCGCCGCTCTCACCTCCGGCACCGCCGGTACCGCCTCCGCCTCCCGCGCCCGCCACCGGGTCGGGGCGGCACTGGAAGTCGCTGTTACATAGAGATACGGGTATCAGAAGCTCGGTCATCGCGTTCGGATACACGGCGCCCACCTCGGTGAAAAGCGGGCCGCACATATCTTCGCCCATACAAACCGCCAGGTCGCAATTGTATTCGCCGATACAGAGGATAATCGACATGCACCCCCGGTTGACCATGCAGGGAGCGAAGACGTTCAGGCAGTTGTCGCACAGGCAGTCCGTTACCTCCGCATCGACCGGACTCTCTCCAAAGGCGCTGATCATGCTCTTGCACTCATCCGAGGTCTCCGGAGCCGAGATCATCCCCGCGCAGTCCGCGGCGCACGAGTTGAAATCCGACTCGGTCAGGTTGGCGCAGCTCGCACCCGCGGCCACCTCCAGCGAGCAGCTCACGCAGGCATCGGATATGTTCGACACGCAATCCGCCTTCAAGGCCGCGTCGTCCGGAACGATTCCCAGATCGATATAGCACTGGCAGGCATCCCCTTTTTCGTCGCCCGCGCCGTCGCTACCGCCGGCGCCATCGCCGGCGCCCGAGCCCGCGCCGCTACCCGCGGCACCCGTGTCGCCGCCGTTGCCCGCCCCGCTTCCGGTCGACCCGTCGTCGTCATCGTCTCCGCAGCCGCCTCCGGCGACGGCCAGCAGGCAGCCGACCAGAACGAAAAAAACCACGGCTCGATTCACGAATCCCGCCTTTGTACTATCTATCATAACTTCCTCCTTCTTCAGTTACCCGACCAGACCATCCAGACGCGATATAGGAGAAGCAGCTCACTCCACGGCCATGCGGCAGTCGCCTCCAGCCCAACGAGCGACCTAGAGTAGCGAACGGGTTGAAACGTCTTTGAGTTCGCGAGGATAGAGGGGACAGATGCGGCTCTCGGCCCGACGAAGAAATGGTAGAGCCATTTCTAGGAGGGACGAGGCCGCAGATGGCTCCTCTAGACCGCGAATTCATGGCGTTTTCAACCCGTTCGGTGCTCTAGGAGGGACGAGGCCGCAGATGGCTCCTCTAGACCGCGAATTCATGGCGTTT
>CAYVFC010000019.1:4364-29378 GCA_964450715.1 uncultured Sandaracinaceae bacterium | reverse complement strand
TCAACCCGTTCGGTGCTCTAGTTGCATCCGCCTGAAGCGGGAGTCTATCGCACCTCGTTCGACGAGGAAACAATCCCCAAGCCTGGGACTGGGACAACCACTCTCTGCCGAGCGAAACGGCGAACGAGGAGCGGGAAAACAATTAACGATCTATCTCTATATTTACCGACCGTCTCGTCGGGTAACGGATCACGGCGATGCCTTTCCGTTGCGACGGTAGGCTGGCGTGTCATCTCGAGCAAGAGGAACAGCACCGCTATTTCGAGCAGAAGCGACGCAGCAGACGGGCCCGCCCCGCCCGAAAATCGCCTCTCTAGAGCGGCGAACGGGTTGAAAACTCTTTGAGTTCGTGTGTTTAGAGGGGGTCAGGTTCGGTGCTTGGCCCGACGAAGCAGTGGCAGAGCCACTTCGAGGGGGGACAACGCCGAATATGGCCCCTATAAGACGCGAAATCATGAGCTTTTCAACCCGATCGGTGCTCTAGGCTTAAGGGACGCACCGGTATCGGGTATAGTTCCATAATGATGTCTCGTATTTACTCGCTTTGCTTGCTGGCTAGCTTGTGGATACTCTGCTGCGATGCGAGCTCGTCGCCGAACGGAGGCGCGGGCGGAGGCGCGGGCGGAGGCGGCACGCCCGGCGCTGGTAGCGGCGGGGCGCCCGCCGCGGGCGATGATGTATCCGATCCGGTCGCCAACAGCTACGCCTGCGAGGCGACGCCTACCCAACCCCGCTACTGCCCCAACGGCTGCGGGCTGGAAGGCGTGCAGAGCTGCACGCCGAACGGGCAAGGGGGGTCGACGGTAGGCCCCTGCAGCGGCTGCCCCGAGGCCCCGGAACCACCAGCACAAGGCGACGGTTCCCTGTGTGCGGAGCTGCGGGCGCAGGTGGGCTGCGAGGCGACGACCTACCGTTCGGACGAGCTGCCGGCAAGCGTGCTATTTCTGGTCGACCGCAGCGGCAGCATGCTGTGCAACGCTCCTCCGATACAGGCCTCGGCCGACTGCGGCATCGAACCGCTCGATGCCTCTCTGCCGAGCAAGTGGGACATCGTGGTGGACTCGCTCGGTCAGACCTTCGCCGATCTGGTCGGCAGCAACGTGAACGCCGCGCTTTGCTTCTTCAGCGCGGACGGCGAGTGCGCCACGGACTCCACGCCGGCCGTACCGCTTTCCCTGCTCGATCCCGGTCAACTCGCCGCGCTCGACGGCGCGCTCGCGGACGGAGCCGAGCCCGGGCGCGTCGGCGGAGCGCAATCGCGAGCGCGCCCGCAGGAAAAACCGCAGAGATCTCTCCCTGCGGTCGAGAGCGCTATTTCGAGGATTTTTCCGAGGACGAAAGCCGCCAGGGCGCCCGCCCACGCGCCCGCAGCCGGATCGTTTGTTTTGCGGTGAGTCCTTAGGGGGCTACGGCCTTCTGCGCGCGGTACAAGCAGGATACAACCATGAACCCGGAGGGCAGGAATGCAGAGCCTCCGAACACGACCAAGGCCTCTGGGAGGGCGACCCGTAGCGAACTCTTCTAGTTCTTTGATATCCCTAGAAAACTGGCGACCCCACGGGGATTTTCACGGTAGTGAAACCAGTCTGGCCGGTTCTGCTGGAGGTCGCGGCGTGAGGCCGGGGCAGCGGCGAACGGAGGCGGCCTCGTAGCGATTCCCAACACCTCACGCCGAGCCGCACGCCGCCTGGTTGGACCGATGTTCAGCGCTTTTCGTCCTCAAGCGCATCGTCCTCTTGCCGACCCTCCTCCTCGTCGATATCGAACGGGTCGACGTACGCGACGAAATCGAAGTTGCCCGCACCGGCTGTCTTTTCCAGCTGGGCCATGATCGCTTCTACATCGTCGTCCGGCCCTGACAGGTATACCGGAGTCGGCGGCGCACACCACGGCGTCGCCAGCAAGTCCGATGGACGCGGGCCGAAAAGCAACAGCTCCGCGTCCGGGTGAGGCTCGAAGCCGAGACGGCGCGCGTAGTCCACCGCGCGGAAGACGATCGACTGCGCTACCAGCGGCTGGCATTCCTCCCAGCCGCCGTGCGCCATGAAGACCTTATCGAGCAGCCCGGGTAGCTCGGTGCGCGTCACGGGCTGCGCCGGGAATCCGTTTTTAACCCCGAGGCAAGTGCGGTCCACCATGGCCACGCTCGGGAACAACCGCCCGTCGCCGAGCACTCTCGTCACCACCGCCGTCACCAGGGATGGCAGCTCGCCTTCCGCGTCATCCCAGCCGACGCTCACGGCGCACGGACCAAAGGGTGCGCGCGACGCGCTGCGGATCAGGCGCATCTGCCAGTCCGGCCGGCGCGCCGTCCGGACGTTCGCGGTCCTCTTGGCCAGTACGCGCTTCTTTCGCTTCCTCTCCAGCTTGCGTTGGCGACGGTCAACCAAGCGCACCTCCTGCTCCCGCCGGGTTACCCGGCGCGGTCTATGATCTATTTACGAAGGATCGTCAATCAAGCCAATCACGAGACGCTCTCCACCGCCCGGTGCCGCCTCCTCTTCCGCCTGCCGCGGCCGTCCGGGACGACAACAGCGATTCCGGCAAAGCGTCTATGAAACGGGAAACCTCGGCCCAGCCGTAGCCGTATCCGCGCGCGGTATCGCGCGGGAACACGATCTGAAGCTCGTCGCGCGCGCGCGTCACCGCCACGTAGAAAAGCCTCAGCTCCTCGTCCAGCTTTTCCGGGTCGACCTCGTAGTCGTCGGTGAAGGTGTTGACCATGGGAATACAGCCATCGATGGCCTGGATCACGAACACGGACTGCCACTCGAGCCCCTTGGCCGAGTGCATGGTGGAAAGCACCAGCGCATCGGCGCCCCTGCGCTGCACGGCCGCCAGGTTGTCGCGGCTGGAGCTGGTGGGCGGCTCTAGCGCCAGCTCGGTCAGCATCGACTCCACGCTGCGATAGCGCTCGCAAAGCGCCACCAGCTGCTGAAGATCTCGCTCGCGCCGGGGCCAGTCGTCGTAGCGCTCCTTCATGTTCGGCAGATAGAAGTCGACGGCCTGGCGAAGGCTCGCAGCCGGCGCCTGTGCGCTTGGCTCCAGCGACTGCAGCAGATCGGCAAGTGCGTTCACGCTCTTCTTTTTCCGGCCTCCAAGCGCGAGCCCGCGCAGACTATCCGCGATCGATCCGCCTCCGGACCCGCGCTGCAGCGACTGCTGCATCTTGCGCGCGCCCGCGCGGCCCACGCCCTCGCAGAGCATGAGCGCGCGGACCAGCGAAAGGTCGTCGGCCGGGTTGGCGACCACCTTCAGGTAGCACAGTACGTCCTTGATGTGCGCGGTCTCGAAGAACTTGAAGCCGCCGTACTTGACATAGGGAATATCGCGGGACTGAAGCTCGAGCACGAAGGCGTGACTGCTGGCGCGGAACAGAACACCGATGTCCGCGAGCCGGACGCCGGTCTTGCGCAGACGTTCGACCTCCCCGGCCACGTAACGCGCCTGTTCTTTCTCGTCTCCGGCCTCGACCAGAAGGGGCTTTTCTCCCCCTCGGCGCCGCGTGAACAGCTCCTTACGGAAGGAGCGCGACATCTGGGCCATCAGGGCGTTGGCCACGTCGAGCACGGGCTGGGTCGAGCGGTAGTTCTGCTGCAAAGTGATCAGCCGCGCCCCGGAGAACGCCTCGCGGAAATCGAACAGGTTGCGGTAGCAGGCGCCCCGGAAGGCGTAGATGCTCTGCGCATCATCGCCCACCACCATGATGTTGCCGCTTTCGCCCGCCAGCGCTCGGGTGATGCGCGCCTGCAGCTCATTGGTGTCCTGGTACTCGTCCACCATCACGTGACCGTACTGCCGGGCAATGCGCTCGCTCGCATCCGGGCTGGCTTCCAGCAGCTGCAGCAGGTTCAACAGCAGGTCGTCGAAGTCGAGCAGCAGGCGCTCTTCCTTGTACTTTCTATACAGCGTGTCGATCTTGCCCAGGACCGCGGCCTCGTGCCGGAACTGGGGATATTCCTGTCGGAGCACTTCCTGGATCGTCGTCTGCTTGTTGGCCGCCTTGCTCAGGATGGCGGCGATGGTCTCGCGCCGGGGAAACCCGCGACCGCGCTGGGACAGCTCCAGATCGCTGCGGATGCCGCTCAGGATCTCGAAGGTGTCGGACTGGTCCAGGATGGTGAAGGTGGGCGGGATGCCGATGGCCTGGCCATGGCGCCTGAGCGCGGCATTGGCGAACGAGTGGAAGGTGCCCCCGGACACGCGTTCGCACCCGCCGCCGGGAAGCGCGGAGGCGCGCGCGATCATCTCCCCGGCCGCCCGTCGTGTGAAGGTCAGAAGCAGGATCGACTCCGCCGGCACCCCGGAGCGGACCAGCTCGGCCAGCCGGTGCACCAGGGTAAGGGTCTTTCCGGTGCCCGCGCCCGCGATGACGAGCACCGGCCCTTGCAGGGTCCGCACCGCTTCTCGCTGCTCCGGATTGAGCCCGGCCGGATCGACCGTTTTCCCGCGCTCGGGCCGCGCCGCCCGCGCCGCACGCGGGGTTCGTACGCACCGCGCCGCACGCGGCGTCTCCGAAGAACGCTTCTCGGCTTGCTCCCTGATCCTCGTTTTCGACCGCCTGTCCTTTTCTGGCCTTGCGGACATGAACGCGTCGTGCTCCCGGTCCGGGTTATCACCCGGATCGGCCGCGCGGTAAAGACATGTGCCGATTAGCAGTGCGGCCGTGCACGGGTACGGGGGGAATTCGCCGCCCTACCCCTTGCGGTGGCTTGCCGGGCAGACGGATGTCCGGGACCGCCGCCCGCCGTCCGGCCAACCCCCGGGCAACGGGTTCATAGCACCCGTCATCGTCGCCACTTGTCCGCGTACGACGGCGGCGTTGGTAGCGGCCGCCCCGCAACGCCAGCAGCGAGGCGGTGGATTCACCGGCGTATCCCCCCTCGGCTCGCAGGGCCGCCTGCATGCTCGTGTCGTCGAAGTCGTAGGCGAAACCGTCGAGATCGAGACCGGCTCCGACCCACCAGGCGCGGTTCGAGTAAACGGATGCATCCAGCTCACCGCCGAGCACGCCGCTTCCCGCCGGCTGCTCTTCAGTCTCGGCCGCCGGGACGAAGACCGGCGGGGTTACCGGACGCTGCTCGGGCTCGGGCGAGAGCGTGGGGTTGCTATCGTACCCGCCGAGCACGGCGGCGCCGGCCTCGACCGTCCAGGGCGACTCGCCGGCGGCGGCGTGCGCATCGCTTCCGTCCGGTTCGCGCGCGTGCGGCTCGCTCCGTTCGGATCTGTCGGGGATCGGTCTACTACCGCCCGCCGATGGTTGCGCGTGGACAGACGGCAGCGAGAAGAACGGAGCGAGCAGCGCCACGCCCAGCACGCCGGAAACGGCGGGTCGGCGCGAACCAGCAGGCATGGACCGGTGCACTCCGGGTCCATGCCGTCCACCAGCCCGTCCCCGTCGTCGTCCTCCCCGTTGTCGCAGGCACAGGCGCGCTGCTCGCACAGCACCTGACCGGTGGGGTCGGTGGCAAAGGGGGTTTCGGTCTCGGGGTCCCACTGGCTGGGGGTGGAGCCGCCCGTTCCCGACGTGGCGCCGGCCCCGCCGTCGCCGTTGCCCGCCGTCGCGCCCCCGGCGCCCCCCGCACCATCGCCATCCTCACCCGGAGCCGATCCCTCCGCACCGGCCCCGGATTGCTCGCTCACCGAGCCGTCGGGTGCATCCGACCGCACCGTGTCGTCGGACCCTCAGGCGTAGACACTGCAAAAAGTTAGCAAAAAAACCATGTTCGCGATCCGGTTCTGCATGAAAACCCCGTTCTTTCGCCTGTTCGCGCTCGTCCCTCGCCCGAGAGGTTGCCGGCGCCGACGGAAGGTCTTCTGATCGGGTATACGAGATCCGCACACCTCGGGATACATCCGGGCGGATGCGAGATACAGGGACCGGAGAGAACACCCCGGACCGGGAAACAAGCGCCCGCTTCGTTCGCGGGCCGGGCATCCCGCCGGGGCGGCCTATCCGGGGCCCTTGGCCCCGGGCGGATCCGCGTCCCTGCGATAGAGCCACCAGGGCGGGTTCCAGTATTCCAGGTGGTAGGGGAATACGTCTTTAGATAGCCGCAGCGGCACCGGCGACCTCAGCAGCACCAGGTCGTAGAAGTACCCGAAGCGCTCGTAATCGTAGAGCATCGGCCGCCATTCAAAGGCGTCCGGCGTGACCGGGATTTTTGCCTCCGGACGTTCGCGGACCGGCGCGATCCAGGCGAACCCGGCGAAGCTCATGGAGATGATGCCTCCCTTGCGGGCCTGGACATAGGCCGCGAAGTGCACGTAGGAGAAGGAGCGAGTGTACGCTCCGTTGTTTTCCAGCGATACCGAAAGCAGGCGGGGGCTTCGCTCGATGTGGAGCAGGACGTCGTCGAAGCTCGCGGCCTCGCGGTCGAACAGTAGCAGGTGGATCCAGCTGTTGCCGATCGTCAACAGCGCCAGGCCGCCCAGCAGCGCGCCGCCCAGGCGGGGAAACCTGCGCAGCGATAGCGGCGGCACCACCAGCGGCAGCAACATCAGGGCGAGAACGGCATGCCGCAGGTGAAGGCACTTGGCCGCGGGCAAGCTCATGGGAAGCACCAGGTAGAGGAGGAGATTGAGCGCGATGTAGACCAGCAGGATCCGGTCCCCGCGCTCGAGACGCCACCGGCGCTTGCCGACCAGCGGCAAGGACGGGAGCAGCAGCAAGAGGATGACGACGGCGTACGCGATCAACAGGTAGCCCTCGCCCGGGTCGCTGTACCCCCCCAGGACCGCCTGCTCGAAACGCGTCAGCCGCGGCACCAGCCCAGGGTTCTCGACTACGTCCACTTGCCGCGCTTCGAGGGCGAACCCGATCCACACCGCTAGCCCTGCCGCCCCCGGCGCCAGCGGCAGCAGCCGCCGCAGCAGGCGCTGCCGCTCTCCGAGCAGGACCGACAGCGTCACGTAGCCGAAGAGCACCAGCAGGCCGTACATGTGGGTGAGCGCGATGGCCGCACAGAGCAGGCCGAGCGCCAGGTCCGACCCGGGAGTGCGCTCGGCCCGCGAATACAGGGCGATGGCGAAAAACGACAGGCCCACGCCGAAATTGAAATGGATAAACCCCCAGAAAACGGTGGCGTTGTAGACGAGCGGCAGCGCCAGAAGCATGAGCAGCGCCGGTCTCCGACTGGCGCGTAGCAGCGCCAGCATACCGAGCGGGTAGAGCAGCAGCATGGCGAAGACCAGCCAGCGCATCGCGATCTCGAGGGGCACGAGGTACGACAGCGCCACCACCACCAGGTAGGGCAGCAGGTACAGGGACTTGTGAAGCGCGACCTCGTAGTAGCTCGAGAAGCCGAAGAGCGGGTCGTCGATGTTCCTGAGGATGGACGCGACCGCCAGGTGCTGGGGCAGATCGGTCATGGGCAGGTAGCGGACAAGCAGCGCCGGGGCGGCCAGCAGCACGGCCGCCGCCACCGGTACGATCATCGCCCGCAGGCTCTCGGGTCTCTCGCCGCCGTGCAGCATCTCCCTGTTCGCGCCCCGAGGCATCACGCCCTGCGGGAGAAGGTCGTGAGCAGACCGTAGACGGCGCCGAACTCGCCTGCCAGCGAATACAGCCAGCAGGCGGCCAGGGAGCGGGCCATGAACCCGGGGCCCTCCTGCCGTAGCGCGAGGGCGAGGAAATCCCTGTGCAGAAAGGCGTGGCAGAGAAACCCGGCGAGCGCCGCCAAGGCCAGGGGCGGCCACAAGGGGCTGGCCACGGCCAGCCAGAAGACCGCGAACCCGCAGGCATGGGCCAGGGCCACCCGCGGGCTTCCGTCCCCGGCCGGGTCCATCTTCCGGCGCCTGGCGGCCATGCGCATCCACAGCGCACCGCGGCGCGCCACGATCCCGAGCCCCCTGCAGAGCGTCTCGGGATACATGTGCTTGATCCGTATGCCCGGCGCGAAGTATATGCGATACCCGGCTTCGTGCAGGCGATAGCCGAGTTCCAAGTCCTCGAGGTCGGCTCCACGAAAACGGGTGTCGAAGCCCCCCACCGCCTCGAACGCGGCCCGGCTCACCGCGCCCGGACGGGGCACCCAGGTCGTAGAGGGGTACAGGTCGCGCTGGCCGGCGCGAAAGAAGGTCATGTCGATGGTGTAGTACTCCCAGAGCGCCTTGTATCGCGGTAAGAACCCCGGGTTGGCCGGTTCCCCCGAGTAGGTGCCGAAGAGGGCGGCGGCGTCCGAGCCCTCGATCACCCGGTGGATGGCTTGCAACGTATCGGGAGAGAATACCGTGTCGGCGTCGGTGAACACGAGCCACTCGCCCCTGGCCAGCGCCGCGCCGCGGTTGCGCGAGGCCGCCGGGCCCTGGTTGGCTTCCAGGCGCTCGTAAACGACGCGGTGTCGCGCCGCTATCCGCGCCGTCTCGTCGGTGGACGCGTCATCGACGACGATCACCTCTCGTTCGGTCAGGGTCTGCCCATCGAGCGACTCCAGCAACCTCGGCAGCGTCGCCGCCGAGTTGTAGGTGGGAACGATGACGGAGAGCTTCATCTCGAACGGGCGGGTCGGTGGCACGGGCCACGTTATACGAGATTCGCCCGGTTCGCGCGATGGGCACGGGGCGGTGATGCGACGGGCAGGTCGCGTGCATCCCGGCAAGGACGGGATGGGCGCCGCCGGCTTTCGCGCCGGATTTTTTTCTGTCTTCTGTACCTTTTCGCCCTCCGTTTCGGTAAACCAGCTTGTGAAACGGATGAGAGACAGCATGCCCGGCGGCGCGCGGTGACCGGAGAGCGAGCGTGACAGGCGAGACCGAGCGACGGCCGGCCGGTCGCCCCCGCGTGGCGCTCGTCAAGAGCCGCGCCAACGATCCGGAATGGCGCCAGCTCAGCCAGCCCATCGGCATCCTGTCGGTTGCGGCCTTCCTGCGCCGCGAGCTGGGCGCCGAGGTCCGCATCATCGACATCCGGCTGCGGGATCTCGATCGCCCGGGGCTGGAGAGCTTCCTGCGCGAGTTCTCGCCCTCGGTGGTCGGCATCAGCGCGCTCACCTTCGAGTCCGACGCCGTCCCCTGGATCGCCGCCGCCGCCAAGGCCGTCGATCCCCGGGTCCCGGTCCTGCTGGGAGGCCCGCACGCCACGGCCTACCCCGAAAAAGCCATCGCCATACCGGGGGTCGACTACCTGGTGCAGGGCGAGGGCGAGATCGCCGCCGGCCGGCTGGTCGAGTGCCTGTGCGGCGGCGGCGATCCCTCGGAGGTGAAGGGCTTGGTTTTCGAGCGCGATGGCCGCATCGTCGACACCGGCCGGGCCGAGCTCATCGAGGACCTCGACCGGCTGCCCATGCCCGCCTACGACCTGATCCCGCTCGAGGCCTATCGCGACTTCGAGCGCTTCAGCCACTGCGGCTCGGGCCTGTACGCGGGGCTGTTCTCCTCCCGCGGCTGCCCCTATCACTGCGTCTACTGCCACAACCTGTTCGGCAAGAAGTTCCGCGCCCGCTCCGCCCGCAGCCTGTTCGACGAGATCCGGCACCTGCACGATCGGTACGGCGTCCGCGAGTTCGAGATCTACGACGACATCTTCAACCTCGACCGCGACCGCCTGCTCGCCTTCTGCGAGCTGGTCATCGAGAGCGGCCTGCGCGTGAGCCTGGCCTTTCCCAACGGCATGCGGGGCGACCTGCTGGACGAGGAGCAGCTCACCTGGCTCCGCAGGGCCGGTACCGTCTTCATCTCCTTCGCCGTGGAGACCGGCTCGCCCCGAATCCAGAAGCTCATCGGCAAGAACATCCGGCTCGACGCCATCGCCCGCAATATCGAGACAGCCCACCGCCTGGGCATTCACCCCCACGGCTTCTTCATGATCGCCTTTCCCACCGAGACCTTGCAGGACATGCAGATGACCGTGGACTTCCTGATGCGCTCGAAGCTGCACACCTTCAACCTGTTCACGGCCATGCCCTTCGAGGGCACCCGTCTGGGCGAGATGGCGCGCGAGATGGGGCGCGCCCCGGTAGACGACTTCTCCCTGCATTACCAGACCCGCGATTTCGTCAACCTGTCGGAGGTGCCCGACCAGCAGGTCAACCGGCTGCGACAGCAGGCCCTGCTCCGCTTCTTCCTCGACCCGGTCCGTCTCTGGTGGCTGGTCCGCGACTTCCCGGACAGGCGCGTGTTGCCCCGCCTGGTGCGGCTCTTCTACCGCCGCCTGCGCTGGCGCTCGATGTGAGCCTTCATCCCGGCGGGCGCGACCGGCCCTTGCGACCGGCCGCCGCCTGCGCTGGCGCTCGATGTGAGCGCGTCGGATTATTCGGGCTACTTCCGGCCCAGCCTTTTCGGCCACCTGCGCGCCGCGTGCAGAACCCGGAGCACCTGAACCGCTCCGGCCTTGACGCGATAGGCGACCACATAGCTCGAGACGACCAGCTACCTGGAGCTGGTCGATGCCCTGAGGCAGCACGGGGCCGCACCGGCGGAGGATATGCGCGCGCTCTGGCGGCGGATCGTGTTCAATATCCTGGTCTCGAATACCGACGACCATTCGCGCAATCACGGCTTCCGGTACGCGGGGCCCGACGGCTGGCGGCTGGCGCCGGCCTACGACCTCAATCCCGTACCGACCGACATCAAGCCGAGGGTGCTGACCACGGCGATCGATCTCGATGACACCACTGCCTCGCTCGAGCTGGCGATGTCTGTCGCCGGCTACTTCGGGCTCGGTAATGCCCAGGCAGTAGAGATCGCCTCCGCGGTCGGACGGGCGGTCTCGCGCTGGCGTCAGCGGGCGGAGCGGCTGCGGATAGCAAAAGGCGAGCGCGACCGCATGGCGTCCGCCTTCGAGCACGACGACCTGCGCGCGGCCCTGAGATAAGCGTCCATCACATCCACAGGCAGTAGCCGAAGTCCGTGTCCGGGTAGGTGAAGCAGGTCATGCCGTCGGGGCAGTCATAAAAGGTCTGGCCGACCTGGCACGCCAGCAGGCAACGTTGCGCCCGCCTGAACGGGATGCAGTCCGACTCGGGAACGCCGGGGGGCGAGGGTGTGCAGTCGCCGGCGGTCTCGCACTGGTTGGAGCAGGCATAGCCCGGCGAGGAGTTCTCCATGCGGATCTCCACGCACCTGAGGTCCTGGTGACCGCACTCCCAGGAGTCGCCCCGGCACTCGACCTGGTAGGGCGAGAGCCCACCGTCGGCCAGCGGCGGCGGGTCGCCCGGGACCGTGGAGCCGCCATCGCCCGCAGCGCCGGAGTCCATGCCGGCGTCGTCGCCGGTCGTACCGCCTTCCGGCCCGGATCCGCCGTCGCCCGAGCTCGAGCCTCCCTCGCCTGCGGTGCCGCTGCCGCCGCTGTCGCCGGAGGCGCCGCCACTTCCGCCCGAGGCTCCGTCGCCCGCGAGCGGCGTTCCGCCCGTTCCGGCGGAGCCCCCCGTCCCGCCGGGGTCGCCCCCGGTCGCCGCGGCCGCCTCGCTCCCGCCGTCCGGCTGGTCGCGTCCGCCCTGGTCCTCGTCCGAGCAGCCGGGCGCGATCATGGTTGCGAGCAGGGCGAAAATCGCGAGTTTGTGGATGAACGAGAACCGGGGAATTCGGGTCATGGTCGATCACTCTATGAAAAGGCCGCTGGCGTGACAACCCGGGCCGAGCCCGGCGCGCGACGGGCAGGGTCATCGAGCGCGGCAAGCTCTCTTGGTACCTTGTGGTTTCGCCCACCGGCCAGGTCGAATTTAATTTCATCCTGGAAGGGGCGCGGTGCATCTTACATCGGTAACCGATCGTATACCTTTCAGCAGGTTTTCCTTCCCGGAGGCGGTTCCATATCCTCGCTCGCCCCGGTTTCTGAAATAACGGATTTTGCTTTCACGACTGTCCAGAAAGAAGGGACGCTGATGAACCGATACAGATGGCTTGTGGTAGGCGTTCTCTCCGGTTGTGCCCTCTGTTTCAGCGCCTGCTCGGGCGATGACGACGACTCCTCCTCGGGGGATGACGGGCAGCAGTCAGCCGGAAGCGGCGGCTCGGCGGCCGCCGGCGAGGACGGTAGCGGAGAGAGCGGCAGCGGCGGGTCGATAGGCGGCCTGAACGAGGGAGAGGACTGCGTCGACGATATCGCGGCCGGCCAGACCGTGCCGCTCGACATGTACATCATGTTCGACCAGTCCGGCTCCATGCTGGCCGAGGTGGAGAACGGCAAGACATTGATCGACCTGGTGCGTTCGGCGACCGCGGACTTTCTCAACGACCCGGCCAGCGCGGGCATCGGCGCGGGCATCGGCTACTTCGGCTACATGCCCATCGGTGAGACCTCTTGCGACCCGGCCGACTATGCCACGCCCGCCGTGCCCATCGACCTGCTGCCGGACAACGCCGGCGCGATCAAGGATTCGCTCGACAGCGTAACCCCCACCGGCGAGACGCCCACCGGAGCGGCCATCCAGGGCGCCTGCGACTACGCGCAGGGCTACCGGGAGGCGCATCCCGACCACATCGTGGTCATCCTGCTGGTGACCGACGGCGAGCCCAAGGCGCCGCTCTCCTCGCAGAACGGCTGCGAGCCCACGCTGGCCGACGCGGCGGCCGCGGCCATCGAGTGCTCGGCCGGCGATGACCCGGTCCCGGTCTACGTGCTGGGCGTGGGAGATGCGCTTCAGAACCTCGACCAGATCGCCGAGGCCGGAGACACCGGCGGCGCCTATCTCGTGGACGAGAGCAGCAACGTCGCCGAGAAGGTGCTGCGTGCGCTCAACGACATCCGGGGCGACGCCCTCATCCCCTGCGAGTTCCTGATCCCGGAGCCCCCTGAGGGCGAGATGCTGGACTACGCCCGGGTCAACGCCATCTTCACCGATCCGGACGGAACGGAAGAGGTGATCGGCAACGTGCCGGGCCAGGGCGATTGCGATCCGCAGGCGGGCGGGTGGTACTACGACGACCCGGAGGCCCCCGGCCGGATCATTCTCTGCGAGCCGACCTGCGAGAAGGTCACGGGCGAGGGCGGACGCTTCGAGATCGCGCTGGGCTGCGCCACGAAGATCGGTTAGCCGCGACGGGTGAGATGCAAGATGTAAAGAGGAGGACGGGGTATGATGTCAGGTAAGGAGCAACGTCTGGTGGTCGCGCTGGTGCTGGCAGCGAGCCTGTTCGGTTTCGGCTGCGCGGGCGACGACGGTTCGTCGGGCGACGGCGCGGACCGCGACGGCGGAGCGCTCGACGGGGCCGCGGCCGGCGGGCCGGACGGTGGTGTCGCCCCGGGGGGCGAGTCCGACGGCGGCGGCATGACAGACGGGAGCGCGGCCGGTGAGCTGGACGGCGGCGCGGGTGGCGCGGCCGGCCGGGGCGGGGAGAGCACGCCCGACGGCGGCGACAGCGGCGGGCAGGATCCGGGGAGCGCGGGCGCGGGGGGCACGGACGGCACGGACGAACCGCTCACCCACGGGTCGCGCTTCGACGGCGCGGGCACCACCGCCGGCTACCCGCTCGATCCGGGCGACGGACCGGAGACCGCGGGCGACTGCCCGGAGCCCGGCAGCCCCACCGGCAGCAGCGAGGTCACGGTCGGCGACTCGGGAGACATCTGCTTCTACGGCGAGGCCGCCACGGACACGCCGGCCGCCACCGCGGAGTATATCGTTGAAAGCGTGGGTGACGCCGAATACGTGCACCTGAGGGTGACCTTTGATCCGGCCTTTGTGGACAACACCTACGGGGCGAGCTCGGTGGGCTGGAGCCCGGTGCGCGGGCACCGCTTCGAGGATCTGGTCGGGAGCGACCACGTGGAGCTGAAGCTCAACGATGGCAACGGCGATCTGGCCATGCACTTCAAGGTCGACTACATCGAGGCCGACGGCTCCAGTCCCTGCGGCTACGGTACGGCCGGGGTCACCGGCGGCGACGGCGAGATGTACATCGGGGACGCGGCCGACGTGCTGGCCGTGGCCACCTCGCTGGACCGGAACCTCAACGGCTGCGGCTACTGCGAGACCCAGGACTCGCCCGCCACCGACGAGAGCTACACTCCCAACGACGCCACGCCGCAGTGGGACTACCGGATGGTGTACGAGGTCTGGATCGACGCGGACGCCTTCGGGGAAGCGGGATTCGGCGGCGTGCTGATCGAGTACGTGCACGCCTCGCCGGCCAAGAGCGAGGACGACACCATCATCGTGGACCCCGGCCCCTGCCCGCCCGAGTGGGACGAGCCCTACTGCCCGCCCCACCTGATCGAAGAGGGGGGAAACTGCGGCACCACCCCGGACAGCGGCGTACCCACCGACGGCGGTGTGCCCGAGGAAGAGTGCGAGGACGGCTCGCTGGAGTACCTCACCTCCGAAGGGGCCATCTGCGCGCCCGAGGGTGACGGCGGCGTCTGCACCGAGGGATACCTCGAGTACCTCACCTCCGAGGGCGCGGTCTGCGCGCCCGTTCCCGACGAGGACGGCGTCTGCCCGCAGGGCTTCATGCTCGACCCCATCAGCGAGGGCGAGGTCTGCATCCCGGAGGGGTGAGCCGCGAGCCGCGGGCGCCGGTCACCAGCCCGTTAGGGCCGGCGGCCGCGAGGGCAAACCCACGTTCAACGCCGCTTTCCGGATGAGATGCCGGTGGGCGGTCTCCTCAAGGCTGAGCATTCCGGTCGTGTCTCCCTCCCGGGCCGTGCTGGGGATGGCGTTGGCCAGGTCGTAGTCCGTGGCCTGCGTTTTCAGCACCTCGTCAAGGGTTTGGGCTCCGGGTGGCCAGAATGATATGCCAATGTGTGGAGGCTCGTGGTGATCACCGGCTACATGGACGAGAACGACAACTTCTTTTGCGCCGACTGCTGGAAAAAGGCCAGCGCGGTTGTCGCACCAGCGAGCATACTCGACACGGTAGACCCGGAGAGCCCGGACGACCCAACGCCGTTCTGGGTCATCGACAAGTGCGTGCTCTGCGGGGTCGATGAATGCCTTCGGTACACGACCCCAGGGTACGATCGCGGCCAGGAGGTCGCTCTCCCGTGGGTAGGGCTCGTAGATGACAATGGCGTCCTTTTCAGCGCGCGCCAGGTAGCGGCGGAGGCAACGCCGGAACGAGCGGGCGTTTCTGTTCGACAAGGATTTCGCGAGCTGTCTTAGCGAAGTCGACCGCGACGAGTGGGAGATCGCCATCTCGCTCTCGGGCGGCGACGTGGCAGCGGCCGGCCTGGCGTGCGGCATCTCCGATCTGCCGAAAGGCGCAAAGGTGCTGTGGGGGCGCTCGGCCGAGGAGGCTCTGGGTACCTACCGGCGGTGGCAGAAGAAGCGGAGGAAGTGAAATCAAAGGAGGGACGGGTGCTGGACCCGTACGGGGAAAGGTGGGTCGAATCCCACCGAACGACATTTCACACTCCTCTTCACAAACCGGGCGAGGCGGGCTATATTCAGGTCGAGGTTGCCGCCCGGCGTCTCGAAGGGTGCCAAGGGCCGTAACCAGTTGAAATATAAGGAGGCACCTTGGCTGAAATCCAGAATCCATTGACGGCACCGGTCCCGGCAGAGGTGCCGCTCACGGATGCCCCGCTCGTTCGGGTCATCGCCCAGGTTCGTTTTCCGCCCATTCTCTCCTTGGAGAAACGGGAGTTCATCGCACCGTTCCAGGAGGCGATCCGTGGGACCTACCCGGTCCTCCGGCCGGAACAGGCTCAGGGCATCATGCTGGGGCCACACGGGGTGGCGCCGGGCCCGAAGCAGGTCGCCTGGCGGTTCGGCGACGTCGCTGGTGGCTGGCGCGTGTCCGTGACCCCGGAGTTCGTTGCGATCGAGACGACTTCGTACACGAGCCGCGACGACTTCCTGGCACGACTGCGGTTCGTGCTCGACGCCTTCGCCGAGCATGCCGAGCCGGCGCTCGCGCAGCGGATGGGTATAAGGTACATCGACCGGATAACCGGTGATGCGCTCGCGGAAATCAGCGAGCTCGTTCGACCAGAGGTTCTGGGCATTGTGGCGACCCCGTTGTCGGAGCAGCCCCGCCACTCACTCACCGAAACCGTGTTCGCCTTGCCGGACTCGAAGGAGCAGCTCCTCGCGCGCTGGGGGCTGGTGCCTGCTGGTGGTACCGTCGATCCGAACGCGATCGAACCGATCGACGAGCCGAGCTGGGTACTGGACGTCGACATGTTCTCGAGTCAGGAGCGTCCGTTTGTCCCCGAGGAGATCGTGGCTACAGTACGGCGATACTCCGAGCGGCTTTACACGGTTTTTCGCTGGGCGGTGACCGACGATTTCCTTCGCCGGTACGGAGGAAGGCCATGAGCCTACAAACCTACGACGACTGCGGAGCAACGCGCACGCCTTTCTCGACGTCGGCTTCCGGCGCGATGGTCGGCGCGACGGCGACGGCGCGCGTCCTCATCCACGGGCCGCTCTACATCGAGGGGACCGTAGCTCGACGCTTCCTCGCCGAGGAGTGGGAGCACGCTCTCATGCCCTTACCCCAGACGAACGCGGGTAAAACGTACGTCGAAGATGCAGAAGAGGTACAGAGCACGGGCTCGGCCATCATGGAGCTTCGCCGATTGAGCGGTCTCACCTGGGAGCAGCTCGCCGCGCTGTTCGGGGTTGCACGTCGTAGCCTGCACTTCTGGGCGAGCGGCAAGCCGGTGAACGCGCCGAACGAGGAGCGCTTGCGGCGCGTGCTCGCCGCCATTCGCAAGACCGATCGAGGCCTTGCTGCGAAGAACCGCGCCGTGTTGTTCGAGGAGCGCGACGGCGTGGTTCCGTTTGATCTCCTCGCGCGTGGCGAGTTCGACGCGTTCGTCGAACTCGTCGAAGCGGGTCCGGGCCGCCGGGAACCGAAGCTCACGCCGCTTTCGGCGGAGGCACAGAAAGCGCGGAGGCCGAGTCCGCCCGAGGAACTGGTCGGAGCGCTGCAGGACCGGGTACAAGTTGACGCCGGCAGAGCTCGTCCTGGACGCGCCGTGAAGATCAAGAAGTAGCCGTCGTGTTCAGGGCTCCCGAAGACGAGATCCGACGTATCGACGAGGCGCTTCAGGCATGGGGGCAAGGGGATTGCATCCTGGGCGAGCACTGGTTCGTTTATCGCTTCTCCCCCACGCACCCGTTGACCGAGGAGGCGGCGAAGATAGCGGCCGACACCGAGGGCTCCGGTGTCGACCTTGCCGAGTCCGAGGTTCGCGGGCTGATGGTCGCCAGTCAATCCTGCGACATCGTGCGGTCCTGTGCCGACCGGCCGTTCGTCGAGGTGTGTCCTCTAGTCGAGCTTCCAGAAGAAGTACTGAGGGAGGCAGAGCGCGGCCGGCGTCCCCGGTTTGCTTACATTCCGGGCGTTGCCCCTCGACGACTCGCCGCTGATCTCGATCGGGTCATGACTATCGAAAAGTCAATCGTGGCGACCTGGGAGCGAACGCCGGGATGCGAAGGCGATGCGGCGAGACGCAGTCTTGCGGTAGCTCTCGCGCGCAAGCGCGTACGCTTCGCCTTCCCCGACGACTTCGCGGCGCTCGCCAGGAAGCTCCAGAGCCGTCTCGGGGACAAGCACGACAAGAACAGCGACGAGGGGCGCGGCCTGCGCGCGCTCCGCGAGATCCGCATTCGTGCCGCGCCCTCGTGGGGTGCACCCAGGGTCGAATTGTTCTTCTGGTTCATCCGAAACGATGACGCCGCCGATTTCGAGGGAAAGAGCTGGGCGAAACTTCTCGAGGATTGGCTAAAGCTGGTTCCCGCGTCGGGGCGCTTCCGCTCTGTCGATGTTCTGGCCGTCGCGCTCGCAGATCTCACTGCCAGGGACTACGTCGAGAGCGATCCGCTGGACCTCGATCACCTCTCGACCCGCGAAGACTAAGCCAGACCGCTCGACCCCCGGGAAACCATCCGACAATCGTCCGATGCGCACCGGGAATCATCCGAAGACGCGAGCAGAATCCCGCGAAAACAGGTATAAGCTTATCCTGTTCCACGCCACGAAAAACGCCCGGTTCCTGGAGGAACCGGGCGTGCTAAATAACGTTAGCGACCCCACGGGGATTTGAACCCCGGTTACCGGCGTGAGAGGCCGATGTCCTAACCACTAGACGATGGGGTCGTGGTTACCGCTCTTCCACTATTTTACTAGCTCGGGGACCAGGATTCGAACCTAGATAGCCAGAACCAGAATCTGGAGTCCTACCATTAGACGATCCCCGAAAAAACCGCCTGTCGGCCGATCGGGCGCAAGTTTTAATGTGGCAGGGGTGGCTGTCAAGGCAAGGATCGGCGGAAGGGGTGGGGAAAACGGGGGAAATCGAAGTAATGGGGGGAGATTTCTCGCTGCGCTCGAAATGACAACGATCGGCCCCTCTCCTGGAGGGATGGGAGCACTAACCGTCCGATCCCGGGATCTTCCTGCCCACGGCGCGGTCGAGGCGGGCGCGGGCGATGCGGACGTCGATGGAGGCGTTGACCAGCTCCAGGCGGGCCCGGCGGAGCTCGGACTCGGCGTCGATGACCTCGGTGGCCACCGCGCTCCCAGCCTGGAATTGCTCGCGCCTGACCCGGAAGCTCTCCTCGGCCGCCTCGATGCCGGCCCGGGCGGCCCCCATGGCCGCGCGCGCGGACGTGTACTCCTCACAGGCCTGGGCCACCTCGATTTTCAGGGCATCGCGCAGCGCTTCCATGTCGTAACGCGCCTTTTCCAGGTCCGCATTGGCCTCGGCCACGCCGCGGTCAGCGTCCAGCAAGTCGTTGGGCGACCAGGAGAGCACGGCCGAGATGTCCCAGCTAGGAATGAACTTCTCCTCCGGGGGAAAGGCCCTCTGGTTGGGATTCGCGTAGTCGAGGCCGGCCGCGAGCGAGAGGTGAGGCAGGCGCCCGCCCTGGTTGGCGGAAACGCTCTGGTGATGAGCCTCGATCAGCTCGGCCAGGGCTTGCATCTCCGGTCGCTGCTTGGCGGCCTGCTCCAGCAGGTCGTCCTGCTTGGCCTCGAGCTCGGGCAGCGGCTGGTCCAGGTCCTCCTCAATGGCGAGCTTTTCCGGGACCTCCCGTCCGAGCAACACGCCGAGCCCGGTCCGGGCGATGGCCACGCCCCCTCGCGCCCGCTCCACGGCTACGCGCGCTGCCGCGATCTGCGCGTCCATTCTCATCAGCTCGACCCTGGCCAGCGCCCCGGCGTTGACCATGGCTGCCACGTCGCGTCGATGCGCCTGGGCCTGCGCCAGCCCGGCCATGGCCACTACCAGCGCGGCGCGCGCGCGGGCGAAATTATAGAAGGCCTCGCGCGCGGCCAGCGCGGCCTTCTGTCTCTCGGCCTCGATGCTCTTTGCCTGGGCGTCGCCAAACCCTTCGGCCGCGCGGTAGGCGGGCAGGATGGTGAAGAAGAGATCGCTCAGGGGGTACTTTACCTCGGCGCGCAGTGCGTACTGGTTCAGTATCTGGGGAAAGATCGAGTCGGCGGCGCTCGAGCTCTCGCCCATGTCCGTCGCAGCGTCCGGAATAGCCGCATCGGTCAGCGCATCCGGCATCCCCGGTAGCGCGATCTCTCCCCGCTCCACGTCGCTCAGACGCGTGTAGCGCGCGCTCAGGTCGAGCCTGGGATAGACCGCCAGCCAGGCGCGCGACGCTCCCTCGCGCGCCTTGCGTAAGGCCACCCTGGCCCCCTTGACCGTGGGGGAGTGGGCCACCGCCAGCCTGGCCGCGGTCTCCGAGCTCATGCTCTCGCCCTCCCCTTTCAGGGCCTTTTTGAGGTCGAAATGGCCGAGCTCCGCCGGGACGCCCGGGTCGCTGCCCGCACCGGGCGGCGTGGCGGTACCCGGCTGGCCAACTGCCGGCTCGCCCGACGGGGCGGAATCGGGTGCCGGGGTCGTATCCGGGGCCGCGGGCGGGGTATCGGCCGCCTGTCCGAATGCGAAAGAGGCGAAAACGAGTAACGGGACCCACGCCAGGAGCGCGGGAGCCGATCCGGGGATCGTTTTATAGGCCGTCATGCACGGCATGCTGAGAAAGCCGGGGGTGCAGCGCAAGAGGTTTTTACGCTCGAACCCGGCCCCGCTCCCAGGCGGAGAGATTTCTCGCTGCGCTCGAAATGACACAGGGGTCGCTCGCGGTTCCGGTTGACGCTTTGTCACTGGTGGGCTCGGAAGAGGGGGAAAAACGCGTCAGAATGTCCAGGCAGGGCCGGCCTGGTTGCATATTTTCCCGGGAAAACGAGAATGGTCCGGTCCTTGCTTAAAAGGATCGTGTGATGACTAGACGCTACCTGTTTATCCTGACGCTGCTGCCCTTTCTGGCAGTCGCCGGCGAAGCGCTGGCCATGGGCGCGACGCTGACCGCGATCGGCAACGTGACGACGGATATCGACAAGCCGATCAGTAACGACCAGTGCGAGGCCAACGTCAAGGTCAAGTTCGAGGTCACCAACGGCAACCCCTCGAAGTACCTCTTCGTGATGGTCGGAAGCGACTGCGACCAGGACCGTACGGAGCTCACGACCGATTCGTGCACGCGAGTGTTGGGGCAGTCCATCGAGGGCCGTGCCGAGATCCCCATCTCCGTCGGGGTCAAGGACCTCGGGATTAAGTGCGGTACATCGGAAGGCGACTACACCGTTTATTTCCTGGGGCATTCGAGCGAATCCGAAGAGAGGCAGGCGACGACCGATTTCGCCACGGTGACCATCGAGGTGGACACCACGGGTCCTCCGGCTCCGACCGATGTCAAGGGCGGCCAGGGCGAAAGCTCCATCCCCGTCACCTGGGAGTTCGGCGGCGTGGAGGTGGAGAGCTTCTGGGTCTACTATGAAGCGGTCAGCAGTTGCCCGGGAGGCTCGATCCTCTGTACCTTCTCGCCGGGTTGTACGCCGAGCATCGACGCGGCCGTTTCCGTATCGGATACGGATGACGCCGGTGTGACGACGGGGCAGACGACGGGGCAAGAGAACCCCCTGGCCGCTCTGGCCGCCGCCAAGTACGAGGAAGCCTCGAGCAGCTCGCGCAAGTTTGACCTGAAGGGCGTGATCAGCGTGGGCCAGACCGCGGCGGTGGCCGTGGTAGCGATCGACGAGGCGGGCAACCGGAGCCAGGTGTCGAACGTGGCCTGCATCGAGGGCATAGCCACCGTGGGTTTTTGCGAAATGAACGAGGGCAGGGGCGGCAAGTGCGAGTCGGGCTGCTCGGTGAGTCGCGGTCCGGGCGCGAACCCCGGCCGCCTGCCCGCCGCGTTGCTCGTCCTGCTGGCCGTCGCCTGGATCAGTCTGCGGAGAAGAAATGACGCTTCGATCGTCTAGCACATCCCTTCGGCTTTTGTTTTTCGCCTCGGTTCTATGCCTGCCGGCGGCGGTATCTCCTCCTGCCGCCGCCGCGCAGGACAGTTCCGAGCTGTCGGACGACTACGTGGCCGCCCATCGCAGCTTCGAGTCGCCCGAGCTGTTGACCTTGGAATTCCGCATCGGGCCTTATGAGCCCGACGTGGGCAACGAGTCTTTCTCCGATGCGTTTCCCGACGACGACGGCCCCATGCTGGGCTTCGAGATAGACCTCATCGCCTTCCGCCTCAAGGAGATACTCATCCTCGGCGTGGGTGCGGGAATCGGCTTCGCCAACTACACGGGGGAGGCGCCTAACCGGGAGGCCTGGGAAGCGGACGAGCTGGAACGATCGGATGAGGAGAGCGACTTCGATCTGATCCCGCTGTCGGCGCTGGCCGTGCTGCGCATCGACGCTCTGGCGCGCAAGCTCAGCATTCCCTTCATCGTCACCGGCAAGCTCGGCTACCGCTGGGCCTTCTGGTCGAGCGAGAAAGGCGACAGGGACGACGGCAACGGCGTCAGCCCGGGCCTGGCCTGGGCGGTGCAGCTCGCGCTCGACCTCGACTTCTTCGATCGGCGCGCGGCGCGCCTGATGGACGAGGAGTGGGGCATCAACCACTCCTTCCTCTTCTTCGAGGTATACGGCTCCGACACCCACGGCGACGCCCTGCAGGTGGACGATACCATCTGGGCGGTCGGGCTGGGTTTCATCATCTAGATGACGGACACCTAGATGACGGAACCGGTCGCCGGGCTGCAGGGAATCCTGCTCGTCGTCGCCTATGACGGCAGGGGATTTTCCGGCTGGCAGCTACAACCGGGCCGCCGCACCGGGCAGGGGGAGCTGGAGAGGGTCGCGGCCACCGTGGCCGGCCACCCGGTGCGGATGCGTGCCGCCTCCAGAACGGATGCCGGCGTGCACGCAATCGGCCAGGTGGTTGCCTTCGACAGCCGGCGGGCGCTGCGGCCCCGCAACTGGGTGATGGCGCTGAACCAGTCGCTTCCGCCCGACCTGGCCGTGCGCTCGGCCCGCCTCTGCGAAGCCGGAAGCCAGCCCCGCTGGCAGGCGCGCGACAAGACCTATCGCTACCTGCTGCACCTGGGATTTGCGCGCAACCCGCTCTACCGTGACCGCGCCTGGCACCTGGGCAAGCTGGTCAGAAGACAGTTCCCAGACCCGGATAGAACGGATACAGAAGTGCACCGGCTGGATATCGCGGCCATGCGCGAGGCGGCGCAAGCGCTTACCGGCAAGCACGACTACAACGCCTTTCGCGCCTCGGACGATTCCCACCGCACCACCGTCCGCACCCTGCACGAGGTTCGTATCGTGGAGGGCTACGACGGCTCGCCCGAGCTGCTGGCCATCGAGGTGCGGGGGACGGCCTTTCTCAAGAACATGGTGCGCATCATGGCCGGCACCCTGGTCGAGGTCGGCCGGGGAAAGCTGAGCGTCGAACAGGTTACCGCGCTGCTCGATCCGGACGCCCGGCGCGGCCAGGCGGGCGAGACCGCCCCGCCCCACGGCCTGACGCTGGTCGAGGTCGCGCTGGGGCGCAAGGATACGCGGGGCTGAACCGTTCGCGCATTACCGAACGTAGAGGCGGGCCTTGTGCACGCCCGCAATGTACGAACGACCAAAAGAGGGAGGGGGCAAGCCCCTCCCCTACGAGCGCAGTGCCGAGCCGGGAGGGAATTCAGAAGCTGCTCTTGCCGTTCCAGCAGTAGGTGCAGAGCTTCTCTCGCGGCAGCCCGATGGCCTCGACCATGTCGTTCAGCTTCAGATAACGAAGCGAGGTGAGCCCCAGCCGCGCGCGGATGCTCTCGACCATCTTGCGGTGTGCTTCCGATTCGGGATCCGAGTACTCCTCCAGCCGCTTCGTCGAGTCGCCCTGCAGCTCCTCGATGGCCTTGCGACCCGCCAGATCGAGCTCGGAACGAGAACGCGAGAAGTTGAGGAAGCGGCAGCCGTGGATCAACGGCGGGCAGGCGGGGCGCATGTGCACCTCGCGGGCGCCGTAATCGAAGAGCCGCTGGATGATGTCCTTGAGCTGGGTGCCGCGGACGATGGAGTCCTCGCAGAAGAGGATCCGCTTGCCGTCGATCAACTCGCGGATGGGGATGAGCTTCATGCGCGCCACCAGATCCCGGATTCGCTGCTCCTGGGGCATGAAGCTGCGCGGCCAGGTCGGGGTGTACTTGACGAAGGGACGCCGGTAGGGCACGTGGGCCTCGGCGGCGAATCCCAGGGCGTGGCCGACGCCCGAGTCTGGAATACCCGCTACAAAATCGATTACGATATCGTCCGTACGCGCCAGCGCCTCCCCGCAGCGGTTGCGCACCATCTCCACGTTGACGCCCTCGTAGCTGGAAGCGGGGTAACCGTAATAGATCCAAAGGAAGGAGCAGATCTGCATCTCCTTACGCGGCGGCAGCAGCTGCTCGACCTTGCCGGAAGTCACCCGCACCGCCTCGCCCGGCCCCAGGTAGCGCTCGACCTCGTAACCGAGGTTGGGAAGCGCGCAGGTCTCCTGGGTCACCGCGTAGCTGCCGTTCTTGCGTCCCAGAATCACCGGGGTGCGGCCCAGCCGGTCCCGAACCGCGACGATCCCGTCGTTATTGAGCAGCAGCATGGAGCAGGAGCCCTTGATCTGGTCCTGGGCGAAGCGAATCCCCTCCACGAAATCGCTCTTGCGGTTGATCAGGGTAGCCACCAACTCGGTCTGGTTGACCTCGTTGTGCTTGATCTCGCTGAAATGCACCCCCCGGCCGTTCATCACCTCCGCGGCCAGCTCGTCCAGGTTGTCGATCCGGCCCACGGTGGTGATGGCATAGCGACCGTGGCGCGAGCCGATCATCAGCGGCTGATCCTCGTAGTCGCTGATGACCCCCAGGCCATTGTTGCCCTTGTGCCTGGGCAGCACGTCCTCGAACTTGGTGCGAAAGGGCGTGTTGGTGATGTCGTGGATGTTACGCTTGTACCCATTGCCGTCACCGGTCACCATGCCCCCGCGCATGGTCCCCAGATGGGAATGGTAGTCGGTTCCGTAGAAGAGGTCCGCTACGCAATCTTCGTTCGACGCCACACCGAAAAATCCGCCCATTTCCTGCTCCGTTCGGGAAAGGGGCGAATATAGTTAGGAGCACAGCCGGGGGGCAACTGTTTTCTTTCGGTCGGCGCGGCGCGTAAGGGGCGGACGAGGGGAGGGGGCAAGCTCCTCCCCTACGGGGATACGGATCGCAGAGAGGCCTACCCGATGCCCGAGGGGCAGCCCTCGTCCGTTAGCCCGTCGCAGTCGTTGTCCTCGCCGTCGCAGACCTCGTTCGACGGCTCGCAGCCCGGCGGACGTTCCGATCCCTCGGGCGGACAGCCCTCATCCACGTCGCCGTCGCAGTCGTTGTCCTCCCCGTCACAGACCTCGCGGGCGGGCACGCAGCCGGGCGGCTGGTCGGGCGGGCAGCCGTCGTCGACGACCCCGTCGCAGTCGTTGTCCTGGTCGTCACAGATCTCGGCTTGCGGATCCTCGCAAACCAGGGGTGGCGGGCAGCCCTCGTCCGTCAATCCGTCGCAGTCGTTGTCCTCGCCGTCGCACGACTCGGGCTCCGGGTTCGGGCAATCCGGAGGCCCGGGGCAGCCCTCGTCCGTCAACCCGTCGCAGTCATTGTCCTCCCCGTCGCACTGCTCGGGAGTGGGATCCAGGCAGTCCGAAGCCGGCGGGCAGCCCTCGTCCGTCGAACCGTCGCAGTCGTTATCCTCCCCGTCGCACTGCTCCGGCGTGGGATCCAGGCAGTCCGAAGCCGGCGGGCAGCCCTCGTCCGTCGAACCGTCGC
>CAYVFC010000019.1:2233-4264 GCA_964450715.1 uncultured Sandaracinaceae bacterium | reverse complement strand
AGTCGTTGTCGTTCCCGTCGCAGACTTCAGGCTCCGCGTCCTGGCAGTCCGGCGGATCGGCGCACCCCTCGTCCGTCGAGCCGTCGCAGTCGTTGTCCAGCCCGTCGCAGATCTCGGGACCGAAGTCCGGGCACTCGGCCGGGCAGCCCTCGTCTGTCATTCCGTCGCAGTCGTCGTCGTCCCCGTTGCACACCTCGGGACCGCAACTGCAGCCCTCGTCGATGATGCCGTCGCAGTTGTTATCGATATAGTCGCAGAGCTCGGCTACCGGCACACACTCGCTGAGGCAGCCCACGGTCACCTCCAGGCTCACTGTGGAACCGGCGGCAGCGGCGTCGCGGATCTGGTCACAAGACGTGCCGTGCAGCTCCACCAGCGGCGTGGCGTCGAGCTGAATCGTGTATCCGTTTGCCGCGTCCTCGGGGACGGAAATCGGTGGGTCCGAATCGATGGTGATGTCGACGGCCAGCATTCCGTAGTCCTCGTCGCCGTCGCCGATCAGCAGCAGGCTGCAGCTGGCCGTGGCCGCGGTGATCTGGTTCAGAGCATCGACCAGGCTCTGCGTGCTGTTGACCAGGTACCAGTCCCTCGCCGCATCGGTCGGGTTGGTGGTGCCGCCGGCAGCCACGATCTGGTCCATGGCCGACTCGTTGACCCCCTCGAAGCCGATGACGTAGACCGGTACGCCAGCGTCGTTCAGCGCCTGGGTCGCGGCCACCGTGTCGGGCAGGTCGCTGCCCAGGTCGAAGCAGTCCTCGTCGTGGCTGTTCGGCGCGCCGTCGGTGATCAGCACCACGGCCTTGTTGCGCACATCGGTGTAGGGGTCGCCCGGGTACTCGTAGCTCTGCTCGGCCAGCACCTCCTCCAAGGCGGTGGCCGTGGGCGTGGTGGCGTTGAAAAAGGGATCGCCGAGCCCCACGTAGGAGTTGCGGAAATCGACATCGGTGTTGCCCGGATCCAGGTCCAGTTTCTCGTCGGGCAGGTAGTCGGCGCCGCAGAGGTTGGGCGGATCTAGACATCCTATGAAATATGCCAGGCACTCGGCCGGAAAGAGCCCGATGCCCACGTTGAAGTCCGCGGTCATGCTGACGGACAGCGTGTCCAGCGCATCCTTGGTCGAGTTCCACCGCGCGCCGCCCATCGAGCCCGAGTAGTCGACCAGCAGGTAGATGTTCGGCTTGAGCAGCTCCGACTCCACCGAGCTCTCCAGGCAGACCTCGGCCTCGTCCGGCAACGGTTCGCAGTGGTCGCCTATCCCGTCCGTGTCCGCGTCCTCCTGAAAGGGATTGAACTCGTCCGTGCAGTTGTCGCAGGCGTCGCCCACGCCGTCCGTGTCGGTATCGGTCTGGTCCAGGTTGGCCGTACCCGGGCAGTTGTCGTCCACGTCGATCACCGAGTCTCCGTCGCTGTCCAGCCCCGGATCGTAGACACCCCCCTCGCACTCGTCACCGATCCCGTCCGTGTCGCCGTCGGCCTGGTCGTAGTTGGCAACGCCCACGCAGTTGTCGCAGAGGTCGCCCACACCGTCGCCGTCGCCGTCCTCCTGTCCGGGATTGGCGTCGAGCGGGCAGTTGTCCAGACCGTCTACCTCGCCGTCCGTGTCCGCGTCGTTGCTCAGCGGGTCGTACTCGCAGGCGTCACCGTTGCCATCCGTGTCGCTGTCCGCCTGGTCGTAGTTGGCAACGCCCGGGCAGTTGTCGCAAGCATCTCCCACGCCGTCGCCCTCGGTGTCTTCCTGCCCGGGGTTGGGTACCAGCGGGCAGTTGTCCACGCCGTCCGGCTCGCCGTCCGAATCCGCGTCCTCGAGCAGCGGGTTACCCTGACAGGCGTCGCCCGCGCCGTCCGTATCGCTGTCCGTCTGGTTCTGGTTGGACACGCCTAGGCAGTTGTCGCAGGCATCGCCCACGCCATCGCCATCGCCGTCCGCCTGATCCGAATTGGCATCGTCCGGACAGTTGTCCACGCCGTCCGCCACCCCGTCCGAATCCGCGTCCTCGAGCAGCGGGTTACCCTGACAGGCGTCGCCCGCGC
>CAYVFC010000019.1:0-2133 GCA_964450715.1 uncultured Sandaracinaceae bacterium | reverse complement strand
CGTCCGTATCGCTGTCCGTCTGGTTCTGATTGGACACCTCCGGGCAGTTGTCGCAAACATCGCCCACGCCATCGCTGTCGCCATCCTCTTGCCCGGGATTGGGTACCAGCGGGCAGTTGTCCACGCCGTTTACCTTGCCGTCCGTATCCGCGTCCTCGGTCAAGGGGTTGCCCTGGCAGGCGTCACCCACTCCATTCAGGTCGGTGTCCATCTGGTCCAGGTTGGACACGCCCGGGCAGTTGTCGCAGGCATCCCCCACGCCATCGCCGTCGCCGTCCGCCTGACCCGGGTTGGGGACCAGCGGGCAGTTGTCCACGCCGTTTACCTTGCCGTCCGTATCCGCGTCTTCGGCCAGCGGGTTGCCCTGGCAGGCGTCGCCGAAACCGTTCGCATCGGCGTCCGCCTGGTCGTGGTTGGCAACGCCCACGCAGTTGTCGCAGACATCGCCCACGCCGTCGCCGTCGGCGTCAGCCTGGCCCGGGTTGGCGACCGCCGGGCAGTTGTCGATAACGTCCGCCACGCCGTCCGAATCACCGTCCAGGGTGATGGGCTCGTCCTCGCACTGGTCCCCCACCCCGTTGGCGTTGTCATCCTGTTGGTCGTAGTTGGCCGTCTGCGGGCAGTTGTCACAGCTATCCCCCACCCCGTCGCCGTCGCCGTCGGCCTGGCCGCTGTTGCTCACCTCCGGGCAGTTGTCCTCGCCGTCCGGCAGGCCGTCGCCGTCCGCATCGGGCACCGCGTCCGGGTCACAGGCATCGCCCTCGCCGTCCCCGTCGCCATCGGCCTGGTCATGGTTGGCGATATCGACGCAGTTGTCGCAGGCGTCGCCCACGCCGTCCGCATCCGCGTCCTTCTGGTCGGGATTGTCGACTTCCGGGCAGTTGTCGCTCGGATCGAGCACCCCGTCCGCGTCCGCATCCTGCTGCAGCGGGTCGTTCGCGGCGGTACAGGCGTCGCCGATACCGTCCCCGTCGCTGTCCGTCTGGTCGTAGTTGGCGATCTCTATGCAGTTGTCGCAGACGTCGCCCACGCCGTCCGCGTCCGCGTCGGCCTGGTCCGGATTGAAGACCTGCCAGCAGTTATCCTCCAGGTCGGCGTCGCCGTCCCCGTCCTCGTCGTCGGTCGCGCTGACCGGATCCTCGCAGGCGTCGCCCCGCCCGTCTCGGTCGGTATCCTCCTGGTCGTAGTTGGCCACGTTGGGACAGTTGTCGCAGGCGTCGACCACGCCGTCGCCGTCGCCGTCCGGCCCATACGGATCGGCGTCGCAACCTTCCACGCCGCCGTCTCCCAGTCCGCCATCAGCGCCTACCGAGCCGCTGTCCGCAAAGCCCGAGCTGCCGCCGCCGTCCGGGAACCCGGTGCCGTCGGCGCTACCGCCCGTCTCACCCGACCCCGAGGCGCAGGCCGAAAGCCCGGCGCCCGCCAGCAAAACGGCCAGCAACGCCACCATGAACCGATAACCGCTATTCGTCTTCATGATACGTCCTTCCCACTATTTCTAAGATGTGCTCGAAAAGCGCGCGATCCCGTAAACGATCACTGATTAACCGATGCCCGAGGGACAGCCCTCGTCCACCTCGCCGTCGCAGTCGTTGTCGACCCCGTCGCAGACCTCGTTGGAGGGCTCGCAGTCGGGCGGATCCTCCGGCCCCTCGGGCGGACAGCCCTCGTCTATCTCGCCGTCGCAGTCGTTGTCCTCCCCGTCGCAGACCTCGCGGTCGGGTACGCAGCCGGGCGGTTGGTCGGGCGGGCAGCCATCGTCGATGATCCCGTCGCAATCGTTGTCCAGACCATCGCAGATCTCGGCTTGCGGATCCTCGCAGTCAGGCGGCGGCGGGCAGCCCTCGTCGATGTCGCCGTCGCAATCGTTGTCCACCCCGTCGCACACCTCGGGCTGCGGGTTGGGGCAGTCCCCGGGCGGCGGGCAGCCTTCGTCCGTCAACCCGTCGCAATCGTTGTCCACCCCGTCGCACTGCTCGGGCTGCGGGTTGGGGCAATCCGGCGGCCCGGGGCAGCCCTCGTCCGTCAACCCGTCGCAATCGTTATCTACTCCGTCGCACTGTTCGGGCGTCGGATTCGGGCAATCCGGCGGCCCGGGGCAGCCCTCGTCCGTCAACCCGTCGCAATCGTTAT
>CAYVFC010000018.1:0-84914 GCA_964450715.1 uncultured Sandaracinaceae bacterium | reverse complement strand
GGGATGGATTGGCCGCCGTCGTTTCATACACCCTTACCCCCCCTGAACGGTTACGATGACTGTAGGCATACACGGCCTGCGCCCACCGGCCGGGCGAGGAGGCGGGGGCCACGGCCTGCCCTTCGCCGGCATCCCGCCCGAGCTCGGCCGGGACGTGGAGCGCATCCTGGCCTCGGAGCCAGAGCACGCGGAGCCAGAGGTAGACTTCAGACATCACCAGGGCGACCGGCGTCCGCTGACCCTGGCGGATCTCTTCGCCCCCCGGCGCGCGGCGCTCGGCCTGGCGCTCGGGCTGGTTTTCCTGGAGACCCTCACCGTACAGCTCGGCCCCCTGCTGGCCCGCTACGGGATCGACCGGGGCATAGTGCCCGGCGACATGTCCGCATTGCTCGCGGTGTGCGGGATCTACCTCGCCTCGCTGGTCGTCAACGCCATCATCGGCCACGCTCGGGTGGCCTGGAACAGCCGGCTGGCCGAGGACCTGGTGCGCTCGCTGCGGGTCCGGGTCTTCACCCACATCCAGCGGCTCTCCATCGACCGCTTCACCGAGGAGATGAGCGGCAGGATCATCTCCCGCATGACCAGCGACGTCGAGGCCTTCGGCTCCCTGCTGCAGGAGGGCTTCATCGAGCTGGTGGTGCAGGCCATCACCCTGGCGCTGGTAACCGGGTTCCTCTTCTTCCTCGATCCGAAGCTGGCCGCCTTCACCATCCTCTTCGTCGCGCCGCTGATGCTGGTGCTGACGCTCTGGTTCAGCCGCCGCTCCGAGCTCGGCTATACCGCGGTTCGCGAGCGCATCGCCGACGTGCTGGCGGACTTCCAGGAGAACCTGACCGGCATCCGCGTGGTCAAGGCCTTCAACCGCGAGCAGCGCAACGTCTCGCAGCACATCAACACGCTGGGGGAGTACCGGGCCTCCAACCTGCATACCGTCCGGCTGGCGGCGATCTTCGACTCCGGCTCCAACCTGATCGCGCTATCGGGCCAAGCGCTCATCGTCTTGGTGGGCGGCCGCATGATGCTGGCCGGAGAGCTGACGGTGGGGGAGCTCGCCGCCTTTCTCCTCTACCTGGCCTCCTTTTACGGCCCCATCCAGCACCTGGTGCAGCTTTACAATATCTATCAGCGGGGACAGGCGGCGCTGCTCAAGCTCCGGGAGCTGCTCGATACCGAGCCCAGCGTTCGCGAGGCTGCGGACGCGCGCGAGCTGCCGGCCATCGAGGGAAGCGTCGAGCTCAGGGGCGTGAGCTTCGGTTACGGGGCCGGCAAGTCCGCCGTCGAGGGGCTGGACCTCTGCATCCGGCCGGGGGAGACGGTGGCGCTGGTGGGGCAGACCGGCGCGGGCAAGTCGACCGTGGCCCGGCTGATGACGCGGCTGTACGACCCCACCCGGGGCGCGGTCCTCATCGACGGAATCGACCTCAGGCAGGTCGAGCTACAGTCGCTGCGCCGCCAGTTCGGCCTGGTGCCGCAGGAGCCCTTCCTCTTCGCCGGCACCATCCGGGACAACGTGGCCTTCGCCCGCCCCGAAGCCAGTGATGCCGAAGTGCTAGAAGCGTGCCAGGCCGTGGGGATCGGCGATCTGATCGAGCAGAAGCCCGGGGGCATCCACTTTCCCATCCACGAGAGGGGCTCCTCGCTCTCCTCGGGCGAACGGCAGCTGCTGGCGTTGGCGCGCGCCTTTCTGGCCCGGCCGCGCATCATCATCCTGGACGAGGCTACCAGCAATCTCGACCTGGCTTCGGAGGCGCGGATCCAGAAGGCTCTGGAGGTTTTGCTACAGGGCCGCACCGCGGTAATCATCGCCCACCGGCTCTCGACCGCCATGAAAGCGGACCGCATCGCCGTGCTGGAGAACGGGCGGCTGGTGGAGCTGGGAACTCACGCCGAGCTGCTGAAGCGCAAAGGGGTCTACAGCGAGATGTTCGCCGTCTGGTCGAGCTACAATACCGGCTTGTAATCGGGTACGATGCGGGCAAAGATCGGCGCGGGTCTCCTCGACGGAGCGGCGGCGCGCGGAGGCCGAACCCCGAAACACCAGGCGCCCCGGGCATGCAACGCCGGGCTAGCGAGCTTCCTTACCGGGTCACGAGATGAGCGGATTCAGAGTCGCGATAATTGGTTGCGGCACCGTGGGCGGCGGTGTGGCGAAGATCCTGCTGGAAAACGAAAAGGCGCTGGCGGCCAGGGCCGGCAGGACCATCGAGCTCGCCCGCATCGCGGACCTGTTTCCGGCTGCCTCGGCCCGGCGCCACGGGCTGCCGTTGGACCGCTACTTCACGAAAAAGGAGCGGGTGAGCCCGCAAGAGGCGGCCGCGCACATCCGGCAGATACTGGATGACGACACCATCGACCTGGTGGTGGAGACGGTAGGCGGCGCCGACCGCAAGATGTTCGAGCTCGGGGAGTCGATCCTCGCGCGCAAGAAGCACCTGGTCACCGCCAACAAGGCGCTGCTGGCCGCAAACGGCGCCGAGCTGTTCGGCAGGGCCGCGCGCAACGGCGTGGCCCTGGGCTATGAGGCCTCGGTCTGCGGCGCCATCCCCATCATCCGTGCGGCCAACGAGTGCCTGACCGGCGACCGCATCCGGTCGATCTCGGGAATCATGAACGGCACCAGCAACTACATCCTCTCCCAGATGGAAAACCAGGGGCAGTCGTTCAAGTCCGCGCTCAGCGCCGCACAGAAGCAGGGCTACGCCGAGGCCGACCCCACCCTGGACATCAGCGGCGGGGACGCCGGCCACAAGCTGACTATCCTGCTGCAAATACTCTTCGGCCTTCAGGTCAGCGAAGACGAGCTCGCCATCCGGGGCATCCGCCGCATTGACGCTCACGACATGGCCTTCGCCCGCGAGATGGACTGCTCCATCAAGCTCATCTGCTACGCCGAGAGGCGGGACGACGTGGTGCACGCGACCGTCCGCCCCATGATGGTCAAGAACCGGAACCTGCTCTCCAAGATCGGCGGCGCCACCAATGCGGTTCGCCTGCTGGGCGAGTACGCCGGGGAGAGCCTGCTGGTGGGCAAGGGAGCCGGCTCGCTGGAGACGGGGAGCGCGGTGGTCGCGGATATCGTCTTCATCGCGCGCTACGGCAAGAAAGCGGTTCGCGGCTACCCGGCCTCGGGCTGCCGTTTCCGCCCCTTCGACGAGCTGGATTTCCCCTACAACATCACCTTCGAGACCGGAGACGTGCCCGGCATCACCGGCATCGTCGCCACCGCCATCGGCAAGCAGGCCATCAACATCGACACCGTGAGCCACAACCGGCACCACCGGGGCAACGCGGTCTTCTGCATCGTGACCATGCCCTGCAACTGCAACCAGATACGCAGGGCCATCGACGATATCCGTTCGCTCTACCCGAAAGCCTTGCGCGGCAGGCCCAAGGTCACCCCCATCCTCGAAGGTTGAGCCCGGGGAGGAAGAACCGTGAGAGCGCATCGAACGCTACCAATCGTCCTGCTGTTGGCCATCGCCGTCGTCCCGGAACGAGCGGCGGCCGGGTCGGACAAGGAGGAGAGGGACGCGCGGGACGAGGAGGCCCGCGGCCTCTTCGTGGCGGGTCGGGCCGCCTATGACGACGGGCGCTACGAGGAGGCCCTCGACTACTTCCGGCGCTCCTACGAGCTGAGCGAACGTCCGGAGCTGCTCTACAACATCGGTCAGACATCCGACGTCCTGGGCCGAAACGACGAGGCGCTGCTGGCCTTCGAGAAGTACCAGGAGAGCTACCCGGACGGTCCGCGCTCCCGCGAGGTGCAGGAGCGCATCTTCCGGCTGCGCAAGGCACAGCAGGCTCCGGAGCAGAGCGAGGCGGAAGCAGGATCGGAAGAGGAAGCCGAGGAAGCTGCCGAAGAAGAAGAAGCCGGCGACCTGGACCTCGGCCTCGATTGCGGCGCGCACGTGCTGCTCGGCTATCTCACGGTCGATCGCCCCGCGCTAGGCATCGGGCTGGGAGCACAGGGGCGTTTCGGCGTGACCTTCACTCCGCAGATCATGGCCGAGCTCTCCGCGGCCGTCGTTTTGAATCAGGCCACCGAAACCGACGAGGACGTGCTGGATCTCGGGGTACGCGCCGGCGGGCGCTACCTGTTCGTCGAGCTCAGGCCGCTGGTGCCCTTCCTGGGGGCGGGGCTGACGGTGCACCGCTGGTCCGCCACCCGGATCAGCCTGATGGATGGAAGCGAGGTCGGCGTGAACGACGTCAACGCCAGCCTCGACCTGATGGGCGGCGCCCGTTTCGATATCCTCGACCATTGGGCGGCCGAGGCCATCCTGCAGGTCGCCACCCTCTTCGAGAGCGCGGTGTTCTACGACCGCGGAGGGACAGCTTTCACCCTGGCCCTGGGATTTGTTTACTATATATAATCCCCTCCCCCGACTGGCTACGAGCGAATGACGGAAAAGGCTTCGAAAAGCGAGAACCGCCCCGAACGCAACCAGACCGGCGGTGACGCGGCCGAACGGGATCCCGAACGAGCCCCCAACTTCGTACGCGACATCGTCAGCAAAGACGTGGCGGCGAAAAAGAACCAGGGCCGCGTCGCTACCCGATTTCCGCCCGAGCCCAACGGTTACCTGCACATCGGCCACGCCAAGTCCATCTGCCTGAACTTCGGACTGGCCGCGGAGTTCGACGGCACCTGCAACCTCCGCTTCGACGACACCAATCCGGTCAAGGAGGACGTGGAGTACGTCGAGTCGATCCAGCAGGACATCCGCTGGCTGGGCTTCGACTGGGACGACCGGCTCTACTACGCCTCGGACTACTTCCAGAAGCTCTACGACCACGCGGTGCAACTGATCAAGCTGGGCAAGGCCTATGTCTGCAGCCTCACCCCGGAGCAGACGCGCGAATACCGCGGCGCCTTCGGCGTTCCCGGCAAGAACAGCCCCTTTCGCGACAGATCGGTCGAGGAGAACCTCGACCTGTTCGCGCGCATGCGGGCGGGCGAATTCGACGAGGGCGCGCACGTGCTGCGCGCCAAGATCGACATGGCCTCTCCCAACATGAACATGCGCGATCCGCCCATCTTCCGCATCCGCAAGGCCGAGCATCACCGCACGGGCGACAAGTGGTGTATTTACCCGATGTATGACTTCGCCCACTGCCTGTCGGACGCGGCCGAGGGCATCACCCACTCGGTCTGCACGCTCGAGTTCGAGGACAACCGCCCGCTCTACGACTGGTTTCTCGACCAGCTGCAGACCGAGTGCCACCCGCAGCAGATCGAGTTCGCCCCGCTGAACCTGACCTATACGGTACTGAGCAAGCGAAACCTGAAGAAGCTGGTCGATCAGGGACAGGTGAGCGGCTGGAACGACCCGCGCATGCCCACCCTGTCCGGCCTGCGCCGGCGCGGATACCCCCCGGAAGCCCTCAAGGACTTCGCCGACCGCATCGGCGTGAGCAAGCGACCGGGTGTGGTCGAGCTCTCGTTGCTGGAATACGTCCTCAGAGAGCACCTCAACGCCATCTGCCCGCGGGTGATGGCCGTGCTGAACCCGTTACGGTTGGTGATCGACAACTACCCCGAGGGGGAGAGCGAGAGCTTCGAGGTCCCCAATCACCCGGAAGACCCGGGCCGTGGCACCCGAAGGGTACCCTTCTCGCGGGTGCTGTACGTGGAGCGGGAAGACTTTCGCAAGGATCCGCCCAAGAAGTGGCACCGCCTGGCCCCGGGCCGGGAGGTGCGGCTGCGCTATGCTTGTCTGGTCAGGTTCGAGCGCGCGGTAAAGAACGCTCAGACCGGCGAGATAGAGGAGCTGCACTGCACCTGGGATCCGGAATCGCGCGGCGGCAACGCTCCGGACGGCCGCAAGGTACGGGGAACCCTGCACTGGGTCTCGGCCGAGCACGCCTTCGAGGCACAGGTCCGGCTCTACGATCGCCTCTTCACCGTGGAAGACCCGCTCGACGAGCGGCACGGCGACGACTTCTCCCGCACCCTCAACCACTGCTCGTTGACCGTCCTGGACGGCTGCAAGCTGGAGCCCGGCCTGGCCGGGGCCGAGGCCGGTGCCCGCTATCAGTTCGAACGGATGGGCTACTTCTGCGTCGACCCGGTCGACTCGGCCGAGGGCAGACCAGTATTCAACCGTATCATCGGCCTGCGCGACTCCTGGTCCAAGCTCGAAAAGACCGGCAAGACTGGATGACGATCCGATGTTCACCTTGATCAGGGAGATCAGCCTTCGCCATCTGATCAGCGCGCCGCTCCGGTCGCTGCTGGTGCTGCTCGGCATCTCGCTCGGGGTGGCGGTGCTGGTGGCCTCGGAGGCGACCACCCAGGCCATGATGATCTCCTTCGAGGAGCTGGTGGAGCGGGTGACCGGGCGAGCTGACCTGATGGTGCTGGGCAACCAGTCGGGCATCGAGAGCTCGCTGGTCGGCGACATCGCCGAGATAGAGGGGGTGGAGCACGCGGCGGCCGCGCTGGAGATCACCACCCGGATCGTGGACGAACAGCGCCCGCTGCTCATCCTGGGAGTGGACTTTCTGGGCGATATCCACTTCCTGCCCTTTCAGCCCGAGAAGGGGCAGAAGAACATCGTCAAGGATCCGCTGGCCTTTGCCAACGATCCGACCGCGCTCTTGATCACCAAAACCCTGGCCGACCGCAGGAGACTGAAGCGCGACAGCGAGCTGCGCCTGCTTACGGCCGAGGGGGTCAAGAGCTTCCGCGTGGCCGGCATACTGGAGGACTCGGGTCCGGCCGCCTCCTTCGGGGGTCAGGTGGCGGTGATGTTTCTCGACGCCGCCCAGATCTCCTTTGCCCGCGGGACCTTGGTGGACCGCATCGACGTGGCCATCGGCGAAGGGGCGGACATCGAGCAGGTGATGGAGCGGGTGGCGGCAACGGTGGGCGACACCGCCCGGGTCGAGCGTCCCGAGCAGATGGGAGAGCGGGTACGCGCGCTATCCGAGCCCTTGCGGGTGGGGCTGTGGATGTCCGGGTTCATCGCCCTGATGGTGGGCACCTTCATCATCTACAACGCCATCGGCATCTCGGTCACTCAGCGGCGCAAGGAGGTGGGGCTGCTGCGCTCCCTGGGCGTAACCCAGCCAAAGGTGGTGCTGCACTTCTGCCTGGAGGCCATGGTGCTGGCCATCCCGGGCTCCATCGTCGGCCTGCTGCTGGCCACGCGCCTGCTCCAGTACACCCACGCCCAGACCGCGGAGACCATCAACCGGCTCTACGTGGCCACGCCCGCCGCTCCCCACATCAGCGCCGGCCACGTGGTGCAAGGTGTGGCGGCCGGGCTCATGATCTCGGTCATGGCGGCCTTCATCCCGGCGCGGCGCGGCGCGTTGATGGACCCGGTGCACGCGCTTCGCCCCTCGGCCGTGCTAGCCCCGGCCTCCTCCCTCCCCTACCGCCTGCTCGGCATCTCGGGCCTGGCCATGATCGCCCTGTCCTGGCTCCCGGCCACGCTCTGGCCCAAGGTGGGAGGCGCGCTGGCCATCCTGCTCAGCGTGAGCGGCGCCGCGCTGATAGCTCCCGCCGTGGTGGTAGTGTTGCGCCGGCTGCTGGTCTCGCCGGCCGAGGCTACGCTGGGCGTCTCCGGCCGGCTGGGCCTGGACAACGTGGAGCGCAACCTGGGCCGCAGCAGCATCAACGTGCTGGCCCTGATGGTGGCCGTCTCCATGAGCGTCTCGGTCTCGGGCTGGCTGGCCTCCTTCGAGAAATCGCTCAAGTCCTGGTTCGAGCAGCTCACCGCCGCCGACCTGACCATCACCGCGGGCTCGCCCTTTGTCGACCGGCGTCACGTACCGCTGACGCCCGACTGCCTGCCGCGGATAGCAGAGGTAGACGGCGTGGCCGAGGCCCACGCCTTTCGCACCATCGAGCAACGGGTGGGCGAAAAGACCGTCAGCCTGATCGCCGGCGACACCGAGTCCTTCCTGCGCCAGGCCAAGCGCAAGGATAGAATGTGGAAGATCCTCGACGGCCGTGATCCCATCGAGCCCCGCGAGCTGGTGAACAAGCCCCTGGTCGTGCTGGGCGAGAACGCCTCGCGCCGGCTCGGGCGCGGCGCGGGCGACGAGATCTCGCTCAGCTCGCCCACCGGCGTGCACACCTTCACCGTACGGGCGGTGGTCGTGGACTACTCCTCGGAGCACGGCGCGGTCTTTATAGATCGCGGCTTCTACGTCGAGCGCTGGAAGGACAGCGCGCTGGACGCGGTCAACGTCTACCTGAAAGACGACGCGGATGCCGCGGCCGCCGCGGAACAGGTGCGCGAGAAGCTCGGGGGCGGTGAAGCGCTCTTCGTCACCAAGACGTCGGACCTGGAGGAGCAGTTCCTGGCGCTTCTGGAGAAGAGCTTCTCCTACTCGCGCTCCCTCGAGTTAATCGTGCTGGTTATCGCCCTGATGGGCGTGATCGGCACCATGGTCTCGGCCGTGCTCGACCGCATGCGCGAGATAGGAATGATACGTGCCATCGGGGCCACCCGCGCCCAGCTGCTGCGCTCCCTGGTGGTCGAAGCCGCCTTCCTGGGCTTCTGCGCCGCGGTGGGCGGCGTGGCCGTAGGGGCCTTCCAGACCGTCCTCTTCCTGGAAACCCTGGGCGTCGAAGCGCTGGGCTGGCACCTGGACTACGTCTTCCCCCTGGCCGGCGCCTTGCGTATCAGCTCACTGGTCATCCTCACCTCCGCCGCCGCCGGCATCCTGCCGGGAATGCGCGCAGCGCGCATGGAGATCCGCGACGCCCTCGCCTACGAGTAGGCGAGGGGCGTTGCCCCCACGAATACCCGACGCAACACCCCCGTAGGGGAGGGCCTTGCCCCCTCCCCTAATAACCCTACCGCTACGTGGAATCCCTCCGTCTCGCCAGCCGTAGAGAAACTCAGCACGTCCTGACGATCGGCAAGCGACCCTCTCCGGCCGTCAAAGCTGGCCGCCGTGGTGGGCCAGGGCGACAAGATACGCCGCGAGGTCGGTCTCGCTCGCGTTGGAGCTGGCAGCGGCTTCGATGGAGACGTTTGACTTGGTCAGCGATTTGCTCTTGGTGACCGCTTGCGGTACGGCCCGGCGCCGCCGGGTGAGCAGCCGGTCGTCGTAGAGCGCCCCGGGCGCTCGCTCGCGAAGCGTCCCGATCAGGCGCGAAAAGTTCTCGACGCTGGAATGGCCGAGCTCCCTTCCCAGCCCGTCGTAGCGCAGCGCATTCTGGCGCAGAATGATCGGATGGGTGCTCGACTTGCGAAACAGGTAGAGCACCTGCTCGTACTCGTTTTGCTGGTCGCGCGACTCACGCGTAACCTTCTTGGTCACGACCAGGCCACCGGTTATGATCGCCCGCCCGGCGCTGAACTTTCGCTTCTGGCTGGTAGCGGTGGTTCGCGTTTCGATCTCGAGCTGGGCGTGTATCAGAGCCAGAACCGTCGAGTAAAGCACCCTCTCCGGTGGCCGCGCCGGGTCGTCCAAGGCCACCCCTTCCTCGTCCAGCTCGAAGCTTCTGGGCGTGATCATCTGTTCGGACGCCAGCAACTTCTCGCCGTCACAGGCCACGACCCCGTGGCCGCGTTCCCTCAGTTTCTCCAGCAAGGCGCGCGCTTCCGCCGCCTCGGACAGTCGGCTCACCACTACCGGCAGAGGACCGGTCAGCCGCATCCGCAGGTCATAGGGCTGCGCCTGCAGCAACCGGGCGAGCTCTTGCAACTCCTGGTCCAGGGGTCTGCCCCAGCGGGTGAGTGCGACTACGTACACGCGATCTGTTGTGCCACGCTCGGCACTCCATCAGCAACTACCGGACGACCGAAACGGATCCCGGCCAGCGCCGCAGTAATCAATTGGGAAGGCTGCTCGACAAGCACATCTGCTGTTGCTCCTCTTGCTGGGTACGGCCGCGCTGTCGGCCAACGAGATCGCGATCGTCTTCGCGCCCATGATGTGCGCGGCGGCGTTTCTCGCGCTCGCATTTCGACCGACCTCCGAAGCCCAGGTATACGCTTTAAACGATTCAAATCCCTTCCACATACACCTGGCAAGGCCAAAACATCTTTTTAAAAAGGATATGCCAGCCTCGATACCGGCACAAAAGTAGCTCAGGCTGCGGTAGATCCACGCGCTTCGCGCCATCTCGGATACCTCAAGCCCCCGCTTCTTGTTGAAAGCTACGTCCCTCACGCCCATGTCTTTGATCGCTTCCAAGTTCGGTCGATATGCAAAGCCTCCGTCATACGAGGCCTGGTCCGGGACGCAGCCCCATATCTTCTTGTGGCGATCGAGCATTTCGACCGGAAGAGTCGAGTCAGCAAACCGAGGCCGCTCGCTAGCCGGATCAAAGCCGGATACCCGCGGCTTGCAGACCACGGGTGCGACCGTCGGGGTCTTCTCAAGAAGATCCTGCGTACCCTTTCGAGTGCGGTGGTACTGACACTGCTGACCGCGGCCGTGGCCTGCGGCAGCGATGACAGCCGTGGTTCCGGCGACGGCGGAACTGGTGGCACCACTTCTTCGGCCGGTACCGGCGGGACGGCCGGAGCGGGCGAGGCCGGAGCGCCGGCGGCAGGGCAAGGCGGTGCCGGAGCCACGGTCGGAAACGGCGGTACTATGAATGAAGGCGGCACTGGTGGCGCTGCCGGCACGAATGGCGGCTCGGGCTACGACACGATGTGTGCCGTTACCGGACAATCCTGCTTCTCGCTCCCGTGTTGCATTGATGAATGTATCGAGGAGATTTGCGGCAGTCCTGAGGAGCCCTGGGATAGCTGTATCGTGGGCGGCCAGGTCTACGCCGACGGCGCCTCGAACGTTCCCGATCCGTTCAGCTGCAATACCTGTAGCTGTCAGGCCGGTCGCATCACCGTTTGTACCGAGATGTACTGCCCCAATCCGCCGGGCCCGGTCGGCACCCGGTGTCGCGACGACGCGGACTGCCAGTGGGGGCTCGAATGCCTGGGCGAGCCCGCCGGCGAGCGCGATGTCTGTACGGTATCCTGCGATCCGAGGAGCGGCAGCACGAGCTGCCCGACGGGAAGCGAATGCGCGTCCGGGCTGCGCGACTACAACTGGGAATCCGCCGGCAATTACTGCATGGTGCCTTGCGCGACCATCGCCGACTGCGGCGTTCTGAACAGCGAGTGCGCCGACTCGTCCGAGCTTTCGAAGAAATACTGCTATTAAGGGGGCGGGACTTACCGTAGCGCGGTAATTCCGTAGCGCCTTGAGGCTAATAGAGTATCGCGAATGGGCTTGGACGCGGCTAGCTTTTTCACTCTTCGGGTAACCTCGGACGGTACGCGTTACGGAAACGTAAGAAGAAGTGAAAGAGCCAACCGCGTCGCCTCTCAGTCGTAATTGATAGAACTTAAGCCCTACCCCTATGCCGTCTATTCTCTACCCTCTAAACCTCTACACCGCAGGCTGGCGCCTGCCCGACAGGTGCGATAGAATCGAAGAATCGAAGGAATGGCGACGCGGATCACGGAAGCGTGGGGGGCTGGCTGGCGGTCGCCCGAACGTTCGGCGCGCCTCGCCTCGAACCTGGAGGACTGCAGGAGGTTCTTCGTGGGAGACGCCGATGTGCACAAAGCGGTGACACGGCTCGTGTCTATCCTGGAGGCAGAGGGCCTGCCGTACGCAATCATCGGTGCGCTCGCGCTCAACGAGTACGGCCACCGACGCGTCACGGTCAACGTCGACCTCGTCATGCGCGACGAAGACCTGCAGCGCTTCAAGCGTGCCTGGCTCGGTCGCGGCTATGCGGAGCGTGTGCCCGGCACGGGAAAGCTCGTCGATGCCGAACTCGGCGTCCACATCGACGTCCTGAGCACGGGGCGCTTCCCGGGAGACGACCGTCCCAAGCCGATCGCCTTCCCCGATCCCGCGACTACTGCGATCCGGGGCGCCCCCTTCGCGCTTCTCCCCATCGAGCGCTGGATCGAGCTTAAGCTCGCCTCGGGCATGGTCGCGCCGCATCGCTTGAAAGATCTCGCGGACGTCCAGGAACTGATCCGATCCGCGAGCTTGCCGCAGTCGCTGGCGGAGCGGCTCGACCCGTGGGTACGAGAGAAGTTCCTGGAGCTGTGGCGGGCGGTCGACCAGGCCGGTAAGACCGACCCGTTCTGAGAAGGCGACGAGCGCTGGCGACCTATCCTGCTGGGCGGCGATCACGACGCCACGAACATCCAGTAGATCTGGGGGACGGATTAGGGGGACGTTGTTTACGTCCCCATCCGTCCGGTTACACGTCAGAACAGAACAAAGGGGACGACGGTCCTGAAACACAAACAAAGGGGACCCCTTGCGCTTGGCCGGACCTGGCACTCCCATCGCGAAATGACCAGGTGGTACTCACCACCGCTCCATATTTTTCAATCTTTGGATCCGCCCCCTATACTCCGCCGGGTGATCGGCCTGGAGCGACCGGGCGTGCACGATCCGCCGGCCTCCGGCCGTGAATGACCAGCCGCCCGGTCGCGGTCTGTGTCGTTTACAGTAACATCATAATAGAATCGACTCTCTTGACATGTGGTGGGGAAGTTCAACATCATCAAGTTCCTTCCGTTCGGCAGACGGACAGGGTAAACAAGAGCGGTTCCTGGGCCTGGGAATATCACGAGAGGCGGTGTATGCTCCTATAAGCGCTGTCTCCGCGATGACAGGGGCCGTTCATTCCTTCAGCCAAGAGGAATGCAAAAGGGGATAACGATGGAAAATATGCATTTGGAAGCGTTGACGTCGTGGAAGTCGGGGTGGTCCAGCTTGGTGAAAACCCTGAACACGATGCAGGATCAGGGACAAAAAACGCTGGATCTGTATTTCTCGCAGACCGATCAGATGCGAAACGAGATACTGAGAACTCTCAAAGAAGGTTTGAAGACCGCAAGAGAGACGCAGATGGCATACCTGAAAGCCGTCGAGGAGAACGTCGACCGCTGGGAGGAAATGGCCTCGCGTGCGGCCAGCGTTTCGGAGCCGGTATCATCGCCACAACGCAAGTCCGAGCGCAAGGGGGCGGCGGCAAAGGCTGCGCAAAGCGTGGACTAGGCCTGAAACAAGCGAACGCATCGTAGCGAAAGCGCCCACCGTGCGTCATTTCGGGCCGCACGGAGCTAGGATCGACGTAGGCGTACTGACCCGTACGTCGAGGAGCGACGAGCGAGCACGGCCAGAAATGGCGTGCTGTGGGCGCTCGCAACGAACGGATTAGCCCCACTGTGTAAGGTCGCCGTCTACTGCGGCCGCTACCATCGGGCATTTCGCGGCTTTCTTCCTCGCTCGCAAGCTGGAAATAGGAAACAGGGGACGCGGCTAACTTTTTCACTTTTCGGGTAACCTCGAACGGGTGTCACCATCGAACCGGTACGCGTTCCCGAAACGGAAGAAGAAGTGAAAAAGCTAACCGCGTCCCCTGTCCCTGTCGACAGCGCTCTTCATGCAGGCGTTGGGCTCCGACCCGGACGCCCGCAACGGTATTTCGCCGCCGAGCGTCCGGCGCTGTGCGGCGACTGAGTCGTCTACGACGATCGGATCCCTGACGATCGTTTTCCACGCCCTTTTTTGACCGGCACGAGATTCTCCGGAAGGTCAGCCGCGCTCCACCATAACCGCAGCCTCTATTAGGCGCACCGCCAGCTCCTTGGCGGCGAGCGGCGTCATGGCCATGCCGGTTTGCGCGGGCGTGCGGATGATCACGCGATCATTGTCCACAAACACCTCGTCGCAGGGGTTTTCGACGTCGTCCACGAAAAGCTCGAGCACCTGTTTCAGGCGTGAGGAGAGGTCTATAACGTTACCGCCGTCCATTTACTTTTAATATAGCGCGCCCCGAAGCGATACGCCGGGTAAATCTACCATAATAACGATTTTCTTTGATCTTCGATCTCTCCCGCAATTACATCACAAAAATCGGAAGAGCTTGTTTGATACCGTCGCCCGGATCTCAATGAACGCCGCGCATGATCTACAAAAAGGCGTCGCCGTCCGGAAAGCTGGTCACGCCCGCGGCCGACCCACCGGTGCCACCGTACAGAACCGCGAAGGGAAGACCTCACCAGAACCGGATGGAGTAAAAAGGGAAGGCCCCGCATAGTTGCATTACTGTAGTTGCGTTCTGCAATTATGCAGGATCGTATTCTTTTACGATGCACTCTCCGGGGCGTTGCTCATCAGCTCGCTGGTCACCCTGACCTCGGCCGCCGCCGGCATCCCGCCGGGAATGCGCGCGGCGCGCATGAAGATCCGGGGTGCGCTGGCTTACGAGTAGGTCGAAGGATAGTCGTTATGAATCGCGCTGAACTTCTTGCTGAAGCGGTAGACCATCTTCAGCAGCGCAGGGATCTCCTGCAGGGGATATTTCTCGAGGAAAGCGATTTGGTTGCGCGGGGAGCGGGTCCTGCCGTAGAGGGAGAACAGCTCGCGGTAGAACTCCTTGAGGGGGAGCTTGGTGGGCAGGATGGTGTGGATGAAATCGAAGTAGTCGTAGTTGTGGACGATGAAGCGGTCCTTGCACTCGTCGTAAAGGTCGGTTCCGGGCAGCGGGGTGAGGACGGAGAAGCCGATGAAGTTGAAGCCCAGATCGAGGCAGTACTCGGCGAATTGGCGAAAGTCCTCCTTGTCGAACTCGGGCCGGATGATGAAGGCGGGGAAGATGTCGACGCCGAGCGACTGAAGGATCCGCACCGCCTCGGTGTTCTTTTCGGTGGTGGAGCCTTTTCTCACGTAGGCCAGATCCTCGTCGCGGAAGAACTCTAGCCCCATGAAGACCCGTTCCAGACCGATCCGCTTCCACTGCTCGACCAGCTCCGGATGTTTGACGGTCGTATCGCTCCTCAGGTAGAGGTAGTAACGCTTCTGGATGCCGGAGGCGGCTATCAGATCGGCCAGCCGGCGCATTCGCTTCACATCGAGAAACGACTCGTCGTCGGTGAAGAAGACGAATTCCTCCTCGATCCCGCGGAGCTCCTCCAGGATCTTCTCCGGAGTCCGGGTCAGGTACTTGCCGCCGGTCAGCTTCCACAGCGCGCAGAACTTGCAGCGAAACGGGCAGCCCTTGGAGGTGCGGACCGAGGCCATGGGCTTCATCCACTCGCTGAAGTAGCTCTGGCGGTAGCGCCGGGTAACGCTTCGGTCGGGAAAGGGGAAGCTGTCCAGGTCCTCGGCCGGTGCGTTCGGGCAGGCGGCGATCTCGCCGTTCTCCTGGCGGACGGTTCCGGAAATACCCTCGAGGCTCTTCTTCTCTTCGAGGCGCGCGACCAGCTCCCGGAAGGGGGTGATGCCCTCGCCGGTCACGATAAGATCGATGCTGGAAACGAGGAAGTCCTTGAACGATACGGACGCGTGGTGGCCGCCGACCACGGTGAAGATGGTCGGATCGAAACGCTTGACCTTATCGAAGAGGCGCTTGGCCTCGTTGACGTGCACCGTATAGGCGGTGATGCCGACGAGCTCCGGCCGGAACTCGCGCAGGGTGGCATCCATCTCGTCCTGCAGACGCAGATCGAGCACGCGCACCTCGTGCCGGTCGGACACGGCGGCGGCCAGGTACTCGAGCGCCAACGGTTCGAAGATGGCAAAGTCATCGCCCCCGAACGCTATCTCGGGCTTCTTGGGCTGTACGAGCAGGATCTTCATACTACTGGAAGGTCGCGCCGCCCCCGAGGTGAAGCCCCCAGACGTCGTTCTCGCCGAAAACGCCGTTCGGATCGTCCAGGTTGAGCAGGAAGCGGGCCTCGAAGTGGCTTCCGCCCAGATCATAGCGCACAAAGGGGCCGATGGCACCCTGAAGTCTATCGACTTCCGGATTCGTGGTCGTGACCACGCCCTGCAGGCGCAGGCCGGTCTGCACCGCTTCCCAGCCGAACCCGATATCCCCGGCGAGCTGGATGTAGAAATCCTGCCGCCTCGCGTTGTAGTTGTCGATGGGCATCAGGTAGTAGAAAGTCGCCTCGCCGCCCAGCAGGATGTGATCTTCCGACACCATATGCGCGCCGATCGGCAGCACCATGCCGAAATGCTCGGGCATCCACAGGAAGTGATTCCAGTTTCCGCGTATGGCGGAAGCGGTCTGGTAGGCCGCGACCTTGTCCAGGTATCCGTCCTCATCCTCGTCGGGAACCGAGGAGATGGGCGCGATGGCGCCGATCCCGAACCAGATCCGCGTCCTGCCCTCCTGCAATACGCGCTGGATGGTGATCAAGGGGTTTCCGATGACGAATTCGCTGGCGCTCTCGCCCCCCTCCGGAGAGATGCTGTTGAAAGCGAGCCCCCAGTCCAGGGTGATGTCCAGGTCGTCGGCGATCGCGAACCACCCGGATAGGATCGGGGAGAGGTCGAACATCGTACCGAGGTGGTCGCTTCGATAGTAAAAACCGAGGTCCAGGCCGACCCCGGCCACGCCGCGCCCCGGCTCGTCCGGTTCTTCCCCGCCCGTTTCGTCCTCGTCCACGACCACGTTTTCGTCCAGGTAGAGCTCCTCGTCCGTCTCGCTCGCCGGTTCGTCTGCCGGTTCGCTTTCCTGAGCCCGCGCCGCGGTCAGCGCTCCGAGCCATAGTGCGGCGAATGCCAGAACAGCGATGCTCTTGGGTCCTGAATGCATTTTAGTTACCTTTCCCGTACGCGCCGTGTCGCCGGGCGCATTATGCGCAAGGCCTCGAAATATGGTCAAGGCCCGCGTACCGTCGGTCGGCTGCGACGCGGGCCTTTTTCGACCTTTTTCGCCTCGAAACGCCCCACGGCGACGCTTCGGCAAGTGACCAGGTGGCACTACCCGCGGCGCGAGCCGGTCGTCAGGCGGTACACGCCGAACCCCAACCATCCGACACCGGCCACGTCGAACACCACGTCCGTCGCGCTGGGATTGCCGAGGAAAGTCGAGCTGCCGACCCACAGCCCCATGACCACGATCCAGAGCCCCCCTAGAACGTCGCCCATCCCCGGCTTGACGAAGCCCATACGGCTGGCCAGCGCGCGCAGAGGGGCGGGAAGCTCGGCCGGCTTGGGGTCAGATAGGGTAAGGGAGCGTTCCCGTGGCATGGATTGAACCGCGAGTTCCAGCTCACCGTCGCCGGCCACGCTTTCTTTACCGGAGCGTTTTGCGTCCGGGAGTATCTCGTCGCTGATGAAGGCCGCGCGCATGGGGTCGGGCGCCTTCGAAACGGCACCGCGACCCGCGCCGGCATCCTCGCGTACCGCGCGCGCGAGCGCCTCGGACCGGGGCCGCTCGCTATCGCCGAGCTCTCCCCACCCCTCGGCGCCTTGCCGCGGCGAACCGGATACGGCCTGCTCCGGGACCTCCTCCAGATCCAGCGACAGCTCCCTAGACTGGGAGCTCTGCTCGGACCCGGTCCAGGCTACAGGCGACAACAGGTCCTCCATGTCGCCCTTTTCTTGGGGTGGCCATGCAGCGCCTTCGGGTTGCCCGGCGGACGCGTTCTCGCGAGCCCGGTCATCGCGCTGCAGACCAGGAATCTCGGTCGCGGGCGCGGCCCGCTGCGGCGAAGGCCCGAGGTCCATGCTCTCCCACTTCGCCGGATCCGGTGGGAGTGGCGAGGCCGGCGACGTCGATGGCGACTCCGGTACCACGGGCACGCCGGCGCTTTCCGGCGTTCCCAACGGCCCGGGCACCTCGGGCAGGCGCTCCGAGCCGGCGCTATCCGCCAAGACGGGTCGCATCTCGGCCGGCTGGCCTTCATCTCGGGTTTCCGCCGTAACCTGCACCGCGGTGGAAGACGCGGCGCTCGCGGCCGGCGTGCCCGGCAGCATCCTTATCGCCTCGTCGCGCGCCTCCCCTGCGTCGGGCTGGGTCGGTAGCTCGGCGATGTGCCGTCCCTGTTCGGGGGATTCCAGGGTACCCATGGGGTAGGTCGGATTGGCGCCCATCGAGACATTGACGGACCGGGCCGCCTCGGACCCCGAAGCCTCCGACGGCGACGCAAACCCCGCGCTCTCAGCCGTAGTGTCGAAAGCGGGTTGCCCGGCCCCCGCTCCGATAACCGGTCCAGGGGGCGGCGCGGGATCGGACGGCGCGGGGTCGGTCGCCGCGACCGCGGCTCGGTCGCCCGGGGCAACCGCCGGCACGAAACCCGCCGCCGGGGCGTCCGCGGATGGCGGCGACCCAGCTGCTGCGGCGTCGACACGGCTCGCTCGTACCTCCACCTCGCCGCCCAGCGAGCGCAGGGCCTCAGCATAACGCTCGGCCACCTCCCGCGAAACAGACGTTCTGACCGCGCGCGGCAGGCTGCGAACAACCTTCAAGGCTGCTTCCTGGTCGATCCCGAACAGGCGCTGCAGTCCCGGGATCGGCAGCTCCGTGCGGTTGACGTTGGCCCGAAACCTCAGAAGGATCACGTCGAACCCCACCATATCCTACCTCTACACCAAACGATGCGGCTACGATAGACTCCTGCCGTGTTCATCCTGCCGCTAGGCCATGAAGACTTCGTCGTCAAGCGGCTCCCCTGGATTACCATCTGTATAGCGATCGTTTGCACGCTCCTTCAGGTTCGCGCCTGCGCGGTCGAAGGCGGATTGGAGGAAGAGGCTCTCCGGCTCATGCGTGATATCCAGGGGATCGAACAGGAGATCCTCGCCGAGTACGAAGAGAAGAAAGAGGCGGAACAGGACCATGACCCGGAAGAGCTGCTGGAGCCCCTCGAGCTCGGGTCGATCCGGGAACAGCTGCAGAGGTCGCTCGCGGAGCGGGCGCGCATCATCCAGGAGTTTCGCGACGGCAAGCTGACGGAGCCGGACGACCCGCGGCTGCTGCGCTGGCAGGAGCTCAAGCTGGAGCTGGAAGGGGTCACAAACGCGATCCCGGCCATTCAGCTCGGCTATCGTCCGGCGCTGGACGGACGGTTCCGCATGGTGACCTACGCCTTTGCGCACGGGGGCTGGGCGCACCTCTTATTCAACCTCTGGTTCCTCTACCTGGTCGGCTGTAACCTGGAGGACCGCTGGGGCCGCTGGCGTTTTCTGGCCTTCTACCTGGCCGGCGGCGTGGTCGCGGCGGCGGCCTTCCGCATCTGGCATCCGGAGGCCACGGTACCGCTGGTGGGCGCCTCCGGCGCGGTGGCCGCCTGTATGGGCGCCTTCATGGTCTGCTACGGGGCCACCCAGATCCGTTTCTTCTACGTCCTTTTCTTCTTCCTCTTGCTACGCTGGGGCGTCTTCTCCGCTCGCGCTTTCTGGGCGCTCTTGCTCTGGTTCCTGGGCGAGGCGTTGAACTCGTTCATCGAGGGTTCCGCGCCCGGCTACACGACCGTGGCATACTCGGCGCACGTGGGCGGCTTCGTCATGGGAGCGGTGGTCGCGCTGCTCTGGCGCGTCACCGGTTTCGACGAGAGGCTGCAGAGCGCGGTCGACGAGCAGGACGTTGTGTTCAAGGAAAACCCGCTGTACGCCCGCGCGGTCGACCTGCGCACCGGCGGCCAGCCGCGCGAGGCCATGCAGGTGCTGAACCAGCTCATCGTCCAGGAGCCCCGGCACCAACCGGCGCTGGAGGAGATGTTCCTGCTCTCGCTGGAGCTCAAGAACGACAAGACGCTGCGCCAGAGCGCGGCAGGGCTCATCGGCAGCTATTCGTTGGACAAGAACTACTCGCAGGTCATCAACGCCTACCGGCGTATCATCGAGTTCGCCCCGTCTTACGTGCCCGAGGACAATACGCTCTTACAGGTCGTGCGGGCGGCGCGCGAGGTCGGCGACCTGGACGCGGCGCTGGAGGCGGTCGAGACGCTGGAGGAGGCATACCCCGAAAGCGCGCTCATTCCGCGCGCCCTGTGGGACACCGCCGATACCCAGCAGAAGTGCGGCTGGGAGGACGACGCCGTGGCCACCCTGGAGGCGCTGATCGAACGTTACCCCGTGGATCCGCTCGCCGAGCAGGCCAGGAGGCGACTGGCGGCGATGCACAAGTAGCGTTACGGATGCCGCGTAGGCAAATGCGTATAAACGAAACCCTCTGCCGGGCACTCGAGCCGGCCGGCATGGCCATCGCCTTCCCGCGGCTCGATGTCCACCTCGATCAACCGGCGTACCCGTAGCCGAAGGAGAGCTCAGCCGTGCCGAAGCCGGGAAACGACCACGACCGACGCCTGGTCCTGATAGGGCTACCGCCCTGGCTGCCCTCCGAGCCCCCGCTGGGCGTCGCCTACCTGGCGGAAAGGATGCGGGGCCTGCTCTGGTCCGTACGCGTGATCGACGCGAACCTGTTCCTGCACGACGCGGTAGCGGAAATACCGGTGGCTCGACGTCTATGGCGGCATGGCGAGTTCAAGGCTTGGAGCGGAGCCCGCTACCTAGAAGAGTGTCGCCCCTGGCTGGCCCCGTTCCACGACGAGCTGGCCGAACGGGTCGCGGAATATCGCCCGCTGCTGGTCGGGTTCTCCTGCATCACCGAGGCCTCGATCGACATCGCCGGCGATCTCCTCTCGCGGTTCCGGCCGCTGCTCCCGCGCGCCGTCTTTATCGCGGGCGGAAACGGTCGCTTGCCCTACTCCGCAGCTGGAGCGGCCGCGCGTCGAGGCCGGATCGCGCGTCGTGCTCGAGTGCTCGCTACCGGCCGGGCCTCGTCCGCTGTACCCCCGGTAGCAGAGCCCTTGCCTTTCCCGGCTGTTTATTGCTTTCTTCCTTTCCGATGAAAGTCTGTTTCGTCTGTAGCGAAAACGAGAGCCTGGGGGTGGAGTACCTCTCCGCCGTTCTCAGGGAGAACAGCATCGAGACCGAGCTGCTACTGGATCCGCGGCTCTTCGACGATTCGGTGATCCGGCTGGAACCGTTGAGCCGTCTTTTCAGCTTCCGCGAGCCGATACTCGACCGGATCGCCGCCCTGCAGCCCGACCTGGTCGCCTTTCAGGTCTTCACCGACAATTTACGCTGGGCGCTGGACCTCTCCCGCGAGATCAAGAAACGCACCGATATCCCTATCGTATTCGGAGGCGTCCATCCCAGCGCCGCGCCCCAGCCCACCATCGAGCAGGAACCGGTCGATCACCTGGTCCTGGGCGAGGGCGAGCTGCCACTGCTGGAGCTGACGCGACGGATAGGAGCCGGCGAATCGACCGCGAACATCGCCAACGTCTGGTCCAAGGTCGACGGCGTCGTGCACCGAAACGACGTCCGCCCCTTGATCGAAGAGCTGGACACCCTCCCCTTCCCCGACAAGGAGCTCTTTCGCCGCATCGGCTGGGACCTCTCCTCGTACACCATCATCACCGGCCGGGGATGCCCCTTCAACTGCACCTTTTGCAGCAACAGCTTCTATCGCAAGCTCTACCGCGGAAAGGGTACCTTCCTGAGGAGGCGCTCGGTATCCAACGTCATCGAGGAGCTCTCCGCGGCAAAGGAGCGCTACCGGGTCAAGCGGGTCGTCTTCGACGACGAGATCTTCACCCACCATCCCAAGTGGCTGCGAGAGTTCTCCGCTGCCTACCGCCGCCAGATCGGACTACCGAGCTTCTGCTGGGTCCATCCCAGCACCATGACGCGCGACGTGGTCGACTCTCTCGCGGCGATGGGGACGGCTGCGGTCGAGATGGGAGTACAGAGTATAGACCCTTCAATCCGCAAGGACCTCTACGACCGCCGATACGACAACGAGCGCCTGCAGCAGGCCCTGAGCTTGCTGCGGGATGCGGGCATCGACTGCATCGCCGACAACATCGTCGGCCCTGAGGACGACGTCGAGAAGACCATCGAAGAGCTGATACGGTTCTACGCGCGCAATCCGGTCACCAAGGCCTACCTTTTCAACCTCAAGGCATTCCCCGGCACCGAAATCGCCGATCGGCTGCGGCAGAAGCGCCCCGGACGTTTCGCCCGGCAGGCGCTCGACGACGAGAGGTCCTTTCTCATGGAAAGAAACCTGGGGGAGGACGCCCGAAGAATGGTGTTGTTGCTGCCGCTCCTACCTTTTTTGGACCCAAAGGCGGTCGAGGCCATCCTCGATCGACGCGCCTATCGCTTCTTCCCCCCCCTCAGCCACAATCTCTTGATGGAGATCGGCTACGTGCTGAGAACCCTGGCGCGAGGCCGGCCCCTGTTCACCAGGATGACTGCCCGCAAGTACCTGCGGTTCGGCCGGAGTCGGATCTTGTCCCGGCAGACGTGATCCGTGCGGCCCTCGGTACGAGCGGAAGCGCTAGAAGAGGTTTCAAAACCCCCGGACCGAGTATTTCGGAGCGCGGCGGCCCCAGCTGCAAGGCGCGACGACGAGGAATAGCGGGGCTATTTCGAGGAGGAGCAACGCAGCAGATGGGGCCGCCCCGCCCGAAAGACGACGGGAGGCGGGTTGAAACCACTTCAAGAGAGGCGAACCGCTTGATTTCTGCGGCGTGACTCGGCAGCCGCGCGGGCGGGCCGGGGGCTCGGTTTTCCCTTTGCCGTACCGCGGAGTTCGTGCATCATTCGATCGGGAATTGCGCGACGGAACGCGGTGTCGACCCGCTCGCAGGATCGCTCGTTCAGGCGGAATCGCGGGGATCATCAGACGGCCGCGGAACATCGGCCGGGTATCGTATGGCGGTATACAAGACCGAATCCTCTGTAAATCCGGATGGCGATTCGATTCACCTCCTGCTCGCGGAGCTGGAGCGGCAGATCCTGTTGAATACAGACCTGAAAGCGGCATCGGTCGAGGTCGTCAAGGACGGCTCGGTACGGCTGCTACTGGCCCGGGGGGGGAGGCAGGTCGCTCTGCGCTGGACCGAGACCTCCCCGGGCACGGCGGTGGAAGCAGAGCTCCCCAATGGCAACGGGGTGATATCCCCTGCAAACCTGCCGTCCGATGCCGTCGCCGCGAAGCGAAAGGGCGGTGGGCGAAATCTGCGAGCACGTTGCTCGCCGTATCCATTGCCTTCAGGAGGAAACCCGTTCCCCGCTGCTGATCTGGCGCAACCGCAATCTGCGCACCGTCTACTGGGGAATCCGGCTCTTCCACCGGCTCTGCCCCGACCTGCTGGTAAAGGGCAAGACGCGTTACTTCGACTATCACCTCGCCGCGATGGACGAGTACGAGGGCGCCGTCAACCTGAGATTCGAGAGCCGCAAGCGGACCGTGTTACTGCGCCTGGCGCTGGCGGAGACGCTCGACCGGGATCCGGTGCTGCGCTGGGAGCCGATCGCGCTGGCGGTGCAGGAGGACGAGCGGACAGCGGACGAACGCCTCGATGCGGCGCACCGGGTGGAGGCGTTTGTCGGTTACCTGCTCTCCCGCAACCTACCGCCCGCCTTCTCGCTCGACTTCGATCGGGGCGATCCGCCCGCGGGCCACATGCCGGCGGAATTCAACGTCGACCTGCTCGACGTCGTTCCCCCCGACGACTCCAGCTGGTTTTACATGATCATGGGTTCGCAGCCCGAGGTGGCGGTCGCCACCTGCTGCGACCGTGAATGCTTCAACCTTTTCTCTTTCGTATCCTCGCCTCCCGCCAGCTCGGCGGTCTCCGCTCCCTGGGTAGGGGCGCCCTCCGCCGATCTCTTCCGCCACATCTTTCAGTCGAGCCTGAAGGGCGACTACGCGCTAATGGGAGGCGACAGACCTGCGCAGTGCCTCGACGCCATCCGCTCCCTGCCGCGGCCTCCCCGGCTGGTGATCCTGATCGATTCCTGCCTCAGTCGCCTGATCGGTGAAGACATCACGGGAGCGGCCGAGGCATTCCGCCGGCAGACGCGCATCCCCCTGGTGCTCTACGAGATCAAGCTGGTACGCGAGTCCTATCTGGCGCAGGTATCTGGATTCTGGCGCGATGTCTATGCCGCGCTGGGCGAAGGCGACCGCGCGCCGCGCCCCGGCCGGGTCTGCCTGTTCGGCATTGAGCTCGATAGTGCGGGGGAGCTCGCCCGGCATCTGCGGGCGATGGGCCTACAGATGCTCGGGCCGGTCTTCCCGCGCTTTTCGCTGGACGACATCCGGGATCTCGGTTCCGCTTCGCTGGCGGTCGTCAACACCTGGCATTGCACGCGAACGATGTTCACCGACCTGCTGCAAGAGCTCGGCCGGGCGGTCATCGACCTGGCCCCGGGATGGACCGGCGCCCGCCGACTGGCGGAGCGGGTCGGCGCCGACCATCTGCCCACCGCCCTTCCCCTGGGGATCGGGGGTACGGTCGACTGGGTCCGGTCGATCGCCCGCCCGCTGGGCGTGGAGGATGCCGCCGAGCGCTTCCTGGACCGGGAGCTGGCCGCCCTGGCACCCCGGCTGGAATGGATCCTGCCGCGCTTCTGTTTTGGCAAGAGCGTGATGGTATTTGCAGACCGTATCACGCTGGGTCCTCTGGCAGCGTTCTTCGAGGAGCTCGGCTTGCAGATCGCCGCGGTCGGGTCTACCTCAGGGGATTTCGCGCAGTCCGCAAGCGAGGGAAGTTCCCCGGCCGGGCGCCATCCCCGGGCCCCGCGGCTGTTGGCGGAGCTGCAGGACTTCATCGTACAGATGCGGCAACGGGGCGAGCTGGAGTTGATCGGCGATCCGCAAACGCTGCGCGCCCGTTACGACGTGATCCTGTTCGACGTGCTGGGAGACGTGGTCTGCGGAGGTTTCTCGGCTCCCATGCGATCGGGCTACGGCGATGAGGTATACATCGTAACCTCGGGCGAGTTTCGCTCCCTGTACGCGGCGAACAACATCTCGCAGGCGGTCAGGCACTACTCGCGGAATGGAGTCCGGCTGGGCGGGTTGATCGCGAACCTGCGCGGGCTGGAGCGCGAAGCCGAACGCGTGGAGCAGCTCGCCGGCTCCATCGGTACCCGGGTTGTCCACGCGATACCGCAAGACCGCGAGGTGGCCAGGGCCGAGCTAGAACGCATTCCGGTGGTGGACGGCAACCCCTCCTGCGCGGCCGCGGTCGCCCTGCGCGAGCTCGGGGCAAAGATCGCCGCTCTCGCCCCCGCGGATCTCGCCGTACCCAGACCCTTGCCCCGGGGCGAGCTCGACCGGATGTTCCTTTCCCGGTCCTGAGCGGACCGCGCCCCCGCTTCACCCGGTGAGCAGGTAGTAGACGTTGAGCTTGTCCGATCCACCGGTTGCCACGGAAACGCGCCGGATGGCCAGGGGAAAGCTCGCGAAAAGAGGGGCGGCCGGGCCGGCCGGATCGAAGAGGCGCGCCAGGGACGGGCTGGCCTCCAGGTCCCGCGGCAACAGCCCGTTGTCCCTCAGCGCGAAGTCGATCTCCCGCACCGGTCCGATGTCGCCGGCGCCGGCTGATGTCAGGTGGTGGATGGCGAGCAGCTCGCAGAGCTCGGCCATCCCTGCCCTGGCCAGATCGGCGACCAGCTCGACGCGTCCCATCCGCGCCGCGAAATCAGCCACCGAAAGCCGGGGATACCTGTAGTAAAGCTTGGCCCGCTGGACCCCGCCGTCCCCGACGTCCAGCCCGAGCATGTGCAGCTCGCCCTCGCCCTCGCCATCGCCACCTTCTAGCTTTCTACCGCCGAGCAGCCGTGCGGCCAGGGCCGACGCCTCCCGGCCGTGTTCGGCGCGGAACTGCAGGTAGAGCTTCACCCGCCAGCTCTCCGGACCGTCGTAGGCCAGGCCAAACAGCGGTTGCTCGACGCACCCGGCCTGAAGCGCGCGGACGACCCGAGCCGCCACCTCCCTCACCCCAGTGCCAAAGGGACGGCACAGATCCAGGATGCAGCGCGCGGTATCCTCGGGCTGCTCGCCATACCCGGGAAACGCGTAAGAGAAGCGCAGCAGCTGCGCTTCGGCTCCGAGCCAGCTCAACGACGGCTCGAAGATCTCCGCGTAGCGGGTGCCGTGTCGGCCGAGCAACTCGGCGACGAGCTGGAATACCGCCTCCACCCGGGGGTCTTGCACGCGATGATGGCGACAGAGCCGCTGGGCCAGTTGCCGCATCGAATCGACCCCGAGACCTCGCAGGCCCCGATGGCACGCGGGATAGTCCGCACATATCCGGCGGCGCTCGCGACACTCATTCTGCAAGCCGCACGTGGGACACCATGGCTGCGGATACCCGTCCTTCAAGCTGCCTGGAATCGTACGATCTTGTCTGTTAGAATTCCACCGGCAAGAGGGGCTCGATCGCGCTACACCTCCTGACTCGCTTGCAGACTCTTCATGGCGACCTCGACCATCAGCGAAAACGACCTCTCGCGCGAAGCGACCGGCGAGCGTGACGAGCGCGGACCGTCCCCGCTTTCGCCGGTTGGCGCCCAAACGCTGACCGTGGGCTTTCGCTGCAACAACCGCTGCCGCATCTGCCTGGTGGAAGGGATGCGCGACCGGAGCGCCGGCATGGCCTTCGAGACCTTCAAGAGCCATGTCGACCGGAACGCGGAAGAGAAACGCTTCCACCGCCTGGTCCTTTCCGGCGCCGAGGTGACGCTGGAAGAAGACCTGCTTCGATACATCGAATATGCGCGGGATAGCGGCGCCTACCGGCACATCCGCATTCAGTCCAACGGACGGCGTTTCGGCGACCCGGACTACGCGCGGTCGCTGGTGGCGGCCGGCGTGGACGAGCTCTACGTCTCGGTCAGAGCGCACGAGCCGCATCTCGACCAGCGCATCACCGGGCGGGCGGGCGGCTTCGAGGAGATGGCGCAGGGCCTGGGCAACCTGGCCGGGCTCGGCGTCACCCTCATCACCAACACCGTGCTCTTCTCCCTGAACATCGGCCACCTCGAGCGGATCATGGATTTCGTCGGCGGGTATCGACCGGCGCGGGTGGAGCTGTACGGATTCGTACCGGTGAGCCCGAAGCAGCACCAGCTGATGGTTTCGCTGGCGGATCTGACACCGGCTCTGAACCGCGGGCTGGACCGGCTGCAAGGCGATGACCGCGAGGTCGCCGTCACCTGGCTTCCCAGATGTATCCTGGGCGAGCGGGGCCACCTGTTCGAGCCGGCTCTACCGGAAACCATGATAGAGGAGGCATTCTGGCAGGCCTTTCCCCCCTTCGCCTGCTTTTACCAGGCGGCCTGCCGGCGCTCCGGTCCCTGCCAGGGATTACCGGTGCCCTATATCGAAAGGTTCGGCTGGGAAGCGAACCGGCTGCTTCCGGAAGCATACGGCAAGCGAATCGCTCCCGCGTCCGGTCCGCCGACGACGGATGGAGATTGGCGCGAACTGCTTCGCGGAGCGGACGGCACTCCCCTGCTGGAAACCAGCCTCTGGAAATACACCGGCACGCGGCTGCTTCCGGGGCGGGTCTCTCTGGGTTTCGAGGTCGACGGACGGCACCCGGTCGAGGTGGTACTGCAGGAGCGAGACCAGAGCGAGCGCCGCGACGCGCAGACCGCGGGGTTCGACGTCTCGCTATTCGGCAAGGGGTCGACGCGCCCGGATCGACGGCTGCTGACCCGCTTCCTCTATACCCTGCTACCGGTGCTGTCGCGCAACGACGATGGAAGGCTGCGGATTGCGCCGGAGCGGAAGCCGACGGAGAACGGCGGCCGAGGAAAGCCCTGCCATGACGAACCGCACGGATGACGCGAACAAAGCCTGCGCCCCGGCCGGACCGGAGCCGCTGCTGCCCGCTCCCTTCGCAACCGAATACTGCGATGAGAACGATACCTTTTACGACTACACCATGCGTCCCTATGCGCCGCGATGTCCTCCCGCCGGCAAGCTCGCCAGCGTGAACCTGCTCTATCAGCTGCTGGGACGGAGCCGGCAGCGGCAGAGGTGGGTGGAGCTCATCGCCGGCATCCGGCAGGCGCTCGGCCGCAACCGAACCGTCTGGGGCGTCAAGCTGGTACAGGGCGAGCTGGTCGCGGAACTCTACTTCTACTTCCGGGCGCTCGCCTCGTCGAGCCGCCACCGGGAGCCACCCGAACGGATCGCCGCTCCCATTACCGTGGAGCAGGTGCTGCGCGGTCTGGACGGCCTGCTCCGGGTGGTTCCGGAATCTCCCGCGCACGCGCCCCGCATCATGCTCAGCCTGGACATCGACGACGAGGTCCTCTCCCGAGGACGGGTCGATCTGCTCCACGTCTACATGAACAGCGGCGTCTCCTATGACGTACGGATCGACGGCATCGAGCACGCCAACCACTACACCTTCTTCGAGATGAACGAGCCCGATCGCCTGCGGGCGCTGGTCGAGCACCTGTCCAACGGTTTGATCCACGGCAGCGCCTGCGGTGTCGACATTCAAAAGGTGCTGGCACCCAACCTCTACGCCTGCCGGACCATCTGTCTGGCCGCCAAGCGGAACAGCGATGCGATCTATTTCGCCGGTATCGACACCGAACGCCTCTTGTGGTTTCTAGAAAACAACCGCTGGCCCGAGCCGGTCCTGTCCTTCGTAGAGCGTAACCGGGAAGCGTTCGGCCATCTGTCCTGGGACGTGGGGCTGGACTTCGCCGCGCCGGAGGGAAAGATCGAGTGGCAGAAGACCGGGCTGTACGGGACCTTCTAACCCGACTTGCCTGGTTCGATCGCATCCATGCCGCTTCATCACCACATCGCCTCGATCGTCGTACTCGCCAGCTGCGCGATCGCCGCCCCGGCGCGGGCGCAGGGCGGAGGTGCCGAGAGCGAGGACGAGCTGGTCTTCCGGGAGAGCTGCCAACGCGTGGCTCCGCGCGAAACCATCGAGGCCTTCCACGCGGCGATCTCGCAAGACGCGGATCTCGACTGCACCCTGCTCTCCGTGAAAACCCGGTTCTGGAAGACCCGAATCCGGTGGTGGACGGGGGAGGAGATGCTCGCACCGGTGCTGCTGGCCCCGGCGGGATGTCTGGTCCGGTCGACGGTGAAGGGCGAGCACCTGTCGCTGGCGGCCGACGCGGAGTTTCAAAGGCGATGCCCGGCGGCGTTCGAGCGGATGAAAGCGCAGGTCGAGAGCGGCGAGTTTTCCCGGGTGTTCACCGTGAAGACCAGAGGCAAAACCGCGCAAAGATCGCGGGTGCTACAGACCGAGGAAGAGATCGCTCTACACCTGGCTCGCTGGGCGCTGCTGCTCTGCCTCGCGCTTCTGGTCCTGCACGCGATCCGGGCCATGCTCGGACGCAACCACCGGGTCGACCGTACCTGGCTCGCCCTTGCCGCCATCGGTTTCGCGGTCGCCGCTGCCGTGCGTCTCGGTCTCGAGCCACGGCTCGCCAACTGGTACGCCGAGGTGCTGCCGCTGCGAGGTTCGTTTTACGGGCGGTTCGGCCCGGGCGTTTTCGAATTCCAGCGACTGCTGCGCGCCCTCTTTCCCTGGAACGACCGGACGCTCTTCGTGTCGAGCTCGCTAATGGGTGCGCTTGCCGCTCCCATCGCGGTTGCCATCGTCAAGCGGTGCAGGGCACCGGCTCTGGTCGCCGCGGGTGTGGTGCTTTTTACGGCTTTCTCCCCCTATCACGTCCTGGTCTCCATCTCGGGCAGCGACCACGTGCTCAGCGCGACCCTCGTGCTCGGAGCGCTCGCCGCCTGGATACACGGCGTAGGCAGGCGAGATCCCCTGCTGCTCTGCCTCGCCCTGGCCCTGGTCGTCGCGGCCAGCCTGACTCGCCTGGACGCATGGCCCTGGCTGGCTGCCGTCCCGCTCTGGCCCTGGCTGCTCGGCGAAGAAGAGCGGGGCGCGCGGGCTCCGGAAGCGTCCCGCCGCCTCGCGGGCCTGACCGCCCTTTACGGTTTGGTCTGGTGCGCGATCGGAGTCCTCGGCTATCTCGCCATCGCCCTTCCCTCCCACCACCCCTACCCCGGGGCTGGCGACCTCCTGGAAAGCGCCGGCCATTTCATCCCTCAATACTTTCTTATCTCCCTTACCCCGCCGTTCTGGTTCTCTCCGGTAGCGACGCTTCTGTCCCTCGTCGGCGGCGCCTGGATGCTGAAACACCGACCGCGCCTTCTGGCCTGCGTCGTACTCTCCCTGGCGGCGGCCTTCATCCCCCTCGGTCGCTATATACGTCATGGCGATATTCTGGGCGCGCGCTATTTTATCGGCACCATCCCGCTGTTTCTGATCAGCTCCGGCTTCGGCCTGGTCGTTTGCCTCTCCGGGTTGCAGCGCGCCCGCGCTGCCCTGGTTTCCGCCGGCGGCGCGACCGCGCGACCGCTTCCGTTTCACCCGCCCGGCGATTCGATCCTCTCGCTTTTGCTGGTCGCGGTAATCGGGGCGGCCACCGTACTTCTGACGCTACCGACCTACCGGACGCGCTATACCTTTCAGGACGAGTACGACTTCTTGAAGCAACACCTGTTGCAGCTTCCCGACGGGTGCACCGTCTACCAGCTGCCGATGCGGCACCGGGCATACGAGCACGACCTCGACTGCTGTCTCGACGCGCCGCGAAGCCCTCTGCTCATCGCCTTCAGCGGCCTGCACTTCTCCACCCTGGACGAAGAGGGCAAACGACCGCCTCCGCCGCCGGACCGCCAGGCGAATGGATGCGAGGCATACGTCGAGTCGTCGATCTGTTCCATCCAGCCGACCGAGACGACGCTGCGGCGCTTTCCGCGGGCCTATTCCACCATCCGATCCCTGTGCGCGAAGGTCTTGCACGACAACGCCTTCGAGCCGCTGGCATCCGACCGGCTGAGCAACCGTTCGACCCACGATCTTTTCGGAAACCGCGAACCGTCGATACGGCTGCTGCGCTGGAAATCGCCGGCAACGCCGCGCAGCGGCGCGGGCGAGAGGGCGAAGACCGAGTGACCGCTGCCCCTCTCCGTCGCGAAGATCCGCCGATCAGCGCCGCGGGACCAGCTCTTCCCAGCCGAACATCTCGGGGTACTCGCGCCAGGGCCCTTCGCACTGTTCGTTCCATAGACACTCGCCGCAAGAAGCCGCCTTGCTCTTGCCCTCGGCTCGCCGATAGTCGGTATAGCTATCGATGGTCAGCTCCGCGTCGTAGATCAGCGTCTCCGGTATGATCTTCTCGGCGATGTGATCTTCGTAGCCCGTCATCAGGCAGAAGGGTATCGCCTCGGTCAGGCAGCGCACCTTCGCCTGGCGGCCGACATCGAGCGCGGCAAAGACGTAGGGCATCACCTCGGTCTTCCGCGGGACCAACCAGGCGCGGTTCTGGTAGGCCGTACCGGCGATGTGCACGAAGGCCAGCTGGAACTGGTCGACGCCCAGGGAGACCAGCAGGCGCGCGATCTCGGGAAGCCGGCGGTAGTTCTTCGCGTTCACCACCGTGTTCGTCACCACCCGCTGCCCGAGCTCGACCAGGTTGCCTATGGCGCTCACCGTCTGCCGGAAGCTGCCCGACGCCCTCGTCAACCCGTCGTGCGCCTCTTGGTCGGCGCCGTGCAGGGCCGGCGAGAACTCGGTCGCCCCGGCCTCGATGGCCGCGCGGCAGCTCTGCGGGTAGCAGAACAGGCGCCCGTTGGTCTGTACCTGGATCTCGACGTAGCCCAGACTCCGGGCCAGCCGGATAGTCCACAAGAAGTCGCGGTGAAGCGTGGGCTCGCCCCCGGTCAGCACCACCCCACCGACGCCGCGACGCCGGCCCTCGCGCAGGTTCTGCTCGATCTGTTCCCGGGTCCGCGGCGCCTGCCGCAAGCGCTTGTCGCCTTGCACGCAGAACACGCATCGGTTGTTGCAGGCGAACCCGAGCTTGATATCAACCCTGCGCATCTGGGTCGGGGGCTTCACCGTGTAAATAGTGGTCCCGCGGACGCACAGTCACCCAGTTCTCGAAGACCTCCTGGGTCTTCGCGTCCGCGACCATCAGCCGGGAAAACAGGTGGTCCTGGATCCCCATCAGGATCGCGCACCAATTGCTGGTGCGCATCTGTCCTTGCAGGCTTCCCTGGGTGGCGTAGTTGTACACGGGACAGATACCGCAGTAAGCCGCGTACACGCAGTGCACGCAGTCCGCCGAGGCGGAGAGCTGCGAGGCGATGGTGGTGGCGCGGACCGTGTCGTGCTTCATGGCCTGCTCGTAGGTCGTATCGCGGACCGATCCCAGGGCGAAGAAATCATCGCCCATGTGGTGCAGCATCCGTCCCTCGTCGCAGGTGAACAGCTCGCCGTCGTACCCGTAGGTCAGCTGTCCGATGCCGGCGCCGCAGGGCGATCTGAGGTCGAGGAAATTCGGATCCAGGTCGGAGAGGATCTTGGTCAGGAAGATGGCCGCGTAGCGCTCCAGGATGGGGGTTCCCTTGTGGTTGAGCTCGATCATGTAGTCCACGGCCTCTCGATAGAAGGCCAGGTACTGCTGCGCGGTGAACCCGAGCTTACCCGCCGCCTTACCGGCGAAACCGAACGGATCGAGAGGCCTCAGAAACAGCGCCTTGAAGCCCAGGGAGACATAGGTGTCGACCGTCTCCTGCGCCAGGTCGAGCAGCGGCCGAGTCACCGTCAACAGACCCTCCACGTGATAGACCTCCGGATTGAGCTCCTTCTCGACGTAGGCCTGATTGATTCTTTCTATCCAGCGCCGGGCCGCTGCGTAGGCGTCGCCCCCCGGGCAGGGGCGCTGCCGGTTATGAAGTTCCGGCGGACCGTCGATGGAGGTGCAGATCTGCACCCGGTTGTCGAGCAGAAAGGCGAGCTTCTGCTCGTCCATCAGCAACAGGTTGCTGACCAGGGAGAAGGAGAGCTGCTTACCGGCCGAGGCGTTTCGTCGCAGCGCGCTGCGCACGATTGATTCGACCACCGGGAAGTTGAGCAGCGGCTCTCCTCCCTGGAACTCGATGGTGATGGCCGGAGACGAGGTGCGGAAAACCAGATCGAGAACCCTCTCCGCGGTCTCCACCGTCATATCCCTATCGGTCCGGTCGAGCCCGACGCGGCTCGAGTGGCAGTAGACGCAGGACTGGTTACAGCGCTGGGTGACCTCGATGATGTGCAGGTGCGGGCCGCAACCCAAAAAACCGTGCCGCCTGCCCAGCCGTTCGGCCTCGTCGGCGATGTTGATCTCGGCCCGGATCAGCCCCTTGTCGGCCAGCGAGCGATACAGCTCGCTGTCGGGCGGAATCTCGCCCCTCAGGTAGCCCTGAAACTGCTCCGCCGTCAGGAAGGCGTAACGGCCCACGGCGCTGGTGAGCAGCACCCCGTCGCCGATACGGCGGTAACGCGCGCTGCCCGCGAAGCGCGGGTCGGCATTCGTGAAATCGAAACCCTCTGCCATGGTTGCGGTCGCCGCTCCAGACCCTCGCCTGTAGCATACCTGTTCGTCCGGGTCACCCGACAAGGCGCGGGAGGCGGCTGCCCGCCATTGGACAGCGGCGGCCGGCGTGGGACATGATAAGTTGAAGTCCGTCTCTTTTACCTATCCGTTTCCCGAGCCGGGGTCGCAATTGCCATCGGAAAAAGTCGACTGGATCGAGTTGGTCACCAGCTTCTCCTGCAACTGCAGGTGCGTCGTCTGTCCTTCGGCCTATCTGGAGACGACCGCTTCCATGGCTCTTACAGAGATGATCGACGCGCTCCGGCAGGGGCGTGAGAGAGGAGCCTGCGGCGCCTGGTTCGGCGGCGGCGAGCCCACCCTGCACGGGGACCTGCCCCGCGCCATCGTCGCCGCCCGTCGGCTGGGGTATCGAACGGTGCGACTTCAGACCAACGGGCTGCGGCTGGCTTACCCGGACTACGCTCGCCAGCTGGTGGACCTCGGGCTGAACCAGGTATCTCTCCTGGCAATGGGTCACGACGCCGCTGCCCACGACGCGGTGACCCGTGTCCCGGGCTCCTTCGAGCTGATGAACCGGGCGGCGCTGAACCTGGCCGGGCTCGAGGTCGCGCCGGAGGCCGACCTGCTCATCAGCCAAGGCAACCTCGATCGGCTGAGCGAGACGGTCGAGCTTTTGGCGGAGATCGGCGTCACCGCCGTCACCTTCTGGCTGCTGTCGCTGCACGGGCTGGACCGCGAGTCGCTTTCCGCCTGGCTCCCGCCCGTCTCCCGCGTCGTGCCGGCGCTACAGGCCGCCTTTGACAGGGCCGACGCTCTGGCGATGGCGGCGAGCACGCTTCACCTGCCGCCCTGCGCACTGGGAAAGGGGTACCACGACCGCTATCGACACGCGGGGCTTTGGAACCTGCTGGTGTTCGCGCCGGGGCGCGCGCCCTTCCGGGCGGAACGATCCCCAATGGAGGGCGGCGTCTTTCTCGAAGGTTGCGCCCGCTGTACCCATCGAAAGCGCTGCCTGGGGCTACGCGCCGACTACCTCGAGGTACACGGACCGGCGGGATTCGAGCCCATCCTGTCTTGACGCACCGATTGGCATCGTCTCCGGAGAAAGGCGCGGTTGCGGGCGGACCGGTTGTTTGCCACGCTTGCCCGATGGCGAAGTCGACCGGCGGCGAAAGCGACGCGCACCCGGCGAAAGCCCGCTTCTGGCCTGGCGAGCGCGACCGGCGCCTGCACGTCACCGTCGGCCCCGAGTGCAACAACAACTGTATCTTCTGCATGGAGTCGCGGGAGCATCGCCGCCAGCAGAATAGCGCCATAAAACCCGAGCGCGTCCGGGAGATCCTGCAGAACGAGCGCGGGGTGAGCGAGGTCTGCTTCACCTCGGGCGAGCCCACCCTGGTGCCGTCCCTGCCCGAGTACGCCTGCTGGGCCCGCGACCTCGGCTACCGGTGCGTTCACCTGATAACCAACGGCCGCAGGCTCTGCTACGGGGAGTACTGCGAAAGGCTCGTCCGTTCCGGGGTCAACCTCTTGACCATCTCCATCCATGGCCACGCCGAGAAGCTGCATGACGGCCTGGTCCGCGCGCCCGGCGCCTTTGCCCAGACCGAGCATGGGCTCACCAACGCCGTGCGGCTCCGGCACTCGGGATTCGCGGACCTCCGCATACACACTTCAACCGTGGTCAACAGCCGGAACCTTCCCTTTCTCCATGAGATCTTCCGCTTCCTGCGCCAACGCGGAGTCGACCAGGTCGTCTTCAACGTCATGCAGCCCGAGGGCCGGGCGGACGCCAACTTCGACCGCCTGTTCCCACCCTATGAACGGATCGCCGATGCCTTCGCCTCCGTGATAGCGAAAGCGGACGAGAAGGACCCGCCGGCATTTCTACTGGATATACCTCTTTGCGCGACCGAGGCCATCCCGAGGTTCAACCGCGGATATGTGGAGTCCCGCTATTTCCATGCGGTAACGGACCCGGACCCGCCGCGGGAAAAGAGCCGGGGCGAAAGCCGAGAGCGCCGCGAACCGGTTGCGCTGCACGAACGCGCGGGCACACAGGTACACGCGTCGCAGAAGACCAAGCGAAACGCGTGCGCGTCCTGTGTATACGATCCGGTATGCGAGGGCGTATGGAAGCGGTATCTGGCCCGCTACGGATGGGACGAGCTCATCCCGGTCGAAAGGAAGCGGTAACCGACCGACGGTCAGCGTTCCGCAGCCGCCGCGTCGGCGGCTGCGGAGTCGCGCCCGGGAGGCGATGTACCGCTTCGACGCAACGCGAAGACGGAAGCGGCGAGAGGCCCTGTCGACTCTTGCAATTCGGCAGCGGGTTGAGGTACCGTATCTGTTCGTCCGTAACTACCTTTACTCAATAAAAACAAGCATATACGGATCTCTTCCCCCGCGAGAAGCGATCCGTTGACGAGCAAACGTGGATCTTCACAGCTTTGCGGCAAGCACGATGGCCGGAGCGCCCGAGGGGACCGGTGCATTCGAATGACCGATCGGGATTCACGCGGAGCGAGAAGCGGCGGAAGAGACGGACCGCCGCCGATATGGACGGTTACGCGTTTAGATGAACAGACGTGGTTATCCGGAATAGATGGAGGATGTGAAATGAGACGAACTATCGCAGCGATGGCCGTTGCCCTGGCCTTTACGACGGGTTGCTGGGACGAATCGGACAAGACGAGCGCCGATTCTCAATGCTTCACCCCCTGCAAGTCCGGGCTGGTCGCCGACGGTGAATTCCGCGAATGCCCCGAGGACGGACTGATGGAGGGGTGCATCGGCGGCGCCGAGTGCATGAACGGCACCTGCGTGGCCCCGAAGCGAGAGAGCGGCGGTGCGCCCGACGATACCGAGGGCTCGATCGGCCGGATGAGGCTGGCGTTGGAGAGCAGCGGCAACGGCGGCAGCTCAGGCGAGATCACCGAGGACGGCAGAAGCTGCGACGAGAACACCGATTGCCCCGATTTCCAGATCTGCCAGGAGGGTTACTGCCACTCCAACTGCAACACCGATTCCGAGTGCGCCGCCTCCGAGAGCTGTTATCGCCGCGTCTGCCGCCTGGAGTGCTCGTCGATTTCCGAGCAGGGCGACTGCCCGGACGGCGAATACTGCAAGACCACGGACGGCACCGACGGCTACTGCATGCCGCTCACCGAGACCACCGAGATCGCAACGCAGTCGCTGGGGGCCTTCGAGGTGAGCACCACCATGCTGCGCTTCTCCAACGTGGCAGACTCCCAGACCTTTACCGTGGTCAACAACTCCAGCAAGCCGGCGCGGCTGGAGGTGCGCAAGAAGAGCCACGTCGAGTTCACCGACGAGGGGCCGCTGGAAGAGGTGGACATGCCCCTGTTCTGGCTCGACGTCGTCATCCCGGAGGCAAACCTGCTGTCGCAGAGCGCGACGAGCGACGACGAGCGCGAGCAGCCCTCGGACGCGGAACCGTCTGACGGGGAGTCCGACAGCTCATCGGACGCGGCGAGCGATGAAACGGCAGCGGAAGACATTCCCGACCCCTACCTCCAGCTCATGCTGCTCGGAGCCGATGGCGGCGAGGTCGAGATCACACTCGCCGAGGCCTCCAACGAAAACATCCCAGTATGGAACGGCGTGATCGAGATCGGCAATCAGGAGCTCGGCTACCAGACCATAGACCTCTCCTACGTGAGCAGGCCCGAGGGGCAATGGGTAGGGACGGTCTACCAGTTCGCCAACTTCAGCGACGAGAACCTGCAAGCCTGGGTCGATGCCCGGAACACGGACCAGAGCCAGGTCCTGCTGGAGGAGGTGGGCAACGCCATCATCTGGCGCTGGGGCGCGATGCGACAGGGCCGGATCACCTTCGAAAACTTCTCCGCCGCGGTCCAGTCGATGCTCAAGGAGTCGTGGAAATGGGGAACGGTCCGGGAGAGATGCCACGAGCCCATGGGGGCCTGCTACCTGTTCGACGATCCGGACGGGCTGGAGAGCTTCACCAACAACCTGAGCTCGCGCCCCATCCCCTCCGGCTTGACCGAGCTGCCCATCGCCATGAACCTGCGGCAGCAACCGGGAGGAAGCGACATGGTGCTGCAGGGCAAGATCCTCACCAGCGACACCATGCACTACCCGGGCGATCCGACCATTGAGCTCAACCTCTCCGCCGGCATGACGGGGTGCGCGGAAGAGCTGAACGGAACCTGTTTGAACTATATAACCGATCTCGAGATCGGCGGCGTGGTAGGAGGCCGTTACTACCCGGAGTCGATAGGGTCGGAGTGCAACCTGAACCAGGGGTTCGAGCGGGTTCAGATACCCTGGTTGGTTCCGGGTTTCGTCAAGGGCAGCTACGAAGACCCGCAGACCGAAAACACCTACCGCGTCGAGTGTCGGGACGCGCGACAGCCCTACGACAGCCCGGACATGAAGGAACAGAATCTCGCCTTTGCCGCGGCCAATCCCATCCCGGATGGTCGCAGCCGGGTCCGCGAGCTTTCCATAATCGACGGCGCGATCATCAACCAGGAAAGGATAATCTTGTTCTTCGTGGAGGAAAGCTACCCCGCGGTGACCGACGCGGAGACGTTGAACCCGACCCAGGTCTCCAACGCCTACGGATTGATGGTACTGGAACGGCGCTCGGCCAACCTGGAGCTGGATGCCTACGACGGCTCGGAACAGAAGGAGGAGCGCGTCATGGCCGAGGGACTGGCCGACGTGCAGTGCTCCGACCAGATCGTCATGCGGGCGCTGGGGCTCGACTTTCTGCCCGAGGACTGGACGCTGGGGTCCATCGAGCCGGAGGACGTCGACAGGCTGGCCTGGATCCTGGTCGACGGGCAGGATAACCAGGGCGACGAGCCGGTGACGGTGGTGCAGACCGGAGAGGAGGTCCACTACCTCTGCCACGAGACCGGCGCGATAGACGCAGGGGCCGGGGATAACGGCTCCTTCAACTCGGTCAAGGACGAGTGTCCGGCCGGAAGCGGCGTCACCTACTTCACCTTTTACGGGCCCTCGTGCCCGGAGCAGGCCGATCTCTCGGCGCTCGAGTGCCAGACAGAAGAGAGTCTGACCTGCGCGGACATGCTCAACGACTGGGAGCGCACCTACACCGATCCGACTATATGCTTGTTTCGCAAGGACCCGCTCTGGCGCTGCGAGGACCCGGACGTGACGAGCTGCGACAACGACCTGAGCGACCTGAGGGCGGGGAAGATTTTCTTCGCCTCCGGCGACTCGGCCACCAAGTTCGTGCCGCTCGGCGCCTCCATCGACGCCGCCTTCCGCTACAAGATCGAGTTCCGTAGCCGCGACGGGAGCAAGAACATCGGATTCGCCCCGGATATCTGCGATCCGGTCCTGAACGCGATTCCCTACTGCTACGATCCACCGCTGATCGAAGAGCTGGAAGAGCGCATCGACTGCGCCCTGCACGTATACATGAACTACAGCGATCTGCTCTCCAACCAGACCTTCGCCAGCTTGCGGGAGTACCTCAACGTGAACTTCGCGGTGGAGGGAAGGATCGAGCAGCGGGAAGGCTTCGAAACGCTCTACGCCGAGCTGCTGATCATGCTCGGAGACGAGGCCTACACCAAGGCATTCTCCTCGCGATTCGACCTGGCGGGCCTCTACGAGGCCACCTTCGAGGGCTCGCAATTCGAGCCCGGCGGCATCGATCTCTCGGGCGTGGCCGGGCAGGAGATGTACTCGCTGTACCTCGCGGTCCAGTACTACCAGCTGGCCCTGGATCGCCTCTACCGGTTGATGCCCACGCTGGAAGAATCGCTGCGCAGGCAGATCGAGAACTCCTCCCAGGGGTTCATCTCGCAGCAGACGGTCACCAGCTACTTCGACCGGCTGATCCGCGCCTCCTCGCAGAAGTCGCGGGCCTGGAGCGAGGTCGCCAAAAAGTACGAGAGCTTCAACAAGCCGGAGCTGGCGCGCAAGGTGATCGAGCGGGCCTATATCGGCACCTACCTGGAATCGACCATGCTGGTCTCGCTGATGAGCAGCATCATCGACGTGGTCAGGACCGAGGAAGAGGCCCAGATCCAGAAGATCATCGAGGATGCCCAGCGCCTCTACAAGATCGCGCTGCTGGACATGCGGAACGTCTACAAGAGCATCAAGGACGAGGTCACCTATTTCGGCCTGACGCCCGACTACATCCCCTTCCCGGCTCTGAGCGGCAGCACCAACGCCTTCGAGTATCTGTACGGGGAAGCGGTCTCCAAGGCGTCGCTGGCGGCCCGCAAGGAGTCCGAAGCATTGAGCAAGAGCCGCTCCTTCGACGTGGACAAGGCGGCGTTCCAGAAAGAGCTGGTCGCTCTCGGCAACAGCTACGACAACCAGCTGTCCACTCTTTGCGGCACCTTCGTGGGAAGCGACGGAAACGTCTACCCGGCCACCAAGAAGTACGCGTTTCACGATGACGCGACCAAGCTGCTCGGAGACCCCTGCGGCTACGTGGGCAACGGGAGCATCTACGAGGCGATGGCGGCCGTCATGGAGGCCGGGATCAAGATACAACGATCAATCGGCGCCATAGAGAAGAAACAGAAGGAGATCGATATAGAGCAGCAACGCGTCGAAGACGTGTGCGGCGAAATCATCGAGAGCATGATAGCCAAGGGCGTGCACGGAGGCATCAAGCTCACGCTTAAGAAAACCAAAGAAGGGATGGCGGCGCTGAAGGAAACGCTGAAGGGGAAGCTCTGGGAGGTCAAAGAGACCGCCTCCAAAATCGCCTGCGTGACCGGACCGATGGCCGACAGCTGCGCCACCTCGGCCGTCGCCACCACCACCTATCTGGCGGGATCGACAGCGGTCCAGATCGGCATGAAGATAACCACGGCAGTGTCGCAGATAGCCGACTTCGCCGAAGCGGGCGCGGACCTCGCCCATGCCGAATTCGAGATACACCAGAGATGCGACATGGCGAGGGTCAACTCGGACGCGAAAGTCTCCACCATGATGCTTGCGTTCGGAGGCCTGGCCAAGGACCTGCAAGCCGCCTATCGAAATCTCGAGCTGGCCTACTCGAAGCTGGAGAAGCTGCGCAACAACGCCAACCGGTTGCAGGCGCAGCAGGAAGAGATGGAGTCCATGGCCATCGACGTCCAGGCGGCTCGCAACGATCCCAATGTACGTATCTACAAGAACAGCGCGGTGATCAACGCGGACAAGGCGTTTGATGCGGCCATGCTGGCCGCCTACAAGGCCACCAAGATATACGAGTACTACACCAGCCAGAGCTACGGGAAGATGGACGAGCTGTTCCTGATCCGGATGGTCTCCTACGGCGATCACAACCTGGACAACTACCTGCTGGAGCTGGACGCGAACTTCGGCGATTTCGAGGAGCTCTACGGGAACCCGGACAGCCGGGTGGAGATCGTCTCCCTGAGAGACAACATCTGGGACATCGATCAAACGAACGAGGGAGCGGAGGCGTTATCGGAGGAAGAACGGATCCGTCTCTTCCACCAGAGGATAACCGATCCCGAGCTTCTCGACAGCAATGGCTACATCACCATTCCCTTCGACACCACCGTCAGGCAGCTCTCCCCGCTGACCCGCAACCACAAGATCAAGTACGTGGAGGCGGAGTTCGTGGGAAGCGACGTGGGCGACAAGGTCGGACGCGTATACCTGCGACAGCTGGGAACCGCGACCGTCTCCTCGCTCGAGGGCGGCAAGGTCTACTACGCCTTCCCGCAGCGCACCGCGGTCATCAACACCTTCTTCAACGGCCAACGCTTCCGGATATTCTCGGACGACACCGTCTTTCGCAACGAACGTCTGCGCGACCGCCCCGTCGCCAACACCATGTGGGAGCTGGTCATCAATCAGAGAGACGAGGAGGTCAACAAGGACATCAACCTCTTGTCTCTATCCGATGTAGTCCTCTACTTCTACTACACCGACTTTACGGAAATGTGAGGCGGAACAATGACTGAGAACATCTATAAAGATGGCAAACGGGGATGGTCGGTGCTCGCCGTAGTCGCCGCCCTGGCGATGGCCGCGGGATGCTCGGACGACGATAAGGCCGATTGCGAAGCCGGTGAAATGCGCTGCAACGGCGACGCGGTTGAGATCTGCGGCGAGTCGGGCTGGGAGCAGCAGACCGACTGCGCCGAACAGGGCGAGATCTGCTACCTGGTCGAGGGCGAGGCGGTCTGCGTCCCCGGTTCGGGGATCGGTGCCGCCGCGGACGGCGGCGCCCTCGACGGGGCGGTCGACGGCGGGATGGACGGCGGCTCGAGCTTCTTCACCTCGGACGGCGGCCTGCCCCCGCTGATCCCCACCCAGGAGTGCCCCGCGGGGGAAGCTTGGCAACCGATCGAGGGGGAGTGCGTCCCCTGCGGGATCCGCTGCGACGGGATCGGCGAGGACGGCCTGTACGAGACGACCACCGTGGACGACAAGTGCATCTGCAAGACACAGGACGGCTATTTCCTGGCCGAGGCGGGTCTGATGCCCATCCGCTGCGACAAGGACCAGGACGGGTGGGTCAACGCGGAGGCCATCGCCAGCATCGAGAGCATCGATCCGGCCTACCAGGCAAACGCCCGGTGCAACCTGAGGACCATCGATCGAATCGTGCTGGAGCCGGAGTGGGCTCCCGAGGGCGAGGGCAAGGTCATCTACCTGAAGGACCTGAGCATTCCCCACCGCGGCGGGATGCTGGAAACGCTCCCGCTGTACGAGGTGGTCACCCGCGACGTGCCGCAGCTGCTCGCCAACGACGAGAAGATCAAGCCCTATGGCGAGGGGATCTTCGAGGCGGCCGAGCTGAACGGATTCACCAAGGCCTGCGTCGACGACGTCGCCGACTACAACGGCAACGACGTGGCCGATCTGGACGAATGGGACCAGTACGACCGGCCGCCGGCGATCTGGGAGAACCTCCCCGAGCTGGCCGTCTACGCGCGATTCGGCTATTTCATGGAGCTGCACTGGGGCTGGTACGAGAGGCCCGCCGAGGGAGAGACTTACGGCGCCTATCACATCCGCGAGAAGTCGCGGCTGGGCGAGGACGGCAGAGGGGTGCCGATCAAATACGAGGGCATTCAGGGTAGCTACTGGAAACGGTGCATGCGGCAGACGGACGTGCTCTCTCAAACCGGTCCCAACGCGCTGGGAATGGACTTCGCGCGCTACAACGGGGACCGGGCTGGATTCAACGAGGGCGGCGGCGGCGTCAACCTGCTAGAGAATCCCGGCGCCGAAAGCGCCGGTGTATCGGGCTGGACCGTGCAGACCGGCGTGGCGGAATCGCTGGAGGCCGGCCAGTGCGAGGGCGGGACGGTTCCGCATGGCGGCCAGAAGTACTTCGTGGTGGGCGGCAACTGCGGAGACGGGTACGCGCGCGGCGAGCTGATTCAGAAGGTGAGCGTCGAGGGCGAAAAACGCAAGATCGACTCCGGCACGGCCATGGTCGATTTCGGCGGATACCTGGCCGACTGGCAGGGGTATGACACGCCGGGGATAGAGCTGGTCTTTCTCGACGGCAACAACCAGGAGATATCGCGCAGCCAGCGCATCTCCAGCGCTACCCCCGAGTGGACCTATGTCAGCGCCATCGAAACGATTCCGGTAGGAACGCGCTCCATCGTCTACACGTTGATCGGTCAGCGCTCGTCGGGCACGGCTAATAACAGTTACTTCGACGACGTCTTCATGCGGATCATGGTTCCCACCACCAACGCCCTCAAGAACTCGGGAGCGGAAGGGTACGACGATCCGAAAAACGAAGCGTGGATCGCCGAATCGGGACCGCTGCAAATCCTCACCGAGGGCGAATGCGGCGGCGTCAGACCTCACGCTGGCGACAAGTACCTGGTCTCCGGAGGCATCGGCGACGGCAGCTCGTGCGCGGGCAACGCGCGCACCGATGCGGGTGAGATCTACCAGGAGATCGGCGTGGCCGAGCACAAGGATGCGGTCGACGCGGGGGAGATGGTAGCGATCTTCGGCGGATGGCTGCAGGTCAAAAACGCCACCGCCAAGATCGTGCTCAGGTTCCTCGACGGCTCGGGCAACCTCGTCGGCTCCAGCAAGACCGCCGCCTCGGACTCGGCGGGATGGAAGAGGGTCAACGGCGTGGCCTTCGTGCCGGCCGGTACCGAGGCGATCCGCTTCACCCTGCTGGGCGAGAAGGGAAGCTCCGGCGGAAGGGACAACGGCAGCTTCTTCGACGACCTGTACCTGAAGCTGACCCGGGGCGCCTGGATGCATCACCACAGCCAGTTCAAGTGCGTGCGGGTCGCCAGCCGCAACGATACGCCGGAGCATACACCCCATCTGATCACCATGGACCAGATACTGACCGAATCGCCGGCATCCACCCGGGGCTGGCAATACCAGCTGAACGAGTGCAACAAGACCGGCGCCATACCGGCCGCGGATGGGACCAATCCCGCCGACATCACCATCGAATGCGAGGTCTCCGGCAATCCGGCCGTGGGCGACGTCGGTTTCGCCGTCTCGGCTTACAACCACTATCCGCGCAGCGACCGCGGGGCCTATGTTCGCGGTTGCATCAACGAGTGCGAGGAGCTGCCGGTCACCTGCAACCAGGCCTCGGAGTGCGAGCCCCAGAAGGACGATTTCGGCATGGCGGGGTGCGGCTGCATCGACGCCTGGATCGAGGACGACTTCGAGGAGTGCACCATCTGTCCCGGCGCGATCGGATTCGAGCAGTACGCAGACGAGTACGGACGCTGGTTCCTGGACGACGACGACCCGGACGCCATCGCCTGTTCCGCCTGCCAGGGGAACTGGAACATCGACGACGACTGCAAGCTCTGCAAGGGAAACTGGGACGAGGAAGCGGAGTGCGACGCCTGCAAGAACCACTGGATCGACGAGGTCAACGATTGCGGAACCTGCCCCGGCAACTGGGACCCGGAACAGGCCTGCAACGCCTGCAAGGGCTTCTTCGATTCGGATAACAACTGCGAGACCTGCCTGAACGTGAATTTCGATCCGCAGTCGGACTGCAGGACCTGCCGGCAGAACCACGACTGCACGCAGTGCACCGATCCGGCCGACAACGAGTGCGAGGAGGCCTGCCTGGGGCAGTGGGATCTGAGCACGGGCTGCATCGAGTGCGCGGAAGGTTGGGATCCGGCCAGTGGATGCGTGACCTGTAAAGAAAACCACGATCCGACCCCGGGCGTGGACTGCCAGGACTGCATCGGCAACTGGGATATCGCGGCCGATTGCCTGGAATGCAAGGGCTTCTTCGACATCGGTACTAATTGCTCGATGTGCCTGCCGGGCTACGAGCTGGACGGCGGCGAGTGCATCACCGCCAACCTGTTGAAGAACGGCGGAGCGGAATCCGGCACGGAATCGTGGGACGCGACCTCCGACGACATGCAATCGTTCGTGCAGGGTCACTGCGATGGCGGCGCTCTCGACAACATCGCTCCCCAGGAGGGCTCGCGCTTCTTCCACGTGGGCGGAGACGGGAGCGAGGATACCGAGTGCGAAACCGATTACGCGGCGGTCGACACCTACCGGTACGAGGCGTGCCAGACAGCAAACGTGGACAACTTCAGCGCCAGGATAAACCAGGGCGGCGTCTACCTCACCGTCCGCGGATACATCCGCTGGGCCAACCACGACGACGGGGGATACATCGTCCGCTACCTCCGCGCGGACGGCACCACCCTGGAGACGCGTCCGGAAGACCTGTCGAGCGACAACATGCGCCACATGACCGGTCAGGACGAGAGCAGCAGCGGCTGGGAGGCGTTCTCGCAGCAGGAGACCGTCCCCGCCTACACGGAGAAGCTCGAGTTCTGCATGGTGGCCAGGGACATGGGCGGCAACGGGGAGACCGACGTCTACTTCGACGACCTGAGCCTGAAGCTGGAGTAGCGCATCGCCGCCGCGCCGACCAAGGGGATCGGCCGGCAGACAATCGAGGTGGAATCATGAAAACCAGACCGGTGCTTCTTATGACCGCGCTAGCGTTGACGCTCGCCCCGCTGGCGGCCTGCTCGGGTGACGACGGCGGCGGTGACGCCGATGCCGGAATGGCGGACGGTGCCATCGACGGCGGATCGGCTGCCGATGACGCAGGGTGCCTCTGCTCCGACACCACCTCCTGCTGCGACGGTTGCGACCCGATCAACGAGGGGCAGCCCTGCGACGACGGGCTGTTCTGCAACGGCACGGAGGTCTGCTCGGAGGGCGAGTGCGCCTCGAGCAGCGATCCGCCCTGCAACGGCGGAGAGTGCTCGGAACAGGCCGGGGGAACCTGCTGCGACGCGGAGACGGATCAGGCGTGCGGCTCCGAAGGCGGCCTCTGGTCGGTCGATGCCTGCGGAAACGAGATCGAGCTGCTCGATCCGTGCGACGGGGACAACCAGCAATGCGGGGATGGCGCCTGCGGCTGCGCGCCCGGTTGGCTCGGGGAGGCGTGCGACCGGAAGTGCGTGATCTTCGTAAACGCGGCCGGCGGCTCCAATCGCAACGGCGGGATATCCTGGGACGACGCGGTGGCCAGCGTTCAGATCGGACTGGATCTGGCCGATGCCGGCGGCGGATGCGAGGTCTGGGTCGCGGCCGGCAGCTACTACCCGACGGTGGACGGCAGCGGCGATGCATCGCCCGACGATGCGCGGACCCGGACGCTGACGCTGCGGGCAGGGGTTTCTCTCTACTGCGGATTCGCCGGAAACGAAGCGCAGAGGAGCGAGCGCAAGCCCGAGGACAACCCCACCATCCTGACCGGCGACATCGGAATCGCCGGGGACGAGTCGGACAACGCCTATCACGTGTTGACCGGAGTCGATTCGGCCGTGGTCGACGGTTGCATCGTCACCGGCGGCAACGCGAACGGTCCGGGCGACCACAGCGTGGGCGCGGGCATGTTCAACAAGGAGACCTCACCGGAGGTCAGGAACTGCACCTTCCGGCAGAACAACGCGGCCACCGGCGGAGGCATGGCCAACCAGGCCGGTGCGGCTCCGCTGGTCGAAGCCTGCCTGTTCGAGGCCAACACCGCCACCAGCGGTGCGGGCATGTTCAATCAGGCCGCATCGCCGGAAGTGAAGGATAGCCGTTTCGTCGACAACCTCGCCGAAGGCGAGGGCGGAGGGATGAAAAACGGCGAGAGAGCCGACCCGCTGATCACCGGCTGTACGTTCGCGGGCAACAGGGCAGTCAAGGGCGGCGGCATGGCCAACACCTTTTCCGAGCCCCGCATCGTGGATTGCCTGTTCGAAGGCAACGGGATAGCCGAACCGGGGGCCGTCCGGATCCTGGGCGGAGCCATATTCAACGAACAGGCTCAACCGATCGTCGCGGATACGATCTTCAGAGCCAACGAGGTCAAAGACAGAGGCGGCGGCATTTTCAACCGGGACGCCTACGGAGCGATCCGGGACTGTACCTTCGAGGAAAACGCGGCTACCGAGGGCGGGGCCATTTACAACCTGCGTTCCTCGCCGGCGATCCGCGGCTCGTCCTTTCAGAGAAACGACTGCGGAACCGGCGGACGGGGAGCCGGGATCTACAACGGGGAGTCTCGGCCCACCATCGTGGACTGCCGTTTCGAGGTCAACCAGGCTCACGAAGGAGCGGGCATCTTCAACCAGGACTCCGCACCCAAGCTGGTCAACGGGCTGTTCGAGCGCAACGCGGCGCTGTTCAGAGGCGGCGCGATCTTCAACCGGAACTCGCCGATCCTGCTCATCAACCAGAGCCTGGGCAACAACAGCGCGGAGTACGGTAGCGCCGTCTACAACTACTCGACGGGGCAGGATGCGACCGTGATGCGCAATAGCATCGTCTGGGGCAACACCAATACGAGCGCATCCGGAGAGCAAATCGCGCTGGAGGGCGATGCGGAGCTGGACGTGGACGACAACAGCTGTGTGCAGGATGCTCCCTCCGAGACCTGCGATCCGGCCTGGGACAGTGCGCTGGTCATAGACGATGCGGGCAGCGGCTGTATCGACGCGGCTGACGGAACGGTCGCGCCCCACACGGACATCGACGGCAAGTGCCGGGGCAACGACCCCGACGTGGGATGCGTCGAATTCGGAGCGGAGCAGTGCGATCGGGAGCCCATCTGCGGCTCGGCCACGGAATGGAGCCCGGACAATGGGGGCGCCGGCCAGAAGTACTGGTTTTGCTCGAAGCTGGCGCTCGCCTGGGACGAGGCAGCGGCCTACTGCAAGCTGCTCGACGGCCATCTGGCGGCCATCGGCAGCGGAAACGAGCACATGTTCATTCAGACCGTGATCAACTCCGAGGCCTGGATGGGCGCGCGCCATTCCGAGCAGGGATGGACCTGGGTCGACGGCTCCCCGTTCAGCGACAGCGAGGACGACGTCTTCTGGAACAAGGGCGTCAATCTCGATGCGCCGCGGGAATGCGGAGCGATAGCCGTAACCAACGAATGGAACGACGGCGATTGCGATATGTTGAAGGCCTTTGTCTGCGAGTGGGAAGCCCTGTAACGCGGCGGCGGGCCTGCTTTACCCCATAGGGCTTTTCCAGTAACCTCTATCTGTTGATTTTTACCGGTAGAACCGGAGGAAGAGCGCATGTTCGCCAGCACGAAAAGGACCGCGGTAATTGCCCTCTGTGTCCTGGTCGGCGGCTCGATCGCCGCGGGGTGCGGAGACGATGACGGCCAACCGGAAACCGACGCCGGCCTCGCGGACGGCGCGCTGGGAGGCGGCGGGGGCGACGCGGCGCCGGCCGAGTGCGTGGACAACGACGGCGACGGCTATGGAAAGGGATGCGAGCAGGGCTCGGACTGCGATGACGCCAACGCCGATTGCAACACCACCTGCACCGACGCCGACGGGGATGGTCGCTGCCCTCCGGCCGACTGTGACGACGAAAGCGAGGCTCACTGGGACGACTGCGAGATCTGCGTGGATGACGACGGAGACGGCTATGGCGAGAACTGCAACCCAGGGATCGACTGCGATCCCGATAACCGGGCCCACTGGAGCGACTGCGAGCAATGCATCGACGACGACGGGGACCATCACGGCCCGGGTTGCGATCTCGGCGAGGACTGCGCACCGGACGATACTAACCACTGGAATGACTGCGCGGCCTGCGTCGACGCGGATCTGGACTTCAGGGGGGAGGGCTGCGATCTGGGCACCGATTGCGACGACGCGGACCACTACCACTGGAGCGATTGCGGCCTCTGCATCGACGACGACGGGGATGAACGCGGGGAAGAGTGCGACCTGGGCCCCGATTGCGACGAGGAAGATCCGACTCACTGGAGCGACTGCGGCGGTATCTGCGCGGATACCGACGGAGACAATCGAGGCCAGGACTGTGACCTGGGCCCCGACTGCAACGAAGGCGATCCGAACCACTGGAGCGATTGCGACGACTGTAACGACCGCGACAGCGATGGCCGCGGTAACGGCTGCGATCTAGGCCCGGATTGCGCTCCCCGCGACCCGCTGCACTGGGACGACTGCGAAGAGTGTGTCGACAACGATGGCGACGGCTACGGCGAGAACTGCGATCTAGGTATCGACTGCAGGGGCAACAACCGGGACGACGACGCGAGCATCAACCCCGGCGCGGTCGAGATCTGCGACGACAAGAACAACGACTGCAACGGGGACACCGCTGACGGGTCCGGCGATCCGCAGCTAAACGCCCCCTGCGACGGCGACGACAGCGACGCCTGCTCGGAAGGCGTTTTCGATTGTTCCGGCGGCGTGCTGGTCTGTACCGATGAAACGGACGACAGCGTGGAGGTGTGCGACGGCGTGGACAACGACTGCGACGGCGAGAGGGACGACTTCGATCTGGACACCCCCGCTATCCAGACCGCTCTGAACAACGAGTGTTTCAACCACTACCAGGCCGACCTGGACGCGCTGACCGACGGTCACCACGTGGAGAACTGGGAGTGCTCCAACGGCGCCTGCCTGATCAAGGATTGCGAAACCAACTACTACGACTGCGACAAGTCGACCGCCGGTCCCACCACCGGCTGCGAGGAGCTGGACGGCTGCGACTGCGACGACTACCTGGACGATGAACCGGCCGACGCCCTGACGGACGGCTGCGACACCGGGGTCACGGCGATATCGATCGGGAACGCCGATCAGAAAGGGCGCCAGGGACACCTGGCCCCCTCGGACGAGACGCACGTCTACAGGGTAACGTTCACCAGCAGCACGACCTGCAGTTACAACCCGCGTATTTTCCTCGCTGACGGCGATGACGAGGTCAAGCTGAGGGTTTCCCGGGCCTGTACCGGCAGCTCTCTCGGCACGGGGTTGAGTTGCGGCAGCGGCGAGGCGGCCGATTCCGCCATAGCGGACGGGATCACCGAGTGGGAGTTGACGGTCCCCTCCTGCCAGAACCTCATCACGGGGGGCGAAAACCAAATCCCGAATCAGAACGACGGGATAAACGAGACCGGAGAGTTCTTCGGCAATCCCTTCGGCGACGGGAACTTCACCTTCTATGTCGAGGTGAGCAAGAGCGCGGTCAGCTCCCCCTACTGCTACTACTACAACCTCATCTTCTCCAACTTCCCCGATTCCTGATCCCGGTAGCTTCCACCCCTGGCGCGGGGGCGTCCCGCGTATTCGGGTTCTCTGCCAATTGAACGTTTTCGATGTTACTCGGCGATGCCCGTTCCAGAGCTCTGATCAAGGTCGGGTACGGATGCAACAACCGCTGCCTGTTCTGCCACACGCTGGATAACCGCGAGGTACGAAGCAGCGGCGCCGAGGTGGCGCGCAAGATCACCCGGGCGGCCCAGCTCGGTTTCGGCTCCGCGGTACTTTCCGGGGGCGAGGCGACCATCCGCCCAGAGTTGTTGGCCTGGGCCGGTCAGATCGCCCGCCATGGGCTCGAGCTGGGGCTGGTGACCAACGGCCGGATGCTCGCCTATCCCGAGCTGGTCGACAAGCTGCAGCGATTCGGGCTCGGCTACGTACACCTGTCGCTTCACTCCGCTAACCCGGAGATCCACGACCGGCTCGTACGCGCCGATGCCTTCGAGCAGACCTTACGGGCGATCGGGTTGCTGGCCGATGGCGGGCTCGCGCTCACCGTGGCCTGCGTGGTTACTCGATATAACCTGTCACATCTGCGGCAGCTGGTGCAGCTGCTGTCGCCCTTCGGCGGCCTCTGCCTGAAGTTCTCCATGGCCGAGCCCAAGGGCGGGGGACGAGCGCTCTTCGACGAGCTGGTACCCCCCGTCTCCGAGGCGGCCGCGGCGGTCGTCGACGCTATCGATTTCGGCACGGCCCTGGGCCAGGGCGGCCGCTATGCACACGAGAGCTTTCCGCTCTGCCTGCTGCCGGGAAAGGCGCATCTGCTGGGTGACCTTCGCGCCAGCGGCTTCACCCACATGTCCGAAGCGTTCGAGGAAGACTTCTTCCCCGTGGACAACCGGAACCGGGTGCACGCAGAGCGCTGCCGGGATTGCGCGCTACGAGGCGCTTGCCCGGGCCTTTTCGTCGAGTATGACGCGCGGCGGGGAAGCGGGGAGCTCGAGCCGCTCCGGGCGCCGCGCTCCAACTGCTTCCACTACCTGGTCTCGTCCTCGTCGCTGCCCTGGAAGCCGCCCGCCCCCTGTCCGGTCCGCGAATTACCGCCAGCGGTTTTCGATCGCAACCGGGCGCTCTTTATCCGGAGGGAGAACCAGCTGCGGGTCTGCAAGACGGAGACCCGCGATTTCGCCGATTCGGAGATCGGCGAGATTAAGCATGCAAAGAGCCAGCTCTACCTCGACATCAGCCGGAAAACGGCTCCCGACGATTTCTCCGCCGACCTGCTCAAGCTCGCCCCGCTCGATGAATGCAACGCTTGCCCCGAGCGGGAAGGCTGTCCGGGTTGCTATCGAGCTGCCGCAGGCGACGTCTTCGCCGCGGAAGACGAGCGTCTGCACCGCTTGCTCGCTACCCTGCAAGGCAGAGTGCTCGAGGTGGGCTGCGGCGACGGCCGTTACACCTCTGTATTCGCGCCCGAGTGCGAGGCCGGACGTATCTCCTATCTGGGCGTGGAACCGAACGCGACGGCCGCGCAACGGGCCCGCGACCTCAACCCTTGGGCCCAGGTGGTGACCGGTCGCGTGGAAGAGCTGGCGCTGGAGGAAGGAACGTGGGATCACGTTTTGGTGCTGAACAGTTACAACCACCTGCGGAGCCCGGAAGAGGTGATGCCGAAGCTGGTCGATGCCGTGCGCCCGAGCGGCACCTTTACGGTGGCCGATAACACGGCCTTTGCGCTCGTGCGCAGCCCGGAACAGAGCCGGCGGGCCGAGGCCGGGCCCGCGCGCTTCGAGCACTACCGCAACCACAGCGCGCGCGAGGCGATGCAGTTGCTGTCCGGACTCGGCCTGCAGCTGCTCGAGAGCCGGGAGGTGGGAAGCAACACCGGCAACGGATGGTACCTGCATTTCCGGACGAGGAACGAACGGTGACGACGGCGGTCGGACGGCCCCCGCCGGGCCGGCGAAGCGACCGGCGCCGGATCGCCGCTGTTTCCGCTCGCGAGCAGGCCGCGCGCGAAAGCCGCCAATGGGTCCGCCTCACCCGCTGCTGCAACAACCGCTGCCTCTTCTGCCTGGACTCGAAATCGCAGGACGGCTCGCACCTGCCCCTTCACCTTATCCGCGGCGAGATCATCGAGGGCCGCCGCCGGGGCGCCACCCGCCTCATCCTTTCCGGCGGCGAGCCCACTATTCATCCGAGCTACGCCGACTTCATTCGCCTGGGTCGAGAGCTGGGGTACGACCACATCCAGACCATCACCAACGGTCGTATGTTCGCCTATGCGGATTTCCTCCATAAATGCATCGATGCGGGGCTACGGGAGATAACCTTCTCCGTGCACGGCCCCGACGCCGGCATCCACGACCGGCTGGTAGGCGTCCCGGGGGCTTTCGAGCAGGCGATGAAGGGCCTGCTGGCAGCGCTCGAGGACGGACGGATCGTGGTCAACGTCGACGTATGCTTGAATCGGATCAACATCGCCTCGCTCCCCGAGCTGCTTCGCCGCTTTATCTCCCTGGGGGTGAAGGAGTTCGATCTGCTGCAGCTCATCCCCTTCGGCCGCGCCTTCGATCTTCCGCCGGAAGATCTGTTCTACGACGTCGAGCGGGAGAGAGCGGCCATCGAGCACGCGCTTCGCCTTTCCGAGTCGCCCGACCTGACCATCTGGTTCAACCGCTTTCCCCCCGCTCACCTGGAGGGGTACGAGCACCTCATCCAGGATCCCCACAAGCTGCTGGACGAGGTCAGGGGCCGCCAAAAGCAGTACGAGGCCTTGCTGCGGGATGGAACTCCGCTCGCCTGCCGCCAGCCCGAGCGCTGCCGCCTTTGCTACCTGCAGGCCTTCTGCGACGAGCTGGACCGGACCCGGCACCGCCTGGCCGGCCCGGGATTCGACTACCTCCGCGTCCGCGCCCACCGGGGCGACGGCGCGCGACCCCGGATCGAGAAGGGATTTTCGGGTGTATGGGTCCAGGCCCCGGATCTGGCGGCGGCCACGGCCGCGTTGCGCGGATTGCCCGGAGAGAAACTGGTCCTGCAGCTCGAGAGCTACCGGGGACTGGCCGAAACCCTCGAGCGGGGACGGGTCCTGGGCAAGACCCTGGTCCAGGCGCATACCCGCGATCCGGAGACGCTCGACCGGCTTCTCTGCATACCGGGCCGCTTCGAGGTGGTCGCTTGCCTGACCGCAAAGATGGCCGAGCACCTGCTCGCCTCTCCGGCCGATACGGCCGGGCGCCTGGCGGTGCGCGCCGTCAACCACGACAGGCTCACCGCGGCCCTGGAGCGGGACGCCGACCTGCCCGCGTTCTTCCGGAGCTTCGGCGACCAGGCGATGGTGGAAAACGTACCGCCCTGCATCTGCGGAAGAGAGCCCCGCCCCTCACCCAGACTGCTGGACGAGAACGCGCTGGGCTGCGACGGAAGGCTCGATATCACGGGCTTCGTGCACGACTATATCGAGCTCGGCTACTACACTAGAAGCGTACGCTGCCTTTCCTGCTCCTTTTCCGAACGGTGTCCCGGAGTACACATCAACTTCGCCAGGGCCCACGGCTATGCTACATTGCAACCGGTCGGTCGCCGCCCCTGAAAAAACGGCCGCCGGGACAACCCCGTACGAGATCAACCTCTGTCATGAGCTCTGCAACCGACACCGGAAGGCTTCACATCGATAGCGAGAACAACCGCGTCGATGTGATCGTGGAGAAAAGCCTCTATCCGCTCGACGCCATCTACGGCGCCGCCTACGTGTTTGTCGATCGTTGTTACCTGCTGCTCGACGCACCCGACGCGACCACGGTCAAGGTTTCGCTATCCGGCCGGGAGGCGCTGGAAGCCGAGGCGTTGCGCGCGCTGGCCGGCGAGTTCGCGAACGAGCTTCTGGCGCAGGCCTGGCGCCGGCGGGTGGTGGAACAGAACCAACCCGTGATCGAGGCGGTGGCCGCGCGCGCTCTGGCCGGCTCGCTGGCGACGCCGCCGCTGGACAACCTCGATCGTATCGATTTTTCGGCAGATGCTTTCGACGATCCGCTGGGAATCGCCGTTCCCTGGGAGGAGAAGTACGGCAAGCAGACCGGCGAGACAGATGCGGCCGACGCCGCCGACCGTTCCCAAAGCTCAGGCGAGGAAAAGGCCGACCGCGAGTGAAGGAACGGGGAGGACCCTTGCGAACGCTCATGCTCCACGCGGAACTGTACCGCGCCGAAGCCGTCGAGGAGGCGGGGCGAGCTTTTTCCGAGCACTGCCAGACGGTCGTCTCGCGAGAGGAATCCTACCTGCGGGTGGATCTGACCGCCACGGGCGACCAATCCGAGGAACGGCTGGCCGGCGAGCTCGCCAACTACGCGCTGGCGCTGACCGTGGAAATGGCGAGAAACGAGGAGTAAGAAGGGAGCCGAATAGCTTCGCCCCACCCGCGGTGGCCCGGTTATCGCTATCCAGCTCGAGGTCCTTTTCGGTTTGTCAAACCGCGACGGCGAATGATAAAGTAAGCGGGACTTTTAAGAGGAGCCATGTCGGATATCCCGAGATTCAAGAAGGGCGCGAAGGGAATGCTATCGGGCCGCGAGTCCGAAATCGGAGCCAAGGCGGAAGAGGCACTTCGCACCGGTAGCGGGGGGCCGCTATCGCCTTCGGCGGATCTGCTGGCGCAGGCCGGACACTGCTCGCACGCCTCGCACGGCTCGCATGGGTCGCACGGGTCGCACGGGTCGCACGGGTCGCACGGGTCGCACGGGTCGCACGGGTCGCACGGATCGCACGGGTCGCACGGGTCGCACGGATCCTGGTAAACCGTTGGCCACTACCACTCCGTAGGGGCGGGCCTTGCGCACGCCCTCTCGCACGGCAGGGGGCAAGCCCCTCCCCTACATCGCGCGCAACGCCGTTCGGATAGTCACCCTTCGAAGCGCCGCTTCCACTGCTCTAGCGTACGCAAGGGGTAGCTCGGATCGGCCGGGTCGCGGATGATCCGCTCGACCACGGCGTCCCTGTCCACGAAGACGGGGTAGAGCTCGTCGGGATCGTACCCGTTACCCCGGTCGAACAGCCCCGCGCATATACTCTTCAAAGTGCAGGGGTCGCAGGCGGGCGCGTGGGCGTGGTTCCAGTCGGTCTGGCGCACCGTCCCCTTCTCGTCGAGGAAGTGGACGATTCGTTCCTCGGTCTTGACGATCTTGCGCGTCTCGGTGCTGGCGTGAGCGAACTCCGTCATGTAACAGAGGGGAACCTTCTCCACCCGAAAGCTCTTCCCCGCCTCCTGCAGCAGCCGTAGCGCCCGGCCCAGGGAAAGCTCGAAGTCCGCCAGCCGCGGGGTGTACTTCTCGCGGTTGACCTCGGCTCGCCCCATGGATGGATCCAGGTTGTTCCAGACGAAGTGCTCGATATAGGGGTGCTCGCGCAGAAAAAAGCGGGTGCTCTCGTCGAGATGGTCGGCGTTGAGCCGATTGATGACGCAGTTCAGGTTCACCGCGATTCCGCTCTCGAAAGCATTACGCGCCGCCGAGAAAGCGCGGTCGAGCGTACCCGAAACGCCCCGGATGGCCGCTTCCACCTCGGGACGCACCGAATAGACCGAGACGTGAACCAACTGCAACCCGGCCCCGGCCAGCTCCCGCGCGAGCTCCGGGTCAGCCAGCCGCGTGCCGTTGGTGATCATCCTGACCTGCAGCCCCCTCTGCCTGGCGTGAGCGCATATCCGCGGCAACTCGGGATGCAGGGTGGGCTCGCCGCCGGTGAGGACGACGCCGAAGTACCCGCGGTCCGCCAGGCCATCGACCTGCTCGCGCATGGTATCGAAGGTGTGAACGTGGGGCGACTTGGGGTTCGAGCAGAAGCCGCAATAGTGGTTGCAGTGCCGTACTACCTGGATGTAACCGATGTTTGCCAACCAGCGCCCTAGTGGCCGCGATCCAGCGGGCCGTTGCAGCGAAGAAAAATAGCACGTCTCACGCTACGCCGCCGACTCCCTGCTGCCGCTACTCGTACGACTCGATCACCCCCGCTCCAGCGAACAGTGTTACCGCCGCGCTCGGCGCTCTCCCTAACGCCACGCTGTCCGCGGAAGCCCCCCTGTTCGGCAGCCGAAGCTCGCCGATCCCGTAACGCTCCGCGTAGACCTCGTCCACGCCGCCACAGCGCGATCGCAGATCGCAGCTACCGCAAACCTCCTCGAAGAAGCGCCCGGGTGGAAATGCCCCCGGCAGCTCGGCCTCCAGCGGATGGGCATCGATGCCGGAAACCAGGCAAGGCGGCAGACCGCTCACCAGCAGGGACAGCCCCGACCGCCGAGACCAGCGCGCGGCCGCGTCGAGGTAGGGGAGGACCGCGGTCCAGCGCGGAACGATCCGTTGCAGCTGCTCGCGCGCCTCGCCCCAGGGCCGTGCCAGCGCGAAGTGCAGGGCCTCCGCCCCGAGCCGCGCCGCCAGGGCTGCCTGCTCCTGCAGGTGGCGAAAGCTGGAGCGGGTCACCACCGCGGTCATCCCCACCCGCAGCCCGGCCGACCTTGCGTTTCGTATCCCCTGCACGCTCTGCTCGAAGCTCCCCGGAACGCGGGTGTGGTAGTCGTGGACCTCCTGGCGGGCTCCTGGTAGCGAGATCTCCACCGCCGAAAGGCCCGCCTCCGCCAGCTCCCGGGTATACGCCATGTAAGCGAGCCTTCGCCCGTTGGTCTGCAACAGCGCCGACGCCCCGCCCGCCGCGCGGAGCTTTCGCACCAGGGCGGCCAGATCCTCCCGCAGGGTGGGCTCGCCGCCCATCAGCCAGACCGACTCCACGCCGCCCGAGCGAACGCGCTGCATACCGGTCTCCGGCGCCTGGTCCGACGAGCGCTGAGGCACGCTCCGCAGAGCTCCCTGGGCGCAGAAAATGCAGCGGTTGTTACAGGCCACCCCCAGGTGCAGGCGCAGGCTTCCGCTACATGCTTCGGCCACCGAACTCGCCCGGCGCTCGCGAACGACGCCGACTAACCGCGGAGCCAGTGCTGCCGCAACGTCTGAAGCGGCAACCGCGCCTGCCCCTTCTCGTTGCGCTCGGCTAGTATGCCCAGGGCCATGACCACGCGCCCGTTCGCCTCGTCGGTGGGCATATCGCCCTTGCCGCCGTTGGGCAGGAAGAAATCGTAGTACTCGGTCCTGGCAATCGGGGTAGGCGCCGAGGACGAATCATCCCGGCGGCAGATGGCGACGTCGAAACGCTCCCCGTCCTCGCTCTGCAGACCCAGGGTGACCACGCCGTCGGAGACGCTGCTCATGGAGACGATGCGACAGGTGCCGACAACCGTGCCCGCGGTAAAGGGTTCCAGCAGCCACCAGGGAGCCGGCTCTGGCTCGGCGCCCTGCCTCGCGCTCGCGGGGCTCTTCTCGCCGGTCGGAAGTCGCGACGCACTATCGTCGCCGCCGCTGCAATCCGCGCTTCGGTAGATAACGGCGGAACCGGTGCCCACGGACAGTAGGCTCAGCCCAAGGATCTTGAGCGCTTCGCGACGATCGATCTCGTTCATAAGTGTTCTCCGCCGGACTTTTTCTATGGTTCCCGTACTATATCGGCTCGGGCCTCGCTCATCAAGCGTGCGGGCGTCAACCAGCGGTAAGCTGCTATGATCTCGACCACGGTGATTCCCGTGCCCCGCGCCCTCATATTGCAGCCGCCCCTGCTGCTCGCCGAGCATTTCATCGACTACCCCTATTTCGCCGGTACGGGAGCCTACCTGGCCGCGGCCGTGCTGCGCGAGCAGGGTTGGGAGGTGAGCGTGCTCGACGGCTTCACCGCCCCTGGCGCCGATCTTACCAAGCGCGACGCTCTCGCCTGGCTGGGCGAAGGCGAACCGCGCTACCTGGAGCGGCTCTCCGATCTGCGGGCGGATCTGGCGCTGATCAACGCCAGCCCCTTCTTGCTGGCGCCGCCCGCAAGACCCTGGCTCGAGAAGCTGCTTTGCGCCATCCCCCGCCCGGCGGTCGACTTGGTGGTGATGGCCGAGATGTTCTGCGGCGGCATGCACTACCTGGAGACCGATCCAGAACGATGGTTGAACGATCTACCCGGTCTCGATCTAGTTCTGCGCTACGAATGCGAGCCGCTGCTCGAGCGCCTGGCGAGCGAGATCTCAGCCGGCTGCCGACCCGAGCGCGGCGTATGGGAAAACCACAACGCCTTTTCGCTGGACGATGCGCTGCCTCCCGCCTTCGACCTGCTCGACGCCGAGGCCTTCTTCGCCTTCCTGAAGCGCGTGCTCGCTTCCGGCTGGCGGCCGGGCCCCTTCTCGCCGCTGCCGGAGCGCACGCTGCCCCTGGTCACCTCCCGGGGGTGCCCCTACGGCTGTATCTTCTGCAGCAAAAATCCCGGGCTGCCGGGCGAGCGCCGGCAGGTGCGCGCCATACCGCTCTTTCGTATCGAACGATGGGTCACCGACTGGATCGATCGTTTCGACCTCGAGCGCCTGGTCGTGCTGGACGAGCTGGTAAACCCGAGCCCGGAGCGATTCGACGCCCTTCTGGATCTGGTCGAACGAAAGCGGCTCAGGCTACAGCTCCCCAACGGCCTGCGCGCCGATCGGCTGACCGAGCGGCAGATCGAACGCCTGTCGGCTCTCTGCGACGGGATCAAGGTATCGCTGGAAAGCGCCAGCCCGCGCGTCCAGAACGAGATCCTGCACAAGAACCTCGATCCGGCCGCGGTGGAACGCGTGGCCGCCTGGTGCGATAAGCACGGGCTTGCACTGGGTATCCACTATCTGATCGGTATTCCCGGAGAGCAGCGGCGCGAGATCCGCTCCACCCTGCAGACCGCGATCCGCCTGCACCGCGACCTGGGCGCGCGTCCCTACCTGCAGTTCGCCACCCCGCTGCCCGGCACCCGCCTGCAGCAGATCTGCGAGGAGCAGGAGCTGCTCGAAGGCCGTACGGACGACCCCTACGGCGCCTTCCAGCATCGGGGCGTGATCCGGACCGACGCCTTCGATCCCCACCTGCTCAGACAGGCCTTCGAGCTTCTCGAGCGAGGGACGGCACCCGCTGCCGCTGCCGTGCGCAAGCTGATCGTCAATCTCACCTACCAGTGCAACAATCGCTGCATCTTCTGCGCCGTGGGCGACCGCCCCGCCCGCCATGCTGACGCGCAGGCGGTCCGGGCCGCTCTGCAGCGCTATCGCGACGAGGGATACAGGCTGCTCGATCTCGACGGGGGCGAGCCCACCCTTCACCCGGAGCTTTTTTCCATCATCGCCGGGTCCGTCAAGCTCGGCTTCGCTCGCATCGCCCTCATCACCAACGGCCGACGCGCGAGCTACCCCCCTTTTGCCCGAGAGCTCGCCAACAGCGGCTTGCACGAAATACTCGTCTCCCTGCACGCGCCCGATGCCGACCTGCAAGCCCGGCTCACCTCCGTACCCGAGGCCTTCGAGCAGACCACGGCCGGAATCCGCAACCTGCTGGCCGCCCTGCCCTCTCCCGCGCAACTGGCGGTCAACACCACCCTGGTAGCGAAAAACCTGCCGACCCTGCCGGACCTCGCTGCCCTGCTCTCGCGCCTCGGTGTACAGCGCTGGAACCTGCAGGTCGTCACCCCCTTCGGTCGGGCTCGCTCCGACCAGGTGCCGGCGGAGACCGACCTGCAGAAGCACCTCGGCGACCTGCTCGCCCACCCTCCCCCGGATAGCCTACGGATCCAGGTCATCAACTGCCCACCCTGCCTGCTGCCGGGTCACGAGCAGGCCGCCGGCGTCGATTTCGCCAAGGCCGAGCGCGACATGGTCTTCGTGGGCGCCGAGGGCGAGAATTTACAGGCCTTCCTCTCCCGCAAACGCCGCCACACCCCTCGCTGCTACGACTGTATCCACGCGCTCGTCTGCCCGGGCGAGTACGCCTTCGAGTCCTGAGGCGGGTCCGGTTTTCCGGTTTTTTCCGCCTTGCCCACGGTACCTGCCCGATACAGCCAGATCCAGCGATGGGTATCGTCCAAGACCTCGATGATCACGAAGGGATCCCAGAGCGGCCCGCCCCGCTCGGTACGAAAATCTGACGAGATCAAGCAGTGGGCCAACCGCCTGCGCCAGCGCTTCCACCTGGTCAAGCAAAGCTTAAAGGAGCTAGCCAAGGCCGAGGGCCTGCTGTAGCGGCGGACCTTCTTTGTGAAACGGGAGGGGGCAAGCCCCTCCCCTACCTTTGCCTGCTGTAAACGCCCTGCCCGGACGGTAAAGCGAAGGCTGCGGCTGAATCCGACCAGCCCGTGCTTGCTCGAACAGTAGGCCTCGGCGAACGCCAACCCACCCACGCCGGCCAGCGAGGCCACGTTCAAAATGTGCCCCTGCCCGCGAGCGATCATCCAGGGAAGCACCAGGTGCACGAGCCGCATGGGTACCAGCAGGTTCACCCTCATCGACCGAGGCCCGGCGGTCGTTCACCGCGCATTTTCTTCTTCGCCTTGACCGCGTTCGATGGTGTAATACAATAGAGCGATTGTATACAACGCGGGCCGCCGAAAGATGAGCGATATCGTACATGCACGCCTGGACGAGGAAACCCGCGAGATCCTCGCGCGACTCTGCCGCCAGACGGGTCTGAATCCGTCGGAGATCATCCGGCGCGGTATCAAGGCGCTGACCGCTACCACCCTGACTGGCAAGAAGCGACGTATCATCGGCTTGGGCCGATTCGCCTCCGGAATTCCCGATCTGGGTTCGAACAAGGACCACCTCGAGGGATTCGGCCGTTTGTGAAGCCGCTCCTCATCGATACGGGCGTCATAGTCGCGCTGCTCGATCGCAGCGAGCGCCATCACCGGAGCTGCGTAAAGGCCGTCGACGCTTTCACCGCTCCCCTGGTTACCTGCGAGCCGGTGATCGCCGAGGCCTGCTACCTGCTTCGCTCCTTGCCCGGCGCACAGCAGTCGGTCCTGTTGAACGTGGAGCGCGGGGTGTTCCAGATACCCTTCAGGCTCGACACCGAGACCGCGGCTGTCCGCGCTCTAATGAAGAAGTACCGCAACCGGCCCATGGACCTGGCGGATGCCTGCCTCGTCTGCCTGGCCACCAGGCTCGATACCGGAAAGATCCTCACCCTGGACAGCGACTTCTCCGTTTTCCGCTGGGGCAAGAACCGCCCCTTCGAGAATCTCGTCGATCTATCCAGGTAGACCTTTGGTTTGGCCGACGGCGACAACGCTTCTCCCGCCCCTCTCAGTCCGCAAATCCCGGGGCCAGCATGGCCGCAACCCGGTCGGGCCTGACCACGCCCTCCTCTCGCATGGTCGCGTCCGCATCAGCCCGGAACCGTCGAGCCGCGCTCAAGCGGTTTTCACGGTCGGTAAGCGGGGCTGGGAGGCGCGGTGAACGCGGACGGACCGGGTAATGAACTTCTTCAGGCGAGAGAGGTTGTCCGATCGACCGAGCAACTCGGCCTGGTAACGGGCGGCGAGGTGGGCGACGGTGGAGGTGATGCCGTTGGTATAAATAAGGATGGGGAGCAGCGCGTCGCGCGCACGGATCTTCTCCAGCAAGCAAAGGGCGCTCTCGTCGGCAGGGTGGATACCCAGCACCACGGCGACGAGGTCCCGACCGAGCGCCTCGATGGCGTCCTGTACCGTAGAGACTGAGACGGTAGGAGCGTACCCGGAGCAGTACTCCTCGACTGCCAGACGGATGAACTCGTCTGCCTCGACGACGAGTATCGCCTTGCCCTTTTCCGTCCCCATTCGAAATCCCTATTAGATAGAATACCTGTAACGCGTACCTTCTCATATAGCCCATTCGGGCTATAGCCAGAGAAACCTCGAGCAATAGTCGCCGGGGGGCGCGGACGGAGCGGTGGAGGGAAAAGACCGCTAGATTACAGTAGAAGTGTTATTTTACCATGAAATAGGAATGCTAGAGGAACAACGGCGGCTCGATGTCGCTACCAACCCAGTTCGACCTCCACCGGATGCCGCACCTCGACCTCGGCGGTGAAGGAGCCGGCGGATCGGAAGCCCAGCGCGCGGGCGAGCAGCAACTCGGACAGCCGGCCGATCAGGATGGTAACCGTTCAGGGGGGGTGCACGAGCGCGGGGTCGGAGATGGCTTGGTACGGTCTGTTTCATCGAACCGTTTCAATCTCCGGGCGTCCCGCGGGCTGATGCGCGGGCGAGCTATTGATAGTTAATGAAGGGGTGACATTCGCCCTCCGGAGCACTATGTTCCGGCCGCCATGTCTCACCAAGAAAGTCCCATCCCGTATTTCAAGGTAGGTGCGATCCTGTGCGCTTTTTCGGCGGTTCTTCTCGCCATCGGTCTCTGGAGCGGAGCACCGATGTTCGTGCCCAAGGGCGGCGGACACGGCCAAGAGGAACACGCGGAGCCCTCGGAACACGGCGCCCAGGCGCACGCGCAAGCGCAGGCCGAAGAAGGCGAACACGGTCACGCCGAATCTGCCGGCGAGCAGGCGGCAGCGGCCGCCGGCGAACACGCCTCGGACGGTGATGGAGGCCACGGCAGCTTCGTCCCCCCGATACCCTGGGTCGTCCCCTTCATCGCCATCCTGCTGGTGGTAGCCATCTTTCCATTACTACCCAAGGTGAGCCACTGGTGGGAGCACAACCGCAACCGCCTGATCGTCTCCGTCGTCCTGGGCACGCCGGTCGTCATCTATATATTGATGCACGAGTCGGCGCGGGTTGAGCACTCGGCGCTGGAGTACTTTCAATTCCTCAGCTTGCTGGGCGGCCTGTTCATCACCGCCGGCGGCATTCACATCTCCGGCGACCTGCGGGCCACGCCCACGGTCAACAGCATTTTCATGCTCATCGGCTATTTGCTGGCCTCGGTCATCGGCACCACGGGCGCGGCCATGCTGCTCATCTTCCCGCTGCTGCGCACCAACCTGCAGCGCAAGCTCAAGATGCACAGCGTCATCTTCTTCATCTTCCTGGTCTGCAACACGGGCGGCTTACTCTCCCCCATCGGCGATCCGCCGCTCTTCCTGGGCTATCTGCGGGGGATCGACTTTTTCTGGTTCCTGAAGCTGCTACCGCTCTGGATCGTCAACGGGATCGTGCTCTTCGCGGTCTACTACGCTCTCGATCTTTACTACTACCGCAAGGAGGCCCCGGAGGACATCGCCTTCGACGACTCGCAGGTGGAGCCCCTGCGCTTCATCGGGCCGGCCAACGCCATCTTCCTGCTGGCCATCGTGGTATCGGTCGCCGCATCCGTTAATACTCCTTATCGCGAGGCGGTCATGTACCTGGGCTCGGGCCTGTCGCTCATCTACGCCGACCGCTCCCGGATCGCGCTGGAAGCCAGGCAAAAGAACCAGTTCAACTTCCACGCCATCCTGGAGGTCGCCGCCGTGTTCGCCGGCATCTTCGCCACCATGATGCCGGCGCTCATGCTGCTGCGCGCCAAGGGCGCCGATCTGGGCATCGACCACCCGCTGGAGTTCTTCTACGCCACCGGGATCTTCTCCTCGTTTCTGGACAACGCCCCCACCTTCCTGGTCTTCCTCGAGCTCGGCCTGGGGGTGACGGGGCTACCGGAGGCGGCCGCCATGCAGGTGGGAGACGCAGCCGCCATCCTGGGTGGCATCAGCGCGGGTGCGGTCTTCATGGGAGCCAACACCTATATCGGCAACGCCCCCAACTTCATGGTGCGCTCCATCGCCGAGGAGCAGGGGGTCAAGATGCCCTCCTTCTTCGGCTACATGTTATGGGCGGCGATCATCCTGCTGCCGGTGTTCACCGTGATCGCGGTGGTCTTCTTCACCTTGATGAAATTCCCGATGTACTGAGGCAATTCCGGGCGATAAATGGAACCGTTTGTCTTGATTAGCGACCCGCTTTTTGTTAGGGGTAAGTGCCGCTTGGAGACCGGAGCGGGACGAATGCCTGGCGGTCGGGACGCGATAAGGCATTCATAGCAATTTCCAATATTTTACTAATGCTCACGTCAAGAACGCAGGCAGCGATAGGCGGACTTTTCGGCTTCCATCGTCCTGTTTTTCGCCTGGAGACCACCTCGCTGCCCATCACCGATCTCGGCCAGCCCTCCCTGCTCAGCTTTCCCTTGCTCTCCTCGTTCGGCGAGGGCGCGGCACCGCTGGTCAAGAAGGGCGACGCGGTAACCGTGGGCCAGCCCCTGGCCGCCTGCGGTGAGGCTAAGCTGCTGCCCAGCCCGGTCCAGGGCGAGGTCGCCGCTATCGGGACCGCTCCCGACCTACGGGGCGGCACCTTCCGCTGCGCTGCGGTGATGGTCAAGCCGGCCGCCGAAGCCGGCGAAACGCCCCTGGCCGCGCTCGACGCGGACAAGGCCGAGGTAGCGGCCATCCGGGACCGCATCGCACAGGCCGGCGTGCTCACCGACAGCGAAAGGCCCCGCCCGCTGGGCGAGCGGCTCTGCCCGGAATCGGGCCGGGCCGTCGATACGCTCGTCGTTATAGCCGTGGATCGCGAGCCCCTGGTCAGTACCCGCATGGCCGTGTTCAAGGAGCGCGGAGCCGACGCGGCGCAGGCGGCCCGGATGCTCGGCAGGGTGGCCGGCGCCTCGCGCACCGCGCTGGCGGTAATCGCGCCGCTGGCCGACGAGGCGAAGAAGGTCTGCCAGCCGCAGGGCGTCGAGGTGATCGCGGTTGAACCCATTTATCCTCGCGGTCTCAATCCACTCATCGCGCTCGATGCTGGGGCCCGAGGCAAGGCGACGGTGGTGGGTCTCGAGGCGGCGCTGGCCGCGCTGGACGCGGTACGCAAGGGCGAGCTGCAGAACAGCACGGTGCTGACGGTGATCGGTCCCGATGGCGAGCCCAGGGGTAATTACCGGGTTGCGCTCGGTACCCCGATCCGGGACATATTCCGGGAGCTCGGCCTTCACCCCGAGGAACACGACAAGGTCACGGTGGGTGGCCCCATGCGCGGCACGGCGCAGTACTCGCTGGACGGCGCCATCGACGCGGGCGTCGATGCCCTGATGCTGATCCCGGCCGCAAAGATCGTGCCCTGGAGCGACGAGCCCTGCGTCAACTGCGGCAAGTGCCTGGAGATCTGTCCGGTAACGCTGCAGGTGCACCTGATCTGCCGCTACAGTGAGTTCGCGCTCTTCGACCGCACGGCCGAATACGAGATCGAACAGTGCGTCGAGTGCGGTCTATGCGCCGCGACCTGTATCGCCCGCAGACCGCTTTTACAGTTTATTCGACTGGCGAAAGACGAACTGGCGAAACAACGCGAGGCTCAGCCGCCGGCTGCGGCTGAATAGTACGAACGGGTGGTCCGGATTTATTAATATGGGCACTACGGGTTCAAAGACGGCAGCATCGACGTTCACGGTGGGCGCGGCCCCGCATCTGCGCACGACCTCCAGCGTCTCCCGCCTGAACCACGCCTACATCCTGGCGCTTCTCCCCACCGGTTTGCTCGGGGCCATCTTCCACGCCTACGGCAGCAAGGCCGTACCCATGAGCGCCGAGGTGGGTCCCCTCAACCCGGTGCTGCAGCTGCTGGTGGTCGAGATGGGCGTAGACACCAGCTTGCTCTGGCTCTTCGGCATCCTGGGCACCCTGGCGCTGGGTTTCGGCGCCGGGGCTCTAATCGAGTACGTCTGCCAGGTGCTCATGCGCCAGCCCTACCGGGCGACCGACGGCCACGGCGCCCTGATGGGCCTGCTGATCGCGCTGTTGATGCCGCCCACCGTGCCCTGGTGGGTGCTGCTGTTCGGCGTGGCCATGGCCATCTTCGTGGGCAAGCAGATCTTCGGCGGGATCGGCGGTTACCCCATGCACCCGGCGCTGGTGGGCTGGATGATCCTGCTGCTCTCCTGGCCGCAGTACCTCTACCCCATCGACACGGCCAGCATCGCCGCGCCGCACATCGCGCCGGTCATCGTCACCGCGCTGGGTGGCATTGCCCTCTGCGTTCTCGGCGTCGTGCCCTATCAGATCCCGGTGGGTGTGATCGGGGGCGCTGCGGTGGCTACGGTAATCTTCGGGAGCGAGCTGAGCGGCGGGATCGGCGCCCAGCTCTTTCAGGGCCACCTGATGCTCGCCGCCTTTTTCCTGGGCACGGATTCCACCAGCAGCCCGGCCAACATGCGGGCCCGCTGGATCTTCGGTGCCGGGCTCGGATTCATGGTGATCCTGATCCGCGCCTACGGGATCTGGCCCGACGCGGTTCCCTTTGCGGTGTTGCTGATGAACGCCCTGTTTCCGCTGATCGACCGGTTGCGGCCGCCGGCCAAACAAGTGGTGGCGTCGTGAAACAGACGTTGCACATGTTGTTCGTACTATCCGGAATCACGCTGCTCAGCGGCACGGCCCTGGGCGGCCTGAACGAGATGACCGCCGAACGAGCGGCAAACAACATCCTGAAGTTCAAGAAGATACCGGCGGTGGTGAACATCTACCAGGTGGCAACGGGCAAGGAGCTCTCCACCGACGAGCGCCTGAAAGTCGAAGAGAGCCTACTCGCCGAGAAAAAGCTGCTGGACCTGGGCGGGAAGGAACCCGTGCTGGTCTTCGTGGTCGAGAAGGACGACAAGCCCTACGCGGTGGCGCTGGAGGACTTCGGCCAGGGCTTCGGAGGTGCGCTAGGGGTAATGATCGGATTCCAGCTGCAAACCGGCGACCTGGTTGGCGTCGGCATCACCACCCTGGCGGAGACGCCCGGGCTGGGCACGCGCGTGACCGAGCAGACCTTCACCGCACAGTTCGCCGGAATGAGCCGGGATGCCGCCATCAAGGTCAAAAAAGACGGCGGAGAGATCGACGCCATCTCCGGCGCCACAATCTCCAGCCGAGCGGTGGCCCAGGCCGTGGCGCAGGCCAATACCTTCTACAAGGAGCACCAGGAGCAGATCAAGAAGGCGGTAGAGGACTAGCCGATGGACGCGTTCGTCAAGGAATTCAGCAAGGGGTTATGGAAAGAGATCCCCCTCTTCCGGCTGGTCCTGGGTCTCTGCCCCGCGCTGGCGGTGACTACCACGGCCGAGAACGGGCTGGGCATGGGGCTGTCGGCCACCTTCGTGCTGGTCGCCTCCAACGTGCTCATCTCGGCGCTGCGCAAGGTGATCCCCAACGAGGCGCGGGTAGCCTGCTACATCGTGATCATCGCCACCTTTGTGGTCTGCGTGGAGATGATCACCAAGGCCTACTTCTTCGCGCTATCCGAGAGCCTCGGGTTGTTCATCCCCTTGATCGTGGTCAACTGCGTCATTCTGGGCAGGGCGGAAGCCTTCGCCAAGAAGAACGGCGTGATCCTCTCTTTCGCCGACGGTCTGGGCATGGGCCTGGGCTTCACCATGGCGCTTACGGTCCTGGGCGCCATCCGCGAGCTGTTCGGCGCGGGCACGCTGAGCCTGCTCTTCGGCGATACGGTCTTCCTGGAGCAGCCCTTCAACTTCTTGCAGCAGGCCCCCGGCGCCTTCGTGGCGCTCGGCCTGCTGCTCGGCTTGATGAACGTGATCGGCCAGGCGGGAAGCAAAGGGTAGGACGAGCCGATGCAAGACTACTTCGCACTGATCATCAGCGCCATCTTCATCAACAACATCCTGTTGGCGAAGTTTTTGGGCAACTGCCCCTTTCTCGGCGTATCGAAGAAGATGGACACCGCCATCGGCATGGCGGCCGCCGTCGTCTTCGTGCTCACCCTGGCCGGCCTCATCACCTGGACGGTGGATCGCTACCTGCTGACCCCGCTCGAGATCGGATACATTCAGACCCTGGCTTTTATCTTGATCATTGCCACGCTGGTGCAGTTCGTGGAGCTGTTCCTGCGCAAGTCGATCCCTGTGCTCTACAAGTCGCTCGGCATCTTCTTGCCGCTGATCACCACCAACTGCGCGGTGCTGGGCGTGGCCATTATCAATATCCAGGAGGGGTTCAACCTGCTGCAGACGCTGGTCTTTTCCGTAGCCTCGGCGGTGGGCTTCGGGCTGGCGCTGGTGTTGTTCGCCGGGATCCGGGAACGTTTCGAGATCACCCGCATCCCCAAGCCGCTCGAGGGCACCGGTATCGGGCTGGTCACCGCCGGGCTGCTCGCTCTCTGCTTCTTCGCCTTCAAGGGGATGATCTGAAAGGAATGATGTAGCCGTGCTCATGTCGGCGATCGTGATGCTGGGTATCGGATTTGGCGCGGCCGCCATACTGGCCGTGGCGGCCAAGGTCTTCTACGTCGAGGTCGATCCCCGGATCGGCGAGGTGGAAGACGCGCTTCCCGGGGCCAACTGCGGCGGCTGCGGTTTTGCCGGTTGCAGCGCCTGCGCCGAGGCCATCGTACAGGGCAAGGCTCCCGTCAACGCCTGCATCGCCGGCGGCCCGGACGTCACCGCCAAGGTCTCCCAGGTGATGGGAGGCGAGGCCGGCTTTGTCGAGCCGCAGATCGCGCTTCACTACTGCACCGGCGGCGCCCGCGCCGTCCGCAAGTACTACTACGAGGGCCCGCTGGACTGCCGGGCCATGGCCCAGCTGCACGGCGGCGAGCTCGTCTGCCACACCGGGTGCTTTGGCCTCGGTACCTGCGTCCGCTCCTGCCCCTTCGACGCGCTGAAGATGGGAGAGGAGGGATTCCCGGAAGTGGTTCCCGGCAAGTGCGTGGGTTGCGGCACCTGCGAGAAGGTCTGCCCCACCCACGTCATCAAGCTGACGCGACTGACCGAGCGGCTTCTGCACTTCAACGACGCCCACGAATGCCTGCCCCCCTGCCGGCAGCTCTGCCCGGCGCAGATCGACATCCCGGGTTACGTGGAGCTGGCAGCCAAGGGCCAGTACGCCGAAGCGGTGGAGCTGATCAAGGAGCGCAATCCCCTGCCCAGCATCTGCGGCCGCGTCTGCCCCGCCCCCTGCGAGGCCGGCTGCCGGCGGGCCAACCTGCACGACGAGCCGGTGCATCACAACTACATCAAGCGCTTCGTGGGCGACTGGGAGATGGCCCTGCCGGTCCACGAAAAGCCGGAGATGCTGCCCGATTCCGGCAAGAAGGTGGCCATCGTGGGCAGCGGCCCCTGCGGGCTCACCGCCGCCTATTACCTCAGGCGGCTCGGCCACTCGCCGACCATCTTCGAGGCCAATCCGGGGCTGGGCGGCATGCTGCGCTACGGCATCCCCGAGTACCGGCTGCCCAAGCGGGTCCTGGATCGCGAAATCGATAACATCTTTAACCTGGGCGTCGAGGTTCGCCGCAACGTCAAGCTCGGCAAGGACTTCACCGTCGCCGACCTGGAAAAGGAAGGATTCGACGCCATCCTGATGGCCATGGGAGCCTGGGACAACTCGTCGCTCCGCGTCGACGGCGAGGACCTGGAGGGAGTCTGGAAGGGCACCGAGTTCCTGCAGAAGCGCGAGCTGGGCATCAAGGTGGATCTAGAGGGAAAGTCGGTGGTTGTGGTGGGCGGAGGCAACACCGCCATGGACGCCTGCCGCTCGGCCATCCGCCAGGGGGCCAAGGAAGTGACCCTGCTCTACCGCCGCACGCGCAAGGAGATGCCGGCCAACGCGGTGGAGATCGTCGCCGCCGAGCACGAGGGTGTGCAGTACCATTTCCTGGCGGCGCCCACCCGCCTGATCGGCACCGAAAAGGGCAAGCTCAAGCAGATCGAGTATTTGACCATGAAGCTGGGCGAGCCGGACGCCTCCGGGCGCCGGCGGCCGGTGCCCATCGAGGGCTCGGAGAAGATCCTGGACGTCGACGTGGTGATCGCCGCCATCGGCCAGAAGCCCCTGACCGACTGGTACACCGACGATCTGAAAGAGCGCGGGCTCAAGCTCACCAAGTGGAACACCATCGAGGCGAACGAGGAGACCCTGCAGTCGGACGTCCCCAATATTTTCACCGGCGGCGACCTCTGGCTGGGGCCGGCGCTGCTGGTGGACGCGGTGGGCACGGGCAGGCAGGCGGCGCGCTCGATCCACAAGTACCTGCGCGGCGAGGACATGTCGTTCCCCGCGGGCACCTACTTCAGGCCCAAGGCGCTTCCGGAGTCAAAAGAGGTGGCGGTCGAGGGCGTGGCGCACAAGGACAAGGTCCCGCAGCCCGAGCTTCCCGTGGCGGAGCGGATCAAGTCCTACGTCGAGGTCGACCTGGTATTGAGCCAGGAGCTGATGGAGGCCGAGGCGGCGCGCTGCCTGCGTTGCGGAACCTATTGTTACTATACGGATGTCGAACGGGATAAACACGTCAAGGGCAAGGACGTGAAGGAGAAGATCGAGGAGCTGGTGAGCAATTCACCCGCTTAATCAGCCGGATCGGCGACCCGGAGCGATCCGGAACAACTGGATGGACTGACGACCTTGAGGATGCTCGGAACATACCTGCTTTTACCGGCTGCCAGGCGGTCGAGCAGAACCACCGGCAGGAAGGCGGCGGCGAACCCGACGCCCGCGCCGAGCAGCGTGGCCACATCCTCGCCCAGCGACAACCGCTCGTGCAGGGTGGCGAAAAACGCCGCCCCGGCGACCAGGCCGATCAGCGGCACCACCCAGACCAGCAGGGAAACCCCGAGCTCGGTATGCCCCGGCAGGTCGAACTCCACGGTCTGGCCCGGTTGCGCGCCGACGGGGTTGCGCACCTCCACCATCTCCGGCTTGTCCTCGCCCAGCGCGTTCTCGAACGAGCAGGAGGAGCGGTCGGCACATCCGTCGCAGACCCCGCGTCGCGGGGCGGAAACCCGGGCCGACCGACCCGTGGTTTCGATGACGATTCCGATGCGGGGCATGGCGTTTACAGCGGAAGGAATGCCTTTTTAACGGGGATAGCATTGGCAGCTAGGAAGATCAATTTCGGGTTACTCGTCGGCAGCGCGTCGATTCTGGTCGCGGCGGGGCTGCTGGGTGCATTCATGCGCCCCGAGAAAGAGCCCGACCAGCGCCTGGTCAATCGCTTCGGAGACGTGGTCTGGAATCACGAGCAGCATGCCCGGATGAAGGAGATCGCCACCTGCACGGTCTGCCACCACACCGAGGACAAGCAGGGCAACATGAGCCCGAAACCGTGCCGCGACTGCCACCGGCCGGGCGATAACCAAGAGGCGCTGTTGATGGCCGACTTTTTCGCCGGACGGGAGCCGGAAAAGGTCAAGTACGAGGGCGAGAACGGACCGCCCTCCTTGACGGCGTTTCACGGCAAGTGCACCGGTTGCCACCAGGCGATGAAGCAGGGCCCGACCGTCTGCCGCGATTGCCACGAGCAGCGGTTCTCCGGGTCCCAGGGCATGGTCGCCTGGGATCACCGCACCCACGCCCGCAAGATCGACATGAACGATCGGCCCGGCCTGGAAGACAACTGCCTGCACTGCCACCACTATGACGAGCAGGCCGAGACCGACGGCGACTACCGCCCCTGCGGAGCCTGCCACAAGCCGGCGGCGGCCATGGGATTGAAAGCGGCCACGGGCATCGCGGATCATGAGAAGTTCAGGGAATCCGGGCAAGGCAGCGTCGCGATCGAGCACGGCCAGTGCCAGACCTGCCACTCGGATTTCAACCCCGAGGACGACCGGCGTTCCTGTCAGCACTGTCATCAGGGGTGGCGGGTCGATGCGAAGGCGGGCGGGGGAGCGGCCGACTCGCAAGCCGCGCGGCCCACCCTGGAGCAGGCAGTCCACGAGCGTTGCCGCGAATGCCACAACGCGTCCTATTCCGAGCTGGAAGCCGCGATGCCCATCCACTGTAGCGATTGCCACGCGCCGGATCCGTCGTGGCTCGAGGTGCCCGGCGTGGGCAACGTGCTTTGGGATCACAGGAAACACGGCGAGTTCGGCGGTGTGACCTGCGACAAGTGCCACCACACCGACGCCCCGGACGCCCCGCACATGGCTTGCCGGAGCTGTCACGACGCGGAGAAGTTCGAGAACCCGTCGCTCGGGGAGGCTCTGACCAAGAGCTGCCTGGGCTGCCACCGGGAAGAGAAGATCGGCCTGGCCGAGTGGCCGCTGATGGCCACGGCGAAGCCGGACCTGTCGCTATACAGATTCGACGGCGAAAAGGGAACCTTCTGGTGGGATCACAGGTTCCACGCTATCGGTGCGTCGCTCTCCTGCGTCGAATGCCACCACAACGCGCTGCAGGAGAACGGCGTTTACGTGACCGCCCGGCGCGTCGACGCCGAGTGGTCCGAGCAGGAGCGCGCCGTGCAGGGCTGTCGGAGCTGCCACGGTCCGGAGGGGGCCAACCCCGACGGCGCGGCGGCCGGGACCAGGGCCGGTAGCATCGGCGAGGTTTACGAAAAGCTCTGCGTGCGGTGTCACGTCGAGCTCGGGAACGAGCCCTCGACCTGGCCCGCCTTCTTCCGACTCGAGCCACTGGAAGCGGAGAAGGTAGTGCCATGAGCAGCGCGGGACACGCCAACGATAAGATCCAGAAGGGCATCCTCACGGATGTGACCAAGTGCATCGGCTGCGAGCGGTGCGTGCAGGCGTGCACGCGCAAGAACAAGCTGGCCGAGGAGTTCCCCGCCCATTACAAGGCGGACGACGGACTTTCGGCGCAGCGCTTCACCTCCATCGTATCGATTTCCGGCAAGCAAGCGGGAACCCGGCGCAGCGTGCGCCGGCAGTGCATGCACTGCCAGGAACCCTCCTGCGCGGCGGCCTGCCTGGTCGGGGCCTTTAGCAAGCGTCCGGACGGCGCGGTCCACTACGACGCCGACCTGTGTATCGGCTGCCGCTACTGCATGATCGCCTGCCCCTTCATGATCCCGCGCTACGAGTACGACCAGCCCGTCCCCTACGTGCGTAAGTGCAAGATGGACGAGCGGTGCCGCGTGCCCGGCGGAGAGCCGGCCTGCGTGAATGCCTGCCCGACCGGGGCCACCATCTTCGGCCCGCGCGAGGAGCTTATCGCTGAAGCCAAGCGACGCATCGCGGAGAAGCCCGACCTGTACGTGAATCGCGTCTACGGCGAGCATATCTTCGGCGGCACCTCGGTGATGTACATCTCGGACGTCCCCCTGGGAGAGGTGTTGCGGATCCCGACCGAACAGGAGCTCAAGAAGCGCGCGGTCGCCAGCCTGGCCAACGATTCCATTCCCAACCTGCTCCACGGCTGGGTGCTGGTGACCCCTTTCCAGTTCGTCACCGTCTCGACCGGGCTCACCGGCATCTGGTTCCTGCGGCGGCGCTCGAAGCTGATGCGCGAACGCGCCGAGCAGGAAGCGGCGAAGAAAGCGGGCACGGACAGCTCTGCCGGACCGCATACCGACGACAAGAAGGAGGGTAAGTGATGCAGACCTCCGACAACTTCGTCCTCAAACGGATCAAGGAGCTGTTCTGGGCCCTGGCCTTTGCCGCCCTGGTGGTGGCGGTCGGCAGGTTCGCCTTCGGGCTGGCCGCGGCGACCAACATGATGGATTCGCTGCCCTGGGGCTTCTGGAAGATCTTCAACATGGTGGCCGGCGCGGCGCTGGCCACCAGCGGCTTCGTGGTCGCCTCCATCATTTACATCTTCCAGGTCAACCAGTACCGCCACGTGGCGCGGCTCTCGGTCGCGGTCGGCTTCCTGGGCTACGGCTCCAGCTTGACCGCGCTGGTCTTCGACATCGGCCTGCCGTGGCGCGGCTGGCACCCCTTCTTCTTCTGGAACCCCCACTCCTTCCTCTTCGAGGTCTTCTGGTGCGTATCGGTCTACTGGGGGGTGACCGCGCTGGAGCTCGTCCCCATCATCACCGAACGCTTCTCGGCCAAGGTGACCCATTTCATGCACGAGTACATGCTGCCGGCAGTGGTGCTGGGAATCACCCTCTCCACCATGCACCACAGCTCGCTGGGCTCGCTTTTCCTGGCCTCGCCGACGCGGCTTCATCCTCTCTGGCACACCATGTGGCTGCCGCCGGAGTTCTTCATCTCGGCCATGGGAGCCGGGCTGAGCGCCATCACCCTGCTGCTGATCACCACCAACTGGCTCTACGGGCGCAAGAACGACCTCGAGATATTGTCGCGGCTGGTCAAATGGTCCGGGATCATCCTCGGGCTGTACTTGGCGGTCAAGGTCGCGGATTTCACCCTGCACGGCAAGTGGGCCTATGCCCTGGGTCCGGAGATGACCTGGGAGAGCTACGTGTTCTGGGTAGAGCTCGGCCTGCAAGCCATCATCCCCGTCTGCCTCTTCGCGGTCCCGCAATTGAGAAAGAACCTGGTAGCCATCCTCGTCGGTTGCTCGGCCGCCTTCTTCGGCCTGCTCATGCACCGCATCAACACGGGGATCACGGGATACTTCCGGACCTCGGAAGCCATCTACATCCCGACCGCGGGCGAGCTGGTGCTGGGCCTGGGGGTGCTGAGCGCGGCCGGTCTGGTCTTCTTCTTCCTGGTCGAGCGCTTCCACATCCTGGATGAGCCCGAGGGACACGGGGAGCACGACGCGCACGGCGGCCACGATGCGCACGCGGAGCCGCCCGCCAAGCCATGGACGAAGAAGGAAGTGGCAGCGGTCTTCGCCGGCCCGGGCGCGGCCAGGGTGCTGTTGATCGCCGTGGTGGTGATGCCTGTAAGCGTCTTTGCGTTTCGCAGCGAGGCCACGGGGCCCTTCCGCCCCACCGCGCAGCCCGTCTACGAGGAAACCCAGAAGGGCAAGCAGGCGCCCGAGTCGATCCGGATCGACGCCAACCGCAACGGCAACTTCGCCGACTTCCCCCACCAGGACCACATCTGCATCTTCAGCAACGAGTACGGTGTGGCCGAAGAGGCGACCTGCCAGAAGTGCCACCACCTGAGCGTTCCGGTGAAGGAAGAAGACCTGGGCGAGGAGCGCGAGTACACCAATTGCCGCGTCTGCCACCGGGACATGGAGCTGCCCACGCTCTTCTTCGACATCGAGGCGCACGAGAAGCTGGCCAAGTTCGATCTGAGCGACAAGAAGCAGGACACCGGCACCTGCCTCGGCTGTCACCGGGAGAACATGACCGGGCTTCTGGACTACGAGCTCACCGGGTTCCGCTACCGGGCGCCCGGATTCAAGCAGGCCATGCACGGCCTCTGTCTGACCTGTCACCGGCTGGAGGAAGAAGACCCGGCCGACGAGCTCAGCCGCGGCAACTGCCTGGGCTGCCACCGCTCGCACGAGAAGCCCGGTGCCGCCTGTCCCGCCGAGCCGGGGTCGGGTGAGCCCGCGGCGGAAGAGGCAGTGGCGGAGGAGCCCGAGGCGGAAGAGGCCCCGGCGGCAGAGGAGCCCGCCGCCGACGGAGCAGCGACGGACGAAGCCGGGGCCGAGGTGCCCCCGGCCGAACCGCCCTCCGCCAAAGCACCCGCGGCCGAACGGCCGACGGCAGCCGAGGCTCCTGCCGTGGACAGACCCGCTGCGACCGAGCCCGCCGCGGCGGAGGCGCCATGAAGATCCGCGTCGATCAGCTGAAGTGCGACACAACCGGTATATGCGTCAAGGAGTGCCCCGAGCTCTTCCGCTTCCAGGAAGGGAGCAAGAAGGCGGAGGCCATCGAGGAAGAGGTCCCCGCTGCGCTGGAAAGGGCCTGTATGGACGTCGCAGCGCGCTGCCCCAGCAAAGCCATCATCATCGAGCGCTAGCCCTCGTCGCCCTGTTCGCACCTCTTCTGCCCGGCAGCCTCGGGTGCGGCGAGGGTTGCGAGAGCTCGGGCAAGAGCGCGGATGAATCGATAGAGCAAGGGAAGCGAAAAGACGTAGCCGCGAAGGCGCCGCCCGCCAAGCTGGAGGTCAGAGGCGAGCTAGAACGAGTCGGCTCTGGCTGGTGGGAGACTCGACAGGCGATCTACAGCCAGATACCCGCCCAGGTGCGCTTCCGGTTGCCGGACAAGCACCCCAAAGACGCAAAAGATCCGGCCCGCGCCCTGGCCGATGCCGTCTGGACCGAGTTCGAGCGGGTGGGCCGTATTTTCAACGCCTTCGACCCCACCTCGGAGCTGGGCAGGCTCAATGCCCAATCCCGGCGCAGCCGGGGAAAGCCGAGCGCGACTGCGGTATCGGCGGGCCTCGAGCGGGTACTGGACCTCTCGAAGACCCTGTTCGAGGCGAGCGGCGGTGCCTTCGATCCCACCATCGGCCCGGTACGCGACCTCTGGAGAGCGGCCGCCGAGACCGATGGCGAGCCCTCCGTAAAAGAGATCGACCGGGTGCGAAAGCTGGTGGGCCTCGGGCGAGTACGAACTGTAAAAGCGCCGGACGGAAACCGCATGATCATCTTGCCACCCGGAGGGATGCAGCTCGATCTCGGGGCCATCGCCAAGGGGTACGCGGTGGACCGGGTCGGGAATCTATTGAAGGCGCGCGGGGCGAGAAGCGCCCTGGTCGTCCTGGGAGGCGATGTCTCGGCCTTCGGGGACAACGACGGCCGGCCCTGGCGCATCGGGATCCAGCACCCGCGCCGGAACCTGGCCGTCTGGGGCACGGTGGAGGTGCGCGGCGCGCTGCGGGTCTCCAGCAGCGGGAGCTACCGCCAGCCGATCGTGATCGACGGGCGGGTTCACCACCATATCTTCGACCCGCGCACCGCGCGGCCGGTCACCACCCGCATCGAGGGGGTGTCCACGGTGGACCTGAAGGGCCAGGCCAGCAACGCGCTGCTCGACGGCCTGGCCACCGCCATTACCGTCCTGGGGCCCGAGGCCGGCCTGCAGCTGGCGCGAGCGCTGGAGGTCGAGGCCCTGGTCCTGGTCGCCGAGGGCGACGCCAAGCAGGGAAGCTTGCGCGAGCAGATGACCGAGGGATTCCGGGCGGTTTACCGGCGCAGCACCTCTTCGGTATTCTACTAGTGGAATACCGAAGAGGTGCTGCCCATGCCGAGCAAAAAACTGGCCATATCCGTCCCGGTCGATGTCGTCGAGCAGGTGGATCGAGCGGCAAAACAAAGGGGCGTGACTCGCAGCCGGTACATAACGGACGTTCTCCGGCGCGTTGCCGCGGCCCGGCGGGATGCGGAAATCACGCGACGCGTCAACGCGCTGTTCGCCGATCCCGGCCTGGTCGAAGAGCAGAAGAAGACGGCGCGTGAGCTCGCCGCCATCGCCTCTCGGACCGGGACCGAATGGTAATCCAGCAAGGTGACGTGGTCTGGGTAGAGCTACCCGCCCGGCGCGGTTCAGCGCCAGCCGGCCGTCGGCCAGCGGTCGTTTTGCTACACAACCGGTTCAACCGCAGTAAGTTTCAACCGACTCCCCCTACCGGTGCGCCAGCCGGCCGACCGCTCCCTGGAACATGCTGCCGACGTGAGCGTCGAGATCCCAGGTGCAGCCGCCGGCATCCGGGCCGCCCGGGCACATGTTCCTGACGAATGCGCCCCAGACGTCGCCGTCGGGCGAGTACTTGACCTGGACGAACTCGTGGCCGTCACCGGTATTGAAATAGTAGAGGCTGTAACCCGACTCGAAACCGTAGCTGAAGAGCGGATCGGCCGGATCGTTCACCGTGGCCGACCAGAAGGTCGGCTCGGCTCCGAGCGCGTCGCTGGACTCGGCCAGGTAGCCGTTATAGGTGAGCCCGCCGTCCGTGCTTCCGTAATAAGCGACGGCGATGGTGCCGGGCTCCTTGACCGCGACGGCGGCGAAACGAACCGCGTCGACCCCGGGCGCCATGATGGCGACGGGCTCGGACCAGCTCTCCCCTCCGTCTCGCGACACGGCTAGCCGCAGCGTGCGGTCGGCGTCGTTCCAGACGATGTACAGGTTGCCCTCGGAATCGACGGCCAAGGGCTCGCCCACGATGGCCGACTCGTTGCCCACGATCTGCAGCAAGCTGGCGATGCTCGACTGGTCGTAGGGCCGAAGCGCGGCCCCGGGAATGTCGTGCGTCGTCCAGGTCGCCCCCTCGTCGCGGCTGACGGCCACCGCCAGCTTCAGACACTTGCGGAAACCGAGGTAGACGGTGCCGTCGCGGGCCACCGCGCCGTTTCCGACCAGCACGAACTCGTTGGGAACGCAGCCCTCGATCTCGGCCGGGACCAGGGGGATGCGACCCGCCTCCTGCCAGCTCTTCCCGCCGTCCAGCGACTTGTAGATCGACTGGTACTGCGGCCCCATGATGATCCAGTTACCCGCGATCTGGTAGGGCGCCGAAAAGTAGACGACGTTGGGATAGCCCATGGGCTGGCTGCTCGCCGGAGGACCGCTCAGGATCTTGGGCCAGTCGTGGGTGTCGTTCTCTATGGCGACGTGGCTCCAGCTCTCTCCCTGGTCGGCGCTCCAGGCCATCTCGTACCCTCCGTCCAGGGTCATCTGCGCGATGTCCGGATTCATGATCAGCCGGCTGCTGGTAAAGAACACGCGGTCCGTATCGGGGTCCAGGTGCAGGACCGACTGCATCCTGCGAGGCGTGCTACCGTCGCTGTAGGTCGGCAGCAGGAATTGCCAGCTCTCTCCCCGGTCCCGCGAACGGACGATCCCGTACCCCTCGGGGGAAAAGGCCTGCGCGAAGAAGATGGTTTCGCCGTCGCCGGATATCCCGATGGTGGTGCTGGCCGTTCCGTAGCCGGTCAGCGACAGGCAGGGAACCGGAGCATCCCCCTGCCCGTTCGGCCGATCGAGCGTCCGGCTCGACGAGGCGCCTGCCGCGTAGGCGTCGGCCGGTCGATCGAGGTCGCACCCCTGAGCCTGTAGCTCCGCGTCGCTGAAGAGCGGCGGCCCCGAGCCTGAGTCTTCTTCCGGCGCTTCCGTTTCGGACAGGGCTTCCTCGCCCGTATCCTCGCTCTCGTCGCCCGTATCCTGCGCGCATCCGTGCAGGCTCGCCAGAACGGCCAGTAGAATCAGATACCGTTTTGCCATCGCGAAGCTCCTCCGCGAGGCCTTCATCCCGACGACTTAGTACGTAGTCGACCGTATGTCCTAGACAAAGGACATGAGAGGCCGAAAAACAGGACCTCCGTGGCCGTTCGGCGATGAGCGTCCCGTTGGTATAGGTCAGGAAGTACATCGAGCGGTGAGCGGAAAAGATCTCCAGCAGATCCCTGCGGACGTAGGGCTCGCCGCCGGTGATGACCACGAAGTTGATGCCGAGCTCCTGCGCCTCTTCCAACAGCCGGTGAAAGCGCTCGGTGGAGATGGCATCGGTGCGGTCGTTTGAAGAAACGAACTACAACAGACGTGCCGGTTCGGAGGAGGTATGGATCGTGGAAACGGCGCCTCTCTGATCCGTATGGTGTGCCTTCCGGGCCACACCGCTGTGACGCGGGATGTACGCCCCCCTCCCCTTGTTCCCGCCCCGGAAAGTCTAGAGCACCGATCGGGTTGAAAACGCCATAATTTCTCGGTCTAGAGGGGCCATCTGCGGCCTCGTCTACGAAACCATGGCCTTTCCCGCGCGGCGTATGATCGAGGTAGCCCGGGCCTTCGGCAGGCGGGGCGTGGTGCAATCCATCTGCCAGGACGACTTCGCCCCGGCGGTGGACGCCATCATCCAGGCCATCTCGGGCGAGCTGGGCAGCATCTGTCTGCAACAGCAGCTCGAGCGTACCGAGCAGGGTCTGGTGGAGTGCGAGCTGGTCTGGGAGATGCCGGGGGGCGAGGAGTGCGACGCCGACTACCTCACCCCGCATCCGAAGCACCCTGTCTCCGAGGACGGCGACACCATGTGCGTGGTCGACCAGCTGGCGGTGGACGCCGATACCTTTTCCGTGGCCCAGGGCTTCGGATGGTACTGGGATGACTTCTCGGCGGCCCTGGACTACGAGTGCGAGCAGGCCGGCGAGAACCGCGTGGCCTTCGTCCTGCCCGGGAGCGCGGACACGGCGCCCGCGGGCGTCGTCTCGCACCTGGAATGCCCGAACGTGTGCGTGGGCATCGAGTAATCGCGGGTTTGCCAGAAGCCGAAATTTCGACTAGAGCCGGTCTCATAAACCCTTTCAGCCGCCTCTCGGGCGGGACGGCCCCATTTGCGTCGTTGCTTCTCCTCGAAATAGCGGTGCCATTCCTCGTCGTCGCGCCTAGCATCCGGGGGCCGTCGCGCTCCGAGATCCGACCGAAAGGGTTTATGAGACCGGCTCTAGTTACGGACGACCTAACGCCGTAACAAGCGTTTATTTCCGAGAAAGGGTCATCATGCGCGCACGTTTAGCGGTCATCTCTCTGGGTCTCTCTCTGGCCCTGATCACGGCGGGATTCTCGGTCGGTTGCGTGGACGACGACGACGATGCGAGCGGCGGCAATAGTCCAGATGCGGGCGCGGCGAGCGGCGGCGGCTCGGATGATCCGGACGCGGGAGACGAGGGTTCAGACGAAACCGACGCGGGCGCGGACACGGACCAGCGCGAGGAGTATTGCGGAGACGGAATCGTACAGGATGACTTGAACGAGATCTGCGACGACGGCAACTTCTTCGACGATGACGGGTGCGACTCGCTCTGCGAGCTCACCTGCGAGGACAACGCGGACTGCGACGACGGCAATCCCTGCAACGGAGAGGAGACCTGTAAAGCCGACAACACCTGCGAGCTCGGCGAGTTCGTCGAGGACGGCACCAAGTGCGCGGCGCGAAAGACCTGCTTCTTCGGGCTCTGCCGCGACGACGTGTGCGGGGACACGGTTACCACCGAGGACCTGGGCGAGCAGTGCGACGACGGCAACGCTGTGGACGACGATGGCTGCACGAGCGAATGCAAGTTCACCTGCACCACGAACGACGACTGCGAGGCGAGCGAGCCCTGCTCGGGAGCCACCGTCTGCAACACCACCACCCACACCTGCGGAGGCGATCCCCTGCCCGACGAAACCCCCTGCACCATGAAGGGCGGCGATACGGGCTGGTGCTTCAACGAGGTATGCGTGCCTACCGACTGCGGTGACGGTACCAGGGGGGGCGACGAGGAGTGCGACGAGGGCGCGGACAATGGCAAGCCGGGCTCGGGCTGCTCCTCGGACTGCAAGGTCGTGGTCTGCGGCAACGGCAAGATCGAGGGGGACGAGCAGTGCGACGATAACAACGAGGTCAACTTGGACGGCTGCGACGAGAACTGCCAGGCGGAGATCCTCTTCCGCTTCACCCGCATGGACGTGGTGACCGGTCCAGCGCCCGAGTGGTGCGTCTACCCGGAAGAGAACCAGTTCGGCACCGCCTTCCCCGGCCGGATCAGCATCGGTCTGCTGGGCGGCCTCGAGATCGACGTGCTGAACGACATCATCAACACGGGTATGAACGCGGCCTTCGACAACTGCTCCGCCAACCAGATATTGCAGATACGCAAGCTGGACGATATCTCCTTCACCCGCAGCGACGACGAGGTCGAGCTGACGGCCTACGAGGGCGAGCCGGAACAGGGCGCGTCCTGTGACCCCATGCCCGTGGACACCGGTTTCTACATCACCGGCAGCAACATCGGCGAGAACAACCAGCCCCTGGAGAGCACCGAGATGATCCAGCGGCCGGGCATCATCAAGACCAAGTTCCCCACCGACCTGGCGGCGCCCGAGGGGAGCGCCGATGCGCGAGTCGGCACCCTCAAGGATTTCATGATGATGATTACCGTGGATACCGATAAGGTAAGCACGCCGCCGGGCGAGATGGCGGACTGGGTGAAGCTGCCCGAGGAGTACGGGGTCAACGACGAGCCCGACGAGGTCTACCATCCCAAGGGCATCGTCTGCGCCGCCATGGACGTGACCAACATGGCCACCGCGCCGGTAACCGCCGGCGAGGGCGGCGGCACCTGCTGCAAGGCCGCGGGCGGCAGCTTCGACGTGTGCGAGGAGGGCGACGTGCCGGGCGTGGACTGTGACGCCTTGCTCTCGCTATTCACAGAGGGCTGCACGCTCTGCGTGAGCCCGGCGCTGCAGCTCGACTGCAACAACTGCGCCTATCCCTTCGAAGTTATCCGGCCCACCCAGCCCGACGTAGACACGGACGGCGACGGCGAGAACGACGCCTATACCCTGGTGGTCGCCATGGAGGGTATACGGGTAGAGTCTCTGGGCGTGAAAAAGTAGCTTATGAAAGAAATAACCGGAGAACAGGTCCTGGCCAAGAGCCTGGCGGCCCAGGGGCTGGGACGGCTCTTCACCGTACCGGCGGGAAGGGTCGCCTCGCTGGTCGAGGCCATCGAGCGGGAAGAGGTCATCGACGTCGTCCGCGCCAACAACGAGACCGCGGCCGGGGCCATGGCCGACGGCTATACGCGGCGCAGCCGCAAGTGCTCGGTGGTGATCACCGAGGACCGGGGGGCGGCGCTCTGCCAGGTCAGCGCGGTCACCAATGCCTGGGCGGACAAGATCCCCCTGCTCTCCATCTCGCTCTGCGCGGACGATCCCCCGGACTTCAACAAGGGGGTGGAACGCGAGCGCTTCGACCAGAACGGCGTTTTCGGCCCGGTGACCCACTGGCGGCAGAGGATAGAAAAAGTAGAAGAGATCCCGCGCCTGCTCGGGGAGGCGATGAACAGGTGCAGCGGCGACAAGATGGGCCCGGTCCACCTGGAGATCCCGGCCGGGCTGCTGAAGCAGACGGCCGACGCGGATAAGCTCTCCTTCCCCGAGGCCGGCTCGGTGCAACAGAAACCGATCGAGCCCCCGCGCATCGCCGGGGAGCAGGCGGCGGTGCGGCGGGCCGCGGAGCTGATCGAAGGGGCGAAGCGGCCGCTGCTCTTTTTCGGCGGCGGGGTCAACGCCTCGGGCGCGCACGCGCAGGCGCTCGCCTTCATGGAGCGCTGGCGGATCCCGGCCGCCACCACCATGAGCGGGGTGGGAACGGTCCCGCTCGAGCACGAGCTCTGCCTGGGCGGGCCCAGCTACACGGCGGGAGAGACCTTTCACGTGGCCATCCAGGAGGCCGACGTGGTGATCGCGGTCGGCGTGGCCTTCGGCGGGCTGGAGGGTTTCGGCAAGCCTCCGCTCTGGTCCGGAAAGATCAAGTTCATCCAGATCGACATGTCGCCCTACCAGATGGGGCTCAACGTTCCGGCCGAGGAGTATATCCTGGGCGACGCCAGGACCGTTTTGGGGCAGGTCGACGCCGAGCTTTCCGGGCGCGGATTCACCGACAAACCGGAATGGGAACCCTGGCGCGAACGCCTGACCGCGCTGAAACGAGGCCGCATCAAGCGGCTCGCCTGGGACGCCCGGCACCAGGACGGGGCCATCCACCAGGGGCGGCTGGCCATGGAGCTCGGCACCCTGGCCGAGCGCGAGGACCCGCTGGTGGTGATCGACGGCGGCAACACGCCGCTGTACGCGGGTATGTACGCACCGCTCACCAAGCCCTACCAGATCTTCTTCCCCTTCGGTATGGCCGCGCTGGGCGCGGGCATCGCCTACGCCATCGGGGTCAAGCTGGCCTCGCCGGACAAGCGGGTGATCCTGGTGACCGGCGACGGCTCGTTCATGTACAACCTGCAGGAACTGGAGACCATCCGCAGGATGAACCTGCCCATCGTGATCATCGTCAACAACGACTCGGCCTGGAACATGATCCGCGCCATGCAGCAGTCGCTGTTCGCCCGTCGTTACGTGGGCACGGACCTTCCGGACCTGGACTACGCCCGCATGGCCGCCGGGTTCGGCTTCTGGTCGCGCCGGGTGACCCGGGTCGAGGATATTTTGCCGGCCTACGACGAAGCGGTGGCCAGCGGAAAGCCGGCGCTGCTCGACTGCGTGACCGACAAGCGGAACCTGCCCGACTGCCTGCTCAGCTTCACCCTGGTCGAGTTCGAGGGCTCATTGAAAGATTTGGATCCCAAGAAGCTCATGAAGAGCCTGTGGATGATGCGCGACCAGGGCGTACACCGCTCCGTTTACATGATGACTTATATCGCCAAGGCGCTTTTACGGATCAATCCGCTGGCCGGCGGAAGGGGGCGAGGATGAAGGCGCTAAATGGCGGCGAACTGGTCATCGAGTGCCTGCGGCGCCAGGGCGTCCGGCAGATCTTCTCCATCGTGGGCGGGCAGATGGGCACGCTCTACGACGCCATCGGCGGCGCGCCCGACCTCGATCTGTTCGTGCCGCGCAACGAGACGGCCGCGCCCATCATGGCGGCCGGTTACACCGCTGCCTGCGGCGTGCCCTCGGTCTGCATGACCACGGTAGGCGCGGGCGTGGTCTACGAGGTAGCCGGACTGCTCAAGGCCTGGCTCGATTACTTACCGGTCGTATCCATCGCCCCGCAGGTACAGAGCTACAAGACCAAGCCCCACCAGGAGAGTCTGCAATCCTGCAACCAGGACGAGCTCTTTTACCCCATCACCAAGTGGAACACCATCGTCTACCACTTCAAGCGGCTGCCGGCCATGATCGACCGCGGCTTTCGCGAGGCGCTCACCGGCATCCCCGGGCCGGTTCACCTCGACGTCCCGGTGGATATCCTTTTTAAAAGCGAGGCGCTGAGCGAGAGCAAACTGGAGCGCCTGCTTCCGCCCCCGCCCCGGACCCGCTACACGGGCGGCGTGGCCGGGGACGAACAGCAGCTGCGCGCGGCCGCCGCCGCCATCTGCCGGGCGAAGCGGCCGCTGCTGCTGCTGGGCCAGGGCTTCGGACGCGCCGGGCGATACCCGGGGGTCCGACAGTTGCTCGACCGGCTCGGACTGCCCGTGCTCACCACCACCTGCAGCAGCGGGGCGCTCGACGGCCGCAGCCCGGGCCACGCCGGAAGTCTTTCCCTGTTCGCCGGTTGCGAGCCGGGGATGGAGCTGCTGAAGCAGGCCGACCTCTTGCTGATTATCGGCATCGATCGCTATTCCCGCTCCCTGCTCGGCTCCCTTTCGGAGAAGCACGCAGAGCGCAACCTGGTCCAGGTCGAGGTCGAGCCCGGGGCATTGCTGGCAGGGATTGACGGTTTGTACCCGGTCTATGCCGATCCGCTGGCAGCTCTCACCCACTTCGCGCGGGAGAAGGAGCGGACCAAACCGGACCTCGACGACTGGATCGAGGCGGTTGCGACCGCCGGCGACCGGATAGCGGACGAGGCCTGCCGCGATCTAGGCCCGCTGGCAGGGGCGGTCGAGGCGCTTTCCTCGTCGGTGACCGCCAGGCACCTGATGATAGCGGACGGAGAGCGCTCCTGCCGGTCGGCGGCCGCGGTCCTGCGCAAGAGCGCTTGCCGCGCTCCCTTTCTGATGGACGAGGGAGACTTCGCCGGGGCGGGCCTGCCCTTTGCCATCGGAGCGGCCCTGGCCGACCCCGGCAAACGCGTAGTGTTGATCTGCGACCGGGATGCGCTCATCCGCCACCTGCGGGAGCTACAGCCCGCGGCAAGCGCGGGACTAGGGCTCGACGTCATCTGTCTCGACGACACGGGTACGGAGAACAACGCGGCAGACCTGGCCATGGTACTGGAGGCGCTGGGTTGCCGAACCAGCCCCTTCGATCCGGATAAGACCGGCGGAAACGAGCTGCTGGAGCCGTGCCCCGGGCGCCCCCGCGCCTGGATCGTACGCGGGTGACGACCTCCTCGCCGTCACCCCACTGTTGTCATTTCGACCGTTCCCTGTCATTTCGAGCAAAGCGAGAAATCTCGGCGACCGCGGTGACCTAAGGAGGCACCGCAAAATAAACGATACGAGACCGGGCGCGTCGGCGGAGCGC